>CP040679.1 GCA_005954745.1 Halostella pelagica
TCGATTTCGTCCTGGAGGAGTCCCTGTTCGACGAGGAACGAACGGATGACCGCGAGGAAGTCGAACTCCGGGTCCAGCTGACGGCAAACACCTTCGCCGACTGTCCCCACTCTGATGAGCAACATTACGTCCGGTGGGATCCGAAACGGGAAATCGTGGAGCATCGACGTGAGTTCGGTCACGATAAGTCGCCACGTGATCTCCGAGCGACCCTCCAAGTTCCGGATCATGAGTTCGAGGACCTGGCGGACCTCGGCACGGTCGACCGTCGGGTCGAGGATGTCGAGAGCGATCAGCGAATCTACCAGACTGTCGGCGTCCCGACGGACGAGCGCCCGATAGAGGTTCACGATATCGTCCTGTACGGGCGGCGGTAGCCGCTCGCTCATCCCGAAATCGTAGATCACGAGCCGGCCGCCGTCCGTGATAGACAGATTCCCCGGATGTGGGTCGGCATGAAACACTCCATCGACGAGCCCCATCTTCAGATAGACCGTCGCGATCCGAACAGCCATCTCCGACGGAGTGACGTCAACGCCCTCGAACGCGTCCTCGTCGGCGATATCGCGACCGGTAACGTACTCCATTGCAAGTATCCGCTCCGACGACAGTTCCGGGTACACGTTCGGAACGTACACCCCGTCGTCGGACAGGTTCTCCCTGATCTCGACCATCATCTCCCGCTCTCGGTCGAAATCCAACTCGTCGAAGATGATCTCCTCGAAATCGTCAGCGGCGTTTTCGATCGAGTACCGGTGACGCTCCGCCGCGAAGACGCTTACGAACGGGATCAGTCTCCGTATGATCCGGAGGTCACGCTCTATCACGGATTGTAACCCGGGGCGACGGACCTTCAGCGCGACCCGCTCTCCGTCGTACCTGACGGTGTAGACGAACGCAAGCGAGCCGCCAGCGACGGGGTTCAGCGTCGACAGGTCGATCTCGTCACGGAGTTCCTCCTCGACGACCGCGCGGGGGTCGCCGCCCGCGTCCTCAGGCACTTCGTTTTGTAAGCTACCGAGCACCTCGGCGTACGTCGGCGAGACGATATCCGGCCGCGTCGAAAGAACCTGTCCGACCTTGACGAACGCCGGCCCGAGATCGAGCATCGCGTCGCGGAGCCTTTCGGCCCGCCGGCGGTGAACGTCCGAGTCGACCTTGCGGGGAGGACCGAACAGCAGGAAACGACGGCGGTCACGGAGGAAGGTCACTGCGAACGGAAGAAATCGGATCAATACGATCAGGTATCGACGATAGAACCCGATCATCGCCGACAGGAGGAGAACTCGTCGCTGTAATCGCGATCCATGCTCCACTCTTCACCTGAAAACGTATATACATTATCGTGCCAGTTGTAACTCCCGTCTAGATTCGGAACGGCCACTGGAACCCGGTTTACAGGACCCATCGTTGGGTTTCAGGCCGCTTCAGCGGTGGCCCCGGAAAGCTCGCCGTCCCTACGTGCACAGTCCGGTGAGTCACTCGACCCCTTTCGAATCGGAGCCTACAGAGTACAGTGGGCCGTTGGAGTCCCAAGCGACACCGTGGTTTTTTGCCAGCGCTGTTGTACGCGTTACCATGTCACAATCCATCGGTGAAGAACTGTCCGCCGAAGAGATAAAAGGGTTCCTGGAGGACCAGGGTTTAGGGGTGTTAGGTTTCGCAGCGGACGGCAAGGCGTACACGATCCCTATCGCGTTCGCATACGACGGTGAAACAAACCGTTGCTTCTTCCGGTTTATCATGGACAATGACAGTATGAAGCGCGAGTTCGTCGCCGAAACGAAAGTCGCAAGCCTGACAGTGTACGAATGGAAGACCAAGAACCAATGGAAAAGCGTTGTCATGAGGGGTCCGATCCAACGGGTGGCGAACTCTGACCTTGATGAGGCGGCAACGCTGTTCTCCGCTGTCGGCGAAGAGGCTGCTCTTGAGGTGTTTAACGACCCTCTCTCCGAGTACGAGACGAGATGGTACGAGCTGAGAGGGTCGGAGTTGACTGGACGTTGTCAGTACGTCGGTTCCCGAGAGAGTCTTGCCTGATATCCCCACGCGATCTGCCACCGGTTACCGAACCCGGTGGCCGCGGATCGGTGCCGAACTGAGAACTGGCTTCGTCTGCTCTGCCGCTACAGGCATCCTCGCGGGCATAGTTTTACGCTCTGGTTCCGATGACGGTGCGGGCCGACGCTTCGCGTCGCCGTCTCTACCGAGTTTAGAGGAGTCCGTTCACTGTTGACCCAACTGGCCTGCCGAGTGAGCCGAAACGGTTAGCACTGGCTTCTCCGTGATACGAACGACGCGTTCGGTGACGCTCCCGATCAGATATCTGCCGAGACCGGTTCGGCCGTGGGTCCCCATCACGACGAGGTCAATATCGCGCTCGTCGGCGTAGTTCAAGATGGAGCGGGCTGGCGTCCCGCTGAGCACCGAGGCCTCGACTGACTGTAAGCCCGCCTCGTCGGCGCGGTCAACTACATCGTCGACGGCTCGCTTACCTGCTTCCTCCAACGCCTCGAAAACCGCGGGACTGTCGACATCACTGCCCCAGGAGGACGTGAGATCGACGACGTGAACGACGTGCAGCGTCGCATCCGTGACCGCGGTGAGGTCGATAGCGTGGTCGGCAGCCGCATCAGCCGTGGCGCTTCCGTCTGTTGGGACGAGTACCGATTCGATGTCAGGAGGGAAAGAGTCGCCACCGTGGACAGTAAGTACGGGCACTGGCGAGGTTCGTAGCGTCCGTGCGGTGGTACTTCCGAGGATGAGCCGGTCGAGTCCGGCGCGGCCGCGGGTCCCCATCACGACCAGGTCAACACCGTGGTCGACGGCGTAGTCAACGATCTCTTCGTGAACCGCCTCGGTCGTTTCGATCGTACTAGTGGTCACTGCTACGTCGGCGTCGTTAGCTAAGTCTGTGATCTCAGTTAGCGCCGCCTCACCGGGTCGAGCCAATTCCCCAGTTGTATTGGCCCTGACATCGGTCGGGAGGTCACCGAGATCGAGGACGTGGACAGCATGGATAGACGCGTCGAACCGACGTGCGAGCGCGATCGCCCCCTCAGCCGCGTTCTCTGCGGGTTCGCTCCCATCGGTCGGGACGAGAATGGTGTCGTACATATCGATCATTTCGGAGTACGCTCCACACCAGTGTTAAACCGACCATCGATTCTCGGATCGAGGGAACAACGGTAAACGGAGCGCTGGCTCATTCAGGGGATACGCCAGTCGGTTTTGACCGGCCGTATCACACGCTATTAGCCCTTCAAAGCAAGGAAGGGGATTTCTCCGTCACTGGGAACCGGCGATCGATTTACGAAAGTCACGGTCGTCGGTTTACGTATGACGACCAACGAGTTAGCGGAGTACGGCATGGTACATATGGACGACGATGAGATAGGGGGGTTTCTGACGAGCCAGAGTGTGGGAGTACTCTGCTTCCCAGCGGAGGAAGCACCCAGTATGCGGCCGATGTCGTACTGGTATGACGGAGAAGATAGCCTGTATTTTCTCTACGTCCTGGGATCGAACAGTCGGAAGGAATCTCTGAGTAGACGCGCGGACACTGTTCGGTTTCTCGTCTACCGGGCGGACTCGGCGTTCAAGTGGCAGAGCGTCCTCCTAACCGGTTCAATCAGCGAAGTTGCCGAGAGCGAACGCGACGCCGTATTCGACGCCGCAGAGATGAAGTGGCGACCGGAACTGTTCGAGCGGGCAAGCGAATCAGAAAACACCGGGCTATACCGGTTACAGATCGACCGACAGGACGGTATCAAACACTCTGAACTCCCGCCCGGGTTCGAAGGAGACGCCAAATCGGAGTAGATCGCAACCAGTGACGAGTTGTCGGTCACTGACTTATCTGCCACCTCCGATGATAGCTCTCTTCTCTCACCTATCGGACTCACGGCCGTCCGTCTATCTCTCGGATTCGTCGTCTTCAAGTTGTACGTAGTTCGATGGGTGCGGGGGACGCCCGCACTACCGAACCCGTTGTTCGCCGCTGCTGTGATGGCATCACTTGCCCTTCAGATCGCGGTCCTCTACACGCCGCTCAACGAGTACTTCGGGGTTGTGCCGGTCGGGATCACCGACTGGGACAGCTAGGGATAATGATCCTCGTGGAGACGGTATTTCTCGTGTTGGTCAAAGAGGTCGTCAGGCAACACGCATCTACGACCAGCCGGGAACGCAACCGACCCGAGCCGACGATTCCCCGGAGACGCCCCGGAATGAGGCCGCGTAGAGCGAGTTGCACCACAGATAAGGTCGCCGGGGGTGGTAGTGGCGGTATGGATATCGGTCTCACTGTGGGCGGTTCGCTGGAGCGGCTGACATCGACGGCCGACGGTTTCGCGTTCGCTGAACTCTCTATAGGGGAGTCCGCCTACATTCCTGAAGAGAGAGATGACGGGCAACTCCGCGACGGGTTGGCTGCGACCGACGCGGAACTGTGCGTTCACCTCCCGTTCGATCAGGTCGTCGCGACGGCCGTGCCGCAACTCAACGACGCGATCGTCGACTACCTCGCGGAGTTACTTGAATGGGCGGGTGGGGTCGACGCACAGAAGGCGGTTCTGCACGGGACAATGCGTGACCCTCACGACACCGACCAGCGACCGACCTTCGCGTCGCAACTGTCTGCGATCGCGAGTGCCGGCGACGACGCCGGCGTCGAGGTCGTCGTCGAGAACGTCGGACACCAGGCACGCGGCCTGCCACTTTCCGTTCTCGGGGAAATTGCCCGTGACACCGGGACATCGGTCTGTTTCGACGTCGGCCACGCATACATGGAGGACGGAAACGACGGCGTCGAACGCTTTCTCGGGGAGTACGCAGATCTCGTCTCACATCTCCACGTCCACGACGTTCGAAGTCGCGGAGACACGCACATCCCGGTCGGGGCTGGCGAAGTGGACTACGGGTTCGCGTCCGATCACTTCGACGACTTCGACGGAACCGTCGCCATCGAAGTGTTCACCGACGACATTGCGTTACTGAACGACACGGCCCGCCGAGTATCCGACCATCTCGACGATGGGGCGTAGATGTGAAGGGGCCGGTAATTCACGGAAATCGGGTCCGCTGCCCGCTAGTTATCTAACCCCCGGACTATTCTCTGCGGTTGGGAACCGTCTACTTCCCTCATTATATAGCGCGGACAAACGTAAGTATGGCAGTAGATTTCGACGGCGAGACGGCTATCGTCACCGGGGCCGCGTCCGGTATCGGACGCGAGACCGCAAAACGGTTTGCAGCAGAAGGGGCAAACGTTGTCGTCACTGACGTTGATACTGACGGCGGGAACGAGACGGTGGACCTGATCAATGGGGACGGTGGAACCGCTACCTTCGTCGAAACCGACGTGAGCGACCCGGCGGCCGTCGAGGCGATGGTCCAGGAGACAGTCGACACCTACGGGGGATTAGACATCGCCGTCAACAACGCGGGCATCGAGGGAGAGACCGAACCCCTGGCCGACGTGTCCGTCGATGCCTGGGATAGACTGATCGATGTCAACATGAAGGGCGTCTGGCTCAGCATGAAGTACGAACTCCCGGAACTGAAGGTAGACGGCGGGGGCGTAATCGTGAACACGTCATCGATAGCTGGACTCGTCGCCGCTGGCGGGGCGCCATACGTCGCCAGCAAACACGGCGTGGTCGGCCTGACTCGCGTAGCCGCTACGCAGTATGCCGACGCCGGCGTACGCGTAAACGCCGTCTGTCCGGGTGTTATCGACACGCCGATGGTCGACCGAGCAGGTGAAGACGACCCCGAAGCGATCGAACAGTTCGTCGGGATGCAACCGCTCGGTCGAATGGGGACTCCCGAGGAAGTGGCCAACGCCATCGCGTGGCTCTGCTCGGACGAGGCGTCGTTTATCACCGGCAATGCCTACCCCGTCGACGGGGGTTTCACGGCACTGTGAGGGGCCGAGTTCGAGGATATCCGTCACGCTGTACCTAGATGTAGCTGGTTTGTCTCCGCCGCGTAAGTCAGTCCCTCCAGAGAACCGTCGGACAAAGACACCGGAGCGACTGACAGCCGATCCGCACGCGCAGCGGCGGTGAGGGTAGGGACAGCGTTCGCCGTCACCTCGTAGTCGTTCATCGGTCGGGGTCGTGTAGGAACGTTTCACGCCGCTGAAACGCTCTAGTTGACCGACTGATATCATCCTGTACAGACGTTGCGGCCTGTCGCCGGTCCTCCCGAGTGCACTCTACAGCGACTGCTGTCGACTCGTCGGCGAGCGAGTGCCGAAAACGACCGGTCGGTGACGTGAGTCTCCTGACCTACTGGACCTCGGCCCTTGCAGCGCGCCGCAGGAGTCGGACGGCGACGGTACCCAGGATGAGGTTGAACCCGGTGAGGACGGTAATCCCGGGTACGACCGTGCTCCAGAGCCCGCTGAAGGCAGTCACGTCCAGGACAGTCATCACGTCCCGGCCGAGCATGATGGCGCGGACGCTGTCGACGCCGTACGTGATCGGGTTGACCACGGCGATAGCGTTGATCCACCCGGGGAGTACATCGAGCGGAAGGAACGCGCTCGACACGAACATCAGTGGGAAGGTGAGGAGGTTCGAGAACATGATAGTCGCTTCCTGGTCGCGAGACACCAGTGCGACGATGTTCGAGTACGCCATGAACGCGCCGCCGAAAAGCACCGTGATGAGAACGATACCCAAGATTCCAGGGATACCCGTCCGGACGTACTGACCGGTCGATGATCCCGTTTTGAGGGTCAACAGGAGATACCCCAAGAGGAGGATGATCATCGTCTGGACGACTATCCGGGCCACCTCGGACAGCAGTTTCCCGAGAAACATGGCGGACCGGTTCATCGGAGAGACGAGGACTTTCTCGAACATCCCCTCCTCCATGTCGTCGACGAGGCCGATCCCGGAGGTAGCGGCCGAGGAGAGCGTTGACATGATGATTATGGCCGGTGACAGGTACGTGACGTAGCTGATGTTGCTGTCGAACGCCTGTGAGAGCGCATCCCCGGACACAGCGCCGAAGACTTCGACGAACAGGACGAAGAAGATCACGGGCTGGACGAGCGACGTGAACACTACGTAGGGGTTCCGAACGTTCTTGACGAGCCACCGCCTGAAGCTGACACGTACGTCCGCTGTGGCGCTACGCCCCGGAGCCTTCTGTGTGGGTTCGCTCACGACCGCGCCGTCCCCGTCGAACTGACCGCTCATTTCGTCACACCCTGCGCGGAGACCGATGCCATTCCTTCGTTCGTCGCTTCGTCGGCGGCGGCAGTCGAATCCTCGCCTGTCAGTGCAAGGAAAACGTCGTCGAGCGTGGGCGAACGGATGTCGAACCCACTGACCGAGACGCCGGCGTCGTCGAGCGCGACGAAGAGTTCGCTCGTCGCCTCGCGAGCGCGCTCGGCCCTGACGCTGAGCCCGTCATCCGTCGTCTCGATCAACGCTCCTTCGAGCGCGCCGATGCGCTGAACCGCCTGCACTGCACATTCCGTCTGCTGTTCGGTCGGGTCCGCGAGCGTGACCTCGAAGATGGCCGCACCGATCTCGGACTTGAGCGTCTCCGGAGCGCCGGTCGCGATGACCTGTCCGTCCTGAAGCAGAGACAGGCGCTCGCAGAGATGGTCCGCTTCCTCCAGATACTGCGTCGTGAGGAATACCGTCGTCCCCTGGTCGTTGATCCGTTCGAAGTAGTCCCAGAGCCGCATCCGCGCCTCCGGGTCGAGCCCAGTCGTCGGCTCGTCCAGAAAGACCACCGGCGGGCGATGTACCAGCACGGTCGCGGCGTCAAGCCGCTTTTTCATCCCGCCGGAAAACGTCTCCGACCGCGTGTCCGCCACGTCCTGCAGGTCGACGAGGTCGAGCAGTTCCTCGATCCTGTCCTCGCGCTCGCTCTCGGGAACCCCGTACAGTTTACAGGTCAACCGGAGGTTCTCTCGGGGGGTCAGTTCCCTGTCAATGCTCGTCTCCTGGGCCATGTAGCCGATGGACTCGCGCACCGCCTGCGGATTCGCGGCCGTATCGTATCCGTTGATTCGAACCGACCCCCGGGTCGGGTGCAGGAGCGTCACGAGAGTCTTGATGGTGGTCGTCTTTCCGGCCCCGTTCGGGCCGAGAAAGCCGAAGAACTCCCCCTTCTCGACCCGGAGAGAGACGCCACGAACGGCTTCGGTCCCGTCCTCGTAGGTGACGCGTACGTTCTGCGCATCGATCGCGAGGTCAGTTTCCGCGGAACGGTCTGTCCCTTTCTGTTGGGATCGAGTCTGTCCTTTCGTCATACACCAGTGTTTCGAACCGGGACCGTGTAGGCCCTTCTCGGACGAGTGAGGCCGTTTATATGAGGCCCTTAGGAGACCACGCGAATACGGGGTGATCCTGCCAGCGGTCGCAGGACCGCCAGTGTAGCAGACAGCCGAATATTGCCTTTACTTCGGGCGGCGATCGGACAGAAGAGACCGGGACCGGTTCGGCCCACACCAGCAAGTTACGGACGGATCGTAGTGGTGACGGTCGCCTCCACGAGAGTAGATTGTGCGCGGCGAAGTCGTTCGGAGAGCGACGACGCGGAGATATCGAGTTCGCCGGCGACATCTTCGAGTGACGCCCTCCGCGGGATGTCGAAATACCCCATCTCGTGAGCGGTCACCAGTGCCTCCCGCTGGCAGTCAGTGAGTCCTTTCCCCTCGGGTCCGGACCCGCCGGCGGGGGTAAGTCGACGCAGCGTAAACCCGCCGTTTCGCCCCCAGAACGACCGGAATTCCTCGATCGTTTCTCGGTCGGCGAACCACCCGCTCTGGATCCACCCCTTCGGCGTGACACGGATGCGTTCGAGGTCCATGTCCGCGGTCGCCAACGCTTGCAGTTCGGAGACGTCGTCGACGTATCCGCCGAGTTGGGCCTCCATTCCGTGGGCCGGTCGGACCCGGTACCACGGCGTCTCGTCCGCCCGCTTGACCTGCACGTACTCCTCGACGAACGGAACCGACTCGAAAGCACGTTCGACCGTCTCGCGATCCCCGTCGACGACCTGTACGATGAAGGCCGCGTACCAGTCCTCGCTGGGATGAAACTCCAGTTCGAGTGTCGACTCCGAAGCTATCGCCGCGACCTCGACGAACGGAAGGCCTTCGCAGGTGATTTCATACTCAGCGAGAAGTCCCATAGGGTCGCGATATCGGCCGTCGGTACTGTGCGTTTCGATTACGTTTCAGATCGGTCCTCTGAATCGGTCTCTATTGGTGTCGTAGCTAGTGTAACAGTTCATACTTTGATCGCCCGATGGCAGGCGATCAAGCGTGCAACGACTTTCACTGACGACGATAGCTCGCGTTTCGCGCAGTACAGACGAACAGTTACAGATCCGCGGTACCGTCGGAGAGAGCGTACCAAGCTAGCGATGCGAGAGTCACGAGCAATCCCCCGTACAGTAAGGTGTATGGTGTCGACGCTCTCGCTCCACCGAACGACAGTTGAACCAGTACGTCCTCTATGAGTAGAAATCCACCGATGACCGTGATGTGAAGCCCGAGCAGCATCGAGTGCGTTTTATTCATGTGTTACAATACAGTATATTCCAACATATTTTTTCCTATAGAAGTTCGCGCAGAAACGCGCTCCGGGCGGGGGTAGTTTTTCGGTCGGCCGAGAGCGTCCCACATCGAACCCCGGGAAACGAAACAATCACAGGCGAGTCGGCAGCGGACTCGACAGATCTGCACCGCCTCCGGTGTCCGCCACTCGGCCAGGGGTTGTGAGTTTCGGGTATCGAACCAGAAGCGTAATTCCCCACGGAAAGCAACCAGTACGTAATGAAGCGACGCCGTTTTCTCACACGAACTGCCGCTCTCGTTAGCGGCGGTACCCTTGCCGGTTGTCTCAGTAGTTTCGGCTTCGAGACGGAGTCAGCCTGGCGAGACCCACCGCTCGTCGACGACCGCCCCGACGCTGTGTACTATCCCGCGATCGTCGAGGGGATGGGAACGTACGGGATGACTGAAGTCAACGGCTACAAGTTCGCGCTGATGTACTCCTTTCCGCACCGGTTCTGGACGGTCACCCAAGGGAATCGCAATAAGGTCGTCGTCGAATCGGACGATTCGCTCCATCTCATGGCCTCCGTCTGGGACGTAGAGACTGAGACGGTCCTGCCGATCGATATGTCGCTGGAGATCCGAAACGACGACGGAGTCGTGTCCGAACGGGCACCGTGGCCGATGCTCTCCCAGTCGATGGGCTTTCATTACGGTGATAACGTTGCGCTTCCCAGCGAAGGGGAGTACACGGCCACACTCCGCGTGAGTCCGATGCAAACAAACCGGACAGGAGCCTTCAGCGGGAGGTTTTCGGAGTTACAAACGGCAGAGATCCCCTTCGAGTTCGACACGGACGAAGCGTACGGTCTCGACATCGATCGGCTAGAGGACCGACGCGGACAACGGGGCGCTGTCGAACCCGTGATGGACGAGATGCCCGTGGCAACTGCGCCAGCGAAAGCGGACTTACCCGGCCGAATACTCGGCGAAGCAACGTCCGGAGACGCCGTGTTCGTCGTCTCCGTACTGGAGGATGCCGCACGCTTCGGCGGTGAGAGCCAGTCGTACTTGGCCGTCTCACCCCGGACGCCGTACAATCGTATCACGCTTCCGTTGATGTCGGTGTCCGCGGCGCTTACTCGAAACGGCGAGACAGTGTACGAAGGGCCGTTAGGGAGCGCGTTGGACCCGGAACTCGGCTATCATTACGGAACTGCTGTCGATGAGACCGGACCGGGCGATACGCTTACGATCACAGTCGATGCGCCGCCGCAGGTCTCACGCCACGACGGGTACGAAACTGCGTTTCTCGATATGCCGCCGATGGAGATACAGTTATAGTAGCCACTGACAGTCATTGCGCACCCGATCGCACGACTGCTGCGGGATCGGTGTGTAAATCGTTTCAGTTGTTACTACATAGCGTCTGCGCTCTGTCGACTCCTGCATTGAAATCGTCCACGGTACCGATCAACCGAGGTACGGCGGCGTCGCGGACGGAAGAGAAACTATCCAGAGGCTGAGGACCGTGTAACCGATCATGACAGCCACGAAGGGGTACTGACTGCGGATCGCTTGTAACCGGCTGGGGAAGAGGTCGTATGCGGTCACGTGTGCGACGAAGATCGCAAGTAGATGACCGAGGAGGATAAACGCGATGTCGAGTCCGCCGAACCAGTCGGGGAGCGTCAACACGAGCGGATTCGCCGGCGGTGAGAACGGCGCGGTTAAAGCGGTGGTCAACGAGGGACTCATCGAGACGAAGAACCCGGCGTAGTGGGCGAGATGATAGCCCGCGGCGATCGCGAGCAACGGCGGGGCGAAGCGGAGTGCGAGCGACTGCGGTGTTACGTACGTCGCGATCGTTCGTCGAGTCAGTTTCGCACCTATCCAGTATGCGCCGGCAAACACCCCGTAGCCGCCGAGAAGGAGGCTACCGTACACCAGCAGCGGTGGAACACCGAACCCGACGACGCTCTCGACGAACTGTGCGCCGGCCGTTGTTGTGACGAAGCCGCTGAAAGTGAGTTCCCAGATGAGCGCGATTACGAAGGCGACATCGGCGAATCCCTCAACTGGTTCCGATTCGACGAGGCCGCTCCCCGGAAGTGCAACCGAGACACCGGTACTGTCTCGCGTGACGGGGGACACGGATCCGTAGAATCGGAACAGCACAGAGACGGGGTCGGCGTTATGGAACCACGTGTCGGGCGTGAACAGAACTGCACCGGTGATGGTGATGATCGAATAGCCGACGACAACACTCGCGAGTACGGCCGGGCGCGTCGTGATGGCTGTGACGAGTTCGATCCACACGAGCACGAAAAGCCCGAACACCGCCGGCCACCGCCCCGCGCGGGACGGGTACGAAACGTAGCCGGTGGGGAGATACTCGGTGAGCGTGCGCCACGGGTTTAGCACACGCCAGACGTTCCCAACGAGATACGAGACCATCGTCAACCCGGCCCGGACGCCGACGAACGTGACCAAAATAGCGAAACTGACCGTGGGGATCTGCGGCCCGGTAACGCCGGTGTAAACGACGACAACAAGACCAACAACACCGAGAGCGCGCACCGCGGCTACGGCACTCCGCCGGACGCTGTCGGGGAGTGATCGGTTTCGCTGCCAGTCGTGAATCTCTCGAATGAAGCCCCGATCCGTGACGAAACTAGCCAGCAGCGCAGAGGCACCGATCACGGCACCCCCAGTGCTGAGATACAGCCACTGCGGAACGCGCATCGACTCGCGCGACGCGTCTGAGAGGCCGGATGCAGCATTACTCGCGGCAACCGTATCAGTGACGAATAGAAACGCTGCCGCGACGATGCAGGCCTGAATGAATCGCCAGACAAGCCCGCGTCGGGGTACTCCCCTGTTCGAATCCATTATCGAAACTACTGGCATGACAATATTGTAAGTGTCGAACCCGTCGCCACTGGGCGGATCAACGACTTCGAAGTTACATCGAGAACAGGTAGCAGACGGCTAGCGGTGAGTTCGCGACAAACGACACTGATCGAAAGCGTTTCTTCGTCGCCTCGGCAGGAACGCGTATGGAACGGATCTCGCTGACCAATGCCGCTTTCGAGGGGGATAACAACGCCTACCTCTTTGCGGACGGCCCTGAGACGGTGCTGGTCGATACCGGCGACGGGGCGGCGACGACTCGGGAGCAGTTAGAGAGTGCGCTCGCCGACCACGGTGTCGGGTTCGCCGATGTCGACAGCATCTTTCTCACCCACTGGCACGGCGACCACACGGGCCTGGCTGGTCCGATCCAGGCCGAAAGCGGCGCAGACGTGTACGTCCACGCCCGCGACGCCCCACTTGTCGAGGGCGACGAGGACGCCTGGTCGGCAATGCACGACGACCAGAACGCGTACTTCGATCAGTGGGGAATGCCCGACGACAAACAGCGCGCCCTCCGCGAGCGGATGGCTGGTTCGGGTCCCGGCGACGTGGCCCCGGAGGTAACGACGTTCGAGGACGGCGATACGTTCTCGTTCGACGGATACGAACTCCGCGTCGTCCACACGTCCGGCCACGCCGACGGTCTCTGTATCTTCGAAACGGAACGGGATGGTCGACTCGAAGTGTTCTCCGGCGACGCTCTCCTGCCCCAGTACACGCCGAACGTCGGAGGCGCGGACGTCCGGGTCGAGCGTCCGCTGGAGAAATACCTTCGCGCGCTCCGGCACATCGCCGACGCCGACTACGACCGCGCGTGGCCGGGTCACCGCGACCCTATCGACGACCCGACTGCCCGCGCCGAGTCGATCATACACCACCACGAGGAACGCGCGTGGAACGTGCTCGACGCGCTCCGGCGGAAGGGTCCGTGCGACACCTGGACGGTGAGCGACGACCTGTTCGGTGACTTAGAGGGGATCCACATTCTGCACGGCCCCGGGGAGTCGTACGCGCATTTGGAACACCTGGAGCGGGCGGATGCGGTCGTTCGGACTGGGACCGAATATCGACTGGCAGACGGAATTAGCGAGCAGGTAGAGGAAGCGGACGAGGAGCGGTGGGAACTGGCGTACTGACTCGCCTGCTTTCGGTCCCAGCTAACGGCGACGGTGAGCGTCGGCGTGAGCCAGGCGGACACCGACGTTGAAACCCCCGTTCTTTCGATCTCTAAACGGGACGCAGTACGTGATGGAGCGCGACGTTACCGAACTCACACCGTTGCTTTCTTTACTGCCGGAGGAATCTTTTGGCCTGCCTAAATCAAAACAATTTTGTATATTTAGGTCAGCCTAAAAATCATGGGTCGAGATTCCATAGGATCGACGACACCGACGCGGCGAGACTGCCTCAAATACACAGGAACAGCCGTCGGCGGCGGTTTGCTCGCCGGGTGTACAAGCACCGGTAGCTCCCAATCGGCAGAGGCGGACGACGACTCGTCGTATTCTGTCACGATAGAGCCGACCGGTGAAGTGACGTTCAACTCGGTTCCTGAGACGTGGGTCGCTGAGAACGCGAGTTGGGCCGACATGGGCGTTGCTCTCGGGATGGACAAGCCCAGTGCTGTCGTTCTCACGGACGAGTACCGAACCTGGCACTACGATGATATCCCGGGACTTTCGACGAGCAAGGACGACATGGTTTCTCTCTGGCAAGACGGGGTCGACAACGAACTCTTCATAGAGCTAGACGCCGGGGTCCACTTCATCGATCCGAATTACATGATCAACCTCATCCCGAACTGGGAGGAATCCGACGTCGAAGAGGTGAGCGAGCAGGTCGCTCCGTTCTGCGGCAATACGAGCTTCTCTACCTATCCCTGGCACGAGGACTATCCGTATTACGACCTGTACGAAGCCACCGAGAAGGTCGCAGAGGTATTCCAGCGAACGGATCGATATGAGGCGCTCGAAGACCTCCATAGCGAATTTCTCGACCGGGTTCAACAGCGGCTCCCGCCGGAGAGCGAACGACCAGAGATCGCGCTCCTCTCCCCGGCCTCCAGGGAACCAGAGAAGTTCTATCTGTATCGGCTCGGCGACAGAACCGCGTACAAGCACTGGCACGATCTCGGTATAAGCGACGCTCTCGACGATACAGATATACCGAGCTTTACCTCCGATCGCGGCACGATCGATTACGAGCCGCTGTTAGAGTACGATCCGGAGATACTGATGTTCTACACCGACAAACACTGGACGCGTTCGGACTTCCAGGACACGTTCCACACGTTTTTGGAGGATCACAGCGCGGCCAGTCGACTCACCGCGGTCCAGAACGGCGATGTGTATCCGGCCGGAGGGATGTATCAAGGGCCGATCATCAATCTCTCGAAGACCGAGCGCGCTGCGAAGCAACTGTTCCCCGACGAGTTTTCGCGGGACGAACAGCTCTACGACCGGCAACGCATCGCGGATATTCGAAGCGGAGATATCTAATATGGAGTACACCTCGCTCGGAGATACCGGGCTTTCGGTGAGCCGGATCTGTCTTGGGTGTCTCGGGTTCGGCGACGGCAAGGAGTGGATGCTCGACGCTGACGAGAGCCAGGCGCTCATCGACAGGGCGATCGATCTCGGGATCAACTTCTTCGACACTGCGAACGTCTACTCTGACGGCCGGAGCGAGGAGATATTGGGCGAGGCGATCAGCGGCTACAACCGCGATAGCCTCGTGCTCGCGACGAAAGTGTTCGGCGAGATGGACGAGTCGAACCCGAACGCCTGCGGGCTCTCTCGAAAAGCCATCGAACAGGAACTCGAACACAGTTTGGAGCGGCTCGGCGTCGACACTATCGACCTGTACCAGACCCACCGCTGGGACGACGAGACGCCGGTCGAGGAGACGCTCCGAACGCTTGACGACGCCGTCCGTCGCGGGTCCGTCCGGTACGTCGGCGCTAGCACGACGCTTGCCTACCAACTCGCAGAAGCCCGTCGGGTGAGCGATGACCGCAGGCTTCAGCCGTTCGTCTCGATGCAGAACCATTACAACCTGCTGTATCGGGAAGAGGAGCGGGAGATGCTCCCCTACTGTCGCGAGAACGGCGTGGGAGTACTGCCGTGGAGCCCGCTAGCGAAGGGATATCTCGCACGACCGCACGAGGCGTTGGACGACACCGCGAGAGGGAAGCGCAACGATTACACGGACCTGTACCCGTACCTCGAGGGCAACGGACGCGAAATCAACGAACGGGTCGAAGAGGTGGCGGCCGAGAAGGGCGTGACGATGGCACAGATCGCACTCGCGTGGCTACTGGAGAAAGACGTCGTCGACGCGCCGGTCGTCGGCATCACCAGCGTCGAGCACTTAGAGGAGGCCGTCGACGCCGTGGATATCTCGCTCTCGGACTCGCAGGTCGAGTACCTCGAAGAACCGTACGAATCGGTCCGGCACACGCTCTGACGCCGAACCGGGGACTGTCTTTTACACCCAGTCAGAGACACAGGATCCGGAGACCCCGCAGTCGTGTCAGTCGTCCGGGGTCGGACGCTCGGGACGACCCGACTCCGCCACCGCTCCGCCAGGTGCGTCTCGAACGAACGCCGCCGGCGAGAAGTCCTGATAAACCGTGTCTTCGTCGACCGGATACGGCGAGTCCTCCAGTATCTGGTTCAGGATGACGGCGTTTCGGTGCGTGCCGAGGCCGAGGTCGGGCGTTCCGACCCCGTGGGTGTGGATCTCGGCGTTCTGGACGAACACGTCTCCGTCGAGATCTGTGTCGAGCGCGTACTCCCGGGTTATCTCCAGTCGGCCGCGGTCGTCGCGTTCGATGTCGTCTTCGATACCCGAGAGAAAGGCCGGTGTCGGCCGGTGATACCCCGTCCCGAGAACGACGGCGGACGACTCGAAACTGAAGACGGTCTCCTCCTGCCACTGCCGGCAGTCGATCCGATACCGGCCGCCGTCGGTCCGTTCGATTCCTTCAACTTCGGTCATGGCGATCAGGCTCACGTCGGGGTCGGTAGTTCCGATCGAGTGCTCGTACAGCGTGTCGTAGATCGCGTCGCTCGTATCGGGGTCGATCCCCCTGTACAGCAGGTCCTGCTCCGGGAGCAGGTCGTCGCGGACAGGCTGTGGAAGGTCGTACACGTAGTCGACGTACTCCGGCGTGAAGTGCTGGAGCCCCAGCTTGGAGTACTCCATCGGGAAGAACCCGTCCGAGCGCGTCACCCAGTTGAGGCGGTAGTCCGCCTCGGGCTGGCGTTCGAGCAGGTCCTGAAACACCTCGGCCGCGCTCTGCCCGGATCCGACCACCGCGATTGAATCGGCCGCCAGTACAGCCTCCCGGTTGAACCGATAGCTGGCGGTGTGGAACACCTCGTCGTCCGGGAAGTCCCGAAACTCCTCGGGGACGTAAGGTCTGGATCCGACACCGACGACCAGGTCCCGCGCGAGATACGTGAACCGATCCCCGCCGTCGGTTCCGGCCGTCGCGTCGCTCGCTTGTTCGTCGCTGTCGCCGGGGCGGACCGCGGTCACTCGGAAGTTCGCAGTCGGGTGGTCGACGGGTTCGACGGAGACCACGCGGCGCGAAAAGCGGGTGATATCGAGCCGTTCGGCCACCCACCGGCAGTACTCGTCGTACTCCCGGCGAGGGATCTGGAACGTCTCGTAGAAGTAGAACTCGTAGATCCGGTCCGTCTCGCGAAGGTAGTTCAGGTAACTGTAGGGGTTGGTCGGATCTGCGAGGGTCACAACGTCCGCGAGGAACGGGACTTCCAGCGTCGTTCCTTCGATGAGCATCCCCTCGTGCCAGGAGAACTCGGACCGCTGTTCGAGCACGACAGCGTCGAGGTCGATATCGTCGCTACCGTCCACGAGCGCACCGAATCCGAGATTGAACGGCCCGAGACCGATCCCGACAACGTCGTGGACCGACTCGGGTTCGGGGTTCCGTCCCGCGGCGGCGTCTGTCGCGTCCCGTTCGCCGGTCGGGAACTCGTCAGGGTCGTCCGTCACGAGTCGGTCACCTCGGTCGCGTCGGTAGTCCGTCCGGGCGCGTACGCCCGCTCGAATCGCTCGCGCTCGCACACCATCAGCGCCGCCTCCTTCCCCTCTGCGGGGAAGTAGAACGTGTCGCGGCGCTCGAAGCCGGCCGACTGGAAGGTCGCGAGCGCAGCGTCGTTACGCACGTCTGGCTCCGCGACGACGCGGTCGGTCTCGTCGTGACGGAACGCCATATCGACGATCCCCCGGAGGAGAGCGCTGGCATAGCCGTTCCCGAGATACTCGTCCGGGCCGATCAGCAAGTGGATCCCCTGGTCGCTTTCACTGGCCTCGTACTGGTCCGCGAGCGGGTCGTCTGCCGGCCAGTAGCGTTCCCAGTAACTCATCGGGACGCCGTCGAGGCGGCCGACGTAGGGGGTCATGTGCTCGTCCGCCAACTTCTCTACGAGCGTCCGCCGAAACACCGGGAGCGGAGCGGCGAGTTCCCAGTATGGCTGCACGTGGTCTCTTCCGAGCCACGCGTGTAGCCGTTCTAGGTCCGGGCCAATCTCGACGGGCCGGAACGAGACTGTCCGGTCGATGCTCTCGACGCGGCGTCTGTACGAGCAGTCGGCGGCAACGATGCTGAGCGCGTCAGTCATGTTCTGGTCACTATCGGGTTCTCGATCTCGACGTAGACGGACTGGTTCTCGAGCGATCCCTCCAGTTCGTCTAACCCCTCGAAACGGGTCAGAAGGTTCCCCTTACAGGGGATTCGCTCGTCTGTCAGGAGAGCAGAGACGAGCTCCGAGGCGGGCGGTTCGAACTCCCGAAGCGCTTCGAGTTCCGACCGGAGATCGGCGAGGAGCGCCGACTCGTCGGCGAGCCCGGCAACGCCCAGCGCGTTCACGACCCCGAAGGCGTTGTTACAGACGGTGTAGTACCGGAGTCGCTCGTCGGCGACGGGATCGGGACAGATCGTGTCCGCCCGCTCGCCGACACCGGGGAGCCACTCGTCGACCGCATCGTAGCGCGACTCAGGGAAGTAGTAGCCCTGGTTGTCGCGGTAGTACCCCTCGGCGGGCCAGCCATGGTCGTCGAGTCCCACGAGCGTGTTCTGCTGGTGGGCCTCGACGCCGACGCCGAGTTCGAAGTACGTCCACAGAACCGGCCGGAGCGTGACGGCGAGGTACTCGCGGAACCACTCGCGGGCGACCTCGTTCTCGGGGCGGTCTCTCTGCTGTGCGAGATTCCGGACGACGCGGGCGAGTCGGGACGGACCGTCGACCCCGTCCTGACAGAGCGCGACGACCGGTGAGACGTTCTCGGCGTCCGCGCCGCGGAAGGGGTTCTCGCGGAGGACCGTCTCGAACCCGGACTCCGGACCGTCACCGATGTCCACAGTCAGTGCGGCCGGATCCTCGACGATGCTGAACCGGGGGAACTCCCCGCGCAATCGGTCCCCGAACTCCGTCCCGAGCAACTCCGAGACGGCGACGCCGCGGGCTAGCTCCGGGCGCTTGTTCGTCCGCTCGGCGTTCGTGATTTCGACGGCGAGCGACCCCTTGACCATGAACGGGGCGTCCGGGCTCCACAGCGTGCGGACGGACGATGTCGGATAGAACGTCGGGCCGAACGCGCCGAGGTCGATCAGGTCGCCTCGCGCCAGCGCCGCAGCGACGTGGTCCTGTGAACTCAGATAGTCGGCCTGCCACGGATGGGTCGGAACGAGAACCTTACCGTCGTCGATAGCCGCTGCGGCGTCCGCTGGACAGTCCCCTGCCAGCGTCTCCGAAACCCACTCGGCTGCAGTACCGTCACGGGCCGACCAGTCCGAAACCACGTCCGGCTCCGCCGCGAAGTACCGCAGTTGGAACTCGCCGCGGAGCTCCGGAGCGTACGTCGGCGCGTCGTGCGGGGTCACGCCTTCGCGACTCTTCGGCGTCGGATGGAGGAGATGGCCGTACAGTAGCGACTGTTCGGCGTCGCGAAACGTCGTCTCGGTGCCGTACAGTCCGTCGGTGTCGTCGCGCTGTCGGACGAACCGTTCGATCGCCGCGCGAGACGCCAGGACGCGACGGAAGAGGTCCGTCCCGGCCGAGACGGGCATACCGGTCGCCGACAGCGCGAGTTCGCGGCGCGCGAGTGCGGCGAGCGTCCCGGCGTCTATCTCCACGACGCCCCCGTCGCCGCAGTGGGTGTACCCTGGGAGGTCGAACAGATGCCGCCCCGTGGCTGACTCGTACCG
This sequence comes from Halostella pelagica, assembly GCA_005954745.1. Lineage (GTDB taxonomy): Archaea > Halobacteriota > Halobacteria > Halobacteriales > Natronoarchaeaceae > Halostella > Halostella pelagica. The sequence goes on from CP040679.1 coordinate 19,686, forward strand.
AAGCGGGACGTACGCCGTCGTCCACTGCCGTTCGAAGAGGATCCGGACGACGCGACCGTCGGCGTCGACCGCCGTCTCGGCCGCAGAGACTATCTCGCCGTCGCCGGTCTCCCTGAGATAACAGTTGAGGAACGCGTGGAATGTGGCCGACTCCGCGTGCTCGTCGGGCGTCGAACAGCCCGCACCCACGGTCGTCATTGGTCCACCTCCCGAACCGCGGCATCATCGACTCGCGTGCTGTCCGTCGACGAATCCGCTCGTTCCGACTCGCCGGCCTCGACGGCCGCGGCTAGCTGCTTCCCCTCCTTGAGAAGTTTCTGGATGTCCGCTTCCGTCGTGCGTGGATTCAACAACGTGAGCTTGAGATGCGTCCGCCCGTCGACCGCGGTCCGTGCGACGACAGCCTCGCCCGCGTCGAACATTGATTCGCGGATCTCGGCGTTCACGCGGTCGGACCACTCCTCCGCGGACAGATCAGGATGTTGCCGTTCGGGTTTGTATCTGAACGTGACCACGTTAAGCGTCGGGTCGCAAGCGAGTTCGTAGGCGGGAGCGGCGCGGACCATCTCGGCCGCCCGGTCCGCGGTTTCCAGGGTCCGGTGGACGAGTGCCGCCATTCCCTTGCGGCCGAGCGTACGGAAGGCGACGTACGGTTTGAGCGCGTCGAAGCGTCGCGTCGTCAGGACGGACTTCTCGACGCGGTGAGGAACGTCGTCGTCCTCCGGATTGAGGTACGCCGCGTTGCGCGACATCAGGTCGAAGTCGCCGCCGTCCCCAAGCAGGAACGCGCCGCAGGAGATCGGTTGGAAGAACAGTTTATGGAAGTCGACGGCAAGCGAGTCGGCCTGTTCGATGCCGGCGATCGACTCCCGATGGTCGTCGCTGACGGCGACCGCACCGCCGTAAGCCGCGTCAACGTGGTACCAGAGGTCGTGTTCGGCGGCGATGTCCGCGAGTTCCGCGAGCGGGTCGATGCTTCCGAAGTCCGTCGTCCCAGCGGTGCAAAACAGGGCGAACGGACGTTTCCCGTCGGATTCCAGCCGCTGTATCGTCGATCGCAGCGACCGAGTGTCCATCCTGTACTCGTCGTCGCTCGGGACGGTGACCACAGCGTCCTCCCCCAGTCCGAGCTCCGCTGCCGCCTGGGCCGCGGTGAAGTGGGCCTGGTCGGAACAGAGCACGCGCATGTCGGCCGCCTCGGGGGGGAGCCCGCACTCCCGAACCGAACGGTCGAGACGGTCGGCGACGTACCGGTCGCGGGCGAGCAACAGGCCCTGATAGTTCGACTGTGTGCCACCGGTCGTGACGACCCCGTCAGCGTCCTTTCCGAGGTCGAACAGGTCTGTGAGGTCGTCGATCAACCGCTCTTCGACCACCGTCGCGGCCGGGGCCTGGTCGAAGGAGTCCATCGACTGGTTGATAGCCGTGAGCATCGCCTCTGCGACCAGTCCAGGGATCATCGGCGGGCACTGGAGATGCGCCACACAGGCCTCGTCGTTCGGATAAACGGAGTTTTCAAGAACCCCCTCGGTGACCTCTTCGAGAACCTCAAGTAACGGGGACCCCGAGTCGGGTATCGTGTCGCAGTCCAGACTCGAACGGAGCGCCTCGTACTGACGACCTGAGTACGGACGGTCAGTGTCGCCGACGGCGTCTGCAACCGCATCGGTCGTCCACTGCATCGCGTCGAGATACTTCCTGTTCCCCGTCGGACTGCCGAGGAAGAGCCCGTCCGCGAGTGTTCGCCCGTCCGGATGCCCGCCGTCTCCGTCGAGCGACTTCCGAGACTTCATTCCGAAACCGCCCTCCGGTTCGACACCGTCGATTCGACAGCTTCGGTGAAACGAGCCGCGATCTCGTCGATCTGCCGGGCGGAGACGACAAGCGGCGGCAGGAACCGCGCGACCGCGGAATCGCGCCCCCCTGTCTCGATGATCAGGCCGCGGTCGAAACAGGCCGACGACACGGCCGATGCGAGGTCGCCGTCGGGCGGCGGAACCTCGCCATCGACGACGGCCTCGGGATCAACGAACTCGACTCCGAGCATCAGCCCTCGGCCCCGTACGTCGCCGACGGCGTCAAACCGGTCGGCCAGCGTTTCGAGGGGCCGCCTGAGTCGCGCGCCCATCTCGGCCGCATGCTCGTCGAGGTTTTCCTCCATGATGTGACGCATCGTAACGCGGCCGGCCGCCATCGCGAGTTGATGGCCGCGGAACGTCCCGGCGTGGGCGCCGGGTTCCCACTCGTCGAGGGATTCGTCGTAGACGACGACTGCGAGCGGAAGCCCGCCCCCGACGGCCTTCGAGCAGGTGATAACGTCCGGAACGATGTCGGCGCGTTCGAACGCCCACGTCTCGCCGGTCCTCCCCATACCGGTCTGGATCTCGTCGACGATCAACGGGACATCCGCCTCGCGGGTGAGCCGTCTCACCTCCCGGACCCAGTCGTCCGGCGCGGGATTGACGCCGCCCTCGCCCTGAACGAGTTCGAGGATCATCCCTGCCGGATCGGTGACGCCGCTCTCGCTGTCGTTGATCACTCGATCAACGAAGTGGCTAATCGATTCGTGGTCGCCGTCGGGCCCGAACGGGTGCCGGTAGCGGTCCGGATACGGGAGATGATGGACGTCACTCATCAGTCCCGGGACCGCTTCTTTCGCGTCCGTATCGCCCATGAGACTGAGAGATCCGCTGGTCATGCCGTGATAGCCGCCCTGGAACCCGAGGACGGAGCGGTTTCCGGTAGCGGTTTTGACGAGTTTGAGCGCCGCTTCCACAGCGTCGGTACCCGCCGGAGAACAGAACTGGACCTTCGCGCTTTCGGTGAATTCCTCGGGGAGGCTCTCGAACAGCGTGTCCACGAACGCCTCCTTCTCGGGCGTCGTGATGTCGAGGGTGTGAAGCGGCCGCTCCTCCTCGAGGAGTCGCTCAAGTTCGCGCGTCACCTTCGGGTGGTTGTGCCCGAGAGCGAGCGTGCCCGCACCGGCAAGGCAGTCGAGATACTCGTTTCCGTCAGCGTCCACGATTTCCAGGCCCCGCGCGCGAGAGATCGCGAACGGTAACGACCGAGGATACGTTCGGGCGCTCGATTCGCGGTTGCTCTGACTCTCACGCAGTCGGGCGTTCGACTGTTCGGTTCTCATTGCTCACCCTCCGCTGTATCGCTGGTGTGTCCGGAACGAATCTGTGTCAGTAGCACATTTTTTAGGTTGACCTAAAACTTGAAAAGCGTGTTGGATTAGGTCAGCCAAAAAGACGGCGCGGTTAGCTCTGGTCCGACCCCACTGTCTCGATATCCCCGGAAACGGTAGGTGGGTGCCCTCAGCCGCTGGTTACGCTCGGGATCTCGTCGTAGGTAGTGTAGAGACAGCCTATGACCACCACGGCGGCGGAGATGGGGACGAGTGCCGTGAGCCGATACAGCGACGGGAACCCGATCGCGTTTCCGAGCGGGAGCGACACGAGCAACCCGACCGTCGCGCCCAGATCGCCCAGCGCATTGTACGTCCCCGTCGCACTCCCCATTTCGGCGCTCGCGGTTAGGTCGCCAAGCAGCGAGACGAGCGGACCGCCCACGCCGCCTTGCCCGGCACCCAAAAGCAGGACAGACGCGAGGAGTATCGGGAACGTCGTCCCGATCGCCAGCAGTACCATTCCGGCCGACAGGCAGACGAAACAGGTGAGGATCACGGGAACGCGGCGACCCATGATGTCGCTCGCTTTTCCGCCAGCCACCGAGAAGACTGAGCCTGTGAGGACGCTAGCACCGATGAGTACGCCGGAGGTACCCTGTGCACCGACCGCGACACTACCTGCCTCGACGGTGTCGAGGAACGACACGAGCGTCGCGAACACGACGCCGTTGTAAGTGAAAAGCAGGGCGAAGTTCGCCCCGCCGGTGATCAGCGCTGGCGAACTGAGATCGATGTTACGGAGGGCAACGCCGCCGGTGCCGTCTACCGCGTGGGTCTCGGGGATGGCGACGTAGGTGACGAGACAGGCCAGCACGGAGAGACCGGTCGCGACGGCGAACGCGGCGCTGGCTCCGTACACCTCGCCGACTATCCCGCCCAGAGACATCCCCGCGGGAAACCCCAACGACGTGCCGCCGCGGACGATACTCATCGTCCGGCCCCTTGACTCGGGGTCACAGACGTCAGCCGCGATCGTGTACGCGGTCGCGAGCACGAAGGCGCTCCCGAGGCCCCACAGTACACGCGCGCCGAGGAACCACACGGCAGGCATGGAACTGCGCAAAGCGAGCAGATAGCCCGCGGTCGCCACCGTTTCGAGGATCACGCCGGCGACGAACGGCGTTCGCGTCCCGACGCGATCGACGACGGCCCCGACCGGGGCGTTCGCCAGCAGCCTGACGATGCGGTTCGCGCTCAAGATCACGCCGACGACGACCGGAGCGATACCGACGACCGCCCCGAGGTTCGGGAGTATCGGGAAGACGACACCGCCGCCGAACCCCAGGAAAAACGTGCTGACGAGGACCGCTACGACGGCGTGAGGGAGCCCGAACACGCCGAGTCGCCGCGTCGCCATTAGTAGACACTCCGGAGTCGCTCGCGCTCCCAGGAGACCGCGCTATCGGTGAACTGCTCCCAGTGGCTCCGTTTGACGTCGAGATAGGTCTCGAACAGTGTCGCACCCAGCGTCTCACGCATGACTGGGTCGTCCTCGAACGCGTCGAGTGCCTCGCCCAGCGTCCGGGGGAGCCGTGTCACGTCGTGTGCGTCGCGCTCTGCCGCCGTGAGCGTCGCCGGGTCGACGGAGACGGACTCGGGCACGTCGAGTCCGCGTTCGATGCCGTCGTAGCCCGCGGCCAGGAGACCCAGCAGAGCGAGGTACGGGTTAGCCGTGCAATCAGCCGCCCGGAACTCGATCCGGGTCGCGGCCGCCGGGTCGGACTGTCCGACCGCCGGCACTCGAACCAGGGCTTCGCGGTTCCCCCGTCCCCAGCAGCGAAACGCCGTCGCGCCGAGTTGCGGACGTAGTCGAGTGTAGGAGTTCGCTGTCGGCGCGGTCAGCGCGACGAGCGCGTCTGCATGCGCTAAAACGCCCCCGATGAACTGTCGACCCGTCTGACTCACCCCGCCGCGATCGGCGTCGTAGAACCGGTTCGTGTCGTCCCACAGCGACAGGTGGATGTGACACCCGTTCGTCGAGTGTTCGAACGGCTTCGGCAGAAACGTCGCGTTGTACCCGTGGTCGTGTGCGACGCTGTTGACCGTCTCCCGGAAGAGGACGTGCTCGTCGGCCGCCTGTACACCCGGAGCGTGGCCGGTTACGATCTCGTGTTTCCCGGCCGCGTACTCCGGGTAGTACTTCTCCACCGGGATGTCCTGGGCCTTCAGCGCGTCCGTCATTGCCAGGATCGTCGCGTGGGTCTCCCGCGTGCTCTCAGTGACGTAGGCTCCGCGCTCGTCGACCCTGCTAACGGACCCGTCGTCGGCGCTCTCGAAGAGATGGAACTCGCTTTCGAAAGCCACCTCGGGAGCGAGTCCCGCGTCCCGTAGATCGTCCACGAATGACTGCAACGAAGACCGCGGGTCGACAGCCCACGGCTCCCCGTCGACCGTTTCGACATCACAGAGCATCGCACCGGTACGCTCTGCGTAAGGCAGCGCCCGGAACGTCTCCGGGTCTGGACAGAGCCTGACCTCGCCGGCGGCGTCGAACCGGCCGTTCTTGTCTCGGACCCCGAGAGCGTTGTACGTCTGGACGAGTTGTGAGAGCATCACGCCATCCGCGACGGCCGACTGGACCTTCGACGCGTCGACTGCATGGGTCCGTACGGCCCCGCTCTGGGTCGCGAACAACAGCCGCACGAGATCACAGTTGCCGTCTCGACATCGTTCGACCACCGTTTGTTCCTTTGGCATCGATGATTCCGTACCACCAGTTATTTTAGGTACACCTAAAAATTAACGGAGCGTGGGTCGGCACCCGAACAGAACCATTGGCCTGGGAGGATATCGGCAGCCGATAGCCCAACCTGTAGGTCCGACAAATGAACGGAAACGTTTATAAATTTTTAGGCTAGCCTAAAAGTATGCGTAGACGGGCCGACCCATCGATCAGACAGAGGCGGAACCGAGACCCCCTAAGCAGGGAGGAACAGCTATGAACGGCGTCGAGGCGCTCGAATCGACTCTCCGGGAGGACGTCTGGACAACAGTCAACCGAGAGCTGTTCCGTAAGGTCCTCGCGGAGTTCATGTACGAAGAGATCATCACGCCCGCGCCGATGGCGACCATTCGAGAGCCCGCCTCCGGAAACACCGGAGGCAACGGAGACGGCGACGAGACGTGGACGCGATACACGCTCTCTCTGACCGACGGCGTCGAGTATCGCTTCGACGCACAGGAGCGCCCGCTCGACAGCTATCGGATCAGGCCCGGCTCGATAGAGCGCAGGGAACGCGGGAGCGAGTGGCAGTCGGCGACCGATCCCCTCTCTTTCATCCTCGACGCACGCGACTACATCGGGATCGATCCATCCACGGCGGCACACCTCGTCCGGGAGTACAACAACACACTGGTAGCGGACGCGCACATCCGAGCGAGGAAGGCCGACCGGACAGAGAACTCACTGCTGGACCTGCCGTACGCCGAAATCGAGGGAGAGATGGAGGGCCACCCGTGGTTCACGTACAACAAGGGGCGCGTCGGCTTCGGGTATGACGACTATCTCAAATACGCGCCCGAGTCCAAACAGCGCCAGCGCCTCTCGTGGATCGCCGCGAGCCGAGACCGAGCGACGTTCACCGGGGTCGACGGCCTCGATCACGCTGGGCTCATCGACGACGAACTCGGATCCATGGCCGACGAATTCCGGGCGACGTTGGCCGAGGACGGACTCGATCCGGCGAACTACTACTTACTGCCGGTCCACGACTGGCAGTGGTCGGATAGCATCGTCCAGTTGTTCGCAGACGACATCGCCACCGACGCTATCGTACCGCTCGGCGAGGGGTCCGATGAATACTTGCCACAGCAGTCGATACGGACGTTTTCGAACGTTTCAGCGCCGGAAAAGCGTCACGTCAAACTCCCCATTCGAGTGTTGAACACGAACGTGTATCGCGGGATACTCGGTGAGCAGGCGGAGGCCGCTCCCCGCGTTACCGAGTTCATCAAGTCTGTGCGGGACGGCGATTCGTTCCTGCGGGACGAACGCCGCCTGATCCTGCCCGGCGAGGTAGCGAGCGTCAACTACGAACACCCCAAGTTCTCACAGTTCGAGGAGGCACCGTATCAGTTTCACGAACTGCTGGGTTGCGTCTGGCGGGAGAGCGTTCACTCGCTGATCGACGACGGGGAGCGACCGCTCACACTCGCGGCGCTCCTGCACGAGGACTTCGACGGGACGCCGGTGGTCACGACGTTAGCCGACCGCTCGGGGGTGACGCTGGAGGCGTGGCTCGACGAGTTGTTCGAAGTTCTGCTGGAACCGCTACTGCACTTTCTCTACAAGTACGGAACTGTGTTCATGCCACACGGTACGAACGTCGTGTTAGTCCTCGAAGACGGAGTCCCCTCTCGCATCGCAGTAAAGGACTTCGTCGACGAGGTCGCGATCACGGACCGGGAACTCCCCGAATTGGACGACGTACTTCCGACCGACCTTCGCGAGGACGAACGGTACAAACACCATATACTACACCAGGTCGCGCCGGAACCGCTGTGCCAGCACATCTTCGGGACGCTGTTTGTCGGCGTGTTTCGGTACGTTTCGGACCTGCTGGCTCGCCATCACGACTACGACGAACGGACGTTCTGGGAACAGGTCAGGGAAGCAGTCGACAGCTATCAGGCGCGGTTTCCGGAACTCGACGACCGCTTCGAGCTATTCGACCTCACCAGACCTCGGTTCACGAAACACTGCCTGAACCGCAACAGGATCGTCGACTACGGCTACGGTGACTTCAGCACTCGGCCGAAGGTAAAGGGTCACGGCACCGTCTCGAATCCCCTGGCCGGAACGGACGCCGAGAGGCGAGGCAGCTTCGGCCGTCCTCGGTGAGTATTGTCCACGCTCGCAAAGCCCGTTCCTGTGGACGACCGTGAGGACGCACACATCGTGAAGTACGATGTCAGCCGTCAGCCGCTTCTCCGTCTCAGACGCATGGCCGAACAGGTCTGGCATCTGCAGGCTTTCACCCTGACATGCAACGAGATGGGGGAAATGGTTTTGCCCAACAAAAGCCGCTGACAGCCGTTTACTGGCCGGTACGGGACAGGCGACTTAGTTTACTGATCGAGGACAGTATGTATCTACAGCGTGCGGTGAACTGACCGTCGAAGGTAACCCGGAAGTGACGCGACAGTGTGGTTTACCGATAGACAACTAGTTCGCCGAATGTAATGTATGTTAATAAAAATAGCCAGTGCAGCCACCTAGACAGAATATAAATTATAATATAGGTGACCTTTATCATAGATATTCTTATATTTGTATATCCGGTTCATCACACTGGACAGAGGGAGTTCACACTCGAATCATGAGACTGTACGAAGGTAGCTTAAAGAGCGGTGATTAACTAATCCAGTGTATCGAACGGTTTTACTTACTTCAGTTGGGCTGTAGTGCCATCTATTGTTGAAAACCGTATCCTGTCAGCATTGGTGAACGAGGAAGATAGATCAGAGCCGTCAGCAGAACAGTGGGAAAGTATAATATATACATAATACAATAGAACCTGTTATCACAGTTGGTATTGCTGAGCCTGTTCGACGTTTGAGTACGGATCAGATTCATTCGGATCTTGGTGTACAGTTGATACCGTCCGGGAGCGTACTCAGAGAATTCTCCCTTACAGCCGTATGGTTGTAATGCTCTCTCAGTGGAAACACCGACCGAGATGGCCACCAATTACAACAATATCACTGTAAGAAAACGGGTACGCCCCCGGTAACGGAAGAATGTAACACTCCATTAGGACTGTGAAGAACTATTACAGCGGTATATCCGTAAAGCAATGAGCAGGCCAGAGAGACAGTTGAGTTACTGGTTCGTGCCACATTGACCGCTCGACAGTTTCGCTTTACAGCAGTAGGACTGTCTCCAGTGTTTCTCCCTCAACATGCGCCGGGAAACCTGAATTATCTGGAACTGGTACGCCCACGCTCGAAGGAGTGCTGTTTTCTAATACCAAACGATTGTGCGATATATTGTGAACTATTTAATTGAAAGTCGATATGTCGTGACAGATCGAAATACGAGGGAAAACCGAATAGATGAGCGCACGTATAGCCTGATAGAAGCAGAGTAGGGACCTGCAGTACTAGTCTATAGGGAATAGCTTTGGTGCAACGTTACGGGTTTCGGACTTAAATACGGCAGAGAAGAAATATAATTATCGACGAAGATCGTTTGGCATCACGAAACGCCGACAGGTTACGACTGAGAGTGTTTGATTGTCAGTTGTAGCTCATTGGCCTTCTCTAGGAGTAGCTGAGCGATCTCTTCTGCACGTTGTTCATCGTTGATACGGTTTGCCGGTCCGGCAACGCTCATCGCCCCGAGAGGTTGCCCGCTTTCGTACTGTATTGGAACGCCGATAGCGTACAACCCTTTGAGATGTTCGTCCTTGTCGACTGCGTAACCCCTGTCACGGATCGCTTGTAGCTCAATTTCGAGAGCCTCCGTGGACGTTATCGTGTTCTCAGTCTTGCCGGGTAAACCGTGCTTGTCGACGATTTCCGCCACCCGCGCGTCCGGAGCGTACGCGAGGAACGCCTTACCAGCAGTCACGTGGTTGAGATGAACCCGGTTCCCGATCCGCGTTCGGGTCTCCACTGCTTGTCTACCGGACTCACGAATGAGGAAGACACCGAGTCCGTGTTCTTCGACCATATACTGGCACAGTTCTCCGGTTTCTTCGGCCACTTCTCGGGTTTTCTGCCGAATCAGTTGATATCCGATCTGACGCTGGCGCGCGTATTCGCCGTGGTCAAGGAAACCCAAACCCACGTAATAGTCGTCCCCTTCATGAACGACGTATCCGTGCTGTTCTAACGAAGTGAGGTGGTTGTAAACCGTACTCTTGGTCACCTCGAGTTCGTTGGCCAATTCGGTGACACCCGCCCCGTCGAACTGTTGGAGAGTCTCCAGTAACGTTGCCATCCGCCCGATCGATTTTACGGGTGTATCCGTGTGGTCTGCCATATCAACAGATCGTATTTACCCACCTTTATTGTTTTGTATTACTAAACACGTGGTGCGTTATGAATTAGCATGGTCCGGCGAGGCAAAACGCGGTCTTCTGGAGAAAAGGAGATACAGTCGAGTACCGCCGTTACGTCCAGACACCCGCTTATACCACCACGGCAGGAACGCTGACGGAAAGCCACAACGACTGCCCCAGCTGACGCTCGGATCTGAGTGTCCATGAGGACTAAATACTAGTATTCCATTGACCGTGACAGAGGATGATCGAGACTGACTCGGCGCGAAAGGTGTACAATGAAGATGTCGTGGCAGTAGGTGACGTGTCCCTTACTGTCGAAGAGGGGGACTTCGTGAGCGTGTTGGGGCCCTCAGGTTGCGGCAAAAGCACGCTCCTGTTCATGCTGGGTGGCTTTATCGAACCCACGTCCGGCACGATCACAGTAAACGGGGAACAAGTTACGGAACCCGACCCTTCCCGCGGAATGGTGTTCCAAGAGAGCGTGCTGTTCCCCTGGATGACGATCAAGGAAAACATCACGTGGGGCATGAAGGTACTCGGGGTCGACGAAGACGAGCGAGATCGAACCGCCGAAGAGTACATCGAGATGATCGGGCTGGACGGATTCCAGGACGCCTATCCGAACTCGCTTTCGGGCGGCATGAAACAGCGAGCCGCGATGGCACGCGTTCTGGCCGTTAACCCGGCCGTCCTGTTGATGGACGAACCGTTCGGTGCGCTCGATGCACAGACGCGTGAGAAAATGCAGCACGAACTGCTCGACATCTGGAGTCAGACCGGGCAGACTTGCGTTTTCGTTACGCACAGCATCGACGAGGCGCTCTACCTCTCGGATAAGGTGGTCGTCCTCGGTTCACGGCCCAGCAGCGTGGAAGCGGTTATCGACGTGGGCGAGCATTTCGACCGACCCCGGGCCCCTGAGGTCAGAGAGTCCGAGACGTTCACGGACCTCCGCCAGCAGATCTGGGACATGATCGAAGACGAAGTGACTGTTTGAATTACGGTTAGCTCACGGCGCAGTTCGGCCGAAAACAAGCGGCAATTCAGTTGGATGGACTCAGCGCGGTTACTCTTCTTTGAGCTCTTCTGAGTCGTGCCAGACGTTCCAGGTTTCGGGTTCGGTTGGCCAACGGCGAGCAGGGCGGCCGCCCTCTTCGGGAGCGTCCTCCATGTTCGCGGTCAGTTCGATGGGGTATCCATCGGGGTCCGGGAAGTACAGGTAAAAGTTGTTCCCGGGGCCGTGTCGACCCGTCCCGCGGTAGACGGGGTGGTCTTGCTCTTGCAGACCGTCTTTGGCCGCTTCGAGCGCTTCGAAGTCAGGGACCTCGAACGCGATGTGGTAGATCGGACCGGTGGTCGGCAGCATCGGCGGCCCGTCTTCGGGGAGATCCTCGGCGAAGTCGTGAAGGTCGAGGTCGCGTTCCCCGCGCTCCTCCAGCGCTTCGAGTTCGGCGTCCGACATCTGCGTGATGTTCATTTCGTGATGCTGAGACTCCGCCGCGACGTTCGGCGTCCTGAGGAACGCAACGCGGTCTCCGATGCGGTCCGAAACCTCCATGTTGAGGACGTTTCGGTAGAACGCAACGGACTCCTCGATGTCTCGTACTTTAATGGCAACGTGGTCTAAACCCATGTTCTCAACGACCATACGATTCTCAGGTTCACTTCCACCAATATTTATCTTGTGGTCCTGACTTCCGTTTTGGTCCGGGCCGCGCACGTGAGAGTGAATGCTCGACCACGACGAGAGTGAATCGTTGGAACAGTATTTGACCGATCGCAACAGTCAGCACTTGTATTCCGGGATACATCCATAGACTATATGATACGTTCCGTAACAACTTTTAGCGCGCTCTCTGTCTATGCCAATGCGCATGGAAGAAGCAGGCCTACTAGTACCTCTGTTCCGGAGACAGATGGAGCATTGTCAGGTGAACGAATCGGAGACTGTCGCGCTCGTCACAGACGCGAAGAGTCGACGCGAATACATCGGGGCCAGTTTCGCGGCGGCCGAAGACCTCGGTGCCGACGTGTTCGAAGTGAAACTCCCCGAATACGGCCGGAACTCGGTCGGCCCGGAGATCTCGGAAGGACAGGGCGGGACGCTCCGTCTTCCGGAGGGACCCGTCGAAGCGTGCAAGAACGCGGATATGGTGTTCGACTTCACGCTCGAAGGGTTCATTCACGTCCCCGAGCGCGGTGAAATCCGCGACGCCGGTACCCGGATCCTCCGTGTCGGCGCACGAGAACCGTTCTATCTGCGTCGTCTCATGCCGTGGACCGAAGAGGAGGCACAGGAAGTCAAAGAGCGAGTACAGAAACACAGCGAACTCCTCGCCAACAGCGACGAAATGCGGATCACGTCGGAGTACGGGACCGACCTCACGATGGAAGTCGAGTCCGATACCGCGTTCGATTCCTATGGCTTCGTCGACACGCCCGGCAAATGGGACGTGTGGGGCCAGAACATGGTCTCGAACTACCCCTCCAACGTCGAAGGGAAGATCGTGATCGCCCCCGGCGACTACAACGTAGTGCCGTTTGCGGACTACGTCGACTCCGCCGTCGAATGCGTCGTCGAGGACAATTATATCGTCGAGATCAACGGCGAAGGCGGGGACGCTGAACTGATGCGCGGCCACATGGAGAGCTTCGACAATCCCGACGTGTTCGCGACGAGCCACTTCGGATGGGGACTGAACCCCAACGGCGAGTTCTACAACATGGCCATCCACGACCGGAAGCCCGACGAAACCGGAGTCAGCGCGAGCGAGGGCCGCGTCTGGTCGGGGAACATGCTGTGGAGCACTGGCCCGAACACGCACGTCGACCGATACGCGCCGTGTCACTACGACATCGCACAGAAGAACTGTTCCGTCTTCGTCGACGGGACGAAGGTAGTCGACGAAGGTGACGTCGTCGAAGACGTCGTCTAACGACGCCGAATTCGGCCGAAGCGAAGTCTCTCTACGACCCGAAGTGTGAACTCCTTTTTTCGCAACTGCCGCTACGGAGTGGGTGAACTGAGTTCTCATTGCACAGAGAGCATGTAGCGTCTCGCTGTCTCGGTGAGACGGCAGGAGTCCCGTCGTGACCGGATCAGTCTTGAAATGTCTCAGTGCCGTCCGGAGAAGTGTATTCACGGCGCAAAACGATGGCAGCGCGGATAGGTATCGTTCGGTATGTGGACCAGAAGAAAGAAGAAGAAAGGAAGACCGCCAGTTGCTCGCGCCTGAGAGCGATTACATCTCGATGCTAACGTCACCGGCCCAGAAGAGAACCCGTTCTCTGAGCCGTGCGAGAGCCTGGTCGAAGAGGATGCCGATCAAGGAGATGAGAACGACGCCAGCGAACACTGTCTCGTACGCGAACGAGCCCTGAGCGCGGATGATGATGTATCCGATACCCTCACTGGAAGCGACGAGTTCGGTAACGACAGTGACGATGAGCGCGATCGGCATCGCCATTCGTACGCCCGAGAAGATGTACGGGAGACTCGCAGGGAGAACGATGTTCCGGAAGATCTGTAGGCGGGACGCTCCGAAGTTTTTGCCGGACCAGATGTGGAGTTTGTTCACTCCCTGAACACCGTAGTACGCGCCGAGGAGGATGGGGATGAGCGATTCGATGAAGATAATCACGAGTTTCGGTGCGTGACCAAGCCCCATGATAGAGAGCAACAGCGGATAGAACGCGATACGGGGAATCGGGTAGAGGGTGCTGATTAGCGGGTCCAGCACGAATTCGACGCGTTCGTCAGAGCCCATCCACAGGCCCAGCGGAATGCCGACGACGAGTGCGGCAGAGAACCCGACCAGCACCCGGTACAGGGTCGCGAAGATGTCCGAGTACGCCGTGCCCTCCGTGACGAGCATGGAGTACAGTTCGAGGACGACAACTTCCACGTGCGGGATGAGCGGCGGTCCGTAGGCCGGATTCATGAACGTCGCTGCCAGCTCCCAGGCGACCAACAGCGCTACCAGCGAGACGTATCCGATCGGCGCTGTCGTGTCTTCGGCCCATTCGTTCAGACTGTTGAACCAGTTCCGGGTACTGGATCCGACGCTCATGCGTCATCACCCCCCTGCCACTGAAGCAGTCGACCCCGGATCAATAGCAGCAGGCGGTCGTGGATGACGCCGAACAGCGCGATCATCGTGATGGCGCTGAACATGAGCTCGAAGTTACTGAACTGTCTCGCCTGGAGCGCCATCTGTCCGAGACCCAACTCCGACTGGATGAGTTCCGCGGAGAACACCACGATGAACGAGAGCGCGAGCCCCACGCGGAGTCCGGAGAGGATCTGCGGGAGGCTGTCCGGGATGACGACTTCCGAGAGTATCTGGAATCGGGACGCGTTGAAGTTCTGGGCCGACCAGACGTGTAACTCGGGCACCCCTCGCACGCCGTCGAACGTGTGGATGTACACCGGGTAGAACGCGGCCAGGAACACGACGATGGCCTTCGACATGAAGCCGATACCGAAGATGATCACGAATATCGGGTAGAGCGCGATCTTGGGGATCGGGTAGGTCGCCGAGACGAGCGGGTCGAAGAGCCGGCCGAAAATCGGGGTTCGGCCGGTGATGACGCCGAGGACGATGCCGAGTGCAGCGCCACCGAAGAAGCCGGTGTAGACGAGCTGGAGCGTGGCCCAGGCGTTTTTCACCAGCGTCCCCTCTTCCATCATCTCGATCAGGTTACTGAGGATCGTTGTCGGAGCGGGTAGGTACGGCGGTAACGCCCCGAGAAGCCCAGTTACTTGCCAGATGGCCAGTAGGGCGAGCACCGGGGAACTACGGACGAGCATCCCCCCAGCCGATCGTGCCACGTTCTCGACGGAGCCGAATCCGCCCTCGGTCGTTGATTCAGTACTCATGGAATTTTCCGGTGTACACACCACGGTTGTCTGTACGGTCGAGTCCATTCATCATTCGTGCTATCAAGAGTGACGACAAGCACAAAAAGTGTATCTGTTGATTCCGGTAATTGTTCCGCCGTCATATTCCCCGAGAAACTCGATCTGAGAGTAAGTTTTATCCTCGCACCTGAACGAGTAGTGGGTGATGACAAAAGGAGGAGACTCCGTAGCCCGTGTGCTCGCGGAGAACGGTATTTCGGAGACGTACGTACTACTCGGCAACCAGACCGTCGACATCGCCGACGGCCTTCACGAACGTGACGTAGATGTGATATCCGCACGTCACGAGTACAACGCAGCCGTTATGGCCGACACCAGAGGTCGGCTCACGGGAGAGCCCGGCGTCGCGATCACGGTTGCAGGCCCCGGGGGTACAAATGCGCTGACCGGTGTCGCTCAGGCCTATACGGCCGCCTCACCGATGGTCTTCATCAGTGCAGTACTACCCGAAGACGCCCCGACTGAGTCCCTTCACGGCGTCGACGACCAACATTTCCTCAGGAAAGCGTTCGAGCCGGCAACCAAGTGGAGCACGCAGGTCCACGACCCCGAGCGCGTCCCGGAAGCACTGAACCGGGCGTTCGACATCGCAACGACCGGTCGCCCCGGACCGGTCTTCGTCGGTATCGACGAAGAGATCCTCACCGAATCCGTCGATATTCCGGAGTCGGCGTTCGACTGGACGCATATCTCCGAGACGCCGCCCGCGGCTGACGCGGTCGTCGATGCGCTCGAACCTATCGAACAGGCGGAGAAGCGCGTTCTCTATCCCGGAAAAGGCGTCCTGCGTGCGTTCGCAACCGATGAACTAGTCGCGGTCGCCGACGCGCTTGACTGCCCGGTCGTCTGCCCACGGCACTACCCCGACTCGTTCCCGAACGACCACGAGGCGTTCGCCGGCACGGTCGGGATGTCCGACCATCCCGCGGCAGTCACGGCCCTCGCTGACGCGGATGCCGTCCTCTCGGTGGGAGTGCGACCGAGTTCCCACGAAGCGGCGGTGCTCGACGACCGGACGGGGAGCGACGTCGATATCGTCTACTTCGACTCCGGCAACGTCGAGTTCCCCCAGTCGAACGCGGCCGCGTTCGTAAACGGCGACCTCGAAACTGTGCTCGGTGCAGCCGCAGACGTCCTCGACGAGACTGCGGGCAACACTGACCCCTCGTACCGGGACGCGGTCCGGGCCGAGAAAACGAGAGTCAGCGAGGAACTGGATGACTACTTAGAGGCAGTCCGGGACCAGACGCCGATCCACCCGCTCGTCATTATGGCCGAGTTGCGGGCGGTTGCGGACGACGACGTCATCGTGACCGGAGACGCAGGTGCTGCAGGTGGCGCTTGGCCGAACGACGCGTTCGAGTACCGCGCGACGAACTCGTTCCAGCATTCGCGACTCTACGACTCGATGGGGTTCCCTGTGCCGGCGGGGAACGCCGCGAAACTCGTTGCCCCTGACCGCCAGGTGGTGAATCTGATCGGCGACGGTGGCTTCCTGATGTGCAACATGGAGTTGGCGACGGCAGTCTCCACGGACACCGATGCGGTCACTATCGTCATGAACGACGCCAAGTACGGCATGATCTGGAACTACCAGCGGTCCGACGACCACGCCGAGATCGCGACTGATATCCCCCAGGCGGATATCGCAGCGATGGCCGAGTCGTTCGGCGTTCGAGGAGTGACGGTCGAGGACCCCGAAGAGGTTCGTCCCGCGCTCGAAACGGCGCTCGGTGCAGATGAGCACGTCGTACTCGACGTGCATATCGACCCGACGGCGGAGTACGTGTCCCGGAAGATCTGGTAGGGGACGTGTCCAGCAACATCAGGTAGATCCGGTTGCGAATTGCGCAAGAATCTTTACCCCAGCACAGAGTCGAACTACGTGTTGCCATGCCAGTAATGGAACCGACTCCGTCCGACATAGACTTGCGCGCGATCAATTACGAAGCGGACGACGGACGCCAGTTCGACGGCTTCGAAATGACGAGCGGGGAGACGACTTTCAACGGCGAAGAGACCTGCGTCGTTTTCCTGCACGGCCTCCGTGGGTTCGCGCTCGGTGCAGGCATCTCCCCGGTCGCGTACCCCCTCGCCCGCGCCGGCATCAGGTGCCTGTCGATCAACAAGCGAAACAGCGGGAAAGGCTACGAGAAATCGGATTTCGCTGAGATCGACCGTGATATCGCTGGAGCCGTCGACTGGGCGACCGAACAGGGCGCGAGCGAAATCGTCATCTGGGGCCGAAGCCTCGGCGCGACGGAAGCGGCGTACTTCCAGGGAAAGCGTAACCACCCGGATGTCGACGCAGTCGTACTCGCCGCTCCGTTCGCCGACATCCGAGAGCGGTCGACGCGGAGTTACTTCGAAGCGGTGTCCGATGACCCGGACGCGGCGTACGAGGACTTCGTCGACGAGGCGCGAGAACTGGTGGACGCCGGACGGGAAAACGAGATCGTTGCGTTGCCGCGTCCAGTGGGTGACGGCATCGAGTACATCCCGATGACTGCGGAATCGTTCCTCTCGTACCGGTCGCCGGAGAGCAAGTGCGCGACGATAGACTGGACGCCCGATATCGAGATCCCGATTCTGCTCGTCCCCCATTCGTCGGACCGAAACGTCACCCCGGCCGAGGCAGAGGAGATAGCGGAGACGGCGACAGCGAGTCCCCTCGTGGAAGTCGAGCCCATCGCTGCGGACCACTTCTTCACTGGGAGCGAGGGGACTGTCGCCGAGATCACAGCCGAGTTCATCGAACGTGCGCGAGGAGCCGAATAAAAGAGTCGCCCAGTGAAACGAGTCGCTCGTCTCTAGTGAAACAGCGGGTCGTCGTCGTGGTCGTCGACCGGGCCGAGCGGCGTTTCCAGAAGTTCGGAGAACAGGTCCATCTCCGCCTGGCTCAACGCGACGAGTTCGGCGACGCCCAGGCGGCACGAATATCCGAGCTTGTGAGAGCTAACTTCGAGTCGGGGACCGTCGTCGGTTTCGACCACGGCCAGTTGAATCGTCGTGTACTCGTTGCCGACCTGCAGAGCTTCGTCGGTTCGGACCGGATTCCGGCCGGGCGTGTGTTCACACCCGGTCAGTTCGGTGAAGAACTCGTCGTCCTGCCAGGTGAGGCTCTCGAGCGCGAGAGCGTCCAGTCTGGTCGCGCCGTCGTCAGATTCGAGGGACAACCGCTCGCCGGTCGCCGTGAGTTCACGTCGGACGGAGACCACGGAGTCGTCCGACCGCAATGAGAGAGTCGAGTCGTCCGCGTTCTCCGGGGTCATAGGATTATCGAGAGGGTGTTCGTCGGGATGATCGTGTGGTCGAGCAACACGAGTCGTTCGGCGATTTTGAACCCGTCGTCGGTTCGTCGGAGCGTATCGTGCCGCTCCATCGAAAGCAGGTCTGCTTCCGTCTCATCCCCCTGCTGGCGGAAGATGAGGAGGTTGTTCTTGAGTTCGACCTCCGTGCCGTCGTCATCGACGATACGGACGTTACTCACGTTCCGGCGGGTTCGAGACGGCGGGTCTTCGGACCATGCGAAATCGCTGCTCATCCGTTCGGTTCGAACCTTCAGCGTCCCCCAGTCTTCTTTCATGTGGAACGAGGAGTCGCTGAACTCCGTGTCACTCGACCGTTCGCGCGTGGTTCGGATCGGGACCCGGTAATCGATGTCCTCGGTCACGAGGTCGTGCCAGTCGGACAGTTGCCGGTTGTCCAGCAGCTCCGCCGTGTGATAGAGGAACGCTTCGCATTCGTGTCGGAGTTCGTGGCTCGAAGTCGTCTCTCCCTGCATCTACGTCCCTCCGTTGTCCGTCATGGTCTCGTACCAGGTCCGGTAGAAGTCCAGTTGGTTCTCGTCGGTCATGCCACCTTCGCGGTAAGCGGTCCCGGGGCCGACCCAATCGTCGACGACGGTCGCTGCGGCGTTGTCGCCCGAACCCATCGTGAACTTCGTGTGAACGTCGTTTTTCCGGGCGAAGACGCTGCCCGCGGCATCGTCGATGCCGTACCAGATGCCGACGTCGTCGACCTCGAAGTTACCGGCCGGGCTGAAACTCGACATCCCGACCTCGTAGGCGCGCTCTTTGTACTCGTCCGAGGCGTGCTTCGGGGCGAAGATCCAGTTCACGACTTCCATCTTCCCGGCACCCCTCGGCTCCCACTTCCGCAGTAGGAACGTCCCGACGGACTCCTTTTCGGGGTCGTCCCGGCCGCCGAGGAAGATGAACGAGAGGTTCGGGAACATCGTTCCGAGCGTCACGCCCGACTTGCGAGCGACCTCGTGTTGTTCCTCGGTGAGAGCGTCGTGATTGAACGTCTCGACGACTTCCGGCGGGTGTCCCCAGTAGCTCGGTTCGTCGGACTCGATCTGGTAGAAACTGAACGCGTGGCCGTCGCAATCCGCGATGCCGTACAGTTCGCTTTCCTTCTCGCCCGTCGCCGTATCGCTCCCGACGCCGGCTTCGATAGCCGACTTATGCCCCATCGGGATGTGATAGTTGTCGCCGTAGAAGTTCTCGGTCGGGGTCTTCCAGTCGTTCTCCACTTCCCATCGGTGGGGGTCCCCAATCACCTCCATATCGATGAGATCGAAGTACATGTCCAGGAACCACGTCGCGCCGCCGAGGTGCTCTTCGAGCGACGGGGCTTCGGGTGCGATACACGCGAACACGAGACCCTTGTAATCGTCGACGTGGGGGGCCTGGTGGAGCCCGTGGTCGTCCGCATCGAGATGGTCGAAGCCCGCGGATTTCTGCGGTACGCCCACGAGGTCGCCGGAGTTGTCGTACGTCCACCCGTGGTACGGACACCGGAAGTGAGAGGTGTTGCCTTTTTCGGCGCGACAGACGTTCGCTCCGCGGTGCCGACAGCTATTGAAAAGGACGCGGAACTCGCCGTCCTCGTCCCGGACGAAGATAAACGGGTCCTCGCCGATCGTTCGTTGCCTGTAATCACCGGGTTCGGGGACTTCGGATTCGTGACCGATGTAAACCCAGGTCTGTCCGAAGATCCGGTCCAGTTCCTCCTCGTACACGGCGTCGTTATTCAGGATCTCCATGGGGACTTCGCCCACGTCGAGGGAGTCGCCCATGTCATCCAGAATCCGCTGAACCCGGTTGAAACCGGATTCCATACTCGAATCTGGTTCGTCAGCTCCTTGTGACATCGTGTTTTGACAGAGTGACCCGCTTGCGCTTAAATTTTGTCCTCAGTCAGTATCTCTCGCACGTCGCGTAACGGACGGATGAATCAGTTTTATCGGCGTCAAAGCGTCGGTCGGGACTGGACCCCGAGTGAATCATCTCCCCACAACGGTTATGTATAGAGAGGAAGTCCTTCCGCGTGGACTGATGGTTGCTACTGCCACACACTACGGGCTGAACGTATCAGATATGGACGACGCACTCGCGTTCTATCGCGATCTGCTCGGTCTGGAGGTCGACCGCGAGTTCCCGGTCAGTGAGGTGCAAGGTGACATCGTCGGCGTCGACGGTGTCGAAGGGGACATCACGTTCCTCGATGCCGGAGGGTTCTCGATCGAGTTGATCGCCTACGATGCGCCGGCCAACGACAACGTACACGATTCTGCGGACGGTCACGATGTCGGCGTTGGGCACGTTTGCCTCGAAGTCGACGACGTCTGGGCGCTCTACGAGGATCTGCAGTCCGAGGCTGAGTTCGTCAATGAACCGAAAACCGTCGGAAACGGGGCACAGATAACGTACATGCGCGACCCGGACGGCAATTACGTCGAGTTGATGGAGCCACCGGCGGAGTGATGCAGTCCGATAGAGCCCCCGAAGATGTCGGCATCCGAAACGACGAATAGCGTCACGGAGTTACGACTGACTGTGTGAGATTCAACGGCGCAACGGATTTTTCCCCACTGTTGTCGGGTGAATCATTCGTCGTTTTTTAATTCCGCCTTCGATGATCCCGGATTTCACCAACATCTTTATACGCCCCTGTCGTAATTGATTCATTCATGCTTGAGGGAGATACTCATGCAGACAGGCGGAGCGTATTGAAAGCAACCGGTAGCGCAATGGCTGTCGGTGGCCTGGCCGGCTGTCTCAGCAGCATCACCGGGAACGAATCATCCACGCCGTCGATCACCCTGGGTCACGGTATCGCGTCCGAGGAGCCGCTGTGGCTCATGGACGCGAAATCGGATATCCTCAACCACTGGGGCGACGCGTACGAAGCCGAGTTCAAAGCCTTCCCAGCGAACAACCAGCGGCTCCAGGCGTTCCAGGCGGGTGAACTGCAAGCGGGTACGTCAGCAGCGGTCACCGCGATATTCTCGACGGCCAACGACCTCCCGTTGAGTGTCGTTTCGAACATCGCTCAGGAGCGGCGCGACGCGTTCCACGAGAAGTTCCTCGTTCGGCCCGATTCGGATATGAACGGCCTCAACAAGGAATCGCTCGAAGGGAAGAAGATCGGCATCTGTGCGTTCAAGTCGTGGTGTGACCTGTGGGCACAGGCGGCAGTGCGGAAGGTCGGCCTCGAACCCGGAGAAGACGTGGAACTGGTGAAGACCCCGTTCCCGACGATGGGTGAAGCGGTAAGCGATGGCCAGGTCGACACCGCGATGTTCCCGCCCGTCTTCGAGCGGATGGCGAAGGGGAAACACGACCTGAAGGGAATATTCAACGTCATCGATACGACCGGATGGGAACACGACCTGATGGAACTCTGGTTCTCGGACAAGTTCATCAACGAGAACACCGACGCTCTCGAGAAGTTCCTCGAGGACTACTCGACTGCAGTCGACTACTACAGCGAAAACAAAGAGGAGGCCAAAACGGCGATCCACGACGCCGGCTTCGTCGAGACGCCAAAGGATACGTACCTCGATCTCCCCAGTTACGAACACAGCGTGCAACCGATGACGGAGAGCCTGAAGCGGATCAACGATCTCACCGCCGAAATCGGGTGGATAGACGAACCTGTGGACATCAGCAACATCTACAACCTCGATCACCTCCCCTGACCGACGAGAAACGGCCGCAGCGCGATGGCAGCAAACACCTCTGGGCCAGTAGCCACCCTGTTCTCCCCCATTATAAACCGATTGTCCCGGACGGTCACCTGTACCCGAATAGACTTATGCATGGGGTCACCCATTGTGGTGTGTAATGACCTGGCTCGACGAACAAGTAGTACTGATAACCGGCGGAGGATCCGGGCTCGGACGTGCCGTCGTTGATCGGTTCCTCGACGAAGGCGCCAAAGTGGCGGTCCTCGACGTGGACGAAGACGGTCTCGATGCCCTCGAAGCGGAGCGCGACGACGTAGTGACCGTCCACGGGGACGTGACCTCACTCGAAGACAACGAGCGTGCTGTTACGGCGGCTGTCGACGCGTTCGGTCGTCTCGACGTCTTCGTCGGGAACGCCGGCGTTTTCGACGACAACGTCTCGCTCCCCGAACTGGACGTTGACGACGTCGAGGAGAGCTTCGGCGAACTCTTCGAAGTCAACGTGCTCGGCTACATCCTGGGGGCGCGTGCAGCGCTTCCAGAGCTCGCGAAGACCGACGGCCAGATGGTGTTTACCGCATCACAGGCGAGTTTCCATCCCGACGGCGGCGGCATCCTCTACGTCCCGTCGAAACACGCCATCGCAGGGATCGTCAAACAGCTCGCGTTCGAACTCGCACCGACGGTCCGCGTCAACGCCGTCGCTCCCGGCTACGTTCCAACGGACCTCAGCGCGACCGATGCGATGGGCGGCGAGCAAGCGATCGTAGCGCCCGAGGAGTTCGACAGCTCCAACCATCCACTCGACTTCGTCCCGACGCCCGAAGACTACACAGGCGCATACGTTCTGCTCGCCTCGCCGGAGAACTCGCGGCCGATGACGGGAACCATCATCCGCGCCGACCTGGGACGGTCCGTTCACGGAATCACGTCCGTTGCCGGACGCGCAGCCGAGTTCGTCGCGGACGGGCTCTAGGGGAACTCGGGAAAGCCGCAGCGATAGACGGGTTCTGCCACTCTGGGTGGGAACGGGACGGGAACTTCGCCGCTCCCCAATGATTTTTGGCCCCGTGTTTCGACTATCCCGGTATGACGTTCACAGTCGGTCTTATCGGGTGTGGAACCATCGGTCAAGAAATCGCTCGTGCATTCGCCAACGGGACAATAGACGCTGACCTCGCGCGTATCTACGACCGGAACCCGGAGAAACGCCAGGCCGTCGTCGACTCGTTCGAGGAACGAGACCAGCCGACGGCTGTCGATGAAATCACGGCGCTTTCCCGTGACGTCGATCTCGTCGTCGAAGCCGCCGGTCAATCCGCAGTTGCAGACGTTACCGTCCCGAGCCTCGAAGCGGGATGTGACGTACTGCTGTTAAGTGCCGGTGCGCTCGCAGACGCCGACCTTCGGCGTCAGATCCTCCGTGCTGCCGACGAACAGGACCGGATCGTTCACGTCCCGTCCGGAGCCATCGCGGGTCTCGACGCGGTGAAGGCCGCTTCTCTGACCGGCGACCTCGAGGCGGTGTCACTCACGACGACGAAGAATCCGGCAGGGCTGGAAGGCGCACCGTACCTCCTTGAGAACGACATCGACGTTCAGGACTTCGAGACGGCAACGACGGTCTTCGAGGGGCCGGCAACCGAAGCGGCGTCGGCGTTCCCCTCGAACATCAACGTCGCAATGGCGCTAAGTTTGGCGGGGATCGGTCCGGACGAAACCACGGTGCAGATCGTCGCTGACCCGGCGGAGGAGAACAACGTCCACCAGATAGAGGCGACCGGCGAGATGGGTTCCATCGAGACGACCGTTCGGAACGTGCCCTCCCCGACGAACCCGAAAACGAGCTATCTCGCGGCGATTTCCGCTATCGAGAAGCTCCGTGGACTGAGCGCTACGCTGCGCGTCGGGACCTGATGACGGATGGAGACGCTCCTCCCCATCTTCCTTGCGCTTCTCACTGCGTTCGCCTTCGCTGTCTCGACGGTTCTGGTGAGGGTCGGCGTGAAAAATTCCAGCCCGCTGGTCGCACTCGTCGTGACGATGGCCGTCAACGTCGTCGTCCTCTGGATACTGAGTGCCATCCAGTACGAGGTCATCGTCGACCTCTGGGCCTGGAGATGGTTCATCCTCGCAGGGGTGTTCGCCCCCGCGCTCGGCCGCCTCGCCAACTACGTCGGTATCCAGCGGGTCGGTGTGAACCTCGTCTCGCCGATCAGCAACATGAACCCGCTTGTCTCCGTCGTCCTCGCCATCGTTTTGCTGGGTGAACGTCTGTCGTTCGCTGGCTACAGCGGGGTACTGCTCGCCGTCGTCGGTGGCGTTTTACTCGCCACTGTCAAGGGAGACAGTGACTTCCAGATCCGTCGCATCGACCTCCTCTACCCCGTTTTCGGGGCGGTCACGTACGGTACAGTCCAGATCTTCCGAAAGCTCGGTACCGGTCTCGTCGCCGCACCGACTATCGGAGCCGCGGTGAATCTGACCACGTCCTTCGTAATCGTAGTAGTCGGACTGGCCCTGACCGGTCGGTTGCGTACGCTCACCGCACCCCGTCAGGAACTGGTGACCTTCGGTGCCGCCGGCGTCGTCTCCAGTATCGGCCTCGCATCGCTGTATGCGGCGATCAGCCTCGGGAAGGTTACGATCGTAACACCGATCTTCAACGCGTCACCCCTGTTCGTCCTGCTGTTGACGGGGCTATTCGTTCGGAGCGACGAAGTGTTCAGCAAGCGAGTGTTCGTCGGGACTGCAACCGTCGTCGCCGGCGTCGTTCTGTTGGCCACCTCGACGTGAACCGTCCGGAGAGATACGGTGTTTCATGAAGCGTGCGGTGAGATACGGTGTTTCACCACGGTTCGCGCGTTCGGTCGACACAAACACTTTTCTCCGTATATTCGTACTACTACCAACGATGGCAGTACTCGTAGCTGTAAACGACACGGAAGGAGCGGATCGAGTAATCACCGTCGCGAAGGATCTGGCGGATACTCACGACGAGGAGCTGGTCGCACTCCACGTCATCACAGAAGAGTCCTACGAGCGGCGTGCAGAGAACGCGGACGACTACTTCCGCGACGACGCCACCCACGACGCGAAACAGGTGGCTGATCGGCTCGTGGGAGACGCGCTCGAACGCGCGGACGATGTCACAGTCGCTGGTCGTGTCGGAACGCCCGCGTCCGCGATTCTCGAAGCGGCCCAGTCGAGGGACGTCTCCTACGTCGTTGTCGGGTCGCGAAAACGATCACCAGTCGGGAAGGCTCTACTCGGCAGTACGACGCAGTCCATCCTGTTGCACGCGGATATGCCCGTGGTCGCAGTCCCCGACGAATCCTAGCGTCGAAACACAGACGCTGTGGCTCAGCCGTCAGTTAAGACGGACTGTAAGACGATACCAACGCCGATAGCGGCACCGCCCAGCATCTTCGGAACGGTCAACACTTCGTCGAGGAGGGCGACGGACAGGAGCGTCGAGACGAGCGGGATCACGAGCAAGCGGAGCGCGGCAACGGGCGCAGTTGCCTGTTCGAGGCCTGCGTTGAGAAGCAGTAACCCCCCACCAGTCACGACGATAGCCAGATAACACAGTACGAGTACGGACGACAGACTCGGAGTCGGCCGAACGGATTCCTCGCTCGTGAGGAAGAATACGACCAGCGGCGGGATCGAGAGGAAGTGAGCGAAGAAAGTCACGGAAAGATAGTCGAGGTCAAAGCGCCCGTTCCAGTATCGAGTCAACAACAGATAACTCATGAACGACAGCGACCCGGCGAGTGCGAGTAGGTCACCGACGAAAGTCGGCGAACTGAAGAGGTCGATGATACGTCCGTTGCCAACGATAACGTAGACGCCGGTGAGTGCGAGAGTCAACCCGATACCGTCGGCGAGGCGAAGGCGAGTTGCCAGGAGAAGTGGGGCAACGACAGAGACGAAAATCGGATACGTCGAAATTATGAACGAGACGTTCACCGGTGTAGAGTGCTGAACCGCGACGGTCTGCAAGAGATAGAACAACGCGACGCTCGTCCACCCGAGAACCGTGAGCGGTAGGAGATGTGCCCTCTCGACTATGAACGGTTCGCGGCCGTAGATCACGGCCAAAACCCCGCCGAGGAATAGCGTTCCCAGAACGACCCGAAAGAGGACGACCTCCGCTGGTGTGAACGGACCCAGCAGCACCTGGAGCGACGGGTACGCCGTCCCCCACAAAACACCCGCTACGATCGGGTAATACTGCCGATAGGACATCTCGATACCGCGTTTCTGAACGCGAGTACTTAAATCCCTTTCGCTTAAAATGCACAGAGAACAGATGACTGACAAAACGTTTTTGTAGCAGCATACGTCAGAGATAGATATGGCTACTGGAGAGACTGCATTCCCTGAATGTTGCGGCTTCTGCCCACATCGGCAGAAGTTCTCGGCCGGCTGTGACCACGACCTCCGTCAGTCGCTCGTTTCCGAACTGGCGACGGAATCCGAGCAGACCTGCCCAGTATTCAACGACTGGCGGACCCAGGAGATGAAGCGTCTCGCTGACAACCTCCCGTCGTCTATCGAGTAAGGACATCAGCAGTACGGCGATTTGATCGAGGTACAACGGATATAAGATATGTATCGTTCGCCGCTTCGGTGGGCTTCCATCCCCGGTTACGTGGATGTTCACGCAGAAACTCGCACATAGACAGCCGTTTTCGTCCAATGTCCGCAGTCGCCGGTCAACGTTCCTCTTCTCGAACAGCCTCACCGGACCAGTGCTGTACATCTCGCTGATACCCGGAGGTTCCGTAGATGCCTTTCGAATATAGAAGGAATTATCAGATCTTCTCTCCGTCTTCGACCTATGGTAGTACCAGCCCACCTCGGATTCGCTCACCCCAACCTGCTGTGGATAGTTGGAGCCGGGATTCTCGCATTCGCGGCCGGACTCGGGGTCAACCTGTATAGATCGAACTCCAATAGTAGTCCTCCTGACCCTGCTGCCAGCGACGAGGAAGCGAAGTGAAAGCCGAGAGCTGTTAATTGTATATAGCAATATTTGGTTTACAGGGGGTCCCCAGCCGTAGAAGGAGACAGTACTTTTGGCTACAGTATTGAAGCGTGGAATCCCGCAATTGGGGCACGCAGAACAGTTCTCGACGCAGTTTCTCGTCGTTAAGCCCATCCCCTCCGATACAAGTACTGAAACACCGAAAGCGAGTATCTAACTCCGGGTATTAGCATAGCGTTCACTCGTTGTCCGGGGGGTTCGCCACTGGTCAGATGAGCTATGAGTTCTCCCCGTGGGCTCTGTTGAAACCCTGGTACAGAACGTGTAGTCACGACACCGTCGGGCGCTGACTGCGTTAAAGAGAGCGCCCGGATTCAGGGTACGGTGCCAGTTCCAGAACGTTCTTGCTGCTGCCAACGAACCGACAGGTATGCGCCGCCGCGCATTCCTCGCGTCCGCCCTGACCGCCGCCTCCACCATCGTTGCGGGGTGTAGCTCCACCGAATCGCGAACCGAATACACGGACCCGACGGTAAAGGCCGACGACAATCCTCGGGATAACGCGAAGTATCTCGAATTTCGCGGAAACGACGTGGATCTCGCCACCGTGGGTGTCGACCCCAGGTTTGCACCTTTGCCGAGCACTCTCCGCACGACGATTTCGCACCGTGAGGACACCAAACTGCAGTCGTTCACACAACGGTTCATGGCACCGGACGGTGGCGAGACCCCACCGCAGGTTTCTCTCCGAGGGCCGTTCATGGGTGACCACAGCCCCCACCCAACCGTGTCACTGTTCCGGGACGGGATGGCTGCGGTCGTCAAAGTCCACCGGTTCGGTGAACTTGCCGATGAGACCGCATTCATCGACCTCTCAGTCACCCAATGGCCGGAATCAGCCCGCCAACTCGTCGTTGAGAATACCGTCGAACTCACGGAACCAGGGCTAACTGACCGAACATACGTCCTCGACGGTCAACTCGAATTCGAGTTCACCGCCGAGACCGGAGCCGGCGAGCGGACCGCTGATACTACCGATTCGGTGGAGGAAGGCCGTCGAGCACGGGTATCGGGGGTCTCCGTTAATACCATATGACTGCCGTGGAACGAGAGTAGCCTCCGAGTCCCAACGTCACCGACGAACGAACGGCATTTGATCGATTCGGGTCATGTAGACATCGCTTCGTCCTGCGAGACTCGTACGTGTAGTGGTGCTTGCAGGAGAGGTGGCATCGAACAAAGCGGTGTCAAGAGAGCCTCACCATGGGTTTAGCTCACCAACGGCTACAGATTAGGCAACACTCCGCCGGCGATACAGATTGTTCAGCACCCATATACATTCGGACTGACAAGTGTGTCGAGCGACTTCCGGTTCGATCAATTCAATGGCTAAGTCGCTGAGCGGGGCCAGAAGTGTCGAATGGCGTGTCCCCGGCGCTGGCCCGGGAGTAACGTCATTTCCGCTGAGTTTGCGCTTGGCGGCTTCCCCGACAGCGTCGCCCCACGGAATTCTACTGCTGTTTTCTGGGCTAAACGTGAGTGGAGTAGTTGCCGCTCATTTTCGACCGAAACCGCAAGAGGGCGCAGGAATTATCTCGTTTAGGAGAAAGCATAAATCCCATAGTGCGATATAGAATACAGACCATCGCCGGTCAGAGATTCGGAATGCTCTCAGCTACAAATCGGTTTCATATCAAGGAGAATAGAAATGAAGTCGGTGGCGAGATGTCAGGTGCAGAGGTTCGGAGAGTACACGCGTGCAAATGAACAATTAAATAATACTTCCATGGTGTTCTAAGTGGCCCCAGGTACCTATCTGGTCAAGAATGACGCGAATTCTAGATAATCTGAATCGAGCGAGGAATGATCCAGAGAGCGACTATCACCTCGTCATTTCTCTCCGAGACCTACTTTCTCAGGTCCGCTCAGGCTCTATCGCATCACGATCGGTTCTGGAAGAGCGCCTCGGCGACCCGGATGCCAGCCCGCTACTCGAAGCCGTCTACTACCACGCGTATTGGGAACTCGCGGATGAAGACCCTTACACCGAAGGTGCACAGCCTGCGCTCCAAAGCTATCAAGAGGCGTTTGAAGCTGCTACGGAAAACGAGTGGTCTGGAGTCGCTGTATTCTGTGTCTCCGAACTCATCACGCTATATGGGGAGCTAAATCATGAGGAAGAGCTTGGATTGTGGCTTGAGACAGGAGTTTCCGTACTAGAAACCGAATACGGTGATCAAGAAGCGCACTTAGGTAATGTCGGCAGGCTTCTCGATACCATTCAACGACATCGGCATGTTGCCCCGAGACCGGTTCTCCAGCGTGCCATCGACTATCTTCAGGAGCGGGTGGAGTATGCTCGGCAGCGGAATGCGTATTGGAATGAGCGCGGGTTCCTTGACGATCTCATTGATTTGAAAGCTTATCTTGGTGAGGATACGAGCGCGGAAAAGGCGGCTATCGCTGATTCGTTTGAGGCTGAAGCTGAGAAGAAGGGGGAACGGAGCAGCATGGTTCGTGCATCAGTTTTGTCTACCGCTATCGAGCGTTGCGAGGAGTTTGTTGATCAGAGACGGGTTGCGGAGTGGAAACGTGAAATCCGGGAGGCGAACCGAACTGCCTTCCAAGATGAGATGACCGAAATCTCGCATCAACCCGACGAAGAAGCCACCGAGGAGCTCGAAGACGCGATTGAGTCACTGGTCGAAACGTACGAAGATTGGATTGACCAGTTCGACCCATCGTCAGCGTTCAAACTCCTCCTCGCTCAGAGGACATTTGTTCCCGATTTGGAGACATCCCGCGAAATAGCGGAAGGGTCGATTGTTAGTGAAATCATCACACGCACTACGATTTCACCAGAAGGCGATACTGTTGCAGTTCGTGACCCGAACGACGATCTAGACCAGCGCCCAGCCAATTATGGGCCGATGGCTCAGTTCTCCGATAGACTCCTCAGTAGTCTCTTGTATCGACTGATTTCGCGTGGAATCCTCGTGGAGCATCATTTTTACCGGCTGATTTGGGATGCCCACTGGCTGACCATCGATGACCAAGCATTCCTAACAGATCTCGTTATTGCATTCTTCTCTAACCGGTATGCAGAGGCACTGCATATCGGTGTTGCCCGACTTGAAGGCGTGACTGCGAGAACACTCGAACACCAAGGTGTTCCGATAACGAAGTTTGAATCCAGAGAAAGTGAGCAGCGTTCCCTGGGTGGGTTACTTCGTCAGATGCGTGGCACCGTTGATGAAAACGTCATCTCGTATCTCAACTACCGGTACGTGGACCCAGCTGGGCTGAATCTCCGGAACCGTGTCTCACATGGTCAACTCCGCTATGGCGTGGCCGGATTCCACCACACCGCTCTCTGCTTATTCGACATCTTCCGGACAATCAGTGAAATAGAGACCGCCTATCCGTAGTTGCCAATACGGTTTCTTTATTCAGAATGAGAGATGAAACAGCCGGTCAGTACATCTGCCTACCTAGCAACCCTGTCTGGTGAAGAAATATCGACCAATAGGATTTCAACGGGTTCACTGGTTCAATATTTCGCCGCCATTTTATGTTAAATTTTCGTTATTCTGAAGAGAAGCTTCAAGACGGGTGAGGAAAAGCCCCATACGTGAGCGAATTTTCGAACTGGCGTGATGGTGATTTACTGAATTGGCGTGATGAGGAAGTACTCTATGAATATCATGTGAGGAAAGGCTGGAGTCCTGAGAAGATCGCCAAAGAAGCAGATGTTCCAGAAGCACTGGTCAAGGACTATCTGGAAAGTCGTGATTTGCTAAATGCCGAACTAGAACAGCCACAGCACACTTGTCCGGATTGTGGAGAACAATTCGAGTCCGTAGACAACTGGGCAGACCATCACCAATCCGAACACTATAATTGGGAAGTTCATCGGTCTGAACGCTTCTAACAACTGTCTACAATGGTCTACGTACATACGAGGGAGACCTATCGGATGCTCCGAGAGAGATCAGTTGAGAGCCTCATCAGCTAACAAGATTAGCGAGGCATCCAGTAAGTATATGGCCAGGTTCACCAATTTATCAGCGAATGTGAGGGTTGCGTGCAATATTGGGGTTTAAGAGGCCTGGCTGAATTGATCGGGCAGGCCATGAATTCATCTCCGCTCACCCGGCGGACTTTTCTGAACTCTGTTGGCGTACTTACAGGTGGCACGCTACTTTTAGACTCTACTCAGGCGCAAGCTGCCACTGCAGTAAATCGGGCTGGATTAACCAGCACAGCAGCAGAGAATGCTTGGCCCGAATTCCAAGGAGGGCCAAAGAACATCGGCGCGAACACCGAATCGACACCACTCAAAGACCCGGTCGAAGTAAAATGGA
The DNA here is from genome assembly GCA_005954745.1 of Halostella pelagica. Taxonomy (GTDB): domain Archaea; phylum Halobacteriota; class Halobacteria; order Halobacteriales; family Natronoarchaeaceae; genus Halostella; species Halostella pelagica. Next base: position 51,140 of record CP040679.1, read on the forward strand.
AGGGTGCAACATCGGGAGCAATTACGACCGCGATCGCCGTCCAAGACGGCACATTATACGTCGGAAGTTATGACGGTAACCTCTACGCCTTCGACACGGAGACCGGTGAAGAAGAGTGGCGACATGAAGTAGCCGGACGTGCCACTGGTGGTGTTTCAGTTCACGGTACACAAGTCTACGTTGGCGATGATCAAGGGAAATTGTACGCCCTTACCACCGACGGTGCAGTCAAGTGGACATACCAGAGCCCCGATGACAGCATCAGTGCTTCAATCACCACCACCTCCGAGTATATCACATTCATCGGCTCCGTTGACAGCGGCATTCATTCGCATTTCCACGCCCTCAATCACGATGGCGAGGAGATTTTCACTACTAACGGCACCGGCTTCTCGGACTATGATTCTTGGACGTTCCACTCTGTGCCACCGACAATCGATGGCGACCTTGCCTACATCCCGACTGGATCGGGAATCGTCGAGCTAGATATCGAGAACCAGGAAATCAACTGGACTGGCGCATACGCCAACACCGCTCCAAGCCTTGTGAACCGTTCTCTCGTCGCAGCCTCCTATGGTGACATCTCCTCATCAAACACCTCGAATGGAGGTTCGAACTGGAGCACGGGCATCCCTGATGAAGAAATCTATTTCGCGCATGGAGATTCGCCAGCAGTCGTCGATAGAACCGTCATCACCGCAGTTGGCAGTCGAGATAACGACAAGGGATACGTCTACGGTCATGACCTCGTCACCGGTGACAGACAGTGGGAGACAAAGATCCAAACCGATCTTTCATCCGCTCCAGTAACGGATGGTACATACGCCTATATCGGCGATCATTCCGGGACTATTCACGCTCTGTCCGTAGAATCGGGCAGCAAGGCTTGGACAGTCGAGGCAGGCAACGGCGTCTACAGCCAACTCGCAATTGTCAATGGCGTACTCTACGTTGGAGACCGTGATGGATACGTCTATGCGATTCATAACGCCCCTCCGAACGACCCCCCAGAACCACGGTTCGAAATTGCCCCATCAGAACCCCAAGTCGGAGAATTGGTGCAATTCGATGCAAGCGCCAGCACGGATGACAAAACAATCGAGACATACGAGTGGCACTTCGACGGTAACAACGTCGCCGATGCAACAGGTTCGCTAGTAGAGCGACAATTCTCTGTATCCGGAGAACACACAATCAAACTAGTCGTCGAAGATGACGATGGGGCGACGAAACCGCTAACGAAAACCGTAACAGTTCGAGAGCGGACATCTACTTCAACGTCTACATCCAGTAGAACAACCTCAGACAGTACTACGACGTCAACAGAGATCTCTACTACTGGCCCAACGGGAGAACAGTCGGCCTCCGAAGCAGGATTGTTTTCCGCTGGCCGGGGCTTCCTCACATCAGGTGACGGCTTGCTAATTAACAAACTCTCGGCGTGGATGCTCTCAGTCATTGGCTTTAGCGTGTCTCTCGCCGGTGTCGTCTACACTATGCTCAAAGAATAGCGATGCCACGAGAATCACCCTCTACGGAAGATACCGGTGCTAACCCAAATGCTGTAGCAGCTAGTAATGACTTCCAGAAGGAAACTGAGGATAAGTCTAGGGAGAGTTCCGATTCAGAAGCGTCAATCAGTGGAAGTCGGGATTCAACAGAGTGGATTGGAGGAGACGCCGAAAATCAGACTAAGTGGGTTCTGCCGTGGAGTCTTGGTTCAGGCTTGCCGTTTCTGTTGGTAGGCATCAGTGTTCTTGCAGTGGATACTGCTGTCCCAACACCACTGGGTTATCTCTCGGTATCACTCGGCGCTCTCGTCTGGATCGGAGGTCTAGTGACCCATCTCTCCGCTCCACCGAATCCACAAACATACGACGACGAAGCTATCGTCTCGATGACGACACCAACTCGTCGTATCGCCGCGGCGAAAAATATCATCGGGCTGGTCCTCATAGTCATCGGTGCAATCCTCCTCATTGATATCACAATCCCGCTGGCCTATCCACTGATCTCGTTATTAGCAGGAATTTACGTCTACTCCAGCGGCATTTTCGAATTCTGGGTGAATTCCTTGACGCGGTATTTCCTCACGAATCGACGATTCGTCAAACGGTACCAACTATTGAGCGTCCGGTCAAAGTCCATCCCAATTGCTCGAATCCAAGCGACCGAAGAAAACCGGACGATGTTCGAGCGTTTGTTCGGCATCGGCCATGTCGCAGTGGAATCTGCCGGAGATTCAAGCACGTCACGAATCGTTGCTCGTGCAATTGAACACCCACGAGCTTTAGCTGAAGCGCTCCAGTCACAAATCCAGAATGGACGGGAAGAAAGACTCTAATATCTAATCTGGGCCTCCTGTATCTCTTGATTCATAACCCCCTGCCTCCTTCTTAGCCGTGAATATCTGGGTTTCGTCACAGTGTATTACTGGTGCCCGTCGCGCCCGCTTACTGTTACTGGCCACGAATCACCAGATAACGGCGGTTTCTGTTGCGCTTGCTGCAGTAGTCTGTGTATGGGTTTCGTCATGCGGTGTGACGAACGCATCTAGACCGATACGTTACGAGAAACCATCTGCCGAATTCTGGTTCAGTGTGGATGGTTGCGCCCCAACGGAAGACGCTCTATACGGTTTGTAGTGGCCGAGACTGTGGTGATTTGATCGTTGATTCCTACATCAGTAGATCAGCATAGGACGTCTCCCTTGGTTTGCATACTAATGAAGTTTCAAAAAGAATTGGGCAGTGAGAGACAGAAATACCAAAGCAACGAATAAGTAAGTAAATACAAGTCCTTGGTTGTCAATTACTCGACTCGTGGAGGATTTAGAACCGCGACTAGAAGAGTTCAGAAATGCGATACACGGTTTGTCCACGGATGCTGCGCATCCGAAAACAGCATTCGAACTACTGGGTATGGGGCGGTACGAAGACGCCTGGCAGTCTTACCTTCGGTACTTTCTAGCCCCAGACCAACCACATCAATTCGAGGGTGAGTTTCTGCATCGGTTCTTCGACCTTCTTGAGAGCAACGAGCTGATCTCATTTTCACCTCCGGAGACGGGTCTCCGTCCGGACCAGGGTGTCGAGGTCACAGCGGAGCGTCAATCTTCAGACGACAACCGCCCCGATCTCATCATTACGAGTGGCTCAGAATGGTTTCTCTGCATCGAGTTGAAAGTACATGCCTCTGAAGGACGGGGAGAACAGCCCCAGACCACACGATATGCGAACGACGAAAACATAGTTCCGAATGGGGTCTCGGCCTACGAGGACGGGGACTTCATCTACATTAAACCAACAGAAGCTGTGCCTTCGGCCTCAACAACGTTTTCCGACCTTGCTTGGCGAGAAGTTCAATCAGTCGTTCAGAGCACTCTTGCACATTCGACGGGACACATCCCGGCGCGGTCGATCGCACAACTCTCAGACTTCTCAACACTCATCGATTCACAGCTAGCCATGACCGAGATAGACGAAGATACACGACAGCGAAAGGACCTCTACTTCGAGTACCGCGACGAAATCATGGAGGCGCGAGACGCCATCAAACCGTTTGTGAAGACCATCCTTCAACAGAATTGGGGACAAGCACTGGAGGACTCTTACCAGCCAAGCAACGCCAACGAGATGGAGTGGCAGTACGACGCGATCGGTCATGGGTACGGCCAGGTCCGTGCGCCCCGATGGGAATCGGCCAAAACCGGTCCAGAGAAACTCGACATACACTGGGAACACAAACCGACCGAGGATCACTTCTCAAAGGGGCAGTTTCGGTTCATCCTTGAACTAGAGGAGCCAGACCGCTCGACAATTAGCGATAGTAGCGGTGAACGGTACCACCAGTTCCGAGAGGATGTCCTTGACCGAGTTGAGAACTCAGTTCAGTCAGTCGATGATTCCCGGTGGGAAGAATCAGATATCAGCCCAGGCCGGTCACAGAAGAAGTTAGCTCGATTCGTGTACGAGTATCACCCCGGTGACGAGGACGGATACTACCAGAGCCTCCAGTTCGCATTAGAGGACTCCGAGCCGGTCACTCGTCTCGTGACCGCGATTCTGGAGACGCAAGACTACACACGATACTCAAGGGAGTAAGCAACAACGGCCACCGCTGAAGAATCTGGGGGCCTCCTTTCTATTACACTGACGCTGGTCGGTTCGGAGGGTGGGGGAGTATTTCGATCGTCGATAACTATACTTTCTTGTTTATGGGGGCCTCTGGCAGTAGCTCTTAGTGGTGTTCCTCGCAGTGATTCGAAACTTGTCGTCACTCTCATTAAAGTCGCCTAAGTAACAGTATGTTAGCTGAATGCCTCAGACTGAAAACCTCTCTCATCCTTCGGTTGAAATCAGACTCCCGCTCAATAGCGCCAGTCAAACCTATGTAATTCCTGTGGAAACGACATTGTTTTTCTGGGGTGCTATCGCGCCCGGAACACGCGACAGACTTGCCCCAGTTGATACACAACGGGGGCACTACCAGATGGCTACTGGGAAACGTATCTATGACCAGATCTCGTGGTCCCTCTCTATTGATGACGAGAGCATCCCGCTCATGTCAGACTTCACGTATCGGAACTCGGGCTATCAAGGATTAGCGTGGTGGGTTGCCCATGACGCGGTTACGTTACCTACTGTTGTTGACGTGCACTTCCAGGTGACTGGCGAGCGACCTACAGTCGGCGGAGAGCCACTTGTACTCTGGAGTGAAACCGGAACGCGAATTCCATGGGATGAATCAATCGAAAGTACGATTCAATTACGATCTGCAGACAATCCTGACCGAGACTTTTCTACTCACCGCGAACAACTCTGGGGCAAGCATCAGGTGTACGAGCCGTGTTAAGCAATGCCTCGATATCGTCTGTATCTAAAATCACAGTTACGAACTTTAATATACATACTTATAAATACATATAAGTACCCGGATATATAAAGTAATTGTAACAGGGATGGATGCTGAATCAGAACTCCTCAAGGACTATCGCAGGCAGAGTGGCCGCGAATATCAAACAGAGGTTGTCGTTGGGAATTTTCTCTTTCAGCAAAGTGATTTAGTCCCCGATGCAGCAGCAGGAGCATCTGCAGGGGCAATTGATGCACTTCATACACCCATTAATGAGAACTGCGAACAGTTGGTTGAGGCGAAAACCTCTATTGGATTTCGTGGTTTAGGCCAACTTCTCCTCTATACCTACTTCCGGCGGCGAGACCGTGAAATTGTCCGAGAGAAGTACTCTCAGACAGATGGATGGGAAACGGAGGCGTCCGTTGGCGGTTTTGAACACCATGTGATACGACGTGGGGGACAGTTCCATGCGAGGCCCGCTATTGATGACGTCGAACAAGTGCTACTTGTTCCTGAGATTCCAGTAGCTGATACTCTGCGGCTTTCAGCATACACCAATTTGGGAGTGACCATTGAATACCAATCCAATGGGGGCTATAGAACCCTAGATGGGACCGTATTCGAAACTAAACCCGGTACTGACCGGCGATTGACCACAGACTGGCTCAACAAGAACTCCAGAGATTCCCTGGGGAGTGCAACTGAGGAAGCCCTCTTAGAGGATGCCATAGAGTTATTCGGTGATACGCAGGTGTTTCGAGAAGTCCCGATTGGTACACATCTGTATTCCGGAGAACAAACACCGCTTCGGGCCGATGCAGTCATTCGTTTCGGTAATTATTGGTTTGTTGCTGAGGTCAAGAACACCTCGAATGACCGAGCGCGAACTGAGTTTCAACGGAGTGTTGGTCAATCTGTAGGATATGCCAATTTGTTCGCGCGCGAGTGGGGAATTCCGCCTACTCAAGTCGCTCCAGTGGTCATACAAGACCCACTTGCGCTTGCGGGTGGAATTTATCGGGAGGATCGATACGGGGAGGACTATCAAGCGATGCGTGGTGACGCACTTTCGGCAGCACGGAGACCGATAGTGCTCGGTCCACCACAGAGATACCAATAGACCATTCAATCTCAGATAGACTCAGCAACGGAGTTGCTACTGGCATGGTCAAACGTGTGTTAGTGGATCAGATAAGTTGGCCGTTCTTCTAGAGTGACCGCCGTGGAAGGGACGTTTATCAACGGAGATGTTCCGACGACAGTATTCCTGAATTTCTGCCGTGAGCTCCCCCCTCACAACTCCTTGTATCCGGGTTTCGTCATAGGGTATGACGAGTGCCCGTCGGGTCATAGGACCCAACGACTGGCTGGCCAAGCTTGGAACGATAGAGCGGGTGGCCGAGAACTGGATTCTGGCGGCATTACGATCGGTTTCGGAAATTCGGAAATACCACACTTCCATTTATTGCCCCATGGATGTCACAATCGGTACGCTCGTACTCACCAGTTACTTCGACCTGCACAAGTATATCGAAAGCACGTCAAATCGAGTAGAGAAGACACGTGAACGTGAAGTAAAAGAACCGCAGCCCGAGATTCTTCGAGGTCGTCGCAGTCGTGACATCTTCCCCGACGTAAACGGCGGGGTTGTAGTACCTGTTCCGAAGATAAACCGCTTGATCGGCCTGTGGCCGCTCTCGATCTCCTACCGCTGTCCGTATTCTGTGAGAAATGCGCTGCCGGTGTTGGTCAGAAACAACGAGTACTGCCGGATGTCATCGTGTTCGGAGTGTTCCTTCTGCTATAGTAGCCACTGAAAGTCATTGCACACCAGATCGCACGGCAGCGATACAATCTGCGTGTGAATCGTTTCAGAGACTACTATAGTGGTCTCGCATGAACAGCTACGAAGGAACGCAGTCGATTGGACACGGACACCCGCTCGCAGTTAACCGATTCGACTAAACGGAGACTTCGAAATACGTGATGACTCGCGTGTTCAGCGCCAGGGGTCAACTTCATCGAACAGGTCGTTCACGTGACGTTCGGTCTCGTCGCGGATTCGGCCGACCTCAGCAGCCGACTTTCCGTCCGGATCGTCGAGATCCCAATCGCGGTTCTCGCCTGCCCATCCCGCGGGACTCATGCCGCATATCTGATTCTCGGCGGGGTCGACATGGCATTGTGCTCCCACGACCTATGAGTCAAGCACAACTAATCAAGTACAGAAGCGAGATCAGACGACTGAGTTCACCACTACTTCGACCATGAGTCAGGACCAAGTCACGGTTGAGACGGATGAATCGGGACCGTTAGACACATTCCGGCAGTTCTTCGCGCTAGAGCGGGACGTACTGGTACTATCGCTGGCGATGTTTGCGTTCAGTCTCGGTTTCCAGATGACCAGCCGGTTCCTTCCTGAGTATATGGTCGCGCTCGGAGCCTCAGGGTTCGTCGTTGGCCTTTTCGGGACTGTCGGTAACATTATCTCGGCCGTGTTCCCGTATCCGGGCGGCGCTATCTCGGACCGGATCGGCTCGCGCTATGCACTGACCCTGTTCGGATTGATTTCGACACTCGGGTTCGGAGTTTGGTTGGTCGCGCCGTCCCTCGGGGTGATCACTGTTGCAGGCGTGACGATCCCATCCTGGATCTGGATCTTCGTCGGCCTGTTGCTCGCGCAGGGGTGGAAGTCGTTCGGACTCGGGGCGACGTTCGCAGTCGTCAAGCAGGCGACCGACCCTTCGCGGTTGGCCGCTGGCTTCGCGAGCACCGAGACGTTTCGCCGGACGGCGTTTCTCATCGGGCCGGTACTTGCTGCCGTCCTCATCGGCTTTCATCCAGACTTCTCGGTGAGCTTCCAGTACGTCCTCGCCGTCGCCGTCGTCTTCGGGATCATCGGGACGGTCGCTCAACACGTCCTCTACGACGCCGGTGAGGACTCAATTGGTGACTCCTTCGAGGGGATCGACCAGATCCGACGCGATCTGCGGAATATGCCCGACCCGCTCCGACCGCTGTTGGTCGGCGACACGCTCGTCCGGTTCGCCAACGGAATGGTGTACGTCTTCTTCGTGCTGGTGATCACACAGTTTTACCGAGTGGGCTTCGAGACGACTGTCTCGTTGGCTGGCTTCTCGTATGCGATCGATCTCTCGCCGGAGGCGTTCTTCGGCTACCTGCTTGGCATCGAGATGTTGATCGCCCTCATCTCGATGGCACCAGCGGCGAAAGTCGCCGAGCGGATCGGTCTCAAGCCTGTGGTCGCGTTGGGATTCGCCGTTTACGCGCTGTTCCCTGTTGTCCTTATCGGCGGACCAGAAGTCCTCAGTTCAGTGCTACCGCTCCAGTGGGCGATGGTACTCATCTTCGCGTTCTCGGGGCTTCGGTTCGCAGGGCTCCCCTCTCACAAGGCGCTGATCGTCGGCCCCGCTGAGCAGGGGGCTGGCGGGCGCGTCACGGGAACGTACTACCTCCTGCGAAACACGATCGTTATCCCGAGTGCTGCACTCGGTGGCTATCTGTGGGAGTTCGTGAGCCCAGAAATCGCGTTCACCATTGCAGCCGGGATCGGTGTCGTCGGGACCGGGTATTTTCTGCTGTTCGGCGAGGAGTTCGAGGCTTATGTATGAGCTAGTGAGACCCTAGTGACGTTCTCGATATCACTTGGCGCGGCGAGTGGGATCGTCGGGATTTGATTCCCTCGAAAAGGATAGCACCGCCCCTGTACCAAGAACATTATGTTTTAACAACCAGACGTACCTACGTAAATATATGGACGAACTACTCGATGTCTTGGACCTCCTCGGAGAGTTTGGACTCGAAGGAGTAATGACCTGGGTGCTCCGAATTATCGGTGTACTCGCCATTCTCGGCGGAGTCAGTGTCTGGCTGTTCACCGACCTCTCCCACATTATACCAGTTATTCTCATCGCTGGGGGACTCCTCCTCGTTGCCATCCCCGGCCTCCTCTTCGAATTCATTGAACTCGCCGGATAACCTCTTCATCCAGGGCAGGACATCAGTGACCGCGACGTCCCCAACACCCCCTAATCACGGTGTCGTCGGCCACGAGGTCACGCGCTTACGTTTCGTCGGAGGCCGTTGGACGCGATAGCCATGCGTACGGTTGCCTCGTTCGACCGAACCGAGGCGATTCATCCGAACGCGTACCACAGTATGCTCGAAGCGGTCGGCCGTCGACCACGCGAACACCGTTTTGTCGACTCGGTCGGTAACATCAGTGTTACTTCATTACACCGGCGTCAGCGAGCGTTTATGCGTCCCGTACCCCTACCGATGGGTGCACACAACCGTTCCCCAATCACCATGTCGCAGAAATCAGATTACGTAGACGAGACCGAAATCGACGCATCGCTCGACGACCTTCCCGACGACGACACCATCGACGAGACGGTAGCGAATCTCGAGGCCAACGGTTTCGAAGTCGTTGTGGTCGATAGCCCCGAGGCCGCCCTCGAAACCATCCAGTCGCACATTCCGCCGGCTGCCTCCGTCATGAACGGCCACTCGACGACTCTAGAGGAGGTCGGGTTCATCGAGTACCTGAGCGAGGGGGACCACGAATGGGAGAGCCTCCCGGACCAGATCTGGAGCATCGACGACGACGACGAGCGACAGACCGCTCGCCGTGAGTCCCAGACGGCCGATTACTTCCTCGGTGGTATCAACGCGATCGCACGGACCGGTGAACTGGTTGCAGCCGACCGCTCGGGGAGCCGTATCGGTGCCTATCCCTTTGCTGCTAGCAACGTCGTCATCGTCAGCGGCGTGAATAAGATCGTTGACGACCTAAACGCTGCACTGGACCGGCTCGAATCGGTCGCCTATCCGCTGGAGAACGAGCGCGCAAAGGACGCCTACGGCGTCGAGAGCGCTGTCGCCAAACAGCTGATCTTCCGGCAGGAACTCGAAGAGGGACGGACGACCGTCGTCCTCGTCCGTGAACAGCTGGGTTACTGATACGTCCCGCTGTAACCTCCGAGACAGACCGCCGAATCAGCACTGCGATAGGAAATCTCGTATCGTAGACGGCCGCGAGATGGCCCAACACGATAGCGATAGTAGCGCTTGTAAGTCATCACACACTCGGTCGCACAACTGCGTGCGATCGGCTGTGCAAACAGTTGCAAGCGCTACTATAATTTCCAAAACACGCCGTCGATCTTTCTGTATCCATACGTTCGTTCCTCGATACGGGAATTGCCGGCTCCGCTTTTTTAAACTGTAGGGTCGAGCGAACGCTCGGCTTGAAACCCCGTAGTGGGATTCCCGAATCGACCAGTACAGATCGTCAGTTGAACGTCACAGAGGTTTAGTAGAATTCCTCGCCCTTTTACTCGATCCATAGTCGTGTGAATGTTTTTAGTGCAGCCGCATCACGGGAAGATCATGGATGCTGTCACTGCAAAACAAGAGGTATTTAAACAGACTTCCGGACGCGACCTTTTTGCAAACGTGTTTCTACCGTCTACCGACGACTGGAGACGGACAGTCATCATCCACGTCCATGGCGGCGTCTGGAACCGTGGTGACCGGTCGTTCTTTGATGACCGATGCCGTGCTCTCGCCGAGCAGGCCTTTCCAGCATTAACGATCGACTATCGGCTTTCCGGTGAAGCGACGTATCCAGCTGCGTTAAACGACATCAAAAGTGCAGTCCGATGGGTTCGGTCTGAGCAGCCGTTCGATATCTCACCCCACCAAATCGTCCTCTGTGGGCATTCGGCTGGAGCCCACCTCGCTGCCTTGACTGCGGCAACTGCGAGGAGCGGACCGACACCCAATGACGAATACGAAGACACTGCGACGACGGTTGACGGACTCATCGGCTTCGATGGTCCCTACGACTGTCTCGGCGCGGAGGAAGACGGTGAAACGGCTGACTTCCTCGGAGGGTCACCGACAGAGGTTCCTGAGCGATACCGTGAAGCGTCACCGCGAGAGCGCGTCACGTCCGCGCACCCGCCGACACTACTGTATCACGCCGAAGACGACGAGTGGCTCACGATGCGCGAAACGCGGGCGTACCGGGACGTCCTCAATATTGCTGGTGTGGATGTCGAACTGTACACACCCCCAGGTGACCACTTCTTTTTCACCGAGGAGCCATGGTTCGAGCGAACCGTGAATCAAACTGTGGACTTCATAGATCGAGTTGAGTCCTGATACGCACACACTGAACGTCTGATCTGCTCTTCTCGGCCTGAAAACAACACCATGTGAAGAGATACACAACACCCGTTCTGCTTCGTGAGATATCACCGACAATTGCCGGAGACTCGATTTCTCGAACGGTGATTCACTAGCTGGGATCAGCAACTCCTCTCGGCCTCGGACCCGCTCAACCAACTTTCCTTTCAGATGCTGTCTCGCCGTCGTTTGAGTACCCAGAGATCCCCGGCTGTAGCCGAACCGATTTGTGGGCTAGGGACACGAAAACGCCTTCAGGCGGTACGTAGCGAAAGAAACACCGGTACCGTTCTGCCTCTATCGAGACTATTTTCAGCGGAGGTATCGGTCTCGAACCACGAGGAGAGATGGTAACACCGTGACACAGCTAACGAAGGCAAAGATGATACTCAACCCAGTCACGAGGCCGAATCGGTGAAGCGGGGGGGAGAGTGCGAGTGCGAGGACGCCAAATCCCGCTGCCGTCGTCGCTGCACTCCCGAGTAGCGCACCGCCAGTCCCAGTAACTGCAGCGACAAGCGACTCGTCAAGCGACGCTTGGCGCTTCCGCTCGTCGACAAATCGTTCCCCGAGGTGGATGCTGTAGTCGACGCCGAGTCCGATCGCCAAACTGGTGATGACGACGGTCTCGCTGTTGAACGGGATGTCGAGTAGCGCCATGGTGCCGAGCAACCACGCGAGCGCGAGGAGGACGGGGATAAGTACCACGACCGCGAGCCCCGGCGCTCGGTACCGCCACCAGTATAGGCCAAGAAGGAATGTCAAGATGACACCCAGCGTCACGGCAAACCCTTCGACGAGCGTCTCGAACAGGGCACTTTGGACGACAGCGGTAACGACCGGCCCACCTGTCGCAACAGTTGTCACCGGTGCGTTCGCTTCGATACCTGTCGCGACCTGCCGCACGTCGCTGGCAATCGATTGGGCGGCCGCGTCGGTCTGAACACCGACGATCAACCTGGCTGTCGCATACGACCCGTTCTCAGTTCGATAGAGGACTGTTGACGCCTGACCGGGAGCGGCGGAGTACACGAGATCGTAGACTTGCGCGACGTCTTTGTCCGGGAGGCCATCACCATCCAAGTCTCGCGCGTTAATCGCGTTGGCGACGGTCTGATTCTCGGCCGCGACAGACCGGAGGACAGTGGCCGGACTCTCGACGGCGGCCGTGCCGTCCGAGTGCGTGGCGATCGTTCCATCCCGGCTTGTATACTGCGAGGTATCGTCGGTCGCAGTGAGCAGTGCCGGCGCGGTCACGTTCCCGCGGATCAGTATCTGGGTCTCCGATCCCTGCCCGCGCTGACGGAAGTTGTCGCTCAGGTACCCGAGGTTCTCTCGAACGTCGTACTCGGCTGGCGCGAACGGTTCCGGAAGCGACTCCATCCACTCTGGAGCGTCCTCCGGCAGGAAGTCCGCCTGGTTAAACTCCGTATCCAAGCCAGTCGCACCGTAGGCACCTGCAGAAGCCACCACCAGTGAGACGACGAGAACGGCGATCGGTGCCCGTCGTGAGAGGGCCGCAGTACCCGAGAGCACACGGCGAATCGGCCCTGAACCGACCCCGAACGCCGGCTGCTGGCGGTCACGCCCGAGTCGAGCGAGGAGTTGTTCGACTTCGAGTTTGACGGCTGGAACGAGTGCTACGAAGACGACGAACATCGCGACGATACCGGCCGCACTCAGGAGCGCGAAGTCCTGTATCGATCCGAGTGGGCTAGCGTAGTTCGAGAAGAATCCAATGCCGGTCGAGAACGCAGCAGCGGCCAGCGCAACGACAACACCGGCGATTCCTACCCGCATTGCAGTGGCCGGGTTCCGTCGGCCATCGGACTCGGTATCGGTGTCGGGTTCTCCTGTTCGCGCCTCGCGGTAGCGCATGACGACGTGGAGCGAGTAGTCGATACTCAGTCCGATGAGCAGGAACGGGACGGCGATGAGTATCGAACTGGACGGGATCCCGAGCCAGCCCTGGATACCCTGGAGCCACACCATCACCACGCCGATCCCGAACAGACTGATAAGCACGTCAACCACGTCGCGATACGCGATACTGAGGACGGCAAGCAGGAGGACGAGAGCAACGGGGGTGATGATGAGAAAGCTATCGCCGATAGCCTGTGAGGACGCCTCGTCGATGATACCCTGTCCGAAGACGAACGCGTCGTCGAAGCGTTCGTCTACCAGGGAGGCGATAGCCACTTGCGCATCGTACGCCTCCTGGGTTTCGCTAGCTCCGCCGCGTTCGTTAGATTGGAAGACGAGTGTCAGTCTCGCGTCGGCGCTCGTTGCGCCGGGTTCGTAGTCCGATGGCAGGAACGCAGTCGGGTCACGGTCAGGAGGGGTCGAATTCGAATCGAGTACCCGCGTGAGTAGTGAATCAACCTCCTCATCTGAGCGCGACTCAAGCGCCTCGATCTGCTGATCGAGTGTCGGCGCTGGTGGCTGTCCGTTCTGACTGGTGGTAGCTGTGTCGTGTGAGCCGTTCCCCGTCGTTTGGGCGTCGAAGTATGCCCTCGTCGCCACGATATTCTCAAGGCCGCGAAGCCCCGCCTCCGTTCGGAGCGTCGTGTTGATGGCTTCGGTCTCCCGTATCCCCTGCTGAAGTCGGAGACTCTGCAGAAGTGACTCGCGGGAGAGGACATCTCCACCTTCCGCTTTGACGACTATCTGTGTAACCACCGCATCGTCCGTTTCGTACGTCGATTCGATCTCCTCGAGTGCGAGTTGTTCCTCGGAGTCGATGCCCGCCTGACCGCCTGCGCCGTCTTCACTGGTGCCGACCACCGCGCCAGCGCCGACGATCGCCGTGAGGACGAGCAACAGGACGATAATGGGTTTGCTCCGCGAGATGAGCGCGTCCGCGTATCGGGACGGGAAACTCCGTTTCATTGCTCACCGACACCGCTTCGTATTCGAGTGATCTGTGACGTCGAGGTGGGCTGACAGACAGGTGAATTCGACTCGCTCATTGTCACACTCTCCGTGCGTGCCTCATAAGGAACGATGGAGGCCTCCCACAACGTGGGACAACCGCAAAGTTCGGCTGACCGCTGGAAGCGGTTTCGTAACTAGACAACTGAACAGGCCACTCTGAATGAAACAGACGACGTAGGTGGGCTGTATGGGATGCTATCTGAGCAGTTCTGACCGAACGAGTAGCAGCGGCTACTGTCCGTAGAGCCCGTATATCATGACGAGGAAGCCGCCACAAGCGATGAGGCTCTCGAAGAGCATCCCTTGGACACTTGGAATGCCGAAGATGTGGTGAAGAATCCCGACCAGAAACGTCCCGATAGTGATGACCATGAGACCTACTGCGAAGTACTGGAGTCCCTCGATCTGCGTTCGTTGATAGGCTCGATACGCTAATAGGGAGACGACACCCCCGAGGACTAACGCGGCGATTTTGACGATTCCGAGTAGGATGATAATACTGTCAGTCATGATTCTTTCTTCATCTCGGACCAGAACGTCGCCATACGGTCCTCTGCATCCTCGTCCGGTCGTTCGACGGAGATGGTGAATTCGTCGTCGTCGATGCTGATCGAGATATCCGTGAAATCCCGTTCGTACAACGTGGCGTTCGGTCCGTCACGGCGGACTTCAGTGTACTCTTTGACGAGAGCGGCCTCACGGAGTCGCTCAAGTTTGCGATACACTGTCGAACTCGGCAACCCGCATTCGTTGCAAAGTGTGGTTGCGGATTTCGGCTCGGTCAATGTCGTGAGTATCGCTCTGCATTTACTGTCTTCGAGCGATTGGAGGACTACTGAAACGGGCGGATCGGCGTCATCCGTTGAGGGACCCTGAACCATGTCGGTTGCTGTCCGAGTCGCGTTCGACCGTGACGGGATAAGCGAGAGCCGGTTTGGGTCGATGGATTCCTCAGTCATTCGGATATCGCGTTCTCCAATTCGTCTCGATTCGGAGACGGGTACTCTATCAGTTAGCTTTGTCTTGTGACTATGGGAGTATAGGGGTATCGGGTGTTCCCAGATAGTTGGACTAGCGGGACAGCCGATACGGTAGCCGTTTTGTCCCCTACTTTCCGTCGTGACATTCTGATTCCGTCGGGGAGTCGACACTGATATCGAATTCTTCCGGGTCGATATCGTTCATCGCTGGAAGGCGACGTAACCGCGGCCGTGCTGCATAGAAGAGGCTCACGAACCCGAGCAGCAACCCGGCTACCGCCATCGTGTTCAGCGTCCCGATCACGCTACCTACCACACCGCCAAGCAAGGCACCTATCGGTAACGTGAGCGTCGATGCGCTACCGGTGAGTGAAGCGACACGACCGAGCAGATGGTCCGGTGTGACCGTCTGTTCGAGCGTTCCCCCCATCACGGCAGATATCCCGGCAGGGAGCCAGGCGAGGGCGAACAGTCCGACGGCAAGAGACGGCCACGGAGCGTACACTGCTCCGAGCCACAGGAGGCAACCGGCGGCAGAGCCGATGACCTTTACGTGACCGAACTTCACGGTCTCCAGTTTCGACGCGATAGCGGCGCCCAGTGCCCGTCCGACGCCAAGCGCTCCGAGCATCGCTCCGAACAGGGCCGGTCCGCCCCGGATGTCCGCGAAACTCGGCAGGACTGCGAGCGTCATCCCGGTTCCGAAGTTCACGACCATCGTCGCGAGCGTCATTTCGACGAACACCGTTCCGCGCAGACATCTGAAGCCATCGGCCATGTCGGAGAGATATCCGGACACGTCGATTTCGCGGGGGTCTTCGACCTGGTTTTCGGTCGGTGGAACCCGGACGCCGACGAACAAAAGCGCCGCAACGACGAACGTAACCGAATCCAGCACGAAGATCGATGCTGCCCCGATGAAGGCGATGAGTAGCCCACCGACTGCCTCGAACAGCATATCTAACCCGTTGAGGGTGAACGAGAACGCTGAATTGGCACGTGTCAACTGGTCGTCGGAGACGATCCGGGGGAGCACTGCACTCTGTGCCGGATAGACGAACTGGTTCAACAGAGCGAGCGGCGGAATCGTAACCAGGAGAAGTTCCACCGTAAGGTGTCCCGTGTACGCCGCAACGGGAAGCGAGAGGATCGCAATCGCCTGGACGATCTGTATCGACACGAGCGCGCGAATAACGGGCCACCGATCGACGAGAGGCCCAGAGAGGAACTGCAACACGAGCGGGAGGAGCAACAGCGACTCGGCAATGCCGGTGTACACAGTCGATCCTGTAAGGTCGTACACTAGCCACATCGCTGCGACGGCGTAGAGACTATCGCCGGCGTTCGTCACCAGTCGCCCGAACAGGAGCCGCAGGAAATCCCGGTTTTTCCGGAGCGACGGATAGCTTCGGTCCTCCGCCTGCGCTGACTCGACGTGGTCACTCATCCTCGTGACCCCTGTGAATGTCTGGTCGGGCGCTCGTCCCGCCGGTCGGTGTAGAAGTCCGGCCACTCCGTCTCCCGTCAAGCGCGACAATCGGGTGGTCGAACGTGGTTACCGCTGGCTGTACGTCAACTGGAGTCGGAGCGGACTGCAGACCGATCGCGTCTCCAGCGTCGTCCTGACCACAGAGGACCAGGAACTCGGTAGGTGTCGGCATATGCGTGCGTGTGTTCTACTGAAGGAGTTGCGACTACGGAACACGTAGTGAAGCGACCCGGGTGCTGCTGCTATCCGACCTATTGCGCGGCGGGGCGCGGGTGGGGATCAAAAACCGGCCGAAGGTCGAGCCAGTGGGTCATATGCCGCTACTCTCTGGATATGAATCGTTTTAGTACTTATATCTCCCGGTCAAATGAGACGAGTAGCCGGTCACCGATACTCAGTAGCAAGACGTACCCGCCAGAACGAACCGGGAGTTGGTCGTGAACGCTCTCCAATGTGGCCATCACAGACTCCTCCCCGATGAGACAACCGCTAGGCAACGATCGGCCGCAGTTTTCGGGGCGGGTTCTCAGAACACCTCTAACACGTCCTCGATCGAGAATAGTTGGATATCATCCCGGTCAGCGGCCGCCTCCAGCAGGCTCTGGCGGAACCCGCTCCGCGAGAACAGACAGTACTCGTGGTCGGTGTCGTTTCCGCGCGGCGACCAGCGGATCGCCTCGACATCGTTCTCTAGGTCACTCAACACGTCGTACCCCATTGGACTGCCCGTGAATTTGCACTCGCCGACGACCATCGTCGAGTCCGTGGTGAGACCGACAACGTCGACCTCTCGTTCCTGATACCACCAACGTCCGACGCGGTCGAACGTGTATTCGTCGTACAGGTCATACGTCGCCGTCCGGCACAGTTCCTCGAACTTCGGACTGACGAAGTCGGGGAGTTGCGGCGCGATCAGTTCCTCGTAGGCGTCGTCACCCGCGCGGTCGTACTTGTCGCCCTGCCCGTAGACGAACCGAAACCAGAACCTAAACAGCGCGTCTTTCAGTTTGTACTGTCCGCGGCGGGATTTCGCCGGGTTCTCCGTCACGGGCACCGCGCGACGGACGATCTCCAGGTCCTGCAGGTTCTTCAGATAATTGCTGATCTGGTCGGAGTCCACGCCGGCGGCCTGTGCGATCTCGTTGGACGACTCCTTGCCGGCGGCGATCGCCTTCAATATCGCGAAATACCGGTTGGGTTCCTCTAACTCGGTTCGAAGGACGTACTCGGGTTCGTCGTGGAGGAATCCCCGTCTGGACAGAACGGCGTCGTGAATGGTGTGTCGCAGCGGTTGGCCGTCGTCGACCGCCTGCAGGTAGTGCGGCGTCCCGCCGAACACACCCCACGCAAGCACCCGTTCTTCCGGGTCGTAGGCGGAGAAAAACTCCATCGCGGCGTCGAACCCTAACTCCTGCAACTGGAGTCGCATATCGAACCGACCGTGGAGCGGGCTTCCACCCGACATCACTGTCTCTTTCATCATGCTGATCGAGGAGCCGATCACGACCAGCGTGACGGCTGTGTCGTCGAACTCGTGGTCCCACAGTCGCTGCACGACCGAGGGTAAACTCTCGTCGCCTTCGATCAGGAACGGGAACTCGTCCAGTACGACCACGGCGTCTCGTTCCCCGAGATATCCGAGGAGGTCCTCCCACTCGCGGCGAATCCGATCGACGCCCGGAAAGACATCTCTGGCCTCGTCGACGAAGTCGGCGAGTTGCACCTGTCTGGTCGTCTCCGTCGCCTGATAGTGGACGACGTCGTCGCGCCCGCGGATCGACTGTTCGACCAGTTCCGTCTTTCCGACCCGCCGCCGTCCCCAGACCGCGATCAGTGACGGCTCGTCCCCGTCGTACCGCAATCGGAGCGCTTCGAGTTCCGCCTCCCTGTCGATGAATTCGGTCATTGTCCCTCACGTCACTCCGCCTCGATATAATCGTTGGGTAATTCAAAATAGGGTATTTTTGAATACCCTAATTCCCGATACGCCGTCCGCGTCGGTGGTGAAACCCAAAGAGGAACGATTAACCGACTCTCGGTACATCCGTAACGTTCTCTCGGAGGCTAGTGATGAATGCGAAGCGGGCACGGAGGAAACTGTCGAGAGTGGCGGAAGAACCATCCCGATGCCCGGCTAGCCGAGATCAGAACGAAGCAATGGCGTCGATAGGCACAGTCAGAGAGAAGATCGGCTACGGAAAGGACACGTTCGTCGAGTATCGGAACGAGACTTACCTGATGCAATACGCCGAGTCACCGTGTTGAGGATCGCTTCCGTCTCCCGGACAGTCGCCGTAACTCCGAGAACGGTGGTTCGGGCCGCCGAACCCGGCGATTTCCGCTGCTAACAGGCGGACATCTACCTGTCTTCCGGTCGCTCTATCACCAGTGAAACCGAGATAGGCTTGGTCACGTTAGAGAGCAGGGCGTCTTCGATCTTCTGTTCGTCTATCTCTCGGACGACCCCTTTTACCAAGAACCGGACCTGTCGCGCCCCTTCGCTCTCCCGTTCGAGTTCGAAGTCCTGTATCTCGGAGTTTCGAAGGTCGATAGTCACTTTCTCCGTTTCCATAGGTGTTCCTCAACGTGAAACACCATAGATAGTAGACCCAATCTTTGCGGTATACTCCGTACTGCAGTTTCAATTAGATGAGCGTTCGAACCCCTACCGGGTCCGAACCGCCCAGCGGCAGTGAGATAGCGTTTTTATCCCAAGTAATTAAGTACGGACATGTTGATATCATAATATCGGAGTGCAAATACTATGTACGATCTAACCGGGTTCCAACGCGATCTGCTGTACACGGTCGCAGGACTGGACGAACCGCACGGACTCGCTATCAAAGAGGAGATGGAAGATTACTACGAAAAAGAGGTTCATCACGGACGACTGTATCCGAATCTCGACACGATAGTGGAGAAAGGACTGGTAAACAAGAGTGAAAAAGACCGGCGGACGAACGAGTACCAGTTGACGAACCGTGGCCGGCGGGAGATCGAGGACCGACAGAAATGGGAGCGACAGTACCTCTCCGAGGAGGAATACACGGACGCCGTCGTCTCCGAGTAGTGCGGACAACGGGGTTCCCGATAGTCGCCCTGAAAGTCCAGTATCCCACCCGGACCGGATAGAATGGACACGGTCGAACGGATCGAATACTGCAGTAGGTAGTTTCGGGGGATGCCGTCTATCGCCTGTTTTCAGCGTACACCGACCGTGTTACCCGGCGGCGTCAGACGTTTATGGATTCATTTCGTTACTTGGCTCCATGGGATCCCCAGGATCTACTCCGGATATAACACAGGGAGACGTTCGGGATATTTTCGTCCGGATGAGTCCACCGTCTACGCCTATAACTGCCGCTGAAACCGCCGAGAAGTTAGAATGCTCTCGTCAGACCGCACGACAAATTTTAGCAGAACTCGCCGAAACCGACGAGCTAGAGACGAAACAGATAGCGGGGGAAACTCGGGTCTGGTGGCTGTCTGAATCTCCGGGATCTGTGAGCCGACAATCGGAGTTAGAAGAGTTCGGAGCGTTCGTAAGCGCCGTCAGGGAGTACGCCATCTACATGCTCGATTCCGACGGCGTCGTCGTCGACTGGAACGAAGGGGCCGAGCGGATCAAAGGGTACGACGAAGACGAGATCGTTGGGGAACACGTTTCGACCTTCTACACTGACGCCGATATTGACGACGGAGTGCCCGAAGAGAACATCGAAGCCGCGGCGGCGAACGGCCGTGTCGAAACCGAAGGGTGGCGCGTCCGTAAGGACGGGTCGCGGTTCTGGGCGAACGATGTCATCACCGCCATTCGAGACGACGACGGGTCGCTTCAGGGGTACACGAAGGTGACCCGCGACTTGACCGAACAGCGGGAGTACGAGCAGCGACTTCGCCAGGAACGCGATCTCACCGAGCGGATCCTCGAAACCGTCCCGGTTAGTATCTGCTCTGTCACGTCCGACGGCGAATTCGTTCGAGCGAACCAGCGAATGCTCGACCGGATCGGCGTCGAAGAGTCGGAGATCGAGAACTCCAGTTTCGAATCGTGGGACATCTACGACGCGGACGGAGAGCCGATTCCGAGCGACGAATTACCGTGGACGCGAGTTCTGGAAACAGGGGAGCCCGTCTTCGAGTACGAGTGTCAGATCGACTACCCCGGCGCCGGACGCCGGTGGCTCTCGCTCAACGCCGCTCCGATAACGGACGGGCGGTACGAAGGCGAGAGAGTCGTGGTTTCCGTCGACGACGTGACCGACCGGAAAGAGCGCGAACAGCGACTCCGACGCGAATACGACCAGACGGAGCAACTGTTGCGTACTGCGCCCAGCGCGATCGCGGTACAGAACACCGACCGGGAAACGGTGATAGCAAACCGGCGAGCTCAGGAGGCGTTCGGCCTCTCCGAACAGGAGTTCACCGAAGACCCCGTCGATACCGGAGAGTGGGAGATCTACGGCGAGGACGGCGAACAGCTAGCCCCGAACGAGACGCTGTCTGCGCGCGTTCTGGCGACCGGAGAGCCGGTGTTTAACGAGGAGATTATCGTCGAACCACCGGACGGAGAACGGAAGCATTTCCGCGCGAACGCGGCTCCGCTCTTCGGGCCGGACGAGACCATCCAACGGGTCGTGATCGCCGGCGAGGACATTACCGAACTGAAAAAGCGTGAAAAACAGCTCGAACAGCGAAAGACGGCGCTCGAAACGGAGTTAAGTGAGGTCTTCGGACGGATCACTGACGCCTTCTATGCACTCGACGACGACTGGCAGTTCACTCACGTCAACGATCAAGCCGAAGAATGGCTCGATTTTCGGGAACAGGGACTGGTGGGAAAGCACATCTGGGAGGTGTTCGACTGGGTCGACAACACCCGACTCCGAGACGAGTACGAGCGAGCGATGGAGACACAGGAACCGACCTCGTTCGAGTTTCACTATCCCGAACCGCTTGACGCGTGGTACGAAATCAACGCCTATCCGTCTGAGACGGGCCTCTCGGTCTACTTCCGTGATGTCACCGAACGCAAAGACCGTCAACAGGAACTCCGTCGGAAAGAGCGCCGATACGAAGCGATCTTCCAGGACCCGAACATCCTCGTCGGCTTGCTAGAACCCGACGGGACGGTACTCGACATCAACCAGACGGCAATGGAGTACGTCGACGCCACTCTTGACGATGTGACCGGCCAGGCGTTCTGGGAGACGCCCTGGTGGGGAGAGGGAGACGGTATCCAGCACAAGGTCAGAGAGTGGACCGAGCGCGCAGCGACGGGCGAGTACGTCGAGTTCGAAGCCGACCTCACACGTCCGGACGGAGAGCAGTACACCCTCAACGGCGTATTCAGACCGGTCACTAACGAGAGCGGTGACGTGGTGTCGCTGATCGTCTCTGACCGAGACATCACGGAGCGAAAGAGGCGAGAGCGCCAGCTAGAGGAGTCCGAGCGGCGCTACAGAACGCTCATCGAGTATTTCCCGAACGGTGCCGTCACCCTCGTCAACGATAGCCTCCGGTACCAGACCGTCGGCGGCAATCCCGACGACGTGACCGGCGTCACAGTTGAAGAGATAGAGGGAAAACCGGTTCGGGAGGCGCTGCCGCCGAAGTTGGCCGACGAACTCGCCCCGCGCTACGAGGCCGCGCTCGACGGCGAGTCGGGCTCGTTCGAGACCGGACTCGGCGATCGAGTGTACCAGTTCCAGATCGTGCCGATCCGGGACGACGACGGCGACGTCTTCGCCGCTCTGGGAATGTCCCAGAACATCACCGAGCGCCGGGAGTACGAACGCAAACTGGAGGAGTCCAACGAGCGACTAGAGCAGTTCGCGTACGCCGCTTCTCACGACCTCCAGGAGCCGTTACGGATGGTCACGAGTTACCTGCAACTTCTCGAAAACCGCTACGCCGACGAACTGGACGGAGACGCGCGGGAGTTCATCGGGTTCGCTGTCGACGGTGCCGAGCGTATGCGAGAGATGATCGACGGCTTACTCAAATACTCGCGGGTCGAAACAAAGGGAGATCCGTTCGAGCCCGTCGAACTGGAGGAAGTCCTGTCGGACGTTCGTGACGATCTCCAGATACAGATCGAGGAAAGCGACGCCGAGATCACGGGCGGATCGCTCCCCCGCGTCGAGGGGGACCCCGGTCAGTTACGCCAGGTGTTTCAGAACCTGTTGGAAAACGCCATCGAGTACAGCGGTGACGGGCCGCCGCGCGTACACGTCGATGCCGAGCGGGACGGCTCGAAGTGGCGCCTCTCCGTCAGCGACGAGGGGATCGGTATCGATCCCGACGACGAAGAGCGTATCTTCGAAGTGTTCCAGCGCCTCCACAGTCGCGAAGAACACGCCGGAACTGGCATCGGTCTCGCGCTGTGTAAGCGGATCGTCGAGCGCCACGACGGGGATATCTGGGTCGACACGGAACGCAGCGAGGGAACGACGTTTTCGTTCACGCTGCCCGCGGCGGAGGAGCCTGCCCGGTGAGTCCGCTCGCCGCAGTCCTCGTGGAGACTCGCCGTCCTGCCGGAGGCGACCCGTTACGACTCTGCGGAGTCCGGCATCCGGACGGTCATGACGGGTGCCGAAGACGTTCGGACGAGTTTCTCGGTGACGCTGCCGAGCAGATACCGCTCGATGCTGTCTCGACCGTGCGTACCCATCACGATGAGGTCGATGTCGTGTTCCGTCACGTACGACCGGATCTCCCGGAACGGGTTCCCGTACTCGACGGTAGTTTCGACCGCTGAAACCGATGACCCGATCGCCCGTTCTTCGACAGCATCGAGTGCTGACCGGGCAGAGTCTTCGAGGGCCTCCATGACGGCTTCGGACCGGACATCAACGCCCATCGCCATCTGGTCGACGACGGAGAGAGCGTGTAGACGAGCGCCGTACCTGTGTGCGATATCGACGGCCGGGTCGACCGCTGCCGCGGCGGCCTCGCTTCCGTCCGTCGGCACCAGAACGTCATCGTACGGGTACCGGGCGTCGTCACCGTCCGCTTCCCGGACCGTTAGAACCGGAACATCGGAGAGACGAACGACCTTCTCCGTGACGCTCCCGAGCAGGTACCGCTCGACGCCGGTCCGACCGTGTGTACCCATCACGACGAGGTCGATGTCGTGGTCCGCAACGTACTCCAGGATAGCTCTGTGAGGGAGATCGGTTCGGACGGCCTTCTCTACCTGAAGACCCTCCGTAGAGAGGTAATCACACACTTCGCCGGCGGTTTCCTCACACCGCTCTCGGAGGCGGTCGGAGTGGGGGCCCGTCTCGATCAGACGGGAGTCGGCGACGGAGAGCGCGTGGACGGTCGCTCCGTAGCGCGTCGCCAGGTCGTTTGCGTACCCGACCGCGACCTCCGCACAGTCGCTTCCGTCCGTCGGTACGAGGACGTTGTCGAACATTGTTCGAACGTCCGTTCCCGAGGACAATCAATACTTGTGAGGGCACGCGGTCTGACTTCCAACGGCTGGTGGTCGCAGTACGGCCCGGAAACGACTTCACAGCGGCGACTGCCCGACGCCGAACTGAATAGCTTCGACGAGGCACGCTCCGAGAGCGCTCCTCGGGTACGGGTCGTCAGTACAGTCCCCACGACTAGAGAGTGTAGACTTCGGGAAAGCACACAAGACTGCGCAGAGTGGACTCTACCGTTCGAGAGTCGGCTTCCTGGTCGTGTTGTTGCGACACTGGTGAGTTGACATCGGCGCTGAGGCGAAGCAAGCAAGGAAACGCCGGTCGCAGACGAACTCTCACAGGGATTGTTGTAACTGTGTCCCGGTGTTTGCCGACACGGGTCGGCTAAATACCGAATGACGTACAGCAGTGCATATCAGCTCTCGACCGACGGCGTCGACGCGTCGTTTTGCTCGTATTTGGTCTCGAACTCCTGGATGAGTTGACCCATCTTCGCGTACCAGTCGTTGAGCATTCGCTGCATGTCGTCGGATATCTTCGACGGGTCGGTCGGCGAGTAGACGTGGTAGTACCCACCCTGCTCGTAGTTGACCTGTTCTTTCTGGATGAATCCGTTCTGGAGGAGGCGCTGAATGGCGCGGTACGCTGTCGATCGCTCGCGGTCAACGCCCTCGGCGATCTCGTCTACCGTGAGCGGTTCCTCGGCGTTCACCAGCGCCTGAAAGCACTCCCGGTCGAGCTGTTTAAGGCCGTGGAAGCACTCTAGAAGCCCCTCACACTCCATATCCTGCTGGAGTTGCTCGGACATCGAATCGGGCATTGGTATCACCGATAGGTAGTCGATACGCGGTTAAAAGATTTGTGCATGGATTACACAATCACGATACAACCTCGTCGAAAAGCAGTGACGGCGCAGCCGGCTCAGTTCGCTGAAACGACCTCGACACCGCTGGCGGACCGCTCCGGCACCCGGTCGAATCGGACGAGCCATACGCGCTTGGCTTCGTCATCCGCCATGCGGATCCCCCGGCAGTCAGTGTGGTCGCAACGGCATCAGTGAGACCACTCCTGTTCGAGTCCGTCGAGTAAGCGGTCGACATCAGCCTCCGTATTGACCGCGTGGACCGAAGCCCGGATCGCGTCCGGCACCGGGACCGATCGAACGACGATACCGTCGGACGCGAGACGTTCGACCGTCGCGTCCGGGTCGGCGACGTCGATCGTCACCAGCCCGGACTCCGGCGTCGCAGGGCTGTGGAGTCGCTCGTCCGGAACGCCGTCGGCGAGGCGGCCGGAGAGTCGCGTGATTCGGTCTTCGATACTGTCGACGCCCACCTCGTCGATCACGTGGATCGCCTCCCGGAGCGCGACGTGCGACGCCGGGTTCGTCGTCCCGACCTCAAAGCGACGAGCCCCCGCCGCGAACTCGAAGGAGTCCGCGGTCGACGCCTGCACGCTCCGGTGGCCGACCGACCGCGGCTGGAGTTCCTCGGCGGCGTCGCGGTCGACGTAGAGGAACCCGCCGCCCCAGAGGCTCAGGATCCACTTGTGGCCGGCAGCCGCGACGGCGTCAGCGCCCCACGATTTGACATCCATGGCCGTCTGACCCGGAACCTGGACTGCGTCGACGAGTGCGAACGCACCGGCGTCGTGCACGATGTCGACGAGGTCCGCCACCGGAAGTTCGGTTCCGTGAGTCCAGGTGATCGCGCTGAAACAGACGAGAGTCGCGTCTTCGACGGCGTCTGCAAACGCATCCCGGTCGATACGGCCGTCCGCAGTTTCGACGACACGCACCTCGACTCCCTCCCGTTCGAGGCGCTGCCAGGGGAGTATTCCGGCGGGATGCTCCAGGTCGGTGCGTACGACGACATCGCCGGGCTGCCAGTCTATGGCGTTCGCGATCGCGTTGATGCCGTCAGTCGTACTCTCGGTGAACGCGATCTCGTCGGGGTCGGCACCGACGAACGACGCCACCGTCTCGCGCGTCCGTTCGAACGCTTGAGAGGCCGTCTCGTACGGGTCGTTCTCGACTGCGTCGTACTCGTGTGACCGGGTGAACTCGTCAGCCGCGTCGACGACGTACTGTGGACTGGGGCCGTGGGCCCCGAAGTTCAGATAGACGTCCTCTCGTAGCGCCGGAATATCCTCTCGGAGTTCTGTCGGAGTCATTGCTAGTGACTGCGAGCCGACGGTTAGTTATACTGTCGACTGTCCCTGTTTGTGCATGGTCCGCCGGCCGGTCCAGCGAGTCCGTACACCGGGACTGACGGACATCCGACAGTGACAATTTTTGTGGAATCCATCCGGGCGGGGAGTTCCCGTAACGTTCACCCCGTCCGGGATGGATGAGTACTCATGGGCCACCACACGTTCGATGCGTCGCGCGCGGACAAGTTGGAACGACCCGAGCAACGGTACCGATTCCTCTCGGCCGAAGAACTACTCTGGGCGCTCGATATCTCGTCGGGAGATACCGTCGCTGACCTCGGCAGCGGAACGGGGTTCTACACTGACGTGGTCGCTACTCACGCGGGCGACGTGTACGCTATCGACGTTCAGGAGGAGATGCACGACTACTACAGAGAGAAAGGCGTCCCGCAGAACGTCGAACTGGTGACGAGCGAGGTGGCCGACCTCCCGTTCGACGCGGGCACTGTCGACATCGCGTTCTCCACGATGACGTACCACGAGTTCGCGAGCGCCGATGCGCTCGCCGAGATCCGCCGGACACTCGATACGGAGGGCCGACTCGTCATCGTCGACTGGGCGGCCACTGGCACCGGCGACCACGGGCCGCCGCTCGACGAACGGTTCACGGCCGAGGCGGCGAGCACCGCCCTCCGCGACAGCGGGTTTCGTCTCGAACACGACGCCGTCCGGCCGGAAACGTTCGTACTGATCGGTACGGTCGAGTAGGTTCTCCCGCCCGTTTTCGCCATCGTCTGCTAGCGAACAGCCGTCCCCTCGGCGACCGTCAACCGACACCGGGCCGGTGTAGCGGTGAGAGATATCTCGGACAGCGACTGGAGAGATGGGGAACGGAGACGGCGGACGTGAGTGACGGCGGATATGGGAAATAGCAGACACGGAAATGGCGGAGGTGAGCGACGGCGGACACGGGAAATAGCAGAAACGGAGATGACGGAAACGAACGACTGCGGACACGGGAGTCGCGGCGTGAAACGCGATTCTTGCGCTACCAACCCGTATTCGTCCGAGATTCAATCGGATGCGGTTGCCGTCGACGTCGAACTATACTCGGCGCTGACGGGGGGTGCAAACGTGAATATGAGGACCGCGCCCACGATGAACACCGCTCCGAGGATAGCGACTGCGCCGGAGGTCGAGTACCACGTCGCGAGGATGCCGCTCCCGACGCGGAACGGGATGCCCGCGATAGACCGCAACATCGCGACGGACGAGAGCAGCGTGGCGCGTCCGACCGACTGCACCTGGTCGTTGATGTAGCGCTGATAGATCGGAGAGACGACCGAATTTCCGCCTTTCATCATGAAGAACATCGGGAACGCGAGGAGCGGGACGAACTCCGCGAACACGTACATGACGGCGATGGAGACGGGGATGAGAAACATGGCTCGACTGACGCCGAGGAGATCCTCGATATCGCCGGCGTAGTCGCTCATGACGGCCGAGACAACGGTAAAGGCGGCGTACAGCAGGCCGATTATCGCCGGTTCGGAGAGTCCCCATCCCTCGAGCGTCGGGCCGAAACTGGCTTCGAGGCTACTCTGTGCGATGGGCTGTATCCACATGTCCATCGTCAGGATCGCGCCGCTGAACAGCGCCAGGTAAACGATGAACGACCGCAGACTTGGCGCGGTGAGTTGGTCGCGGATCACGGGGATTGCGTCGACGATGGTCATCGTTTCCGACTCCGTGCTCTCCTCGGCGTCGTACGCGCGGTTCTGCGGGAGGCGAAACACCATCACCAAACTGAGAAGCGCTACCACGAGGCCCGCGTAGAACGGATAGAACCGGTTCATCGAGTAGAGGAAGCCGCCGGCGACGAGGCTCCCGGCGCTCACCCACTGCGCGATAGCCCGACTTCGCCCTTTGATCCGCGTGAACTCGTCCTCGATGTCGTGTTCCTTGAGGGTGTCGTAGAGCCACGCGTTCCCGCTTCCGGAAACGAAGGTCCCGCCGAACGAGAGCATCACGAAGGTGAACGTGAATCCGATGAAATCGGTTGCGACCAGATAGCTCGCGTTCGAGATGAGCATCAGGAACGCTCCGACGACGAGGCTGTTCCGCCGACCGATGCGGTCGCCGACGTACCCCGTCGGTATCTCGGAGGTGACGACGACGATAGATTGGATGGTTGCGATGAGTCCGATCTGGGCGAAGCTGAGCCCGTTCCAGAGCAAAAAGAGGGTGTACACGGGATAGTGAAAGCCGGGACGGGCGGTCGCCTGATAGAGATAGTATCTGAAGACGACAGACGACTTTGAGAGGCGAGACTGGTTCGACATAGTTATGCTGTCTGCTGTTTGTGTCTGCGCCGCTGGAGCAGCGTATCGCCGGTCCAACGGAGTTGACGAGACGTGTCACGACGTTCGTTCTCCATCACGCTGTCGCCGAAACTACGGTCAGAGGTATCGATACCCGGGGCGGACAGAGACCGGTCATCCCGGCCACGCCGGGGAAACCAGCAGTCCACCACGCCAGGCGAATAGAGGGAAACGTCGAAGCACGTTCCGAGAAACGAACTAGTCATACCGATACGTTCGTACGGCCCAAATTATATGTTTGCTGAAATTCGTTCCTGTCCTTGGACTGATATTTGTCGCGCTTCCGTCGGTGGCCTCGTGCCCGGGACGACGTCTCCGTCTACTGCGTTTCTCCCACAGCGTAGAAGTGTGGTGCGGACGGACAAGTATCTCGGGACTCTTTGAAGAGCCCTGATACCTCGCTATGTGGCCACCGTCGGAGTCGAAAGAGGTTCCTCTATCCTTCGGGAAGAACGACCGACAGACAGTTCTACTGACGGAATTCCCCGGAGTACAGACATCGAGAAAGACAAGGGGTGACCCGGGGGCAGCCGATCTGTTCTTTCGGTTTAGTGAAAGTTTTTATACTCTCACAATCGGTTTGTTTGCTATGGACGAGGCGACTCCCCCGGTCAACGGATGGCGCGAGCTGGCCGAATCGATGCTCGGTGGCGTCGCGATCCAGGTCGACGAGGAGTTCGCCTACGTCACCGAAGAACTGGCGTCGATAGTCGGGACGGATGCGGATTCGCTCACTGGCAGACCTTGGCAAACACTGTTCGATAGGAACGAATCGGACCGCCTCGAACGAACCGCCGTCAGTAAAGCCCGGACTAAGGGTCGATGGGAAGGCAAGGCCCGAACGGGTGACCGGGGTGCCGGCGGAACGCCGGTCGAGATAGCGCTGTCCGCGACCGAGACGGGGAATCTGGTCTGGGCGGTGTCCGAGCGTAGTGCCATCCCCGCCGAACGGAACGACGGTTCGGACCGCTACCAGTCGATCGTCGAGGCAGTCGGAGACGGCGTCTATGCACTGGACGAGAATCTCCAGTTCTCGTTCGTCAACGACGAGATGTGCGAGATGTTCGGACGCCCCGAAAACGAGTTGTTGGGGACGGACCCTCGAACGCTGTTCGTGGACGCGGACCAATTGGACATAGCCGCGGACATGCGAGAGCGGGTCGTTAGCGGGGACCTCAGCACCGGCACAGTGGAGGCAGTGACTGAGACACCCGACGGCGACCGACTGGAGTTAGAGTCGTACTATCGACTGCGAGCGGAACCTGCTGACGGTGAGTTTCCGGGCACCGTCGGGGTTATCAGAGATGTCACCGAGCGTAATCGGCGCGAGCGGACTCTGGAACGCCAGCGCGACGAACTGGAGACGCTTGACAGGATCAACGAACTCCTCCTGGAAACCACACGGGAACTCATCCAGACGGCGACCAGAGAAACCGTCGAACGAACCGTCTGCGAACAGTTAGCGGCGTCCGATCTGTACCGGTTCGTTTGGGTCGGCGAGCGGGAGTTTGACGGAAACCGCATCGTTCCACGGGTTACCGCCGGTGACGACAGAGAGTATCTCGACGAAGTGACGATTACAGACACCAAGAGCGAAACCGGTCAGGGGCCGGTAGGACGCGCACTGCGTAGCAACGAGGTGACGGTAGCCAACGTCGACGACTCCTCGTTCGAACACTGGCGGGACGCGGCACGCGAACGCGGGTTCGAATCGGTCATTGCAGTACCGCTTCGAGACGAGGAGACTGTATACGGTGTGATGGTCGTCTACGCGACCCGAGAAGATGCCTTTAGCGAGCGCGAACAGGCGGGTTTCGACGTTCTCGGTCGGACAGTCGGGTCCGTCATCAGCGCTGCAAAGAGCCGGGAACTGCTGTTCGCTGACGCGGTCGTCGAACTGGAGTTTCGCGTCGAAGACTCGGACACAGTGTTCGTCCAGGCCGCGTCGAAGTGTGATTGCGAACTCGAGTTAGACGGGTACGTTCCCTCGGCGGGGCGGTGGATCCTCTATCTCTCTGTCACCGGTGGACATCCCGTCACCGTCGCTGAAACGATGGCGAACGACGAGCGAGTCGAACGCGCTAAAGTCATCGGAGACGAGGGCGGTGACGGCCGCATCGAACTGGTCGTAGCGGAATCGTCGTTTCTCCACACCGTGACCGGAGTCGGAGCAACAGTTCAGGCCGCTTCCGCGGACAGCACCAGTATACGGTTGGTCGTCGAGGCTCCGGACGACGGGGAGATACGTGACATCGTCGACCAGATGTTGAGCGTGTACTCGGACGCCGAACTGTTGGCCCACCGCGAACGCGACCGGGAGATTACGACGGTCGGCCGACCCGGCGGAGTACTGGACGACCTCACCGACCGGCAGCGAGAGTCCGTCCGGGTCGCCTACCGGTCCGGATACTTCGACTGGCCGCGCGAAAGTACAGCCGAGGAGATAGCCGAGTCGTTAGATATCTCGTCCGCGACGCTGCATGGACACATTCGGAAAGCCGAGCGGACTATCCTCTCAGCTCTGATAGATGACGATTGACATCCTCCGGCGCCGAAAGACGCCGGATCCCCGAGGGGATAGTAACGGAGTCGGAGACAGATTACGCACCGGTAGTCACAGCGTATCACGAAGCATTTCGTCCGCCTCTCTGAGACACTACGTGAGTAGGGACTAGAACTTTAACGTTAGTCTGACAGGAAACCGTATGAATTCGTATACTACTCCCGCTCCGTTTGAGCGGTGCGGATCCAACGAGGTCGGGGAATCGTGACAAGGAAACAGGCACTGTATTCCCTGACAAAGATAGGGTGGTTCCTGATAGTGATCGGAACGGCTGTCCTCGTGTTTACCGGTCAGACAGAACCGGTCATCGCCCCGTCGCAGCTACCGACGGAACCGATGGTCATCTTCGGCGGGGCGGCCGGAGCAGGGATCGCGGGGGTGCTAGTCGTCATGCATTTTCAGCATCGGTCGTGGAAAGCAATGGGTCGAAAGGCTGGGCTCACGCCGGACGGCGGGTCCGTTCTACCGATCGGAAAACCGGATCTCACAGGCACAATCAACGGACGGCCCGTCCGGGTCCGAATAAAGACGCGCAAGTCCGGTACTAGCACCGAAGGTGGGACGAACACCACCTCGTACATGGTAGTCGAGACAGACCTCGACCAACCGGCCGATGAAGGTGCCATTATCACCCGAAACGAGGGGCAAGCGGACACAGAGCGGATCGATTTCGGCTCCACGTCGGTCATGAGTGAACCTGTCGACGGCGGATTCGTCACGTCCGCCGGGTCCGCAGATCTCGTCCGAAGCGTCCTCTCAGAACCCGTGGAAGACACTCTCCGTGAGGTCCACACGGTCGATAGACTACTCGTCGGTGACGCAGTAAGCACGCTCACTGACGCAGTCCCGGATATGGGAGACTCACTACTTGGCAGTGTCGCCGAAAGCGCGATGGAAATGAGCCTGTCCGGTGATCCGTCGACAGTGACACACGAAATGGACGACATCTTTGTCGACTCTGGCCTGCTCTTGCGACAGGTCAGGGCAGTCGTCGCAGTCGCGGACGCTTTCGAGGATGCGACTGCCGACGACAAACAGGAGTGAGATGTCGTTCGAGTGCGCCCACTGAACGTCTATTCGACGTGGGCTATAGCCACCGCATGCTCTCAGTTGACGGCTTCAGAGAGATGGTCGATCAGCACAAGGAGAGAGTCGCTCTGTAGTCCGGACCGGATATCAACGGTGTTTCGAGCCGAGTCTGAGATAGATCGTATCGTCCGTGTACGCCAGGTAGTACGCATACACCCCAACGGACGCCACGAGAGCGCCGGCCGCCGCCAGAAGAACGTTGTCCACGACTCCCATATCCCCGAGTCCGGAGTGGACCATCACCCCGCCGACGAGGAGAAACGCCGTCCCCGCGATCAGTTTTACTAGTCGAGCCATCAGTCCCGTCAGTATCGGTATTTCTTTGGCCATCTTCAGTCACCGAAGTGTCAGTCGGTCGCGCTGTCGCGTCTCTGTACTCGCATCCACAACCCGTACTGCCCGGAACCCGCTCTGTCGCGAGTTCATGCCGAAAAGTCAGCGTCATGAGCCGTAATCGTTGCCTCGCACGAGTACACTGCTCCGCCGTGAGCCTCGAAGGTCACCGCCTCAGCCGGCGGGTCCCCTCCTTCGGCGAGTGTCTCGCTGGACGCCGGATCGACCGCGCGGAAGTTACCGGCACGCCGCAAGACGATGGCGTCTCCCGTCGACGCCATCTGACTGTAGTCGCTCATGTCTTCCTCGACAGTCCACGCCACTTCTTCTGCGCCGGGGTCGATCGCGTAGAGGGTTTCCACGCCATAGGCGGTGTAGAACGCCTTACCTTCGGCCGTGACGACCTGTCCGCCGTTGCCGATATCGGCGTCGACTGAAACGTCGGTGCGGTCGCCCGTCTCGATGTCGATGAGCGTGAACACGTCCCCATTCGGCGCTACCAGCGTCCCGCCAACGACGCCGGTTGTGTGGAGGTCAAGGTCAGATATCGACCATATCTGCTCAGGCCCGGTTTCGAGGTCTAGATCGTATCCCAGTATCTCGGCGGACCCGTTGGTAGCTCTACGGCCGACCACGGCGTAGTTGCCCTCACCGGCGACCCAGTTCACTCCTTCCTGTTCTATGAGGCTACCGTGTCGGGAGCCGTCAGAGCCCATGGCGTAGAGACCGTCTTCTAAACTGTGGTACTGATGGGGAGTGATGACGTAGTCGGCGAGAGCCAGCATAGGCAACGAGCCTGTTCCGCCCTGGCTCTGCCCGTCTTTTTCGCCGTTCGCCCGCTCAATCGGGTACACCGTTCCCGGACCGGTTCGAGCGGCGTGGTGGACGAAAACGTGAGTGTCTGTCACGGCAAGCCTGTCGATGTCGCCGGTGTCTGAGGCCTCCCACTCGACGCTTTCGTTCTCGGTGTCGATCCCGTACAGGGTATCTTCCACGGCGACGGCCAAAAATCCAGAACCGATAGCAGTGCGATACGTCGTCGGCTCTACCGATTCAGGGGGTAGCTCTTTTTCCCATAGCGTCTCGAATCCCGTCCCCTGCGGGTTGCTGCCGTTCTCATCGTTGTCTTCGTCGCCGGTCCCTCCGTCACTCAAACAGCCAGCGAGACCAGCCGTGGCCCCAGTTGATGCGAGTATCCCAAGCACCGTTCTTCTGTCAGCTGTCGGTTTGGACATTATGTAGCGGTGAGGTGTTAGGCGTTTTAATTAGGACCCTACGTGAGTAGTGTCACGATATCAAGCGTCCGTGTCATCAAAAAGAGACCAGCGGTGTGACCGTGAAACGGCGCATCGGCAGCCGGAACCAGTTACTATAGCTGTAAGATATAGGTATTAGATATAGATATGAGAAATACCTACAGGATATGACCCAATCCTGGATCTGGCACGCAAGACTACTGCTTGAGGCGAGGAATAGCCCCAAGTCGGCCCTATTATGTCACCAGGTAGAAATATGACGCGATAGTATAGTTGATAGGTATAGCTATATCGTATAGGTGTAACATATAGGTAAATGAGATAGTTGCCTCCAGTCAGCGATTATCCGTACCGTCGGAGTGATAGTCCGGAGTACACCGAGACAGTTTCTCTATAGTCCATAACTATACGTCATAGCTATAGCTTAAACCCGTCCGTTGGATGAACAACTACTGTGAGCCCTGTTCCAGAGACGTGTTCAAGTCGTACGTGAAAAGTATAGATATTAGCTATAGGTATGACCTATACATTAGTCCCAGTTCGGACGCGAACTGAAAACACCCGCCGCAGTACTGCGGTTATATTCAATACTATAGTTTAGTCTTATAGCTATACTATCTAGCTATACACCATATTCCAACAATTAACCTATAACGTCTGACCTAGATTTATATCCCCGGCCTACAACTTCCACTCATATGTTAACCTACACGCCGGTGTCGGAGGCCGGAGGCGTCGGGAAAACGACGACTGCTGCGACACTCGCAGCGAGTCATGCGCGGGCGGGCCACGACGTTCTTGCGATCGATATGGATACGCAAAACGGAAGTCTCACGTATCTGTTCGGACCGGAGTACGACCGGGGCGACCCGGAGGTAGACAATCTCGTTCGGCATCTGGTCGGACGACCGAAGGGGGACTTCCACGACCTCACGCACGAAGTGGGGAAGGGTATTGACCTGATCCCGTCTCACAACATGCTCGAAGACGTCCACGAGTTCCTCCTGAACGAGAAGAACCAGGCGGAGAAACTCGGCGAGTCGTACAGCATGTACCATCAGCTACACCGGGTACTCAGCGACGCAAACGTCCGCGACGAATACGATGTAGTTATCGTCGATTCAGCGGGGAAGGCGGGTCCGATCCTCTACAACGCGCTCGTCGCGGTTCGGAACGTCGTCATCCCATTTGAAGCGACCGCGAAAGGACAGGAATCTATCGAAGGGTTAGACGACCTGGTCGACGGACTCGAAAGCAACATCGGAGTGGACGTTGGCGTCCTGTCCGTCGTTCCGATCGGCTACAAGGATACTCGCGACCAGCGAGAGATCCTGAATGCCCTCCGTGAGAGCGGGTTCCCCGTTCCCGTCGTGATCGGGGAACGCGGTTCGCTCATGGAGGGGTGCTGGAAAGAGCAGTGTAGCCCGTACGGGTACGTCGAGAACCACCGCGACCGTAAACGCGAGTACGAGATGGAGACGCTGGAGCAGTTCGACGACCTCGCTCGATATCTCGAACGGGAGGCGGGCGTCGAGCAACCGGAGGTGACAGCGTAATGGGGCTCAAGTCCGGCTCTCGCGACGCTGGACTCGACGAATCCGAAGACGATTCAGACGGTTCCAACGATGCGAAGTCGACCGAGACAGAGAGCATCGACAAGTCCGAAACGGCCGCCCAAGAACCGGACGAAACGCCGGAGGAAACGGCCCCTGAAACGTCAACAGAAACCGATACCGGGGCGGAACCGGAGGACCAGCGGCCGACGATGGACTCGCTCCCGTACAAAATACGCAGAAACAAGGTCAACGAAGGTCGGGAACAGGTCCCGTATTTCCTCCGAGAGGAGATCATAGAGGCGGAAACTGAGTTACAGGAGACGCTACAGGACCGCCTCGACGAAACCGTATACAAGTCGGACTACCGGGAAGCGTCTATGGTAGTTGCACAGCGGAACCCGGAACTCGTCGCCGAGGTTCTCCGGGAATGGGGGTACGATCTAGACACGGAATAGCGACGGACGGTATCGGCCTGTCCGGTGTTCCAGTGCCGGCGCGTAAACCCGGACTGGGGGTGAAGAAGTTCCCGACCCACTGACCGGCGAAACGGGAAAAGATTCATATCAAGAGCCAGTGTTTTCTGTGCTGTCGACACGCAGTCGTGCCGGCGAACTTACGACTGCAGTGAGAAGAAGACCGGGATGAAAATTAGCAGTTCATATACTGATGAGCACGATACGGAATGCGGTCCAGGGATTGCGAGGAGATGGACGCGGCTGGACACTTCTCATCGTGGCGATAGGGTGGCTGATCATCAGCGGCTCCCGCATCCTCTTTCCGGCGTTGATCCCGCAGATCAAAGTCGACTTCGCGATCAACAACGCCAGCGTTGGGTTCGCGATGACGCTGCTGTGGCTGATGTACGCAGGACTGCAGTTTCCGTCCGGGATCATGGCCGACCGAATCGGAGAGCGGAGGCTTCTCGCCGGAGGAGCTATCATTGCCGCACTCAGTTACGGCGTGTTTTACCTCTCCCCGGTTTTTGTGGGCTTTCTCGCCGCCTGTTCTCTCTTCGGTCTCGGCGCTGGACTGTTCGGGACGCCCCGTGACATACTCGTCTCACGCACGTTTCCGGACGCAGATAACACCGCGTACAGCATTATCTTCGCCGCCGGAAGCATCGGTGCTGCGTTGCTCCCCTACATCGGGGCGACAATCGCGAACCGCTTGGGGTGGCGACCGGCCGTCGTGTGGCTGCTTCCGCTACTTCTCCTGGTTGGCGCTCTCCTGTGGTGGGTTGTCCCGTCCAGAGAGTCGTCTGGAGACACCGGAACCCTCTCGGCGGTGGAAACTGCGCGTCGGACTCTCAGTGCGTTGACTGAGCGGTCGGTGCTGTTAGGCAGCAGTGTCATGGTGCTTTTCATCTTCACCTATCAGGCGCTCGTCTCCTTTCTACCGACCTATCTCGTCGAAGTCAAAGATCTCGACCAGGGGATCGCAGCCCTGCTGTTCGGGCTGTTGTTCGTGGCCAGTGCGGTTATTCAACCTATCTCGGGCCATGTTGCGGACCAGTACGGAAAGCACGAGACCGTCCTCTCGTTGATCGCGCTGTCGACGCTGACGCTTCTGTTGCTGCCGTTTACGAATGCTCTCATCGCGCTTGCTCTGCTCGTTCCGAGTTTGAGCGTCCGGAATGCGGTTTTGCCCCTGGCGAGCGCGTTTATCGTAGCGGAACTCCCGGAGGATGTGCAAGGGGCCGTCTGGGGGTTTCTGCGAACGGTCCTGTTTGGCATCGGTGCCACGGGGTCTACAGTTATCGGACTGTTTGCCGATAGGGAGTTGTTCGATGTCGGGTTTCTCGGCCTGGCGGCGTTGACAGCAGTGGCCGCAGTGTTGTGGGTGGGGATCGCTCGGCGGTCGCCCAGTTGACAGGGCGTATCCTCGTTTATGTCCGACACTATCGAACGGACGTTCTCCAGAAGGGGACAAATGTGGCTGAAAGCAAGCAGCGTGCGACGGAGCGCGATTACAATACTACATCTGTAACGACGAGGCGAAAATCCGGAGCGAAATTCCGATCACCGGAGCAAAGAACGGCCCGTGAGACGGATAAACTGTCAGTCCGGATCGAACGAAGGCCCCCGGCTCAGGTGAGCATAAAGTCAAGTTGAATGACGTTCGCCGCATTACGCAGGGCCTCACAGAGTTCATCTCGGCGATCAGGTCGTTTGAACTGGCTACATGGGCCGGAGACGCTGATAGAACCGAGGGGGTGATCGTCGACGATAACGGGAGTGGCGATACAACACAGGCCGTCGACGCTTTCCTCGTTATCGAACGAGATACCGGCGTCGCGGATCTCGGCTAACTCCTCTTCCAGACCGTCCCGGGAGGTGATCGTCTGTTCCGTAAACCCCTCCAGACCGTGGCGCTCGATGATATCGTCGACTCTGTCGACGGGGAGATGAGCCAGAATGGCTTTCCCAGTGGCCGTGGCGTGCATCGGACGCTGTTCACCGAGGTTCATGTACGCCTGCGTCGAATTGCTAGAGTTCGTCGCGTACACGCACGTCCCCAGGCCGTTCTCCTCGATGACGAGGTTCGTCCGTTCCTCCACCTCGGCCGCGAGTTCGTCTACCTCCTCTTTCCCCTGCCGATACAGGTCAATACTGTGCTGTACTGTCGCTCCGAGCTGGAGGTACTGGCAACTCAATCTGTACAACCCATCTTCCTTGATCAGATATCCTGCCGAGGAGAGCGTGTTCAGATGCGTGTAGACGGTACTTTTCGGCAACGAAACCACGTCTGCGACCTCGGAGACGCCGATAGGACCGCGGCGCTGGATGACTTCGACGATGTCGAACGAGCGTTCGACAGCTCCGATAGTTTTCGAATCCGTATCCATGATAGTTATTTATGCTGAATACGGAGATATACTTTTCGATGATAGTAAACGACCGTACGATACAGGTGAAAGGTAATGCGAATTGGTACCAGAGTTCACGGAGACCCCAATTTCGAGAAGCCCAGGCTGACCCACTAGGCAAGCGAGCGCGAAGAGTAGACGTGTCGTCGGTGGGAGAGTGCCGTCAGTAGTTGACGGTTTCCGTGATAGCTTCCTCGATACGGGGGGGCTGGGGGATGTAGAAGTCCTCCATAGCCAACAGTGGAACCGGAACGTCGAACCCGGTCACCCGTTCGACCGGCGCTTCGAGGAACATCAACGCCTCGTCGTTTATCGTGGCGATGAGTTCTCCGGCGAACCCGCCGCTTTTCGGGGCCTCGTGGACGACGACGCACCGACCGGTCTTTTTCACCGACCGGACCACCGTCTCCCGGTCGAGCGGTGAGATCGAACGGAGGTCGATCAGTTCGACGTCGATCCCGTCGAGATTGTCGACGGCCTCGCGCGTCTTGTGCATCATCGCACCCCAGGCGATCACGGTGACGTCTTCGCCCTCCCGCCTGACTGCGGCCTCGCCCAGCGGTTCGGTGTACGTCCCATCGGGAACTTCCTCCCGGAACGACCGGTAGACGTGTTTCGGTTCCATGAACAGCACGGGGTCGGGGTCGCGGATGGCGCTGATCAGCATCCCTTTCGCGTCGTGTGGGGTGCTCGGAACGGCCACCTTCAGTCCGGGGATGTGGCTGTACACGGCTTCGAGGCTCTCGGAGTGGTGTTCGAGCGCACGGACGCCCGCACCGTAGGGGGTACGAACGGTCATCGGTGCCGTGAGCTCACCGCGGGTCCGCCAGCGTATCCGACTCGCGTTAGTGACTAGCTGGTCGAACGCCGGTGGAAGGAACCCTGAGAACTGGATCTCGGCGACCGGCCGGTATCCGTACGTCGCGAGACCGATCGCCGCGCCGACGATAGCGATCTCGGAGAGCGGCGTGTCGAGAACGCGGTCCCCGCCGAACGTCTCCTGGAGGCCCTCGGTCGCGCGGAAAACACCGCCGGACTCCGCTACGTCCTGACCGAACACAAGCGTGCGGTCGTCGGTGGCCATCTCCTCGTGCAAAGCGTCGTTTATCGCTTCGATTATCGTTGCCTGCATGGTTCACCCCTTGGGGCGCTGCTCGATGTGCTCGTACATGTCCGGTCGTTCGTCCAGCAGTTCCTCGTACTCAGATAGCTGTCGACGGAGTTCCGGAGGCATCTCCTCGTGGAGATGCTCGAATATCTCCCGGACGTCCCGCTCGGCGAACTCGTCGGCGGCCGCGACGGCGTCGTCGAACATCTCGTCTATCTCCTCGCGAACCGCCTCCTCGTCTATCGCCTCGAACAGTCCCTCCGACTGAAGGAACTCGCGGTAGCGCTCTAGCGGGTCCTGTTTCTCCCACTCCTCGACTTCGGACCGCTCGCGATAGCGCGAGGGGTCGTCGCTCGTCGTATGGGCGGCCCGGCGATAGGTGACGGCCTCAACTAGCGTCGGCGTGCCATCCATCGCGTTCTCGCGTGCAGTCAAAACTGCGTTGTACACCGCGAGAACGTCGTTGCCGTCGACACGGATACCGTCGATCCCGTATCCGAGCGCCTTCTGGGCTACCGTGTCGGCGGCGGTCTGCTCCTCGAACGGGAGCGAGATGGCGTACTGGTTGTTCTGCGTGAAAAACACGGCGGGCGCATCGAGTACGCCAGCGAAATTGATCCCCTCGTGAAAGGCCCCGGTAGACGTTGCACCGTCGCCGAGGTTGGCGAACGCGACGGAGTCGGCGTCGTCGAGTTTCATTCCCCACGCAGTCCCCGTGACGACCGGGACGTGCGACCCGATGGAGATGGCAACGCCGAACGAGTTCGCGCCGTCCATTCGGGACGCGTCCTCCAGTCCGCGCCAGTACAGCAGGAGGTCCCGCATCGAGAGACCGTGTATTAGGAGCGTGCCGGCCTCCCGTCCGTACGGAAAGATCCTGTCCTGGTCGGAAAGGGCGAACGCGCTCCCGATGATGCTGGCTTCCTGTCCCCGGCCGGAGGCGTACGTGCCGAGTTTGCCCCGTCGCTGGAGTTTCGTCGCCCGGTTGTCGAACACCCGCTGGAGAACCATCCACCGATAGAGTTCTCGGAACGTTTCGTCGTCGAGGTCGGGCAACCGTTCGGCGTCGTAGGAACCGTCCGGTTCGAGTATTCTGTACGTGTCCACGTCTACGTCGTCCTGCGAGACCGTTTCCGCATCGGCGGAGATCGGTCTCGCTGGCGCTGGCCGCGGATCCTCGTTCATGCGCTACTGACGCCTTGTCGAGAAGGGATATAAAGCTTGACAGTTGTTTAATATATCCGATACTATCGGAGGCGATACCTCCTCCCGGGGAAAACGTTACAACCTAGCGGTCGAGGATAGCAGTAATAGCATGACGACTATTGACACGTTCGAACAGTCGCTGGCCGACCTCCCGGCCGCGGTCGACCGAGTGTCGTCGGACGGGTTCGACGAGGCACTCGAACAGTGTCTCGAACGGCCGGCTGTGGGGGTTTCGCTCCCGTTCCGGGACCTGTCGTTAACCGACCACCCAGTCGAGACTGACCCGTCACCGTCCGCCCTCTCGGACGCTCGAACGGGCGTGACGCCGGTCGGTCCCGCTGTTGCCGAGTACGGATCGGTGGTGATCCCCTCCGGCGTCGACGGGGCCGAACAGGTCAGCCTCTACCCGGATATCCACGTCGGCGTCCTCGCCGCGAGTGACATCGTGGACTCGCTCGCGGAAGCCGTCGGAGAACTCTCGGAGGGTATCGCCGACGGCCTCACGAGCGCCGTCTTCGCGACCGGGCCGAGCGGGACCGCGGATATGGGCTCAGTCGTGTACGGGGCACACGGTCCCGAATCAGTCCGCGTGATCGTTCTGGAGGACCGATGAGCGAGGACTCCCGGAGGACGGCGGACCGCATCAGCGAACTCCTCCGCACGGAAGGCGAACAGGTCCAGGCCAACGTCACCCCGTTCAACGAGGGTCGCTACCGCCGCTACGCCGAGATGGACGACACGGAGGCGTACCGGTCGGAAGCCCGCCGGATCAAGGAAGACGCCATTGAACGCCTCCCCGAACTGATCGAGCAGGTACGGGAGACAGTCGAGAGCAACGGCGGATCCGTCTACCTCGCCGAGGACGCGGCCGACGCCAACGAGTATCTCCGCGAAGTGGCTCGCGGGAACGACGCCGGCACGGCGGTCAAGAGCAAATCGATGACTACCGAGGAGATCGACGTCAACGAACACCTCGAACGCGCCGGAGTGGACACTTACGAAACCGACCTGGCGGAGTTCGTCCTGCAGATCGCGGACGAGTCGCCGAGCCACATCGCCGCGCCGGCGATACACAAGTCCCGTTCGGAGATAGCCGACCTGTTCGAACGACATTTCGACCTGGACGAACCGCTTCGGACCGCCGAGGAACTAACGGCGTTCGCCAGCGACTACCTCGAGGAGCGGATCGCGGAGGCCGACATCGGTCTGACCGGCGCGAACTTCGTCACCGCCGACACCGGAACGATAGCGCTCGTGACGAACGAGGGCAACGCCCGGAAGTGCGCGGTGACGCCGGAGACACACGTCGCGGTCGCGGGCGTCGAGAAGCTACTGCCGAGTCTGGCGGACCTCCCGCCGTTTCTGAATCTCATCGGCCCGGCGGGTGCCGGCCAGGACATCACGGCCTACCTCTCTCTTCTGACCCCACCAGTCGACACGCCGGCTATCGACTTCGACGATCCCGACGCGCCCGGCTTCGGGGGTCCGGGCGACCGGGAGTTCCATCTGGTTCTGCTCGACAACGGCCGGACCGAGATGCGAGAAGACGACGAACTGCGCGAAACGCTGTACTGCGTGCGTTGCGGGGCCTGTGCGAACACCTGCGCGAACTTCCAGCAGGTCGGCGGCCACGCGTTCGGCGGGGAGACCTACAGCGGCGGAATTGCCACCGGCTGGGAGGCCGGCGTCCACGGCATGGACAGCGCGGCAGAGTTCAACGACCTCTGTACCGGCTGTTCACGGTGCGTCGAGGCCTGTCCCGTGAAGATCGACATCCCCTGGATCAACACGGTAGTCCGGGACCGGCTGAACCGCGGTGCCGACGCCTCGACGTTCGACCACCTTGTCGAGGGGCTGTCTCCCGACGACGAGTCCGCAGGACTCGACCTCGGAAAGCGGCTGTTCGGTAACTTCGAGCGACTCGCGGCGTGGGGAAGCCGGACCGCGCCGCTGTCGAACGCGGTCGCCGATTCGACGCCGGTCCGGATCGCGCTCGAACGGGTCGCCGGCGTCGACCGCCGTCGGGACCTCCCGCGGTTTCGACGCGAGACGTTCCGAGACTGGTTTCACCAGCGCGATGCGGCGGCCCCCGACGACACCGAGCGGACGGTCGCGCTCTATCCGGACGTGTACACGAACTACGTGGACGTCGAGCGGGGCAAGGCGGCAGTCCGGACTCTGGAGGCGCTCGGTGTCGATGTCACCGTACCTGACGCCTGCGGAAGCGGACGGGCACCGCTCTCGCAGGGCATGATAGAGACCGCAACGGAGCAAGCAAAGGCGGTGTACGAGTCGCTTGGTCCGGTGATCGAGTCCGGCAGAGATATCGTCGTTATCGAACCGAGCGACCTGGCGATGTTCCGGGGGGAGTACGACCGCCTGCTTCCCGAGACGGCGGCCGAACGGGTGGCCGAAAACAGTTACGAGGTCATGGAGTACGTCTACGGTTTACTGGAGAACGGAGCCGACGCCGACGACCTGGCCGGGCCGAACGCGGACGAGACGCCGTCCGAAGCGGCCCGAGACGGCGTCGCGTATCACAGTCACTGCCAGCAGCGGACACTCGGACTGGAAGCGCAGACGGTCGCAGTGCTGGAGGCGGTCGGCTACGACGTGATCACGTCCGACGTGGAGTGTTGCGGGATGGCCGGTAGTTTCGGCTACAAGACGGAGTATTACGACCTGAGCGTGGCCGTCGGAGCTGACCTCCGCGACCAGTTCACGTCCCCGGGAGCCGACGGGCGTCTCCTCCTCGCCAGCGGAACCTCCTGTGCCGACCAGATGAACTCGCTGTTCGAGCGTCGAAGCGCCCATCCGGTCCAAATTATTTCTCCCGAAGTCGACCGGATAGCTGACCGAAGACGGTAACTTCCGGGGTGGGGTGTTATTCTCACCCAAAGCTATATTTGTGGAGGGAACACACTACCTTTAGCATGGCTGAAAAGAGGAATACAGAGTGCGGATCGTCTCCGCGCCGACGCGACGTTCTGAAAGCTACCGCCGCGGCCGGGACGACGGGTCTCGTGGGAGTCACGGGTTGTCTCACAAACGAGGGCAGTGACGGGGACACCGTCACCGTGGGATGGCTGTACCCCCACACGGGCCCGTACAGCGGTCTCGCCGAATATCAGGAACAGGGTGCGAAACTGGCGATAGAACAGTTGAACGACAGCGACGATATCGACATCGAGATAGAAGGCCTGCACGAGGACACGCAGGCCGACCCCCAGACCGCTCGGCAGATCGCCCGACGGTACGTAGAGAACGAGAACGTCGATGTCGTCTGTGGCACTATCTCGAGCGCGGCGGGGTCCGCGGTTCAATCGTACACCGAGCAGCGGAACGTGCCGTTTTTCCCGGACATCGCGGCGGACGAGATCACGATGGACTCCTGTACGCGGAACACGTTCCGCTACGAGACCCGAGCGAGCCAGACGGCGACCGCAGCGGCGAGTTGGGCGGTCGAGAACTTCGGAACTGACATCTGGGTACACAACGCGGACTACCTCTGGGGGAACAGCGTCGCCTCGGCGTGGAAATCACAGGCGAAGTCCGCAAACGGCAACGTGAACATCGAAGGGGAGACGACGAGCGAACTGGGCGCGACCGACTTCTCCACCTACATCAGCCAGATGTCCGATTCGGACGCAGACTGGGTAGTCACCGGACTCAACGGCGGGGACGCCGTGCAGTTCCTCAAGCAAGCCAACAGCCACGGACTCAAAGACGAGATGACGATCGTCAGTCCAGTGAACTCGTTCCAGTTCATCCGCAGGGCCGCCCCGGAGGCCTCGGTCGGGACGTACTCGGCCGTCCG
This sequence comes from Halostella pelagica, assembly GCA_005954745.1. GTDB lineage: Archaea > Halobacteriota > Halobacteria > Halobacteriales > Natronoarchaeaceae > Halostella > Halostella pelagica. The sequence goes on from CP040679.1 coordinate 95,372, forward strand.
GTACTTCGAAGGGTACGACTCTCCGGAGAACGAAGAGTTCGTCGACCTTTACACGGACCGCTGGGACCAGCCCCCGGACAACTTCGCGCACGTCTCGTGGACGCACATGTTCATGTACGCCCACGCCGTCGACTCGGCGGACTCCGCCGATCCAGACGACGTGATCGACGAGTTGCCGTCGATCGATTTCACCTCCCCGATGGGCCCGACGCAGTTCCGGGACTGTGACCACCAGGCGGTCCGTCCGTACAACGTGGGCGAGATAGTCGAACCCGACCAGCACGACTGGCCCTCTATCGATGTTATGCGGACCGTCTCTGCAGAAGATACGATGCTCCCATGCGAGGAAACCGGTTGTAACTTCTGAACAGGTACATGATCAGTCCAAGCCTGTTCGTCACGGAGTTGCTGAACGGACTCACCCTAGGGGTGTTGTATCTCCTCATAGCCGCCGGGCTGTCCGTGATCTTCGGAATGACGGACATCATCAACTTCGCTCACGGCGCGCTGTACATGCTCGGCGCGTACCTCGGGCTCTCGGTGATCGGCGTCACGGGGAGTTTCTGGCTCGCGTTGCTTATCGCGCCGATACTGGTCGGCGTCGTCGGAGCGGTGATGGAGCGTCTCACGCTACACCACATATACGACCGTGACCCGCTCTATCACATCATCCTGACGTTCGGCGCGATGCTGATGATCACGGAGGGAGTCAAATACGTCTGGGGCCCTCAGCCCCAACAGTTCTCGACGCCCGCTATCCTCGCGGGCACGGCCACGATGGAAATGAGTATGTTATCGATCAGTTATCCGATATACAAGCTCTTTCTCATCGCCGCGGGCGTCGGCGTCGCGCTGCTCGTCTGGGGTCTGTTCAAGTTCACTGACTTCGGACTTATCGTCCGCGCCGGGGCACAGAACCCGGGGACCGTCCGACTGCTCGGGATCGACGTGTCGAACTACTTCACGCTCGTGTTCGCCCTCGGAGCGGCGCTTGCGGGGGCCGCCGGCGTTCTCGCCGCACCGTTTCTCAGCGTCTCGCCGTCGATGGGTGACTCGATCCTCATCGTCGCGTTCATCACCGTCGTCGTCGGCGGACTGGGTAGCTTCCGCGGCTCAGTCGTCGCCGCGATACTGATCGGACTCGTGGAATCGCTCGGGAACCTCCTCGTGCCGGAACTGACTGGGTTCTCCGTCTACCTCCTGATGATCGCCGTACTGCTCGTTCGCCCGCAGGGACTGCTCGGCGAGTACAAGGTGCGCCAGGCGTCCACGAAAGTCTCGTTCGACGAGGTTATCCCGCCCGTCCGGGTTACGTCGAAGACGGGCCTGGCAGCTATCGCCGTGCTCATGCTCGTTCCGCTCGGCATCGGCATCGTCTGGTCGTCGTACTACGTCGGCCTGCTCTCGCTCATTTTCGTCTGGGCGCTGCTGGCGCTCAGCCTCGACATCGTGATGGGGTACATGGGACTGCTGTCGTTCGGCCACGCGGCGTTCTGGGGCGTCGGCGCGTACGTGACCGTGCTCACCACGGTCCACTACACCGACCTGTTCCCGGTTGCGCTACTGCTTGCGGCGGTCACCTGCGGCGTCATCGCCTGGGGTATCGGCGCGCTCTCTATCCGGCTGACGGGAGTGTACTTCGCTATGATCACGCTCGCGTTCGCCGAACTGTTCCACCAGATCGGCGTAACCTGGAGCGAGGTCACTGGCGGCGCTAACGGGTTGATCATGCCGATTCCGCAGATGTTCGGCATCAACCTCGGCGACACGGTCGTGTTCTACTACCTCACGCTCGCCATCCTCGTCGGGACGTACGCGCTCTCGGTCCGGATCCTCGACTCGCCGTTCGGTCGCGTCGTCAAGGCCATCCGCGAGAGCGAGCGACGGACCGCCTCACTTGGGTACGACACGAACAAGTTCAAGCGTCGGGCGTTTGCCCTCTCGGGGACCATCGGCGGTATCGCGGGGTCGCTCTTCGCAGGCTATCAGTGGTTCGTCAGTCCCGAGACCCTGCACTGGGTCGTCTCGGGCGACGCCGTTATCGCCATGATGCTCGGCGGTATGGGGACCCTGTTCGGGCCGATGATCGGCGCGGCCGTGTTCATCGGCATCAGCGAAGGACTCTCGGCGTACATTCCGGGGTGGCGGTTCCTCCTCGGACTGTTTCTGGTCCTCATCGTCATGTTCGCACCGCGTGGGATCGCCAGTCTCCCGCGCGTGATCTCGAAGTCGACCGGCGACGCTCGGAGCCGTCTCTTCGGTGATTCCGACGAGATCGACATCGCGGACTACGAACAGACCGCGGCCAAAGAGGGTGAGAACGAGTGACGATCCTCGAAACGGAGAACCTGACGAAGAAGTACGGCAACCTCGTCGCGGTCGACGACGTCGAACTCTCCGTCTCGGCCGGGGAGATACGGTCGATCATCGGTCCGAACGGCGCCGGAAAGTCGACTCTGTTCGACCTGATAACCGGGATGCAACCGCCGACCGACGGGCGGATCCGGTTCGACGGGACGGACATCACGGGTATGGCGTCTCACAAGATCGCTCAGCGGGGGATGTCCCGCTCTTTCCAGATCACAGACGTGTTCGGCGGACTCACTGCCCTCGAGAACGTACAGGTCGCCGCGCAGGTCGACGACTCCCGACGGAGTTCGATGCTACGTGACGCGGACGGCCTCTCGGAAGTCCACGGGAAAGCGATGGACGTGTTGGCGGACATCGGACTGGACGACCGCCCGCACCAGCGCGCGTCCGACTTCGCCTACGGCGACCGGCGCAAGCTAGAGATAGGGCTCGCGGTCGCGAACGACCCAAAACTGCTGTTGCTCGACGAACCGACCGCGGGAATGGGGTCCGAAGACACGAACTCTACGATGCAGATGGTACAACGACTCGCCGCCGACCGGGACTTCACGGTACTGCTCATCGAACACGACCTCGAGATAGTGATGAACGTCTCCGACCGCATCACCGTTCTGCAAGACGGCGGGGTCATCGCTGAAGGGCCGCCGGAGGCGATACAGGACGACGAAACCGTACAGGAGGCCTACCTGGGAGGGGTGTTCTCGTGACCGACCCGTTACTCTCGCTGGAGGACGTACACGCCTCCTACGGCGAGAGCCACATCCTCCGCGGCGTCTCGATGGAGGTCAGTCCGGGCGAGGTGGTCTCGCTCGTCGGCCGCAACGGGGCCGGCAAGACGACGACGCTACGAAGCATCGTCGGCGTCCTCGAACCGACCCGCGGGACCGTCACCTTCGACGGCGAGGACGTGACGCACCTCCCGGACCACGAACGGGTTCAGCGCGGCATCCAGTACGTTCCCGAGGACCGCCAGGCGTTTCCAGACCTGACGGTCGACGAGAACCTCCGCATGGGCGACCTGCGGTCCGGTGGCGAGGGGATCTACACTGTCGACGAGGTGTACGACGTGTTCCCGCGACTCCGCGAACGGCAGTCACAGTCGGCCTCGCACCTGAGCGGCGGGGAACAACAGATGCTCGTCATCGCCCGCGCGCTGGTGGGAGAGACGGAACTGCTCCTTCTCGACGAACCGAGCGAGGGTCTCGCGCCGCAGATCGTCCGGGACGTTCTCGACGTGATAGACAGGATCCGCGATGAGGGAGTTACGATTCTGCTCGTCGAGCAGAACGTCCACGCGGCCATGGAGACGGCCGACCGTCACTACGTGATAGACAGGGGCCAGATCGTCTTCGAAGGCGATACGGCTGCCCTCGAAGGCGACCGGGAAGTGCAGGAAAAACACCTGGGCGTCGGCGCGACCCTCGACGAACCGTAGGACTGATTCCACTGTTTTTTGCCGGCTGTGTCGTTTCGTACTCACAGTCGTTCCCGGATTTTCCGCCCGTTCGAGCGCCGTCTCCGTCGAATCACGCGGCTGTCCTGACCGAACGAAATAAATAGGGTCGAACGGTGCTAGAGAACCACATGGGGTTCGACTTCCTGTACGACACGACGCTGGAGGACGACCAGATCTCCACGCATCGACAGAGTCGCGAGGACCACAGCAGTGACTGGGGAACGCTGGACGGGGGAGAGAGCCTGCCCGACGTCGTCGTGTGGCCCGGATCGGTCGAGGACGTATCGAGCGTGTTGGCGGCGGCGAACGAGCGGAGCGTGCCCGTGACACCGTACGCCGCGGGGACGAGTCTGGAGGGTCACGCGGTCCCGGTCGAAGGGGGAATCAGCCTCAACATGACGAAGATGGACCGGATCCTCGACATCAGGCCGGAAGACTTCCAGATCGACGTCCAACCCGGCTTGCTCGGGTCTGAGATCGACGAACTCGCCGGAGACCACGGGCTGTTTTTCCCGCCGCTTCCGTCGTCCGGAAAGATATCTACGATCGGTGGGATGATCGCCAACGACGCGAGCGGGATGCAGACGGTCAAGTACGGAGAGATCCACGACTGGGTGCTCCGACTCGAGGCCGTCCTCGCCGACGGAACGGTGATCGAGACGGGGAGTACGGCGGCCAAGACCTCCGCGGGCTACAACCTGATGGACCTCCTCGTGGGGAGCGAGGGCACCCTCGCCGTCGTGACCGAGGCGACGCTCGAACTCGCCGGCCTCCCCGAACAGATATGGGGCGGCCGGGTCGTATTCGAGAACAGGACGGAGGCGTCAGCGGCCATCTCGGACGCGGTTCAGTGGGGGGTCGACGTCGCGAAGATCGAACTTATCGACGAGTTGAGCGCGGCGATGGCGAACCGGTATCTCGACGCCGACATGCCAGTCGCGCCGATGGCGTTCGTCGAGTTCCACAAGAACCACAACATCGAGGACGAGGTCGCGTTCTTCCGGTCTATCTTGGACGAGTACGACGTGTCCGAGGTCGAGATCACGGAGTCCGGTGAGGAGATGGACGAACTGTGGGAAGTCCGGGAAGAGATGGCGTCGGCGCTGAAACACTACGACCCGGACCTGGAGATGCTCACTTCGGGGGACGTAACTGTGCCCATTAGCAAGTACGCCGACCTGATCGATTATATCTCGGAGCTAGAGACGGAACACGACCTCGAGATCCCCAGTTTCGGCCATGCCGGCGACGGGAACATTCACTACACCGTCATGGTCAGAGAGGGGGACGACGAACACCGTGAACTCGGCGAGCGGGTCGACGAACAGATCGTCCGCCACGCCATCGAACTGGGCGGAACGTCGACCGGCGAACACGGCGTCGGAATGGGGAAACAGAAGTACCTCCCCGAGGAGTACACCGACGGGACGGTCGACCTCATGCGACGCATCAAGACGGCCTTCGACCCGAACGAGATACTGAATCCAGGGAAGATATTCCCCTCGGAGTAAGTCACGTGTGACGTAGGCTACGTAAAGAGGTCCTCGAACAGGGAGGCCTGAGCCCGGCGGAGACGTTCGAGGAACGCGGATTTGCTGATCCCGATCGCGTCTGCCACGTCGCCCGCGTCCGCCTCCCGCGGAACGGTGAAATACCCCATCTCGACGGCGCGTTGAATGCTCTCGATCTGGGCGGGTGTGAGGTCCCACCGTTTGGCAACTGGCTCGTCGTCAGTACGGAGCGGGTAGACGCGTTCGAGACTGACGCCCACCGTCTCGCCCGCGGTTTCCATGACGCCGTTGAGAACGTCGTAGCCGACGACGACACCGATGAGCAGCGCCCCCTCGGGCTGGTATCGTATCGATTCGACCAGGAGCCCTGCGCTGATCAACTCGTGGACGATACAGGGGTCCTTGGAGAGACAGCGGAAGTTGTCGCAGGTCTCCGTTCGGGAGCGGTGGAGATAGCGGATCCTGTCGTCACCGTCGAGTCGCTCCGAAAGTTGGTCGTTCGGGTCCGCGCTGAACTGGAGGAGAACGTTGCCGTCCGCGCGGAGTTGGGGAGGCCTCGCGGTGATGACCGTATCCGTGGCCCGACTCGCTTCGGCGAGCGGGCATTCGTCGCCCTCGATGCGGAACTCGACCATCAAGCACTCCTCGATCATCCTGTCTGTTCGAGAGGACCGCGAATACTTAAATGGACCACATGTTAGGGGTGTTTTGCTGTAGTAACTGCGAACGAACGGTTTAAGTGATCTCTCTTCGCCAGGTTCGAGGCCTGTAAACCGCAGTCAGTCCCCGTGTTCGGGGCGTAACAGAGTAAATTATATGTGCAACGATAGTGAGTTTCATACGTGACATACAGCTACGAACCACACCACTTCGAGGACTTCGAGGTGGGCCAGACGTTCCAGAGCGTCGGGAGAACGGTCACCGAAACGGACTTCGTAACGCACTCGATGGTCACGGGGGACTGGACGGAACTCCACACCAACAAGGAGTACGCCGAGGACGGAAACTTCGGCGAACGCGTCGCTCACGGTCCGATGACGTTCTCGCTCGCGACGGGTCTGGTCTACCGCTGTGGCTTCCTCGAACGGACGGTGCTCGCGTTCCTCGGCATGAACTACATGGACATTCCGAATCCGGTGTTCGTCGACGACACCGTCTCGCTGGAGATGGAAGTCGAAGACGCCCGCGAGATCTCCAGCCGCGACGACTCCGGCCTCGTGGTGATAGACTCCACGATGACGAATCAGGAAGACACCGTCGTCTTCGAGGGCGACATGAAGTTCCTCATCAAGAGTCGGGACTGACCGAGCCGTCCGTTTCACCTTCCTCGCCGCCACCGGCGAGCGGTTTCCCGTCCACGAAGAGCCTCTCGCCCGCCGGTCTGTGCTCGGCGTACCCGTCGAAATACTCCATTAGCTGGATGAGCGCTCCCCGGGTTACTGGGAGAGATAAACGCCTCCGCCCAGTGGTCGAACGCCGCTCTGTCCACGATCTGGTACCCCTGTGCCTCTAGTCCGCGGACAGCGGCGTCGATATCAGCCACCTCCAGCGTGATGTGGTGCAGTCCCGGCCCCTTCTCTTCGAGAAACGCCGTCAGAAACGACTCGGTTCCGGGTTTCGGGGCGACGAGTTCGAGACGGGATGCGTCCCCGAGCACGTACGTCGCCCACGTGAATCGGCCGTCATCGCTTTCCTCTACGTGGATCTTCTCACAGCCGAGCGCGAACAGCAACCGCTCACCGTCTTCGATCGATTCGACGGCGATGCCGACGTGGTCCATGCGCATCTGCGGCACGTCACTCATACCGAAACGGTTCACAGCGACGATAAAAAACGCTACCCTGACAGCCGGGACCGACGAGGCCGAAACAGCAAGATGCCGACCGGCCTACGCCATCTTCTCGAACGGCTGCTCGCAGTCGTTACAGAAATGCATCGACCGGCACAGCGACGGGCCCTTCGGATGGTCCCGCTCGGTGTTCTCTGACCCACAGTACGGGCACTCTGCGGGCTCGTACTCGCCGTCAGTCTGGACGGAGGGGTCGTTTCCCCAGCTCATATGCTCAGTCCGAACTCCTTGAGGTCCTCTTCGCCCTGTTCCGTGACCATTTCGAGAGTCCACTCGGGACTCCAGACGAGCTGGACCGAGGCGTCCGCGACGCCGTCGACCGCGCCGACTTCGTCGGTGACCTGCGAGAGCAGCATCTCCCGGGCCGGGCAGCCGGTGTACGTCAGCGTCATCGCGATCGTTACGTCCGAGCCGTCACCGTCGGTGGCGTCCGTCGCATCGACGCCGTAGATCAGCCCCAGGTCCACGATGCTGATCGGCATCTCGGGGTCCTCTATCTCGTAGAGGACGTCCCACACGGCGGCTTCGAGCCCGTCCGCGTCCTCGCCCGTCGCCGGAAGGTCCTCGACGTCACCACCCTCGCGATACTCCGTGTACTGACACGGCGTCGCGTCAGCGTCCGGGTCGGAGGGTAACTCGCTACTCATCTCAGCTCGGGTCCTCCATGAGCGTGGTCGCCTCCGTCCGGCCGAGGTCGCGGTACGTCTGGGTGAAATCATCGTAGAGGGACTCCCAGTCGTCCATGTGGTTGCCGTCTCGACCGATCTCGGGGGGAAGGTCGGCGCTGGTGATCGTCCCGTCCTCGGAGATGGGAACGTCGAGCCCGTAGCTTTCGAGTTTCGGAACGACGTTCGAGAGCCACTCCTCGCCGAGTTCGTCGAGCGGTTCAGTGCGGTACTCGTTGTCGACGATCCGGGCTTCGACATCCGGGTCCGTCGGCTCGAAGAGAGTCAGCGCGTACGGGAACAGCCGGTCGACGGCCTCCTGAAGGCGACGCTGACCGTCGTCGTCGGAGGCAAGCCGATCGAGCCAACTCTCCGCGTGTTCGAGGTGATAGTCCTCCTCGCTCTGGATCTTCCCGACGCGGTCGCGGATCGGCCCGTACGACGAGTCTTCGAGCGCCTCCAGACGGAGGTCTTCAGCGACATCGTAGAGGTACGTCCGAACGATAGCGTCGCTCCAGTCGCCCTCCTCGAACGGCAGTTCCGTCATCGTGCTGTGGCGGAACGTCTCCGGATCGCGCTCGAAGAGCAGGTCCGGTTCGTCGTAGCCGAAGTCCTGTAGCAGGTCGTACCACAGCCTCGCGTGACCGAGTTCGTCCTGCGCAATGTTCGACAGGGCGAGGTCCGACTCCAGCGTGGGCGCGCGGACCTGCCACTCCGTGTATCGCTCGGCGGCGACGAACTCGTCGTCGCCGAGGCGATAGAGCAGGTGCTGCACCGCTTCCCGCTGGTCGTCGTCCAGGTCCTCGACCGGCGCGGCGGCAGTCGAAGACATTAGCTATCCCCCCGCTGGCGTTCGGCCTCCGCCTGCTCGTTCGCCGATTCCTCGACTTCCTTGGCGGGCGGCTCGATGTTGTAGGCGGTCGACCAGCGGTAGGACTTGTCGGTCGTCCCGCCGAAGCTCGTTTCCTCGGCGTCCACTTCGCCGACCTCCTCCTGCGGAACGACCCACAGGCTGTTGGTCGGTTTCCGGCGACCGTGCTGGATCTGCGCGAACAGCTTCGCCATCTCGCGGTCCGGTGCGTGGACGTTTCCGCAGTGCGTGTGGTACTCGCCCGTCTTCTTCTGTCGGAATACTTCCCAGATCATGGTTGTTAGTCGGCTGCGGTCGGCGTGTGGCCCGCCGTCGGCTGGTCGTCTCCCTCGATCGCGTCACGAACCCACTCGACGGCCTCCTGTGCGTTGGCACGGCCCTCGATCTGGCCGACGCCCGGTTCGTAGTCGTTTTTCGCGATGGTGAAGAACTCGTCCCAGTCGAGGTCGTCCTCTTCGATCTCGAACGTCCCGTCGTCGTTTTCGCGGATACGCGGCTCGTCCGGGATCTCCAGGTTGTACTTGCGCGCCTTCGGCAGGTACTGGTTGAGGAAGGCGTTGCGGAGCTCGTCGTTGGTCATCGTCTTCAGCCCGACTTCAGCGGCGAAGTCGTGGTGGGTGGATTTGTCGTCCGACGGGCCGAAGAACTGGATGATGCGGGGCCACCACTCGTCGAAGGCGTCCTGAAGCATCTCCTGTTCCTTCTTCGAGCCGGTCGCCAGTTCGCGCATGATCGACTCGCCGTGTTTGACGTGGAACCCTTCCTCGAAGCAGATCTTGTCCATGGCGTGGGCGTACGGTTCCCAGCTGGTGCGTTTCAGCGTCGCCTGACGGCGCATGGCCGCGCCGTCGACGAAGAAGGCGATCATGGGGATCTCCGCCCAGTTCTCCATCGGATAGTGGAAGCAGTTGAGGAACTTCCCCTTCCCGTTCGCCAGTTCGTCCAGCATCTCTTCGCGGGTTTTGATGCCGAGCGATTCGGCGGCCCGGTAGAGGAACTGGCCGTGGCCGATCTCGTCTTGCACCTTGGCGCTGAACGCGAGCTTCCGGTCTATACTCGGCGACTGGCGGATGAACGGTCGCTCCAGGTACGCCCCCATGATCTCGCTGTTGGCGTGGAACTGGATCATGCGGGTCGCCGCCTTGCGGTACTCCTCCGGCAGGTCGTCCCCGGGGTTGAACTCCCGCGGACCGGCGCGTTCTTTCACTTCGTCTATGTTCATTGTCTACTCTTATGGACGGACGGATGAACCATAGGGTTTCACCCCTACATGAACGGGCTTTATATACGGGCAGATGCGTACCGGGCCAATCCAAAGAGGAATCGGTCTCGATCCGACGAGTTCCGAGCCTACGCCCCGTGGACAGATCTCCCCAAGCAGTACCTATTTCACCCCGTGTGACCACGAGGCAGTGTATGTCGGACGACCCCGAATCGATGAGAGCACGCGCTGAGAGCGATCCGTACTGTGAAACGCTCGGGATCGAACTCGTCGAAATGGACTCGGGCCACGCACGGACCGAACTGACCGTCGGCGAGAACCATCTCAACTTCCACGGAACCGTTCACGGGGGCGCGATCTACTCGTTAGCGGACGCGGCCTTCGCCGCGGCGTCGAACAGTCACGGCGAGACGGCGTTCGCGCTGGAAACGAACATCTCATATCTCGACATGACCGAGACGGGAACGACGTTAGACGCGACGGCGACAGAGACGTACAACGGCCGCCGAACGGCCGAGTACAGAGTCGAAGTCACCGGTCCCGGCGACGATCCGATCGCCACGTTCCGCGGCAGAGTTTACAAGCCCGGTTCGTCGGACGGGGAGTAAGTCATACTGTCAACTGTAACTGCGGAAAGAGAATCGGACCCCGGAGCCGATATTCTGCAAGGAATTACAGCCGACAGTCTCAGTAGCAGTCGACCGAACGAGGGAACCCACGGCAACCCGTGATGTCAGCGGTGGTCGTAGACGCGTTGGACCTTGCCGACTTCGGTACGCTCGATGTCACCGTACTCGACGAGTTCGAGCGAATCAGGGGTGAACACGAGGACGTTCTTGAGTCGTTCCTGGATTTCGCCACGCAACTGGTCGACATCCCCGTCGAAATCCTCGCTGAGTTCGACGGTGATCTCGATCCGGTCGAGATTGTTCTCCTCGTAGAGGTCGATGCGGTACTGTGGCTCGACGCCGTCGAACTTCAGGACGACGTCCTCTATCTCGCTGGGGTAGAGGTTCGCCCCCCTGACGATCAGCAGGTCGTCGGTGCGTCCCGTCACGTTGTCCATCCGAACCGTCGTCCGCCCGCACTCGCACTCGTCGTACGAGAGCGTCGTCAGATCGCCGGTCCGGTACCGCAACACCGGGAGCGCATCCTTGCTCAGCGTCGTCAACACGAGTTCACCCTCCTCGCCTTCGGGGAGCGGTTCGCCCGTCGACGGATCGACCACTTCGGGGTAGAAGTGGTCCTCGAAGACGTGCAGTCCTTCCTGAGCCTCGTTGCACTCACAGGAGACTCCCGGGCCGATGATCTCGGACAGACCGTACAGATCGATACCGTCCACGTCGAGACGGCTCTCGATCGCCTCCCGCATCGGGTCGGTACACGGTTCGGCCCCGAACATTATCGTCGAGAGCGGGAGGTCGCCGACGTCGACGCCCATCTCCTCGGCGGTCTCCTCCAGATACAGGGCGTACGACGGTGTGCACGTTATCACGTCGCTTTCGAGGTCCTGCATCATCTCGATCTGGCGTTGCGTACCGCCAGCGCCGATCGGGAGCACAGTTGCGCCGAGTTCCTCGATCCCCTGGTGCAGACCGAGGCCGCCCGTGAACAGGCCGTACCCGTACGCGTTCTGGACTAGATCCCCGGGTTCGACGCCCGCCGCTGCCAGGCTCCGTGCGACGACTTCGCTCCACACGTCGAGGTCGCTGTCGGTGTACGCGACGATCTTCGGTTTCCCCGTAGTGCCCGACGAGGCGTGGAGTCGCCGAACCTCCGAGTCGTCGACAGCGAACAAGCCGTTCGGATACTCGTCCCGGAAATCTTCTTTCGTCGTAAACGGCAGTTTCGACACGTCTTCGACGCCGCTGATGTCGTCGGGGTCGACACCCGACTCGTCGAGGGCGTCCCTGTAAAAGGAGACGTTTTCGTACGCGTTCTCGACGGTCTCCTGCAGTCTCCGGTCCTGTAGCTCCCGCAGTTCCGATCGCGGGGCCGTTTCCACCTGGTTGTAGATCATCCTCGGTTGTACATCTCCGGTCCTAATGAAAAATCATTGGGTAGGCAAACCACCGCCGTGGAGATATGTCACGGGATGGATCCGGAGAATATTGACAGCTGTACGGGCGAACTCGATATGCCACTAGAGTGACGGTCAGTCGTCCGGTCGAGGACGATCCCGCAGACTGGATGAAATCCTCGGTGAGAACGAAAGGGCTGAAACAATCCGGAGAGGGTCAGATATCGTCGCTTCGGTACGCTGGGGGACGCTGGACACGTTCCGCGACGGGGTCCGCCAACGACAGTTCCATCTCGAGGTCCGACCGTAACCGCTCCTCGACGCAGAACCCAACGTTCTCGTACACCGAAATCGCGCGCCGGTTCCCCTTCGAAACTTCGAGCGTCACCGCGTCGTGACCGCGGTCCTCGGCGTAGGCGATGACGTGTTTGACCAGTTCGGTCCCGATCCCTCTGTCCTGATGCTCCGAGTGAACGAAGATGACGAACTTCGGGTCGGTCGCGTCCGCCGGGGCCACACCGACGTGGCCGACGACCTCGTCGTCGACTGCGACGAGGTTCCACCCGTCGTCGGCGAGTTTATCCAGCCAGTCCTCGATCTGGGGAACCGTCGTAGGCGGCAGTCCCATCGTTCGGCTGTAGGAGTCTATCTCGTCGTACATGGTGACGAGCGACTCCCGGTCCTCGTCGCGGTACGGGCGTATCAGCAGCGGAACGCCCTCGCTGTCGGTGAACCGTGGACAGCGGGGTGGACAGAGCGGCGTCCCCTCGCAGTCGGAGTTGTCCCAGACGTTACAGACGGTTTTCGAATCCGCCTGACGAGCGCTCATACCTGAACTTCTAAGCCAACGCGTAAGGGCGCTGTGGGGAACATGTTCGCCGAAACTGTCTCGTACCGATCCGAAACGTCCACCTCGAAGAACAGGGGAACAATTATTGGGCTAGTAACCGAAAACAACGGTATGTTTAAACTACTGGCAGCGCTCGACGAAGTGGATCAGATGCACGCACAGATGGATGCGGTCGAAGATATCGCCGCCCTGTCGGACGACGTGACGGTGTATCTGCTACACGTGTTCACCGACAACCCGTCGGGGGCGTCGGTCCATCAAGTAGAGGCCGTCCGGGAAGCGATGGAACGGCTCGAATCGCTGGACGTCAACGTACAGGCCGTCGAGACGAGCGGCGACCCGGCGACGCAGATCCTCAAACAGGCAGAGGACCTGGACGTCGAACAGATCTGTATCGGCGGTCGCAAGCGCTCCCCGACCGGGAAAGCGCTGTTCGGGAGCGTTACCCAGGACGTCGTCCTCAGCGCCGACAGACCCGTACTAGTCTGCGGGGCACAGAGCCAGAACTGAGAGCGGAGACGCACTGTTTGGCGAAACCGCGTTCCGACGATGGCGACGCCCGGAGAGGAATCTTAATGTGAGTGGTTGTTCACTGGGAAAACGATGCGTGTTACCGTACTCGGAGCGGGGACGATGGGCCACGGGATCGCACAGGTGTCAGCGACGGGCGGGTACGACGTCACGATGCGCGACATCGACGAATCGATCCTCTCCGACGGGATGGAGTCGATCGAGTCGAACCTGCAGGGCGGCGTCGACCGTGAAAAGCTCTCCGCCGCGGAGAAAGAGGACGCCCTCGACCGGATCGAGACGACGACAGACCTGGAAGCGGCGGTCGCAGACGCGGACCTGGTCGTCGAAGCGGTGCCGGAGGACATGGACCTCAAGCAACAGACGTTCGACGACGTCGCGTCACACGCCCCGGAGGACGCCGTAATCGCGTCGAACACCTCCTCGATGTCGGTGACGGAGATAGCCAGCACCCTCGACCGTCCCGGGAGAGCGATCGGGCTTCACTTTTTCAATCCGGTCCACATCATGGGACTGGTCGAGATCGTTCTCGCCGAACAGACCGACGAGGCGACGGTCGACGCCGCGACGGAGTTCGTCGAGACCATCGAAAAGGAGCCGGTGACAGTTCGGGACTCAGCCGGGTTCGCGTCCTCTCGGCTCGGCGTGACACTCGGCGTCGAAGCGGTACGGATGCTGGAGGAGGGCGTCGCCGGACCGCGCGACCTCGACGCCGCGATGGAACTCGGCTACAATCACCCGATGGGGCCGATCGAACTCGGCGACGTAGTCGGGCTTGACGTCCGTCTTGACATCCTCGAATACCTCCGTGAAGAACTCGGCGAGCGGTTCCGACCGCCGCAGTTGCTCAAGCAGAAGGTCCGCGCCGGGAAACTCGGCAAGAAGACCGGCGAGGGGTTCTACGTCTGGGAAGACGGCGAGATAGTCGGCGTCAGCGGCGAGTGGGGTGACGACTGATGGCGGACGTCGAAGATGCGGCCGCCGACTTCGAGACGGTGTCGGCGACCGTCGGAGCCCACGTCGACCGGGTGGCAACCGTGACGCTGTCCCGGCCGGACGCGCGAAACGCCCTCAACACCCAGTTGCGCGAGGAACTCGAAGCCGTGCTGTCGGCGGTCGAAGACGACGACTCCGTCAAGGTCGTTGTCCTCACCGGGGACGAGGAGGGCGGCGCGTTCGTCGCCGGCGCGGACGTGACGGAACTGCGCGAACGGGACTCCATCGAACAGCGTGAGCAGGGTAGGCGGCCGCGGATCTACGAGCACGTGGCGAACCTCTCGAAGCCGATCATCGCACGGCTCAACGGGCACACGCTCGGCGGCGGCTGCGAGCTCGCACAGGCATGCGACGTGCGGATCGCCGCGGAGAGCGCGAAACTCGGACAGCCCGAGATCAACCTCGGCATCATCCCGGGCGGCGGCGGAACCCAACGGCTCCCCCGCCTCGTCGGCGAGGGGCAGGCGATGCGGCTGATCCTCTCCGGCGAACTGATCGACGCCGAGGAGGCCGCCGACATCGGCCTCGTCGACGAGGTCCACCCGGATGACGATCTGGACGAGCAGGTGTACGACCTCGCCGAGTCGATGGCCGAGAAGAGCCCCGTCGCTCTGGAAATCGCCAAGACCGCCGTTCAGGCCAGCTCGAAGATGGACCTGGACGATGGCATCGAGTACGAGGCGGAACTGTTCGCCCAGTTGTTCGCGACCGAAGACAAAAACGAGGGCATCGACGCGTTCTTCGAGGACCGCGACCCCGAGTGGAAGGGGAAATAACGGTCAGTCGGGGCCGGACCGTTCGACGAGTTCGCGGTTTTCCAGCGACAGGACGGTCACGCCGTCCTGATTCGTCACCGTGATCGCCTCGTGAACGATCCCCGTCTCCGGGTTGCTCTCGGACACTCGCGTGTCCAGAACCTCGTTTTCGACGGTCAGCGTGTCGCCGGGGCGGACCGGTTCGTGCCACCGGACGTCGTCGATCC
Organism: Halostella pelagica; assembly: GCA_005954745.1. GTDB lineage: Archaea > Halobacteriota > Halobacteria > Halobacteriales > Natronoarchaeaceae > Halostella > Halostella pelagica. The sequence goes on from CP040679.1 coordinate 110,695, forward strand.
CCAGACCGCCGACGACGGCCCGCTCGCTCCGGATCTCGTCGACGAGCAGGCGGACGGACAGCGACAACGTGTGGTAGCCGCTGGCGATGATCCCCCCGTGCTGGCTCGCGGCGGCCGCTTCCGGGTCGGTGTGGATGTCGAGCGGGTCGAACTGCTCGGCGAACTCGACGATATCGTCCTCCGAAACGGTCGTCGACCCGCACGATACGACGGTTCCCGCTTCGATGTCGTCGAAATAGGTCGTTCCGTCGTCGCCGTTCATGCGGGAACCGTCATCACACTAGCAGAAGCGTCTTACCATTCTCGGGCGGTCGGGCTGAAACGGCTCATAGGGACTCTCGTACCCGTGTACCGGTATTTGTTGGCCCGTGCCGGCGAAAAGACCGAACAGACAACAACAGTCCCTATCACTCCCCGGTGAACTCGGGGTCGCGGTCGTCGCGGAAGGCGCTTACGCCCTCGGCGTGGTCCGCCGTTTTCAAGAGCGTGCTCTGGGCGAGGGATTCGACGAGTCCGGCCGTCTGCGTGTCCGTGTCGCGGGCGCTGTTGACCGCGCGCTTCGCCAGTCCAAGCGCCTGCGGCGGTTGCCCGAGCAGGTCCGAGGCGTACTCCCGGGCGGCCGCCTCGGGCGCGTCCGCGACCCGTTCGACCAAACCGATCTCGCGGGCTCGGTCGCCGTCGACCAGTTCGCCCGAGAAGATCATGTCCTTGGCCCTTCCGGGGCCGACGAGATGGACGAAACGCGAGCATCCGCCGAGTCCGGGGATGAGACCGATGTTGTGCTCGGGGAAGCCGAGTTTCGCGTCGGGGGAGGCGATACGCACGTCGCAGGCCAGCGCGAGTTCGAGTCCCCCACCGACGCAGGTGCCGCTTATCGCGGCCATCACCGGCTTCTCCATCGTCTCGATCCCGTCGAACGCGCGGCCGAGGACACGCGAGTTCGACCGGAATTCAGCAGTCGTCCACTCCCGCGCCTCCTCGAACAGCTCCACGTCCGCGCCGACCGAGAACACGTCGGCGTCACCGGTGACGATACCGACGCGGACATGGTCCTCGCGAAGCACGTCGACCGCGTCCGCGAGTTCGTGTCTGACTTCCTGACTGATCGCGTTCACCGGGGGGTTCGCGAGGCGAACCGTCGCGACCCCGTCGTCGTCGACCGATACGTCCAGCGTGTCGAACTCGTTTCCTGTCATGTTAGCTCCAGTCCGGGTCTCGTTTCTCGAGGAACGCGTCGAGTCCCTCTTCGAACACCTCGGAGTTGCTGATCCGCTTTATCGTGTCCCGTTCCTCTTCGAGATGCTCGTCCAGACGCCCCTGGAACGTCGAATCGATCAGTTCCTTCGTCTCCTCGTACACCGACGTCGGGCCGTCAGCCAACTCCGCCGCCCACTCCGTTACCGCGTCGATGAACTCGTCTTCGGGGCCGTCGATCCGGCGGTTGGCGAGCCCAAGTTCGGCGGCCTCGGCCGCCGTGATCGGTTCGGGTTCGAAGATGAGTTCCCGGGCCTTGTACGGCCCCACGGTTTTCGCGAGGAAAAACGGCGTCGCGTTGTCCGGCGTGAGCCCGATCCTCGCGTACGCGGTGTCGAGAACGGCGTGGCTGTGCATGGCGACGAGGTCGCACGCGAGCGTGAACCCCAGTCCGCCGCCCGCCGCGACGCCCGTGACCGCGGCGATGACCGGCCCGGGGAACCGACGTAGCGTGCGAATGAACCGGTTCGACGCGGCGGCGATGGCGTCGATCTTCACCGACCGCATCTCCGACGGCGCGTCGCCAATAGACCGGAGGTCGGCCCCGGCCGAGAACTCCGGTTCGCCGCAGAGAACGAGACAGTCGACGCTTTCGTCTACTCCCTCGACAGTCTCCGCCATCGCCTCCACCTGCGGCGGCGTGAACACGTTGATCGGTTCCTCGTTCCGTTCCATCACGAGGCGCGCGACGTCGCCGTTCGCGACGTACTCGATCCGTGCCTGGTTGTGGACCCGTTCGACACGGGTCATTGGTGGCTCCCACCCTCACTGCGACCGAGCGGCGCTTCCGCCGTGCGATACCGTTCCGCTAGCTGGAGATACTCCTCTCCGTACCAGCGGATCTGGTCGCGCTGTTCGTCGGTTATCGGTTTCAGTTCCGGCGGCGATCCGTACGCGATGTGGCCGTCCGGTATCTCCTGGTCCTCCCGGACGACGGTCCCCGCCGCGACGATGCAGTCGTCGCCGACTGACGCGTCGGGAAGGATGGTACTCGACATGCCGAGGAGGACGTCGTCCCCCACGGTCGCCCGGTCGACGACGACGTTGTGGCCGATAGTTACGCCCGACCCGACCGTCGCCTCGTGAAGCATCGTGAAGTCTTGCACGTTCGTCTCCTCGCCGACCGTGATGGGGCCGTAATCCCCCCGCATGCAGACGAACGGCCAGACGCTCGCCCGCGGTTCGACCGTGACATCGCCGACGAGATACGACATCTCGGAGACGAACGCCGACTCGGCGATATCGGGGCGGTCCGTCTCAAACGGTCGTTGCATTCGCGTCACCTCCGTACGGTTCGCTGATATTGCGGATCACGTTCATTTCACCCCCAGGTACGTCTCCATCGCGGACCGGTCGCTCAGCAACTCCGAGGCCGGCGCGTCGTGGACGACCTCGCCGGTTTCGAGCACGTAGGCGAGGTCGGCCAGGTCGAGCGCCATCTCGGCGTTCTGTTCGACGAGGAGTATCGTAACCCCGTCGTCGTTGAGGTCCCGGATGATATCCTTTACGTCCTCGACTATCTGGGGTGCGAGACCCTCGCTCGGTTCGTCGAGCAGGAGGAGGTCGGTCTCCGGGCCGAGCAGTCCACGCGCGATGGCGAGCATCTGCTGTTCGCCGCCGCTCATCGTCCCCGCTTTCTGCGTTCGACGTTCGTCGAGTCGCGGGAAGCGGTCGTATATCTCCTCGAACCCGGCGCGTTTGTCGCCTTCGCCGGTGTGTGCCGCGAGTCTGAGATTCTCTTCGACTGTCAGATCGCCGAACACGCGTCTCCCTTCCGGCACCCAGGAGATACCCCGCTTGCGGACGGCGTGCGGTTGGAGCCCCTGGATCTCCTCGTCGTTCATCGTTATCGTCCCCGAGGTCACCGGGGTGAGACACATGATGCTCCGTAGCGTCGTTGTCTTGCCGGCCCCGTTGCGGCCGACCAGCGCGACGATCCCGCCGCGGTCGACCGAGAGCGAGACGTCGAAGAGGACGTGACTCTGCCCGTAGTGAGTGTTGATCGACGAGACGGAGAGCAGTTCCTCTGCCATCTCACTCACCACCCAGATACGCTCGCTGCACGCGGTCGTCCGTTCGGATCTCCGCGGGGTCTCCTCGCGCGATGAGTTCTCCCTCGTTCATCACTACTATGAATTCTGAGATGTCCATGACGATATCCATGTCGTGTTCGATGAGAACCAGCGTCGTGTCCGACGCGATCTCCTCGATCAGTTCGACCGTATCCAGGGTCTCCTCCGGGCTCATCCCCGCCGTTGGCTCGTCCATCAACAGCAGATCCGGACCGGCGGCGAGCGCGATCCCGATCTCCAGATGCCGTCGCTGACCGTACGAAAGGTTCGATGCCTGCCGGTCGGCGACATCGAGAAGGTGAACGCGCTCCAGTACGGCCTCCGCGTCGTCGACCGCACCGTCGAGGCTCGTGTAATGCCGGAGGAAATCGGACGCACCGAATCCGGAATACTGGGCTTGGGTGGCGAGTCGAACGTTCTCTCTCGTAGTCAGGTCGTCGAAAAAGTTTGTTATCTGAAACGATCTAACGACCCCTTTGTCGACGATATCGTGCGGTGCCATGCCGTCGATTCGCTCGTCCCGGAACCGTATCTGACCGCTGGTCGGCTCGTACTTGCCGGTGAACAGGTTGAACAGAGTCGTCTTCCCCGCACCGTTCGGGCCGATGATCGACGTGATCTCGCCCTCCGGGATCGACATCGAGACGTCGTTGATGGCAGTCAGTTGACCGAACTTCTTCGTCACGTCGTCCGTTCGAAGTAGCGTCTCGTCCGTCGTTTCGCTGTCGGGCGTCTCGGGCTTGGTGCGGTTCATGATTTCCCTCGGACTTTGCGGACGTAGTTTTCGATCGCGTTTTTCGCGTTCGTCAGGGCGTTCCGCGGGTCCTCTTTAAGAGAGATGAGTACCCCCGCTAGTCCCCGCGGAGCGAAGATGACGACTACGACGAAGATGCCGCCGAGGATGACCTCCCAGGCCGCTATCCCGCCGAGCATCTCCTCCAGGATGATGACCGACGCGGCTCCCAGCATCGGCCCCCAGAGCGTCCCCATCCCGCCGAGCAACAGCATCACGACGAGTTCGCCGCTGACGGTCCAGTGGAGGAACTGAGGGTGAGCGAGGCTCTGGAACGGAACGTACAGCCCACCGGCGAGGCCGGCGAATCCGCCGCTGATAGCGAACCCGACGACCTTGTACCGGCGGACGTCGTACCCGATGAACGCCACCCGCTCCTCGTTCTCGCGGATCCCCTGGAGAACGCGCCCGAACGGCGAGTTCGCCAGACGAACGAGGAACGCGAGCGACAGCGCGACCAGAAGCAGTGTCAGGAAGTAGTAGTTGATCCGGTCGCTCAGGTCGATTCCGATCAGTTCGTACAGTGCGATGCCGTAGATCCCGTTGTCGCCCCCGGTGATCGATTCGACGCCGAGGAGGGTCGCGGGGAGGTCAGCGAACGCCGCCACGTAGAACATCTGTGCGAACGCCAGCGTCAGCATTGCGAAGTAAATACCCCGAGAACGGACGCTGAACCAACCGATTACGGCCGCGACCGCGACGCCAGTGAGCATCGCCACCGGCAAGACGACGAGCGCGTTCGGCGTAACCTCCGTTATCAGCAACGCCGCCGAGTACCCGCCGGCCCCGAACATGGCCGCGTGGCCGAACGACAGCAATCCGGCGTAGCCGAACACGAAGTCCAGCGACAGCGCAAGCAGCGCGAACACGAGTACCTGCACGAGGATGTACAGCCAGTACGGTTCGACGATGGCGACGACCGGGCCCAGAACCCCGAGCAAGACGATGAGGCCGAACACGGCGAGTCGCCCCCTGCTCGTGAGGATCTGGCTGTCCCCGACGGACGTACGTCGCGGGTCGAACATGGCAACTATCTCGCGCATCTATGCTGCCTCCGTTGCGCCGAAGAGACCGCTCGGTTTGATTATCAGGACGACTGCCATCAGCGCGAACATGAACAGGTCGGTCAGCGACGGCGCGATCAGGGCGCCGTAGGCAGTGACGAGCCCGATCAGTAACGCGCTGAACACGGCCCCGCGGAAGCTCCCGAGACCGCCGATAACGACGATGACGAACGCCTGGATGATCACGCCGAACCCCATGCCGGGGTTCACTGACCGCGACGCACCGAGGAGGACACCTGCGACGCCCGCGAGCGCGGCGCCGAACACGACGACGCCCGTGAACACCCTCGATACGTCGAAGCCGAGCGCGTCGACCATCTCCGTGTCGTGAGCGCTCGCGCGGATGATGATACCGATGTCGCTCCTGCTGATCGCGAGCCAGATCGCTCCGATGAGAACGGTGCTCACCGCCAGGACGAACATCCAGTAGACGGGGTAGCTGAGCGACCCGTACGTCAGCGTGCCCGAGAGCGCATCGGGAACCTGGATCCTGAGCGACTGAGCGCCCCAGATCTCGACGACGAGCCCCTGCGTCATGATAGCGATTCCGAACGTGAGCAGGATGTGATACAGCGGGTTGCGTCCGTACAGCGGTCGAAGCGACAGAATCTCTATCGCGCCACCGACGACAGCGACGAGGAGAGGCGCGATGACGAGCGCCAACCAGAAACTCCCCAGTTCAGTTGCGACGGTAACCCCGAAGTACGCCCCCAGCATGTACAGCGCGCCGTGGGCGAAGTTGATCACGTCTAACATCCCGAAGATGAGCGTGAGACCTGCGGCGACGAGCGCGAGCGTCATTCCAAGCTGAAGGCCGAGCAAGGTGGCCCGGATCAGCGTCGTCGCGTCTACCACTGCGTCTCACCTCCAGTAGTGTGGCGCTGGTTGTTCGGGTCGGTGGTCATCTTACAGGCTGCAACCCCAGGTCGGAAGCTCGGGCCGTTCGAGGGTTTCGACGACCTCGTTCTCGACGGGGACTTCCCCGTCGCTCTCGACGACTTGGCGGATATCCATGTCCTGGATCGGGTCGTTCGTTTCAGGGTGGAACTGGAAACTCCCGCGCGGGCTGTCTATCTCCATGCCGCTGAGCGAGTCGGCGAGGTCGTCCGGGTCCGTCCCGTCGACGTCGTCGACAGCGGCGTTGAAGGCCTGCGCCGAGTCGTACCCCTGAACTGCGTACACGTTCGGCCGGGAGTCGTGTTCGCTCATGTAGTTCTCGACGAACTCCTGGTTCCGGTCGTTTTGCTTCGTCGGCGTGTAGTGCAGGATAGAGTACTTCCCGAGTGCCGCTTCCCCTTGTGCGGGGAGCGTGTCTTCGGAGAGGAGGAACCCGCTCCCCGTCTGTGTCATCTTGTCGTCGAGACCGAAGTCGCTGAACTGGGAGACGTAGTTGACCGCGTCGCTACCGGCGAAAAACGAGAACACGGCGTCGGCACCGCTGTCCTCGATCTCACCGAGGTACGGCGAGTAGTCGTCGCTGCCGAGCGGTACGCCGACCTCGCCGACGACTTCGCCGCCGGCCTCTTCGAACGCCTCCGCGAAGAAGTTCTTCGAGTTCTGGCCGAACGCGTAGTCGGCGTAGGCGAGAACGACGTTGTCGGCGACGTTGTCGTACACCCACGGCGCGAGCGGGGCACTGGTCTGCCAGTCGTTGAACGACGTTCGGAAGTGATACTTCAGACAGCCCTCCTTGACGACGCGGTAGTCGCCGGCGTTGGCGTTGAGCCAGATCGCGCTGGCCTCGTTCTCGACCGTCTGCATCATCGCTATCGCGACGGCGCTCGACACCGGACCGACGAGGACGTCCGCACCCTCGTCGACGAGCATCTGACGGGTCACCGAGACGCCGCGGTCGGTGTCGGCCTCCGTGTCGCTCTGTACCGTTTCGACCTCGCGGCCGGCTATCTGACCGTCGTTCTGGTCGAGAAAGAGTTCGAAGCCGTTGACGATACTCTCTCCGAGCAACGAGTACGTCCCCGAAAAGGGGAGCACGTACCCGACCGTCAACGTCCCGTCGTCGCTGCCGGTGATTCCACCGAGACAACCCCCCAGAGCGGCGGCCGTTCCCGCGACGCCGCTACTGAGCAGGAATCGTCGTCGCGACGTAGTTGTCGACGGCTGTGATGCGTCTCGCTGTCCACCCTTGGTAGTGCTCCTCTTGGGAGTCATACACAAGTCGTAGTCGATCACGCATTTATAATTTTCGACCATGATGAGTTCTTTTCTCCGGAGTCAGAGCCGGAACGCCGCGTGGATTTATAAGGGAATATCGTAGACGGATCAGTGCATGGCAGCAAACTCGTTACCTACGTTGGAAGAGGCAGTGTCGGAGATAGAGTCCGGCAGTTCCGTCGCTGCCGGTCTCGCGCTTGAACATGCGATCCCTTTCGCGGTCGGCCACGAACTGCTGCGGCAGGGAACGGACGACCTCACGATGATCGGCCCCATCAGCGACCTCCTGTTCGACCAGTTGATCGGCGGCGGCGCGGTTTCGGGTATCCGGGCGGCGTGGGTCGGTAACGTGAGCGCCGGCACCGGCTACCGGTTCCGCGAGGCAGTCGAAAACGACCGGATACGCGTCGAGAATCACTCTAATTTCAGTATCGCGCTCGCGCTCAAAGCCGGTGCGATGGGCGTCCCGTATCTGCCGACCAGATCGCTACTCGGGAGCGATATCTTCGAGGAGAGCGATCTGTTCGCCCGCGCCGAGGACCCGTTTACCGGCGACGAGGTCGTACAGGTGCCGGCGGTAAATCCAGACTGGACCGTGGTCCACGCACAGCGTGCGAGCCCCGAGGGCGACGTCCACATGTGGGGCAACACCGGAATCACGGACCCCGCCGTCGGTGCCGCGGAGAACGTCCTCGTGACGACCGAGGAAGTCGTAGACTCCGAGACGATCAAGAGCGACCCGAGCAGGACCGCTATCACCCGCGAACAGGTCACCGCCGTCGTCGAGTGCCCCTTCGGGGCGCACCCGTCCCCGTTGACGGGCCACTACAACCGCGACAACGAGTACTACCTCGACTATCACAGTCAGACAGACACGCAGGAAGCGTTCGACGAGTGGGCGGACGAGTGGGTGTACGGCGTCGAGAACCGTGACGAGTACATGGAGTTAGTCGACGCCGACCTGTCTATCACCGAACCCACCGTCGCCGCGGAGGTGCAGTATGGCCAGTGAGGAGTACACCGACCGAGAACTGATGGTCAGTGCCGCGGCCGCCGAGATAGACAACGGTGACACGGCCTTCGTCGGTATGCGACTCCCACTTATCGCGTTCCAGGTCGCCGTCAGCACACACGCGCCCGATTCGATGGCCGTCTACGAGAGCGGGGTCGTCAGAGACGCCCCGGCCGACGGGTTCATTCACACGATGTGTGACCTCCCGAACCTGAACCGCGCCGTGTCGACGACCGGGATGATCGACATCATGAGTCGCCTCCAGCGGGGCGACGTCGATGTCGGCTTCCTCGGCGGGGCCGAGGTAGACCGGTACGGAAACCTCAACACCACGCGGGTTCGAGCGGGTGACCGCGAGGTTCGACTCCCCGGTAGCGGCGGTGCATGCGACATCGCGTGTATGGCCGACAGGACTGTTCTGCTGATGCCGCACGAACCGCGGCGGTTCGTGGAGGAGGTCAACTACGTCACCAGTCCGGGACATGCGAGCGACGGGAGCGGCCGGGAGAACCATCCCGCCCCAGGCGGCGGTCCCAGCGCTCTCGTCACCTCCAAAGCCACCTTCGGATTCCACGACGGCGAACTCTATCTCCGTAGCACGCACCCCGGCGTCGACGCCGACGACGTGCTTGCCGACTTCCCGTGGGACGTGAACACGGCGTCGGACGTGGGCGAAGGGACAGTGACCACAACCTCGAAACCGACGGGAGAGGAGCTAGAACTGATCCGAACGTTCGACCCTGACGGCTTCTGGACGTAGATGACGGCGACCGGGGTCGGTGAACACCCCGATGTTAAGAACTGGCAGCACGTTCTCCCGTGTATGCCAGGTACCGACGATATCGACAACCCCGAAGCGTTCGCCGACGACCTCCCACTGACGGCGGTGTTCGGAGACCACCCGAAAACCCGGATCGTAAGCGCGCTGTTGACCGAGTCGGAGAACCCGACGACCGACTTCAGCGTGAGCGAGATCGCACGGATATCCGGCGTCGACGACGATAGGGTCGCCGACCACCTCGACGAACTCCGGTCTTCGGGGATCGTCGTCGAAACGGACGAACTCGACGACACAGCCATGTACAGGCTCGACGAGGACCGCGCTGTCGTCGCAGACGTTCGCCAGTTGCACGAGGATCTGTTCGAGGAAACGACCGGATCCGCCGAGTAACGGTGCAGCGAGCACATCGAAAGATCACAGATAGAATTTCGGTTTCGTGTTGGATTCCCGTACAACAACCGTTAGGTATTTGGTCTGATCCTATGATCGAATAGTTATCATGGCGCTAAGAGAGCCAGCGGAGAACTTACCAGACGAATCAGCGAAGCCGGACTATATTCACGCCGTCCCCGAGGCCCACTACCCAAAGCGAATCAACGTCGTCGACGAACTCGTGGACACACACGTACAGGACGGACGCGGGGACAACGTGGCGATCCACTTCGAGGACGAAGAGATCACCTACGCGGAACTACAGGAACGAGTGAACCGGATGGGGAACGCGCTCCTCGATATGGGGATCGAAGCGGGTGACCGCGTCGCCGTTCGGTTCCCGAACCGCCCGGAGGCTATCGTCAGCTGTCTCGCCATCCAGAAGATCGGTGGCGTTGCGCTTCCGTCGATGAAGCTCCTCCGCGCGAAGGAACTCCGGTACATCATCAACAACGCCGAAGCGCGTGCGATCGTCGTCTACGACGACCTGCTCGACGAGGTCGAGAACGCGATGTCCGACCTGGAGACGGTCGAAAACGTGATCGTCGCCGAGCGAAACGGCGTCGAACACGACCGGCACAGTTACGACGACCTGCTGGACTCGGCGAGCACCGACCTCCAGAGCCGCGAGACTAAGCGCGACGACCCCGCGCTGATGCTTTACACCAGCGGGACGACGGGGCGGCCGAAAGGCGCGATCCACACCCATCGACAGATCCTCGCATCCGCCGACACCTACGCTCGGTACTGTCTGGAACCCTCGGAAGACGACGTGTTCGGCGGTAATCCGCCGCTACCGTTCGCGTATGGGTACGGGGATCTCGTCACGTTCCCGTTACGGTTCGGCGGGAGCACGAGTATCGTTGAGGACGCGGACCCGGGCGACCTGCTCGAAGCCGTCGAGAACCACGGTATCACGGTGCTCTGTTCGATCCCGACGGCGTTCAACCAGATGCTCTCGGAGTATCCGGACGGGCCCGAGACGTACGACGTGTCCTCGCTACGGATCGGCGTGAGCGCCGGCGAGCCGCTGACGCCGACGACGTTCGAATCGTTCCGAGACGAGTACGGGGTCGAGTTACTCGACGGGATCGGGACGACGGAGATGCTACACATCTTCATCAGTCACCGCCACGACGAGGAGATAGACCCCAGCGCGACCGGGTTCCCCGTTCCGGGATACGAGTGCAAGATCGTCGACCCCGACACCGGAGAGGAGTGTGAGCGCGGCGAACCGGGACTACTGGCGGTCCGCGGTCCGACCGGGATCGAGTACTGGGGCCGGCCGGACAAACAGGCGGACGCCGTGAAGGACGGCTGGTCGTATCCGGGAGACATCTTCGTCCAGCGAGAGGACGGTCGCCTGGAGTACAAGTCCCGGAACGACGACCTCATCATTTCGAGCGGATACAACATCCCCGGGCCCGAGGTAGAGGCAGTCATTCAGGAGCAAGAGTCCGTATCGGAAGTAGCCGTCATCGGGAGCCCGGACGAGGAACGCGGCGAGATAGTGAAGGCGTTCGTCGTGCTAACAGAGGACCAATCGGCTAGCGACGCTCTGGTCGAGGAAATACAGAACCACGTGAAAAACTCCCTTGCACCGTACAAGTACCCGCGCGAGGTGGAGTTCGTGAGCGAACTTCCCCGGACCGAGACGGGGAAGATCCGTCGGACCGAACTCCGGGATCAAGAGCAGTCGTAGCGCGGCCTTCTTCGCTGCCGTATGACAGTTCGCTACTCCTTCTGCAGTCGTACCGTCGGGAGCAACTTCTCCAATGATACCAATGCGACAGTGCCGAACGAGGAAGATCCACGTGTTGCCTATCGCATGTATACGGTGTTCGTATACGGTAGTAGTCTGGAATATGGTAGGACCCCGTCTTCCCGGTTGCGCGCACGTGTCTGATCTGACGGTACAGGCACAACCCTGCAAACAAACACACCCTTAGTCCGTGTTATTTTGCGACGTATTCGAAGTCGTATTCGCTGTTCGTATACGCGAGTGATTCCCCGGGCAGCGAAAACACGTCGTACCGGGCCGGTGAGACAACACACACTTAGGGTGTGTTTTTCGCCTCTACTTCACCAGACCCCTGAGAGATGCCGGTCACAAAAAATAACCAGTCCCGGAAACTGAACGCGTTCGTCAAGATAACTACGACAGCGGGAGTACGGCCGAGAGTTGTCGTACATTCAGAAGTGTTCCCAGTCGAGCGGCTAAGACAACAACCTATAGGGTGTGTTTTGAGAGCGTATACGGTATCCGTATACGCCCGATACTACGGAGCGGTAGCTCACCAAGAACGGGACAAGAGAACTCCGACGCTACGACGGCAAGGGAGGAAACTCTGACTCCTTAGGGACTCTCGTCCGTTTCGATCTTCATGTCGGATAGGGGCCTTGCGATGCAGGTCAGGACGTACCCTTCCTCCTTCTCGCTGTCCGAGAGGAACATGCCCTCGGTCTGTTCTACGTCACAGTCGGTCTCCCGCATCGCACAGCAGACGCCGCAGATTCCCATACGGCACTGATAGGGGAGGTCGATACCCGCTTCCTCCGCGGCTTCGAGGATCGACTGGTTCTCCGGGACTTCGAGCGTCACGTCTCTGTCGACGAGTTCGACGGTGTGCGTCTCGACCATGTGAACTACCGTTCCTCGGTTGATTTTTCGTACACGTGCTCGACGGGTTCGAAGCCGAACTCCTCGTACACCTGCGCGGCATCATCGTCGCCCTCCATCACGTCGATCCGGTAGAAGTCGACCTCGTGGGGGCTGCCGGCGAACCAGTCGTGGGCCTCGTCGAGCAACGCTTTTCCGACGCCTTTCCCCTGATGCTCGGGTTCGACGTAGTGCCCGTTGATGTACCCGTGGTCTTCGAGTCGGAATATCGGATGGTCCCCCATCACGCGCCCCTCGAGAGCGCCGATGAGTTCTCCGGTCTCCTCGTCTTCCGCGACGACGACCATTCCGTACTTCGAATCGACGAGTTGGTTCTCGAAATACTGCAACCAGCGGTCGTCGGCGTCCTCTTTGTGACGGTATCTGTCGTCGTACTTGGAGAGGTGGTCGGTGAATCCGTGCCAAAGGTCGAGCAGTTCCTCTCCGTCGTCCAACGTCGCCTGTCGAACGTCGTACGTCATGTGATACCGAACGAACCCGATTGACAAAAAAGATCCTGTCGAACGGATCTGATATCCCCCGAGGGATCAAACAGCGAAGACCGGCCGCACGAGAGTTCATCTCCTACGTTCGCGGGTGCGTGTCGACTATGGTCGAGTTCACGTTCGCCGTTGAATGGGGTACCGGTCCCCCCGCACGTTGTGGACTACTCGATTCAGACCCTTACGAGGATCCGGGCGTCAGAGCCGATACGCGCAACGTATACAGAAAACAATTATAAACCTGGCCCGGTAAGTCGATACTGTTCGAACCATGCCCACAGAGAAACAGTTGAAAGAACAGGTGCAAAACGGGAAGATGATCGAGTCCGAGGAGGAGATGACGGAGGGCTACAAGGAGGCGCTCAAGCAGATCCTGCTGGTGTCCGGAGACACCGAACTGATGAGCGCGCCGGCGTACTACGACCAGTCGCTGAACGCGCCGTCGCTCGACGCACGTACCTCTTGCGTGAGCGTCATTCAGGACGAACTCGGTCACGGCCACATCGCGTACCGCCTGCTCGAAGACCTCGGCGAGGACCGCGAGGAACTCATCTACGGGCGCGAACCGTACGAGTTCCGGAACACGTACGGGTTCGACCAGCACATCGAGAACTTCGCCGAACTCGTGACCGCCCACGGGATCTTCGACCGTGCGGGGATGGTCCTGCTCGGCGATATCTACGAGAACACGTCGTACGCGCCGTGGAAGCGCGCGCTCACGAAAGTCGAGAAGGAAGAGCAGTTCCACCTGCGCCACGGCGAGACGTGGATGCGCCGGCTGGCGAACAAGAACGACAAAACCAAAGACAAGCTACAGGAAGCCGTCGACTGGATGTTCCCCATCGGCGTCGAATGGTTCGGCATGCCCGACGACAAGAAGCGCAACACCGACCAGTTGGACTACCGCATCAAGGGCAAATCCAACGACGAACTCAGACAGGACTGGCTCTCGCGGACGCTTCCGCTGATGGACGAACTCGACCTGGACGTGCCGGCCCACCACGACGAGGAGGCCGACGAGTACGTCCTCGAATACGACCTGCCGATCGCTTTCGACGCTGAGAACAAGGACTGGCGGATGAACGAGCACATTTCATGGTCGGACGTGCTCGACCGCTGGCGGGACCGCGGCCCCGCCAACGAGAAGTACGTGAACCTCATCCAGTCCGGAAAAGTCGATGTCGGTATCTGATACGATGGCAACGACAAACCGAAACGTCGACAGTTCGGCCGGACCGCCACGAACCAGCGAATTCATCGAGAACCGTCGGACGGACTCGACCCCGTTCGAGGAGCGCCTGTGGGACGCGGTCGACGAGATCCCCGACCCGCACATCCCCGTCAGCCTCGTCGAGATGGCGATGGTCTACGACGTCGAGGAGACGGACGGACACGTCGACGTCGAGATGACGTACCCCTGCATGGGATGCCCGGCGTACGACATGATCCAGAACGACGTCCGGAGCTGTCTCCGGGTCATCGAAGGCGTCGAGTCCGTCGACGTCGAGGTCGTCTGGGACCCCGTGTGGTCGAAAGACATGCTCACAGACGAAGTTCGCGAGAAAATGCGAGAATCCGGGATCGGACTATGAGCGACACTGAGAAATACGAAGTGTTCGCCCGCAAGAACCAGGGCGACGATACGAAACACGTCGGCAACGTCAGCGCGAAAAACGGAAGGCTGGCCAAGATGTACGCACACAACACGTTCGACGAAGAGGACTGGGACTACATGGCGGTCGTCAGACAGGGAGACCTCCTCGAGGTCGAACACGGATCCCCCAGAACCACGGTGACCACCGATGAGTGACTGGCCAGATGAGGCGGTCGAGTACGTTCAGGCGATCGCGGACACGAAGCTCGTCCTCGGCCACCGGAACGCCCAGTGGAGCCTGGCCGGGCCGTCGCTGGAGGACGACATCGGCGGGTCCAGCGCCGCCCAGGAGGAAGTCGGCCACGTCCGACAGTTGTTCCGCATGCTCCAGCAACAGGGACGGGACGACGACTGGCTCCAGGGCGACCGCGATCCGACGGAGTTCAACAACGTCTCCGCGCTCGACGTGATAGACGGCGAGTGGCCCGAGTACGTGGCGACGATAGCGCCCGCTGACCGGGCCGCGTGGTATCTCCTCGATGCGATCGACCGGAACGACATGGACGGGATGATCACGAAGATCGGGGAGGAAGAGTACTTCCATCTGGAGTATCACGACGCCAGACTGGAGACGCTGGCGGAGGAGTACCCCAGCAGGATCCAGGAGACGCTCGAAGAGACGCTTCCGCAGACGATGGCGTTTATCGGCCCGTCTACGTACGACGACGACGCCGACCCGCTGCTTGACGCCGGGTTCACCGACACCTCGATAGCGTCTATCAGAGACTCGTTCGCCGACCATTACCGGGAACTGTTCGACGACACGCCGGTGTCGCTCGACGGCGTCGACTGGACGGTCCCCGACCCGGACGACTGGGACGAAACCCGCCGTCGAGTCGGGTCGGGCGGCATCAGCGATGAGGACATCCGTCAGCTCACCGGCGAAGAGAACGCGATGTTCGCGAGGTGACACCGTGACTGACTCGGGAGAGCCGACGGTCGAGTGTCCGCACTGCGGTTCACAGGACGCTGAGCAGGAGTCCGCATTCGGGAGCGAGGTGTCCAAATCGCAGTACTACTGCAACGGCTGTCACACGGTCTTCGAGCGGATCAAGTGGGAAGGGAAGCAGCCGGACGAGTAGCGAAACGGTGGCGCTCCGGGGGTCCCGGAATCAGCGGATAGCGCCGCTTAAACTGTCTTTCTATGGACCTCAGCACATATTCTGAGGGAAAATTACTTATAGACGGATGGTATTGCACTGTGTGTATGCAATCGTTTAGTGAGCTTGATCTGGAATATTTCCAGACAGAGCTGGAGGACAACGTGGGAACCATCCGACTCAACCGACCGCCGGCGAACGCGCACAACATCGACGTGCTCCTGGAGCTCCAGCGGGCCGTCGAGACCGTTCGCTTCGACGAGGAGGTTCGCGCCTGCCTGTTCGGCAGCGCGAACGAGAAGTTCTTCTCGACCGGCTTCGACATCCAGGCGCTACAGGACGAGTCCGGCAAGCAGGTCGGCTACGCCAGCCAGACGAGCAAGGAGGTCATCATGAAGATGCGCACGACAGACACCATCTTCATCGCGATGATCGACGGCCACTGCATGGGCGGCGGCCTCGAACTGGCGCTAGCCTGTGACTTCCGATACGCGGGCAACGACGACGACTACAACGTCGGTATGCCGGAGATACACCTCGGACTCATCGCCGGCGAGGCCGGGACGCAGTTGCTCCCGCGGTACATCGACCGCTCGACCGCCCTCGAAATGATGATCACGGGCGAGACTGTCACGCCCGAGGAAGCCGTCGAGCGCGGGATCTTCGACGAGGTTCACCCGCCGGACGAGGTCGAGGACGAGGCGTTCGAGTTCGCACGGCAGATCACCGAAAAATCGCACCTGGCCGTCGGGAACAACAAACTGGCCGTCAACGAGGGGCTCGAAATGCCGCTGTCGGACGCGCTCGCTCACGAGCGCGAGCTCCAGAACCGACTGCTCGGGTCGGACGTTGCAAAGGAAGGCGTCGACGCGTACCTCGGCGACCACCAGCCGGACTTCAAGGCCGTCGAACTCGGCGACAAAGAACCCGGCGCTCCGGACGACGACTAGAGGTTCAGCGCTTCCGACGCGGCTGTTGTTTTCTGTATCTCGGTCGTTCCGCCGATGATACTCAGTATCTTCGCGTCCCTGTAGTACCGTTCGAGCGGCAGGTCCTTGCTGTACCCCTTGCCGCCGTGGACCTGCATCGCGTTCCGGGTGACGAACTCCGCAGCGTCGCTCGCGACGTACTTCGCCTTGCTCGACTTCCGGGTGTCCCCGTTTCCGTCGGCGATAGCCTTCGCGGAGTCGTAGACGAGATGGCGCGCGCCGTCTAGCTGGGCGTCCATTTCGGCGACGAGTACCTGGACGGCCTGATACTCGCCGACCGGTTGCCCGCCCTGCTCGCGGTCGCCCGCGTAGTCGATCGCGTCGTCGAACGCGGCGGTCGCTAACCCCGTCCCGATGGCCCCCAGTCCAGTCCGGGCCATGTCGATGGTTCCCATCGCGATGCGGAACCCGTGTCCGACATCGCCGAGCAGCGCCGACTCGTCGACTCGGACGTCGTCGAGCGTCGAGTCCCCGGTCACGTGGCCGCGCATGCCCATGAACTCCGTCCGGTCGAAAGTGAACCCCTCCCGTTCATCGACGCCGGGCATCAGGAACACGCTCACGCCGTGACTGTCCTCCGGGGCGGGCCGCCTGCGTGCCACGACGAGATGAACGTCCGCGACGCCGGCGTTCGTGCCGAAGGACTTCTCGCCGTTTAGCAGGTAGCCGTCGTCGTCCGCATCGGCGACGGTCACGAGTTCGCTCGGGGAACTACCGGCACCAGGTTCGGTCAGCAGCATCGCGCCGGTCATCTCACCCCGCGCCATGGGCTCAAGATACCGCTCTTTCTGTTCCTCGCTGCCGAAGTTCGCGATAGGGAGCGCGGCGAACGTGTGGCCCTGAATCGTCTCCGCGACGGCACCGGAGGCCTGTGCGATCTGCTCGACCGCCAAACAGTACGAGAGGAAGTCGGAGCCCTCGCCGCTGTACTCCTCGGGCAGTAGGATCCCGAGCAGCCCCCTGTCACCCGCTTTCTCGACAACGTCTCGGGGGAACTCGTCAGTTCGTTCGATGTCTTCGGCGTTCGGTTCGACGACTTCGGACGCGAAGGTCGCAGCCCGGTCACGGAACTCGCGGTGCTCGTCGGAGAGCACGCTCTCGATGAGACTCATACACTGCTACACGCGGGGCACGACACCATAAAAGTTCTCAGGGGGCGGAAACGCTGACGAACTTATCCCCAGTAACGTTACCGACGCGAGGCGAGAGGCGGCTCCGAGACGTTACTCCAGGTTGACGTTCACGTTTTTCGTCTGGGTGTACTCGTGGAGCGCCTCGGTCCCCTGCTCGCGGCCGTAGCCGCTCTCCTTGAAGCCGCCGAAAGGAGTCTGAGGCTGCGTGACGGGATATTCGTTGACGCTGACCATGCCGTAGTCCAGATACTCGGCGACCGTGTGGGCCGTTTTGAGGTCGGAGGTCCACACGCCGGCCATCAGTCCGTACGGGGAGTCGTTGGCGATCTCGATCGCCTCCTCCCGGTCGGAGAAACTGATCACCGAGAGTACGGGTCCGAATATCTCCTCCTGCGCGATAGTCATGTCGTTCGTCACGTCCGTAAACACCGTCGGCTCGACGAAGTATCCGGCGTCCTTGTCCTCGGGGACGCCGCCACCGGTGGCGACGGTTGCTCCCTCCTCCTTCCCGGTCTCGATGTAGTCGAGGACCTCCTGTTGCTGGCTCTCGCTCACGGTCGGCCCCATCTGGCCGTCGTCGTCGATGCCGCTTCCCAGCGGCGTCGACTCCGCTCGCTGGACGACGCGGTCGACGACCTCGTCGTGGACCGACTCGTGAACGACCAGACGCGACCCGGCCCAGCACATCTGGCCGGCATTCATGAAGATTCCGTAGTGACAGCCGGCGGCCGCCGCGTCGAGGTCGGCGTCGGGGAAGATGACGTTCGGCCCCTTCCCGCCGAGTTCGAGCGTGACGCCAGTGACGTTCTCCGATGCTCGCTCCATGACGCCCTTGCCAACGCCCGTGCTGCCGGTGAAGGCTACGTGGTCGACGTCCGGGTGTTCGGCGAGTCGGTTTCCGGCAGTGCTGCCGCGGCCGGGGACGACGTTCAAGACGCCCTCGGGGAGACCCGCCTCCTCCGCGGCCACGGCGTAGTACAGCGCCGAAAGCGGCGTCGTACTGGAGGGTTTCAGCACCGCCGTGTTACCACAGGCGAGCGCCGGCGCGAGGCTCCGGCCCGCGAGCTGGAACGGGTAGTTCCACGGGATCACGTGTCCGGTAACGCCGACCGGCTCGCGAACGGTGTAGTTTAGTCGGTCGCCGGGAACGGGGACCTCGTCGCCCTGGATCTTGTCGGTCCAGCCGGCGTAGTACCGGAACGTTTCGATGACCATGTCGATGTCGAGCGACGCCTCGAACGGCGTCTTTCCGTTGTCGTGGGACTCGACGTTTACGATCTCGTCCTTTCGCTCCTCGATGGCGTCGGCCATCGCGTGCAGATGCTGGCCGCGCTCGCGAGGTCCGAGCGACCGCCACTCCCCGTCGCGGTCGGCGGCCTCGTACGCCGCTGCGACGGCGCGGTCCACGTCCGCTTCGGCCGCCTCCGCGACATCGGCGTACGGCTCTTCCGTGGCCGGATCCTCGGTGACGAACGTCTCGCCGCTCTCCGCGGCGGTCCACTCTCCGTCGATATACAGGGTCGTCGGACCGGAGTAACTCATACACGCGAGGGTACTGTTTGAGACAACAAAAGTGTACGGCATCCGGTTCCGAAAAGAGCGCGAAACCCCAGCACTCCATCCCGTCCAGGCGGCGGTACCTACAACCTTTAGTTTCGCCGGTGATTACACCGACGCATGCGAGACGCATATGTGATGGGAGCCGGCCAATCTCCGTTCGGCTCCTTCCCAGAGGAGACGTACCTGACGCTGTTCGACGAGGCGTTCGATTCCGCACTCGACAGCGTCGAGGGGGACTTCTCCCCGGACATGATAGAGGAGGCGTACCTGGGAACGCTCGGCGTCGGCGGCCGTCAGTTGGGCCTCTCCGGGCCGGCGGTGACCGAACACGTCGGCCTCCACGGCATTCCCACGACGCGGGTCGAGAACGCCTGTGCCGCGAGCGGCTACGCCTTCCGGCAGGCGGTCACCGCCGTTCGGTCAGGCATGGTCGACGTCGCCCTCGCGGGCGGGTACGAGGTGATGACCGACGCGAGTTCCGACCACACGCGCTGGTGGTTGGGCGTCAGCGGCCAGACCGAATGGGAACGGACCAGCGGCACGACGTTCGCCGGAGTGTACGCCCAGATGGCAAGCGCACACATGGAGCAGTACGACACGACCGTCGAGGACCTGAGCCGCGTCGCGGTGAAAAACCACGGCAACGGCGCGCAGAACCCGAAGGCCCACCTCGGCTTCGAGTGCTCGCTCGACGACGCCGTCTCCGCGCCGCCGGTCGCGGACCCGCTCAACCTCTATCACTGCTGTCCGACGACTGACGGCGCGAGCGCCGTGGTCGTCGCCAGTGAAGACGTCGCAAAGGAGTACGACGACGCGCCGGTCCGTGTCGCCGGGACGGGCGCGTCCAGCGGCAAGGTCGGCCTCTTCCAGCGGGAGTCGCTGACGAGTATCCCCGCGAGCGTCCGCGCCGGCGAGGACGCGTACGAGGCAGCCGGTATCGGCCCGGAGGACCTGGATTTCGCGGAGGTCCACGACTGTTTCGCTATCGCTGAACTGCTCGCATACGAGGACCTCGGTTTTTGCGACCGCGGCGAAGCGGGGCGACTCCTCCGTGAAGGGGTCACGGACCCCGACGGCGAACTGCCGACGAACACGAGCGGCGGCCTGAAATCGAAAGGACACCCGATCGGCGCGACGGGGACCGGCCAGATCGTCGAGGCGTTCGAGCAGCTACGGGGCGAGGCCCACGTTCAGGTCGACGACCCGCGGTACGGGCTCGCTCACAACGTCGGCGGGAGCGGGGGCGGCGTCACGGTTCACATCCTCGAACGGGAGGAGGCAGCATGAGGGGGGTCACCGCCGCCGGGGTCTACCTCCCCCGGTTCCGGCTCTCGACTGAGGAGACGCAGGAAGCGTGGGGAACAGCCCACGCGTCCGGGATCGAACGGAAGGCGGTCCCCGCCGCCGACGAGGACGCACTGACGATGGCTATCGCTGCGGCGGAACGAGCCCTCGACGGGGGGCCGGTCGACCGCGGCTCTCTGAACCTCGTGGCCGCCGCCACGACGACGCCGCCACTCGAAGAGGGCGAGTTCGTCCCGCGGCTTGTCCGGGCGCTCGACCTGCCGGCCGACGTTGCGAGTTCGACCGCCACCCAGCACGCCGCGGCCGGCGCGGAGGCGCTCGGGCGAGCGCTCGACGCCGACGGCCCGGCGCTCGTCGTCGTCAGCGACTGTCCGGAGGGGGATCCAGCCGATTCGGATCACCCCCTCGGAGCGGGCGCGGCCGCGTTCGTGATCGACGACGATCCCGTGGTCGCGGTCCGAGATATTGCGTGGCACAGCGACGACACGCCCGGCGTCCGCTTCCGCGAGCGCGGCGAGGAGAACGTCGAATCGCTCGGGATCACGACGTACGAACGGAACGTCGTGCGCGAGGGCGTCACGGAGGCCGTCTCCGCGCTCGACGTGGACGCTGAATCGGCGACCGGCGCTGCGGTCCACCAGCGCGACGGGAAGTTCCCCTACCGCGCCGCAGGGGACGCGGCGCTTTCCAACGAAGCCGTTGCGGCCGGAACAGTCGTGGACCGGGTCGGTGACGCCGGTGCCGCGACCGTTCCGATCGGCCTGCTTTCGGCGCTCTCCGAGGCGGACGGGTCGGAACTGACCGTCGCAGCCTTCTTCGGCAGCGGCACCGCGGCCGCAGTCGCGTTCGAGGGAGGACTTCCCGTTACCGGGATCGACACCGTCGACGGCGGCGACCCTATCGACTACACGGCGTATCTCCGGGAGCGGGGGTACGTGGTGGAGGGCGAGGTCACCGGCGGCGGCGCGCACGTGAGCATCCCGACGTGGCGTCGGTCGCTCGACCAGCGGTACCGGCTCGTCGCGGGGGAATGCCCGGAGTGCGGCGGCGTCACGTTCCCGCCCGAGGGAGCCTGCCAGGCGTGTCACTCGCGTGTGGAGTTCGAGCAGTTCGAAGCGCCGCGGACCGGGACGGTCCGGGCGCTGACCGTGATCGGCCAGGGCGGCGCGCCGCCGGAGTTCGCGACGCTCCAGCAGCGTGACGGAGCCTTCGCCGTCGCTATCATCGCGCTGGACGCCGAAGACGGAGCCGTGACGCTCCCGGCGCAGATCACCGACACGGACCCCGAGTCGGTGGACGTTGGCGACACCGTCCGGGCTACGATCCGGCGGATATACACGCAGGAAGGGGTGCCCCGTTACGGCGTCAAGTTCACGCCGGACGGGTAATCGTCGAGGCGGGGAGCGTACCGGATCGGGTCACCGTCGCGGCGCTCTACGACGCCGAGCGCGGCGAGTCGCCGGAGGTGGGCGGCCGCCTCACCGGCACCGAACTTCGCGTGGATCCCGTCCATCTCGCCGAAGAGGTCGCGAGCCACGGCCCACGGCGTTGCCTCGCCCGCGTCGGCGACCGCGCGAAAGGCCTTCGCCGCGCGGTCGCGGTGATGCTCCCGCACCGACGCCACCGCGGCCTCGATGTCCACCGTGGTCCCGTGGCCCGGTTCGCCGCGGTCGAACTCCGCGTTCACGCGGTCTATCGACTGCAGGTAGTCGGCGAGCGGGTCGTCCATCCGCGTATCGCTGCCGCCGACGTTCGGCGTGTACGTCGGGAGCAACAGGTCGCCGAGAAACAGCGTCCCCTCGTACACGAACGACGCGTGGCCGCCCGTGTGGCCGGGCGTGTGGACGAAGGCAACGCCGGCGACGAGGTCGCCATCAGCGTGAGCGCGAACTGCGTACTCGGCCGGAACAGGCGAAGGTCGGTCGGATTCGACGAGCGCCGCACACACCGGGTCGGGGACGCCCCACCGCCGGAGCGTCTCGGCGTCACGGTTCAGGCGTCGGTCGCGGGCGGCGGCGTACTCTCCGACGAGTGGCGCGTCCTCGGCGTGCATGTGAACTGTCGCGCCCGCCGCCTCCGCGAGTCGACACGCCAGGCCAGCGTGGTCCATGTGCCAGTGAGACACGAGGACGTGTTCGACCTCGCGAACCGGAAGTCCGGCATCGTCGAGGCCCGTTCGAAGGGCATTCCACGTCGTCTCCGTCGGAGAACCGGGATCGATTACGACCCCCTCGTCGGGTAGGGCGTACGCGCTGTTAACCCCCTCGGGCGACCCCGCGCCGAGCGGGATCCGTTCGACGGCGGTCATCGTATCTCCTCGTCGAATCCGAGGTCGTTCCAGCGGTCAAGCGCCGACTCGCGGATGTTCTCCGGGAACGACGACTCGAAAGTCACCCGCGGCGCGATGTAATCCTCGTCCCATCGGGGGTCCCAGGTCGCGCTGATGTACAGCCGCGATCCTGTCTCCCCGTCTCGGCGGTACATCGGAGCGCTCGCGGCGGGCGCGTTCGGGTCGCTGAATATCCAGTCGTTGCCGGGATGGGCCTTCACCCACATGTCGTCCAGCGCTCTGGCGAGGTCGGTCGGCTCCGCGTACTCGTCCAGTACCAGCACCTTGTCGAAGAACTCGGAGAACGAGAAGAGCGCGTTCGCCAACTGCCAGTCGAACCCGGAGTAGAGTATCTCGCTCGACACGAGACACAGCCCGAGACGGCCCTCGACCGGAAGCTGGATCCACGACACCGGCGAAACCCCCCAGTAGCGGTTCACCCGGCGGAACAGCGCCGCCGCCTCGACCAGACTCGTCAGGTGAATGTCGTCCGTCAGCGGCGCACCGAGCGGAGTGAAGGGGACGACGGGGTCCTCACGCAGGGCGAGCGAATCGGCGTCGAAGACGGCCGTTGCCGTCTCGCAACCGCGCTCCCAGATCGCCGACGACCCCTCGAACGACTCGTCGACCGGTCGTATCGTCCCGTCGACCCTGACCTCGGCGCTTGCGGGAACGACCCGGTCGCCGACTCTCGACAGCGGGATATCGTCGAGGCCGCACGCCCGCTGAGGGACTTTGATAAGTCCCCCGTCCTGTGTCCACCCCTGGAGCGCCGCGAGCAGGGACGCACCGGGGACACCGAGGACGACGCTCGCCGGACGCTCCCCGTCGCACCAGTCGACGAACCGACGGGGGACCGAGATGCGAAGCCGAGAACTCCGGTGGACGTAGCCGCGAACCGGTGCCCACGAGGTGGTTCCATCGCGTTCGACGGCGACGAGTCCGAGGGTGAGTAGCTGTCTGCCCTCGTCGGCGACCGTCGGAAGCCCGAGCGAGTAGAGGTCCACGTCGTCCTCGACGGTCGCGGCGGGATCCACGAACACCGCGTCCTCTATCGGCCGCATCTCCCTGTCCGAGAGCACGTCGAGAAGGTCGGCGTATTCGCACTCCCGACCTAGCCCGATCGACGCGGCGATCCGACGCCAGGGTCGATGGTGACGGCTCGAAATCTGGTCCGGGCCGGCGTAGACGCCGCTTGCGAAGTCCACCTCACCCGAGGTCGATCCGAAGTGGATCGCTTCGCAGTTGTGCCGGAGCGCTTCAGTTGCGACTATCGCGCCTTCCTCGTCCCAGTGGACACGTTCGTCTACCGTCAGGAGGTCGTCTGCGGCACGGAGGGCGTCGAGGTGTACTTTGAGAGATGTCATCTTCCCGTCTCCCCCGGGTCGATGAACTGCAGGTGGTCGGCGTTCGCGCCGGCGTCAGTGAGTAACGTCTGCGCCCAGTACCGCGTATCGACGTCCTCGACCGTCGGGTCGGGGGCTTCGTCCTCGCCTCTGGTTGCGTCGATGTACGCCTTCGCCGTCTTCGCTTTCGATGTGCCCGTCTGAACGTTGCCTTTCTCGCTCGGCGTCTGATAGATGTTCAGCGGGACCTTCGGCATCGTCTCGACGCCGAACTGGTGGAAATCCTCGTCCGGGTCTGCGTGCAGCGCGAGCGATTCAAGGACCGCGCGCTGGTCGAGGGGGTCGACATCCGCGTCGACGAAGACGAAGAAGTCGACGTGGAGCATCCCCCACGTCGTGAAGATGAAGTTCGCCAGTTCGTGGAGATAGCCCGGGGACGTCGAGTTCGTCGAGATGACGTACACCGTCCGCGGCGTCGACTGCCACGGCACGCAGAGGTCGATATCGAACCCGCCCGCCCGGAGACCGAGCGTCGCGTCGGGGCCCACGCACCCGATCTCCATGGAACTCGTCGAGTTCTCGGTGTAACCGACGCCCGTCCCCTCGACACAAAACGGAACGATCGGGCGTTTCTGATGGGTGATCGCCGTAACCTCGAGCGCGGGCATGGACCGTCGCGGTCCGTGCATGTATCCGAAGTAGTCGCCGAACGGCCCCTCGTCGCGTCGCGCGTTCGGAACGATCTCCCCCTCGATGACCATCTCCGCGGTCGCGGGCACCATCAGGTCGTTCGTTTCGCAGGGGACGAGTTCGATGGGGGACCCCTTGAGACCGCCAGCGAACTCAACCTCGCTTCGACCCGTTGGGATCCACATGACGGAACTGAACTGGACGGCGGGTTCGGCCCCGACGACGATAGCGACCGGCATCGGTTCGTCGCGGCGCTCGTACTTGTAGTAGTAGAGGTTCGGCGTCTGCTCGCCGGCCAGCAACAGCACGCTCGCAGTTTCGCTGTCGTGGATCATCGTCCGGTGGTACGACCAGTCCACCCAGTCGGAGTCAGGGTCCGGCGCGACGAGCGTGTGGAGATTCGAGTACCGACCGCCGTCGCCCGAATGGATGTACGGCCACGGGTAGTCGAGCAGGTCCACGTCGTCCGTGTTGACCACCTCCTTACACGGTGCGTCCGAGGCGGAGACTGATTCGGGGTCCCGAGGGTCCTGTAGCCTATCGATGGTCATCTCGTAGAACTCCCGCCGGGACACGTCCGGAGGCATCCCCATCCCGAGCGCGATGCGGTCCCAGGGGCGGCGCTGGGACCCTCGGTACGGGTCGCCGGCCAACTGCGCGCTCTCCGTTTCGTTCGACTCGAACAGGGGGATCTTGTCGTCGTGTTCGTTCGCCAGCATCGTGATCGCGCTCGCTTCCAGGTTCCACGACACCGGCTCTTCGATACGAGTTAACTGGTCCTCCGCTTCGAGTTTCTGCAGGTACTCACGGAAGCTATCGACCGTCATGATCCGTCGCCGTCGCTTCCAGTGAGTTCGCGCTGTTCGCGTTTGACCTTCAGGTCGACGTACTCGTCCACCAGATCGGGGTGTGCGTCCGAAAGATACTCGAACATGATAGTCCGACTCGCCTGAGAAACCGAACTGTACTGCCCGGTCTCGACGAGATACCGAAGTAACGTCTTCACCTCCTCAGACCGCGTGTTGATGACGGTCGGGTCGCTCTCCGTTTCCTCCATGACCGACTCGAGTACGTTCCTGTCGACGCTCTCGGACTCGATGTCGGTTTCGAGGATATCGATAAACCACTGTTCCTCCGTGTTCTCGTGGGGACCTTTCACCACTATCAGCGGGTCGGGATCCGCGAGGTCCTCTCGGTCCCGGCTAACCCTGGCTCGCGTGCTAAAGATCTCTTTCGTCTCCCTGTCGGTAATCTGAATGCTGATCTCCTCCTGCTCGGGGTCCGGGGGCAGATTGGTTTCGGAGGTGACGTATTCGTCGGACATACACGGTGGTATGTGTTTCCAAGTCGCCAAATAAAGTCTTATCGTGTGCTAACAGGGATGTGTCAGTCGAGAGCGGGTCTCCGAAGAGCGTCAGCCGGATACAGCGGCGATTCGCGCCGAATCAGGGTCAGGGAGCGACTTCCGTGTCTTTGGTGATGACGTTCCACTCGTCAGGGTCTATCACGTTCCCGTCGAACGAACTGTGTTCCGGGTACGCGGTGAACACGAGGATGTCCACCCTATCGTCGAGGTAGTCCACGAGGGTCGCCAGATTCTCCTCCGTGAGACCGCCGAGTTGGTCTAACAGCATGACCGGGACGTCATCGGCGACTTCGAACGCCTCGTGGCCGGCGAGCGCAGCGACGATCCCGAGCAGTTCCAGTTCCCCTTCGCTCAACGCGTCGATGCTCGCTTCGCGACCGTTTCTGGCGACAACGAGGTCGAAGGTGCTGGTCAGTCGTGCCGTCTCGAAACTCGTATCGAACCGGTCGAGCAGGTCGGCGATAGCGTCGTCGAACGCGTCGCGTGTCCGCCGCTTGATCTCCTCTTTCCGGTTCCGGAGCGATTCGATCTCCGCTTCGAGTTCTTCGTACTCCGTTTCGAGGACGGATCGCCGTTCTGCCTGCCGTTCGGCCCGCTCTAACTCCTCGCGTTTCTCGTCCAGTTGCGTCTCCGTGTGCTTTATCTCGCTTTTGATCTCCGTGAGTTCGTCGCTGTGCTCGGAAACGGAGTCGTTCAGGTCCGCTATTCGCTCGTCGAGGCTTTCGAGACGCTCGGTCGCCGATTCGAGGCTCTCGCGGCGGTCGGCGAGTTTCGTTTCGAGGTCGTCGATCTGCCGTTCGAGGTCGTCGCGACGGCGACCCGCTTCTCGGATCTCGTCCTGTTTGCGTTCGAGTTCCTCCGCGCGTTCGTCGTATTCGGCGGCCTCCGCCTTCAACTCGGAGATTCGCTCGCTCAGATCGTTTAGGTTGTCACGGAGTTCGTCCTCGGAGGTCTCCCCGCCACAGACCCAGCAGTTGAACTGGTCTTCGAGGAGGCCGTGGTCGACGTTCGTCAGGAGGTCGCCCCGGTCCTCCTCGAGTACCCGTTTGTTCACCGAATAGACCGACTGGAGAAGATCGACATCGCCCTGAATCGATTGCTGCTTCTCGCGGGCCTCGGCGAGTTCGGCGGTTACGTCCTCGTCGGGAACTGAGAGCGATTCGTACTCCTCACGGACCTCCTCTAGCTTTTTCTCTATTCGCGTTACGGAATCGGACAGTTGCTCTTTCCGCTGTTCCGTCTGAGACAGTTCCGCCTGGAGTTTGCTCAGTTCCTCTCGGTCAGAATCCTCGTCCCGTTCGTCCGTCTGGTCCAGTTCATCGCGAGTCGCTTCGAGGTCGTCAAGTTCGTTCGCGAGTTGTGTCACGTCTTCCTGGAGACTGGGGAGTCGGCGGGCGGCCTCTTGTGCCTGTTCGAGTTCCCGTTCGATGCTGGACCGTTCGGCTTTCCTGTCGGCGATTTCGGCTTCGATGTTCTCGAAATCCAGCGGCTTCGCGAGTAACTCCTCCAGATTATCGCCCCGACGGACGACCTGGCGGATCGCATTGTCCTCGTCGAGAAACGCGTACAGGTCAGCGCGGATCCGGTCGTACTCGTCGTCAAGGAACGGCTCCCCGTTACGGACAACGGTGTCGTTGCGACGTTCGAGTTCGACGGAGTACTCCCCCTCCGGCGTTTCTAGATCGACACGTCCGGAGGTCTCACCTTCGGTTAGCGGCGTCTCGGTCCCCATCGAAGTCTCGATAGCCTTCAAAAAACTAGATTTCCCCTGCCAGTTCGCACCCTGAACGACGTTTCTCCCGGGGCGGATATCCGCGGACCCGCTCCGTATGCCGGCTATATTTTCGGACTCGACGGTCCATTCCATACAGGGTATTCGGTCGCTACTCGTTAAGGTTTACTGTTATTATTATCTTACATATCAAAATCTCAATCGTGGTCATAGTGATGCGGAATATACAGCATCTATAGCCGTATAACCAGGTATTTAGAGAAATATAAAA
Source organism: Halostella pelagica (assembly GCA_005954745.1). GTDB lineage: Archaea > Halobacteriota > Halobacteria > Halobacteriales > Natronoarchaeaceae > Halostella > Halostella pelagica. The sequence goes on from CP040679.1 coordinate 138,912, forward strand.
TATTATATTTCCCCGAGACCGGAGAGCGAACTGGGAATATTACCGGAGCCGAAGCGCTCAAAAATGAACTAGTAGTGAATACTTTAACGCCTCCCGTCCGACAACCTTTTTGTCGGTAGAGGCGTTCATCCGGGCACAGAATCCGACGCAGTAGTACTCTATCAAGGACAATGAGCTGTAAAATCGACACGGTCGTACAGAAACACGATCTCGACATCTCGCAGGCCGGGTACGGAGATATCGACGAGTATCTCCTCCAGCGCTGGACGGGCGAGGACGGGCGGCCAGCCGAGGGGTATCGCTCACTCACTGAGTGGTTCAACAAACGCCTACTCAAGCGGGTGTACGACGAACACAACCGACAGACGACGGGCGTCAAGTTAGAGAGCGAATACGACGTGTTACAGTCGAAAGACGAACTCACGAGACGGGAGTTGGAGGACGACCTCCGCACAACGGGGATCGACGCCGACGAGGTGACGGCGGACATGATCTCGTGGAGTACGATGCGACACCACCTCAACGACTGTCTGGACGGTACCAAAGAGACGGAAACGGCGGACTCAGACTGGGAACGCAAGAGCGTCGAAATAGCCAGCGAGCAGGTAGAGGAGAAAGCCGTCGAGGCGGTTCGGTCGCTCTCGTCGAAAGGTGAGATCGCCGACTCCGGAGAACCCGGCATCGCCGTAAACGTGAATCTGTCCTGTCCCGAATGCCACGTCCAGACGCCGTTTTCCAAAGCAGTCGAACGGGGATACGTCTGCGGGGACCACGCTCGCGACGACCCGGAAAACGGGGACGGCGAGCCAACGCGTTCGCTTTAGATTAGCATCGATAGTCAGGTTTCGTTAGCTGTTCCAACCAACCTCCTGTGGTCTCCGTAATCAGACGGACTGACACGCTACCCGTTGACGGTGATTATCAGGACGCCGGCGATGACAGCGACCGACGCAGCGACGAGCTTCCACGTTACCCGTTCGAGTCGGTCGGGCATGAAAACGGCAGACAGCAACACGACCCATAGCGTGTTCGTGATGACAATCGGCGTGACGATACTTACTGGTGCGATCTCTAGTGCGCCGTAGTAGCCTAGGAGGAACAGTGTATTTGCGATTCCTGCAAGCAGGAACCACCGCATACCGCCGTTGCGGAGCATCGACCGGTCCGGCAAACTGTTTCGCGACCGGAGATAGAGCGTGAATCCCAGGATCGCCGCGCTCGTTTTGACGACGAGCCCGACGGGTGCGGGCGTCCCTTCCTCGAACGCGAACTTGGCGAAGACCGGTTCTAATCCGTACGCGAACGCCGCTCCCAGCGGGATCACCAGCCCTATCAGGAGTTCCGACTTCGCCAGGTCGTCCGGGTTCTCGTTGTTTGTTTCCCACGCGATGGCGATAATGCCGCCCATCACCAGCAGAATACCCGCGAGATGCAACACGGTCAACTGTTCGTCGAGCAATAGGATCCCGAATACCGTCGACGTGAGAGCCCACGCCGCCACGATAGGCGTCGTCCGACTCGCTCCGATGCGGTTGATACTCGTGTACGTTAGCAGTCGCCCGAGCAACGTTCCGACGAGTCCGGCGGCCATGAACCAGATCCCGGAAACGTACGTGAGGCCGTACTCCGGATAGTACGCGACGCCGACGAGCGGAAGGAGAACGACCACGTTCACGCCGATGACGACGACGACCGCCTCGTTCGCGTTTCCCTCGTCGGTTCCCATCCTGATGAACAGGTTCTGGGAGGCGATAGCCAACGCGGCACCGAGCGTCATCACAACGGCGAGGAGTGTCGTCGGATCTACCATCGTATTTGGTTTCTTCTTCGGCTTGGGATTTTATGGCTGTCAGATCACGTACGAAACGGTGGGGTCGAGATACCCGTTAGCTGTTCACTTGTCTCCCGGATCCGACGGCGGTTTCGCTTTCCCGCGGGACCGTCACGGTATCGTTAGTCGTCCCCGGTAACTTCGTTGCTCCCCTTCCCTGCGTCAGGGCTTTGGAGCACAGTTTCGTCGGTTTCCGGCCCGATCGGCTCGGCGCGAACGCTCGATACCTTGAATTCGGGGATACCCGCCTGCGGGTCGAACGTCTCTTGTGTGAGCGTGTTCACCGCCCCGGCCGCGAAGTGCATCGGAATGAACAGCGTTCCTGGACCGACGCGGTCTGTCACCTGCGCTTTGACGATTATCTCACCGCGGCGGGAGCCGACGCGAACGTATTCGCCGTCCGAAACGCCGAGATCGGCGGCCGTGTCCGGATGGACTTCGACGAAACTCTCGCCGACGTGGCTCATCAGTCCCTCGACGCGACGGGTTATCTGACCGGTGTGCCAGTGATACAGCACCCGGCCAGTCGTGAGCGTGAGCGGGTACTCCTCGTCGGGAACCTCGCCGGGATGACCGCTGTCAGCGGGGACGAAGCGTGCCAGCCCGTCGTCGAAGTTGAACTCCCCGTCATCGTAATCGTAGAGATACGGCGTCCCGGCGTGGTCTTCGTCCCAACAGGGCCACTGAAGACCGTGTTGGTCCCCCGATTCGAGCCGGTCGTAGCTGACGCCGCCGTATATCGGGGCGAGGTCGCTTATCTCGTCCATGATCTCCCGCGGGTGGTCGTAGTCCCAGCCGTATCCCATTCGGTTTGCCAGCGCCTGCGTGATCTCCCAGTCCTGTCGAGCGTCTCCCGGCGGGTCGGCCACGCCGCTGACCCGCTGGATTCGCCGCTCAGTGTTCGTGAACGTCCCCTCTTTCTCCGGCGACGTCGCCGCAGGGAGGACCACGTCGGCGTGGTCCGCCGTCTCTGTCATGAAGATGTCCTGGACGACGAGGAAATCGAGTTCCTGCAGCGCCTCCTCGGCGTGCTGGAGGTCAGGTTCCGAGAGCGCCGGGTTCTCGCCGACGACGTACAGTCCGCGCAGGTTCCCATCGTCGGCTTCGGAGAGCATCTCCGGGACCTTCAGCCCCGGTTCTTTCGGCGGCCGTTCGCCCCACTCGGCCGCGAATTTCTCGCCGACCTCGTCGTCGGCGGGGTCCTGGTACCCTGGGAGACTGCCCGGCAACGTTCCCATGTCTCCGCCGCCGCCCTGTACGTTGTTCTGCCCGCGGAACGGAGAGAGTCCCGCACCGGGTTTCCCGACCTGCCCGAGCGTGAGCGCCAGGTCCGTGAGCGCGAGGAGGTTCTGGGTCCCGTTGCTCTGTTGAGTCATCCCCATCGCCCATCCGAAGACGACGCTGTCGGCTTCGGCCAGCGTCTCGGCCGCCGATTTCAGTTCCTCTGGCGGGATACCGGCCATCTCCTCCACCATCTCGGGGGTGTACGACTGGACTTTCTCCCTGACGCGTTCGAATCCAGTCGTGTTCCGCTCGATGAACGCCTCGTCGTGGAGGTCCTGTTCAATGATGTACCGGATGAGGCCGTTGATCCAGGTCACGTCGTACCCTGGTGTCGTCCGCGTGAACTGGTCCGCGTGCTCGGCGATTCCGACCTTCCGCGGGTCGAACACCACTAGATCGGCCCCGTCGCGGACGTTCTGTTTGATCCGGGTCGCGAGTACCGGATGGGATTCCGTAGTGTTAGAGCCGGTGATTAGATAGGCGTCGGCCTCGCCGATGTCCTCGTTGATCCGATTCGTCATCGCGCCGTAGCCGAGAGTCTGTTGCAGTGCCGCGACCGTCGACGAGTGACAGAGCCGTGCGCAGTTGTCGATGTTTTTCGTCCCCAACACCTGACGGGCGAACTTCTGGACGAGGTAGGCCTCCTCGTTGCTTCCTTTCGAGGACGCGAGACAGCCGAGCGCGTCGATTCCGTGCTCGTCCTGGATATCACGTAGTTCGGCTGCAACGTAGTCGAGCGCCTCAGCCCACCCGACGCTCTCGAATTCGCCGTCCTCGTTGCGGACGAGCGGTTCGGTGAGCCGACCCTCGCTGTTGGCGAACTCGTGACCGAACTTTCCTTTCACACAGGTCGAGAAGTTGTTCGCCGGAGCCGAATTGGGGTCGTCGACGGGCCGAACGCCAAGGCTCTCACCGTCCTTGCCGACCATCTCGAAGCGACAGCCGACCGCACAGAACCCGCAGGTCGTCTCCTCGGTGTCGAGGCCGCGCTTTCTGTAATCGCCGACCGCCGTCGCGATGTCGAACAGGCGGCCTTCCGGGATAGCGCTCGCGGCGACGTTCTCGGCGGTGTGTTCGCCGAACAGCAACGCCTTCCGGCCGTAGTCCTCGGCGAGGTCGGTCAGACCGCGCTTGCTTCGCGCCACGAATCGAGCCAGCCCGGTTTTCGTTTCGGTGCTGGAGCGGATAACGCCCGTGTCCGGCCCGCCGCTGCGGTTGGGCGCGGTCGTGTCGTCGAGCGTCTCGACGTCGTCCGCCTCGATCACCGTCCCGACGGAGTTTCGCTGGGTAAACCCGGGCAGCGGAAGCGTCGTCGTCTCTCCCATCCCTTTCTCCGTCAGCGCCCCGGTCGGACAGACGGTAGCGCAGTGTCCACAGGAGACACACGTCGAGTCCCCCATCGTTTCGGCGTCGGACTGGAATCCGATCCGGGTGTCCTCGCCCTGCCCTTCGATACGGAGTACGCCCTCGACCTGCACGTCGTTACAGCCCTCGACGCACCGGTTACAGAGGATGCACTTGTTGCGGTCTATCTGGATGAACGACGACGTGTCGTCTATCGGTTCGTACTCGTCGCGGTCGTCGAACACCCCGTAACGGGGGTGGTCGACACCCTCGCTAATGGCCGCGTCCTGTAGCTCACATCGGCCGTTACCGTTGCAGGTCGTGCATCGAAGGTTGTGATTCGAGAGGACGAGGTCGAGGTTGACGCTTCGGCTCTCCTCGGCGTCGGGCGTATCCGTCTCGATCGTCAGACCGTCCTCGGCCGGGAACGAACAGGACGGAACGAGCCCGTACTCCTCCGTCTCGACCATGCAAGTGCGACACTCGCTTCGGGGGCCGATCTCGTCGCTTCCGTCCCCCTCCCGGTCGTAGTAACAGAGCGCGGGGACATCAGCGTCGTCCTCGACGCCGTCAGCGCCCGGATCGACGCGTACGGTCTCGTCGTCGACGGCCTGCATGGCGTCGATAACTGTCGATCCGACCGGTACCGTGACCAGGTCACCGTTCACCGTGACTGTCGTCGGGCCGGAGCCGTCGGTTCCGACGTCGGGGTCGTTCGCCGTGCCGGTTTCGAACTGCGCCGTGACCGGCGTGTTGTGCTGTGGGTCTTCGAGGTCCGGGACGCCCGGAAGTGGTTCGTCGGAACTCGTGGAATCGTCAGTACTCATAGTTTCTCCGTACAGGTACCGCTCGGACAGCGGCCGTTCGCGTGGGCCTTGAACTCGGGTTCGAACTGGTCGATCGCCGTGACGACGGGTCGCGGTGCGTGGGCACCGGTCTTGCAGTTGCTCGTCCGCTGCATGACACGGCCGAGTTCGCGTATCTTGGCCGTCTCGAACGACCCCCGGTACACCTCGCGCAGGAGTTCGGTGAGCTGTTGAGTGCCTTCCCGACCCGGAACGCACCGACCGCTGTTTTCCGCGGCCGCGAAGCGGGCGCGTTCACCCGCAGTCGCGACGGCACAGCGCTCGTCGGACAACAGTTCGACGACCCCGTCCGTTCCGAGGCCGGCGGCGGCAAGCGACTGCGCGGTCGGTGCCACGTCGAGGTCTCGGGTAATGCCCCCGAGAACGCCACCGACGCACGCCATCTTGAACGGTCCAGTCATCCGAACGGCCTCGCGAACCGCGCCCATGCTTCCGGTGGAATCCAACTCCACAGTCGCCCGATCTGTCACGTCACCAGTCACGGTCACGAGTCGCGTGCCGGGGTCGGCCGCCGCCGGATCGAACGCGTCCGGGTCCCGGATCGCGTACTGCACCTGCGCGAACGTTCTCGGCGTGTGAACCACCGTCGGACGACCGTACAGCCCGTACTCCGCAGGTGACGGTGGCTGAATTCGGGGTTCGATCCGGTCGGCCCCTTCCATCGCTTCCAACGCGGCGGTCGGTCCGCCGGCGCGATACTCGTCAGGGCCGGCGACGAGTTGTGGGACCACGGACAGTTCGGTGTCAGCTGCCTCGATCGCGCGCTCAAGATGCCGCTGGAGACCGGTGTCCGACTCGGGAACGTAGATTACCGCGTCGTCGGCACCGACGTACTCGGCGACGGCCGAGACGCCGTCGAGAACCGACAGCGGCGCTCCGGCAAGTAGCGTGCGGTCCGCTCGCGTCCGTCTATCCGCGTCATTCGCGTTAACGACGAGGACGGGATCGCCGTCAGTTTCCCGCACTCGCTCCCACGCGTCGGTGACAGCTTCGTCCTCGGTAGCGTCGCCCCGACCGCGGCCGAGTAAGCCGATATCGGCGGCGACGCCCGCGCCTCGACTCGTCGAAACGAAATCGTGGTCGCTCGGATCGAGAGGGTCTGCCCAGCCACACGGTCCGAGGATTCGTCTCCGGCCGACGCTCAGCAGGCCATCAGTCGGGACGGGTAGCGTCGATACGTCCCGGTCGTGCTCGACGACGCCGTCCGCACCGTCGGGGAGGATACCGGGCCCATCGCCAAGGTGGTCTGGTCCGTCGGCAGGGATGTCCTGACCGTGGGCATCTCCGTCAACGCTTCCTGTCGCCAGTTCACCGGACTCCGCATCGGCGACGATAGACCGTACCGTCGACGGGTCCGGGTCGGCGTAAAACCAGGTCCGACCACCCGCGGTTACGAGGACGAGCGGTTCGAGTTCGGTGATTCCGGTCGGCCCGGTCCGGACGACTGCAACAGTGTCAGCAGCGTCGCGAGCAGCGGTTAGCACTCCGGGTTCACGGCCCCACGGCACGTCTGACGAAATACGCACGACTGGTGAGCGGCCGTCCGTTCCCGATTTACCCATTATCACTCTTCCAAAGCAGTTCAAGAGTTAAAGCTTACCGTACCGGGTATACTGAGTGTCCCGAAATATGAGGTCACGTTTCTGTGATCGTTTCGCTACTCTCACCACATTCGGAACCACGAGGGTAGTATGGAATTGACTAACCGGGGGAAACTGCGTCGGTCAGGTCCCGGATCCGAAGAGTACAGGCACGGCGGACTCTATACATCGCCCGATGGCAAATCCACGATTCGACGAACTCAGAGAAGAGGCAGCAGCGGCAGTCGGTGACGACGACCTTCGCTCCGTCTACACCGGTCTCATCCACGAGGACGGGCAACACGAGTACTACTTTGGGAACGACACGGAAGAGGCAGCGGAGTTGCGGGAAACGGCCGCGGTTCAACTCGGGATGATGCTCCGCGTCCTCGCGGACCGGTCCGATAGTAGCATCGACGAAATAACTGACCTCGCGGTTGAGCGCGCTGAGGAGATGCAGTTACGGTGAACGAACGGTTCTCTCGCTTCCAGACACCCCAGGCAACGAGTGAACGGGCGTTACCCCACACCCCAGATAACGAGTGAAAAACTGGATGGCAACACCCCAGACAACGAGTGAAAACCGTGCGTGTATTCGCTTCAAACGGTAAATTACGCCGGTTACACACCCCAGACAACGAGTGAAGAGAACGAGCACACACACCCCAGGTAACGAGTGAAAACGCAAATAGGTACATCGGTGGATCAGACGATCAGAGCGATTGCGGAAAAATAAACAAATAGGGCAAAGCCAACAAGAGCGATCACGATACAGATAGCTAGAGCAAATATAATAGAGACAGCTATGTGGGTACATTTAAACGATCAAAACCGGCAAGACGAACCACGCCGCTAACGCTTGCTTCGCGTTATTATATATCTAGGTGTACAAGCAATACATACATACATACAGTGTCAGTAGAAGCCTCAGTACGGCATGTTTCGATTATATCGGCTCTAGAGTCCTACCCTTTATATAATAATCGTGCTTGCACCGTGAGTTGCCCGGTGGCGACTCTCCCCGTTTTCACTCGTTGTCGGGGGTGTGCGTATGGAGTGGTTCTTATACTACTCTCCGGGTATAGCGACGCAAAACGGTAGGATAGCCGTTTTCACTCGGTACGAGGCCCCGGGGTTTTATACTTCACCGCCGTGACGGGTCAGCTATGACGGATCGTGAACTCACCGAATACAACGGCGATGACCTGTTCGCGACGGGTGATATCTTCGCCCGCCGTGAACTTCTCCGGGTCGGTCACGTTCCCGACCGGGACCGGATCGTCGGCCGCGACCAGGAGCTACAGAGCGTCGGGCAGGCGCTCGGCCCGGCGACGGACGGCGGCCCACCGTCGAACGTCGTGATATACGGGAAAACCGGGACCGGAAAGAGCCTCGTCGCCCGGCACGTCACACAGCGGGCCAGCCGGACCGCCGTTCAAAACGACGTCGCGTTCTCCCACGTCTACGTCGACTGTTCGGATGCGGACACCGAAACGCGAGTCGCACGCGAGATCACGACTCAACTCGCGGCTGAAAACGACGATACTCCCGATATTCCCCAACAGGGTATCGGCGCGAACGAGTACTACCGGTACCTCTGGGACCTCCTCGAATCACGCGATACCTGCATCATTCTTCTCGACGAGATCGATATCCTTCGGGACCAAGACGTCCTCATGCAACTATCGCGAGCCGAGGAGACCGGAAAGACGGACTGCTATCTGGGTGTCATTTCGATCAGTAACAAGATCGAATTCCGTGACCGCCTGAGCGAGCGTATCGATTCGAGTTTGCAGGACGAGGACATCATCTTTCAGCCCTACGACGCCGGCCAACTCCGAACTATCCTCGAAAACCGCCGCGACGCGTTTCAGGAGGGGGTCCTCGCCGACGCCGTGATTCCGAAGGTCGCAGCGCTGGCCGCACGCGAACACGGGGACGCTCGAAAGGCGATCAACATCCTGCAGAAAGCAGGCGAACTCGCCGAGCGGGAGAACGACGACTACGTTACCGAAGACCACGTCGAGCGTGGCCAGCAGAAAGCGGAGGTACAGCGGTTCCAGGAACTCGTGTCGGGGTCTACGCCTCACGTCAAGTATCTACTCCGCTCGTTGGCTCAACTCACCGAAAACCATCAGAGCGACGCGTTCGCGACCGGCGAGATATACAGCGTGTACCGCGACATCGCCGCAAACGAGGGAAGCGATCCGCTCAGTCAGGACCGCGTGTATCGTCTTCTCAAAGAGCAGTCGTTTCTCGGGGTTACGGAGTCCAGACACACCGGTGGCGGGAAAAGCGAAGGAAGCTATCTAGAACACCGCCTCATGCGAGGGACCGATATCGTTCTTCAGGCGCTTGACGAGCAGTAGAACTCGGACTGACCATTTGGTCGGTTCTCTCGCACAAGGGCGTAGTTCCTGGGACAATGATCGGTTCCCTCGTACAGGGTCGTGATCCATACCTCTTCGACGGAGCCGTGGCTCACTGTAGAACGTTCGGATACCGTGATTCGGCGCACATCTGAACCACACCAATTAGTAGTTGATACGTTCGACGTCAATGAATTCGTTCGAGTAACCCGTTGTCCGTTCGATAGGCGAATTCCACGGCGACCGCTCCGAGCAGGATACAGAGTAACAGAACACCGTACAGATACAGATGTACTGGGCTGTTCGGCGACATCGTCCTATTGATGAGGAACATCCCAAGCACATACGCCACTCCCCCACCGATTCCCAAATTTGAAAGCGATATTTCACTCGCTATAGCTATCCCGACACCGACCCCGCCCGCAACTAGCAGGACGAGAGCTATCGTCAGGCTATCCCCGATCTGCTCTCCGATAGACGCCCAGTAGACGTTGTTCGGCGGCCAGAGAAGATAGCCAGAAACAAAAAGCACCGTCGTACTCACGACGATTTCCGTGATTCGACGGTTCATACGTTCGTATTGCCGTAATCTATTATAAACTCTCGGACCAGTGAGTTAAAATTGGAGACTGTGCGAAATCCATCGCTGCCGTGGACGCTTCCCGTCAATCGGTGACGCCATGAACCGACCCCGATACAGTTCCTTCGACGAAGGTTCGCAGGAAACTCGTGTCGTATACGGATGAAAGATGTCGAAGCGATTTCTTGGCCTCGTCCAGCCGCTTTTCGGCGTGCTGGCGAAGTTCCTTTTCCTCGGAACCCTGGAACACGGCAAGAACGTCTCTCCCTCCCGAACCGAACGTTAATTGTATCTGATGTCCCGTAGCGAATCCACGCCCGACTGTCGCGAAGTGCTGCCGGTGGGTACTATCGACCCCGGCGAGTGTCGCTCCGATAACGGCCGCACCTTCACCGAGAACGCCCGCCGTGTCGTCGAGAAACGAACGGCAGTCAGGGGCTGTCGGGGTTGATGAGTAGTTAGTACTGAATGCGCCGATGACCGACTCCTGAACGGCGGTAAGCGTCTCGAAACACGCTCCGAGGTGGGCGTTGTTGATCTCACTAAGCGCCGAGTACGCCGACGTGTACAGGTAGTCACCGGAAAGTAACGCGGACATCGGCTCCCGCGTCAACGAGTGAGCTATCCCGTCGTCGAATTGGATCAACAGTTCGCTCCGCAACCGACAGTACCCCCGGAGTAGTTCGACCGCCGTTGCCGCCGGGAGGACTGTCTCGGGATCTCGGGAAGCGGGAGTCGCTATCGATTCGAACGAAAGCATCAGTAGCTGACCGTACTTCCGGTCGTCGTATTCGTCGACCGTCTCCCGAGCCGCTGTTAATCGGCCTTTGTCCGCGGGTTTCAGCACACTTTCGAGATGGCTGTCGATTTCGGCTCGCAGCTCAGTGAGAGAGCGTTCGTAAGTCATTGTTGTCAGTCGTCTGTTGCTGTTGGCTCACCACCAGTGTCGTCGACGGCTACGTCCGAACCCGCTTTCGTGAGGTCGTTCTCCCGCCACGTCCCACGCTGATACCACGCGTAAGCGATCACCGCGCCGGCCACGTTCGATATCGCGAACGAGAGCCAGATACCCGTCTCGCCGATGGCGCCGGCTGAAACCCACGCGATCGGGAACCGTATCACTCCGAGCATCAGCACGGAAATCGCCGCCGCTGTGAGGGTCTTCCCGGCACCGCGGAAGCTTCCCGTGTAGGCGCGCATGATCCCGATGAATCCGAACGACAGCGCGACGTACCGCAGGAACTCCGCAGAGATATCGACCACCTCGGAGTTAGTCGTAAACACGTCGGCGATAGGGGCCGCGGCGAACCAGACGACGATCCCGGCGACCGTGAGGACGCCGAAGAGTGTTTTCGCCGCAAGCGCCGCTGCCTGTTCGGCGCGGTCTGGCTTGCCCGCACCCATGTTCTGGCCTGTCATCGTCTCGACTCCGCGGGCGACTGCGATCGCGGGGAGGAAGATAACCGAGAAGACGCGCGTGCCGATCCCGTACGCGGCGACGACCGGATCCGGAAAGAGCGCGACGATGAACAACAGGAGATTCATCGACAACGCCCGTCCTGTCCCTTCGACAGACGCGGGAAGGCCGATCCGAACGAGACGGTGGAGGTACGAGAGATCGGGCACCATATCCCGAAGGTGGATCTGGACGCCACGCGTCCCGCGGAACATGATCGCCAGTCCGACGACCAGCGCGAGGCCGCGCGAAAACACCGTCGCGATCGCCGCTCCTTCGATACCGAGTTCGGGGAACGAAACCGTCCCGACGATCGGCGCGTTCTCGACGACGGTCCACCCGAAGATCAGGAACGGGTCGATGATGATGTTGAGGACCACCGAGCCGAACATGACGAGCATGGGGGTTATCGTGTCGCCGTAGCCCCGCATGAGCGCGACGAACACGAAAAACCCGAACATGAACAGCAGGCCCAGCGAGATGACTTCCATGTAGCTCGACGCCATCGGCAGCACGTCCTCAGAGGCGCCCATAACTTCGAGGAACTCCTCGACGAGGAAGTACCCGACTCCACCGAGGAGTATCGACGCGATGATGGCGAACGTCACGGTCTGTGACGCGGCGTACTCGGCCTCTCGCTCCTCGCCAGCACCCGTATACTGTGCGACGAGGACGCTTCCAGCGACCGAAATCCCCATTCCGAGCGAGATGAGCAGAAACACCATCGGGAACGCGAAACTGATCGCCGCCAGCGCATCGGTGTTGTACTGACCGAGCCAGAACGTGTCCGCGAGGTTGTACGCGGTCTGAAAGAGGTTCGTGACGACGATCGGCATCGACAGGAAAAAGAGCGGCTTTCCGATGCCGCCGGACGTGAGGTCGAACTCCTCACGACCTTTGAATAGCGACCCGATCCGACTGCGGACACCCATCAGTACGGTACCTCCGCTGTCGTTTCGCCGATCAGATGCGTCTCGACGTACTCGATCATCATCTCGTCGAGTCTCTCGACCGAACAGTCGACTGCGACTCCTCTCGTCCGGGCTCCAGTGATCGCCGTCGTGAGGAACTCCGCGACGAGTTCGTGTTCGATGCTGTCGTCGAATTCACCCGTTTCTATCCCGTCCGCCAAGATATCCTGAATCCGACCGAGCAGGGCTTCGTCGAACTGGATAAGCTTGGCCTGAACACCCTCGTTGTAGGGTGCCTGAGCCTTCACCTCTAGCATCGCGGTGCGAAATTCCGTTCCCGGAACAGCGTCACCGTCCGCGAGCAGCGTATCGAACAGTGAACGGAGTTGCTCGCGAGCGGTTTCACCGGACACGGTCTCGATCTGGGCCATGTATCTGTCGTAGAGGTGATCGAGAAACGCGGTGAACAGTTCCTCTTTCGTGTCGTAGTGGTAGTGTATCGAGGCTTTACTCCTCTCCGCTTCGGTGGCGATGTCCTGTAGTGTGAGATCGGCGTAGCCACGCTCGCAAAGTGCGCGGTATGTCGCGTTCAGTATCTCGGTTCGTGGTTCCTCGTCCATCTCAGTTAGTACGACTACTTACTAACCAGTCAGTCAAAAGGCTTTGGAACGACGGTAGTCTCAACTGGGGCTCGTGGCGGTTCCCCCGAGGCGACAAACTGAGCAATCGGTCCGGTGGCCGGCTATCGGATGCAGTTCAAAACCGTTATCTACCGTACGATAGTCTCAATACGTAATGGCCGATCCGCCGGAACGACCAGTCTCAAACCCGGACGAGGAGATAATGCGCGCTACATACCGGGCACTTCGCGAGTACGGGTACGCCGATCTCACGATCAAGCGGATCGCCGAGGAGTACGGGAAAACGACCGCCGCAGTTCACTACCACTACGACACGAAAGAGGACTTGCTGGCGGCGTTTCTGGACTTTCTACTCGGTCAGTTCAGGGACGCGGTTCACGAGGTCGAAACGACTGATCCGGAGCAGCGATTGGCTCTCCTACTGGACAAACTCCTCGTCGACCCCGAGGACCATCAGAACCTTCTGATCGCGATGCTCGAAATGCGGAGTCAGGCCCCGTACAAGGATACGTTCAGCGAGCGATTCGAGCAGAACGACGAGTACATTCGGTACATGCTCAAAACGGTGATCGACCAGGGGATCGAGGAGGGCGTGTTCAACGATGTCGACGCAGAACACACCGCCCGGACGCTTATGACTATCGTCGACGGCGCTCGAACCCGCACGGTCGTACTCGACGACACTGATGTACTCGCAACGGCGAGAGAGAGCGCCGACGAGTACCTTACCGCCGTACTGTTGCGCGAAGATGGATAGTCCGTGCTGACGGGACGAAGCGACGTATCCGGAGTTCCTCCGAACTTCCGGGGATACGTCCGTCCGCACCGGTTTAGTAGGTTCCTCCGAAGATAGCTGCTATCAGTTCCAGCGCGTTGTGCTACTACTGATCATCTGCTCTCGTCGGGGATGCTCCGTCTCGCTCGCCTAGTTCTGTCGTACACCAGTGACAGAACTCGATGTCGCTATCGAGTTCCTTCCCGCAGTGAGGACAGTGCGTCAGTTCTCCATCTTCGGTGGGTGTCAACCTATCGAGCGCGTTCTGGGCGTGAGCGAGGAAATACGCGTCGAGGACGCTCATTCCGCCCACGACGAGGGTCGGTGCGACCGCCAGGGGATCGACCGCGTTACCGTTTGCAAGCGCGTCTAATGCCGCCGGGTCGACGAAGAGGGTAGTGACGCCGAACAGGACAGCGAGCCATCCCAGCGCACGCCGCCATCGTTGGAGATATATATGTCCGAGCCCTGTGGCGAGCGCTGCGAGCAGTGCCGCGAGCCACGGACGTTTTTCTGAAGCTGACTGGCTCATACGTTGACTAACCAGTTAGTTAGCCATAAGTCTTGTTCACGTCGGCCCCGATATCTGACGATACCGTCGTTATCTGTACGCTCGGTTTGTGCCATCCTGTCGACAGCAAATGCTTAGCGCTCCTACCCGTCGACGATAAATGCGTAGCGCTCAATACACTCGCTGCCTTGAGGGAAACCAGTGGTTCTGGACCTCGTCAAAGGGTTGCTGCTTGACCCGTTCGCCGTGATGAACACGGTCGGACTGGTTGCGTTCGCGTTGGTAGGTGCGTCCAAGGCAATACGCGAGGAGTTCGACCTGTTCGGCGTGACCGTCGTCGGACTCGTAACGGCGTTCGCTGGCGGGGCGACGCGGGACGTCCTCGTGAACCGGATTCCGTTGGCCCTCAGGTCGTTAGGCGAGATCAGTCTCGGAATGCTGGGCGTGGGCCTGGCAGTCGGTCTGAGTGTCGTGTTCGACTCGCCGGACGACCACGCGGGAACGTTGATATCCGATGCGATCGGGCTCGCTGCGTTCACCACGGCTGGTGCCATCGTAGCGACCGACGCCGGTGTCTCGGGTTTCGGTGTCGTCGCCATCGCGACGATAAACGCAGTCGGTGGGGGCGCGTTCGCCGACATCCTGCTGGACCGGTCTCCCTTTATCCTGTTTGACGACTTCTACGCGAGCTGTGCAGTGCTCGGTGGAAGTACCTATTGGACACTGGTCGCTATCGATGCGTCCGCGAGCGCCGCAGCGATGGTATGCGCTGCCGTTACGGTCGGAGTACGGTTGGCTGCGGTAAACTTTGGCTGGACTCTCCCGACGGCGCAGATGTTGGACGTGGCTTCCGAAAACCTCGGTCGGAGAAGATGAGTCGCATCACGAGCAGTGGTAATCCTCGAAACAGCGTCCTCCGGTCATCGAAACACCTCCGACCGGCGGCACACCTTCGATCGCGTTCTCGATATATCATTGTGGTGGGACCGCTCAGAGCGCGAGCTTAGATCACGCCCGGCGGTCAAGCGTCGAGGCGAAAAACAGCGTCTCGAGTCGGTTTCGCTCCTCGTCTCCGTCGCGGGCCGGTTCCAGACAGACCTCGTTCAGTACCGCCTCGTGTTCCGCGCTCAACTCTAACAGGTTCTGATCGTCGATGTCCTCTCGGTCCAACTCGGGCGGGAAATCGTCGCTCTGTTCCATGTAGTAGTAGAGGACGGGCCCCTCGCCGTCATCTTGGAGGAACGCGGCTTCCGTGTAGACCTCCTCTAAGTCCAGGCCACGCTCGAACAGTTCCTGTCTGTCGTCAAGCGAGTCGAAGTAATCGCGAAGCTGGTCCACTTTTTCCGAATCGACGCGCCGTTTGGAGAGAATGGCATCGACCATGCATAGATCCGGTATCTTATGTATTAATATAAATGTTCTACAACCGCGTTCGAAAACCCGAGCACTAGATCGGCAACGTATCTCTCGTATGAGTCAGACTTTTCGCCGCCAAGGTACTCAGATGACCGTATGGTACCGAACGGGGATACGTGCGGATCTCACCCTGACTATCGTATTCTGCTCGTCGGTCCGGACGAATGGCAGGATAAGGCCGGACCGGCTACCGCCCGACTGAACGGAATCCGAGTGACAGCCGTCACGACTGCGGAACAGGCCAGGAAGACGCTGGTTTCGGACGACCCGGTCGACTGTGTCGTCAGCGCCTACCACCTGGAAGGGACGACAGGGATTCGGTTCTCTGCGGAATCTATCGTGCAAAACGCCGCATCTGCGTTCGTTCTGGCACCTCTAACGGATGATATGCCTCCGGACTCGGGAACCGAGTCCGAACACGTGACCTGGGTGGTGCCGTTATACGCTGACGACGCGGGCCCAACCGGTGTTGACGGACTCCGCACCGTTCTTTCACGGGAGCGCAAGTACAGCCGCGACAGACAGCAAGCGGCTCAGTTCCGCGGTGTCTTCGACAACCCGGACCAGTTCGTCGCAGTCCTGGCGGCGGACGGAACCATACGGTCGCTCAACGAAGCAGCGGCCACCCTTTTGAACGCGTCCGCAGAAACGGTCACTGGCAAGCGGATATGGGCCCTTCCGTGGAAAGAGGGGAAGCCCCAACGGCGGACGGTCCAGAAGGCTCTCCGCGGTGCTGCTGACGGATCCTACACTGAATTTGAGGGCGTTCTTTCACCGTCGAACGGTACGGCCAGCGTCGACAACGAAGTCAGACTCAGGTTTCGCATCCAACCGGCCGCGGGTGACGGAGGCGACAGGCTACTCGTTCAGGGTGAGATGCTGACCGAACGGGAACGCCTCGAAGCCGAACTTCGCGCGTCGGAGGAACTCCATCGCGTCACCCTGAACAACATGACCGACACGGTTCTCGTTACGGACGACGAAGGGGAGTTCACGTACGTGTGCCCGAACGTTCACTTCATTTTCGGTTACGCCGCCGAGGAGATACACGAATTCGGGACTATCGACGCACTCCTCGGTGAGGAACTGATTGACCCCGACCGCCTCGAATCCGAAGGCGTTCTCACCAACATCGAGTGTACGGCGACTGATAAGAGCGGCACAGAGCACACGCTGCTCGTTAACGTCCGAGAAGTGTCTATCCAGGGCGGAACCAGACTTTACAGCTGTCGAGACATAACCAAGCGGAAACAACGGGAGCGGGCGCTGACACAACTTCAACAGACGAGCCGAAACCTGTTGTATGCGGAGACCAAGGCTGAGGTCGCAAACAGGGTCACCGCGGATGCGACTACCGCGCTCCCAAACGGCGGGATCGCACTGTATCACTTCGATGGAGCGGAGAACACGCTCTATCCGATGGCAGTTTCGGACCCGCTTCGGAAGATGCTCGGTTCGTTGCCCGAGGTGAGTCTCGACCAGCGGACATCTATCAACAGGGCCTTCGTCGAAGAGCGGGTGATACAGCCCGACGAGACCGACGTATCGGACGATCTGCAACCCCTGTTTACGAACCTAGACGACTTCGCTGCGATGTCGTTGGGGGAACATGGCGTGTTGCTGGCAGCGACGGTCGACGGGCCGTTCGACGGTGTAAACAAGGAAATCGCCGAGTTACTCGCGGCGACGACAGAGGCCGCGTTCGACCGTCTCGACCGGGAGTCTGAACTCCGAGAACGCGACGAGAGACTGCAACAGCAGAACCGTCAACTGTCCGAGATAAACCAGATAAACGAGATTATCCGAGAGATCGACCAGGCGATGGTTCACGCTGAAACCAGAGAGGAGATCGAAACCACTGTCTGTGAGCGCCTCTCCGCCAGTGACCGCTTCGCATTTGCCTGGATCGGTGAGAGTGCCGCGCGCAACCGCCGACTCCATCCGCGCGAGTGGGCCGGTGACAATCAGGGGTATCTGGATAGTGTCTCCCTCTCGACGATGGACGACCAGACCCTCTCCGAGCCATCCCTCCAGACCATGCAGGACCGGTCTCTGACGGTTATGGATAACGTGGCCAATCAACTCCACGAGGCGACGTGGTGTAAGGAGGCTGTCTCGCGGAACTTCAACTCCATTCTCTCGATCCCGCTGGTCTACGACGACGTACTCTTCGGGACGCTTACGGTTTACCACAACGACCCGAACTCCTTCAGCGAGACGATTCGAACGGTGTTCAGTGAACTCGGTAGCACTATCGGCGCCGCAATAAACGGGATCCAGCGCAAAGAGGCGCTCCGCAGCGACTCCGTTTTCAGACTGGCGTATGGGATCCGCGATCCATCCTTCGTTCTCTTCCGTCTCGCCAAATCGCTCGATTGTACTCTCGAGGTGAAAAGTGAGGTCACACAGGCGGACGAGACGACGCTCATCTTCGTCGCTGTAGAGAACGCGTCGGCCGCGACGGTCGTCTCCGAAGCCACGTCGCTCGTCGATGTCACTGCCGGTGAGGTGATACGGGAGACGGAAAACGGCGGTCTCGTGAGCCTCAAAGTACGCGATCCGTTTGTCACGTCGTCGCTTGCGACTCACGGCGCGACGCGCAGGACGCTCGAAGCATCGCCGACGGGAGTTCGTCTCGTCGTCGAAGTCCCCGATTCTGCGACGATCCGGGCCGTCGACGAGATGCTCTCCGGTCAGTTCACGGATGTAGAACTGACGTCACAGCAAAAACAGACGCGTCCGTCTGAACCTCAACAGGAACTCGGGTCGCTGATGACAGAGCGCCAAGAAGAAATAGCTCAGGTCGCGTATCATAGCGGCTACTTCGACATGCAGCGAAACGTGTCCGGCCGGGACATCGCGACGACACTCGACATCTCACACACCGCCTTCTACGACCACATTCGCCGTATCGAGCAGAAGTTCTTCGCTGCGCTGTTCGATCGCCAGCAACAGTACATCACGGTTGAATAGTAAACCTTCGCACGCCGCACCGGGGTTTACTATTCAACTCCCTCATCTTTAATCCGATACCAATAAGGTAGAGCTGTTACTATGGACCGAGACGTGGAGTCCGACCCTGAGGCAGAATCGACGTACGAATGCTTGGGCTGTGGGCACATGGCCACGGAGACGAACCACCCCACTGACTGTCCTGAGTGCGGAGATACGATGCGAAACCGCGGTACACCGTTCGAATAACAACGAACACGATACATGCCCGCTAACACAGTTACAGACTCTGAATCAGACGACGAACCGGAACACGAATCCGCTCTAGAGACGGCTCGCCGACAGCTCCGCGAGGCAGCCACGCACGTAGACGTCGATCCTGGCGTTATCGAACGTCTCAAACACCCGACCCGGGTCGTCGAAGTCGCCGTGCCGCTCAAGCGCGACGACGGTAGCGTCGAGGTATTTACCGGCTATCGAGCACAGCACGACGACGTCAGAGGCCCCTACAAGGGAGGGCTCAGATACCACCCTGACGTATCGTCACAGGAGTGCGTCGGACTTGCGATGTGGATGACGTGGAAGTGCGCCGTCATGGACATCCCGTACGGCGGAGCGAAGGGTGGGATTATCGTCAACCCGAAAGAGCTCAGTACGGACGAAAAGGAGCGACTCACCCGCCGGTTCGCCGAGGAGATCCGCGACGAGGTCGGTCCGAATCAGGACATCCCCGCGCCGGACATGGGGACAGACGCGAAGACGATGGCCTGGTTCATGGACGCCTACAGTATGCAGGAGGGCGAAACCATCCCCGGGGTCGTCACTGGCAAGCCGCCGGTCATCGGCGGGAGCTACGGCCGTGAGGAGGCACCCGGCCGAAGCGTCGCCATCATCGCTCGCGAGGCTATCGACTACTACGACAAAGACATCCGGGACACCACTGTCGCAATTCAGGGGTACGGCAGCGTCGGAGCGAACGCCGCCCGCCTCCTCGACGAGTGGGGCGCAGATGTCGTCGCTGTTAGCGACGTTAACGGTGGAATTTACGATACCAGCGGTCTCGATACTCAGTCGGTTCCGTCGCACAAGGAGGAACCGGAAGGTGTCATGAGTCAAGAGGCCCCGAACACGGTAACGAACGAGGAACTCCTGGAACTCGACGTCGACGTCCTCATTCCCGCCGCGATCGGGAACGTGATCACGATCGACAACGCCGACGATATCAAGGCCGACATCGTCGTCGAGGGGGCAAACGGTCCGACGACCTCCGGTGCGGATTCCATCCTCGACGAACGCGATATCCCGGTCGTCCCCGACATCCTGGCTAACGCAGGCGGTGTGACCGTGTCGTACTTCGAGTGGCTACAGGACATCAACCGCCGCAAGTGGTCGAAAGAACGGGTCCAAAACGAACTCGAATCGGAGATTATGTCGGCGTGGGACAACGTCAAAGCGGAGGTCGAGGCGAGCGACACGAGTTGGCGGGACGCGGCTTACATCGTCGCGCTGAACCGGATCGGCGCAGCGAAGGAAGCCCGCGGTCTCTGGCCATAACCGCGATCTGCTACGACGGTCCCGGGATTTGACTGTTTGTCCATAACGGGCCGCGTACGAACTATTTCCGGTACGTGCAACCCGTTTGGACCGAACTCTTGTCGGAACACGCTCTCGCCCCAACGAGTTGCGACTCCATGAAACACTGAGAACGCGGTGCTGACGCGGTGACTGTACCGACTATCGGTATTGGACCCCCTTGGTTCAGGCGGCAGGTCTGATCGCGTACTCTTGCTCCGTTTGCTGGTTAGTCGTAACGCTGACCGGTTCCTCCCATATTATTTTAATAACTTATAGAAAAACCGTGCCAATGATTACCTAAATAGATATATATACTCGCTCTGCGTACATAGAAATAGGAAGTTTCCTTCCGTCACCATGACTACATCCACTCTCTCGCCAGAAACCCGCAACACGTTCGAAAGCACCATCGGCGGTTACACCGTCAGCGGTCGCGCCCACAGCCTCTCCGCGTGGTTCGTGCTCTCGCTCCGTCTAATGATGGGCTGGGCGTTCGCGTCCTCCGGATTCACGAAGATCACGGCTGCCGAACCGTTCAGTGCGGGCGGCTACCTCACACACGTCGCGGCGACCAACGGGAACCCGCTGGCTGACGTGTTCGCCTGGATGGGATCGACCCCGTGGTTCGTGGAGTTCGCGAACGTCGCGGTCCCGTGGGGCGAACTGTTCATCGGCCTCGGCCTGCTCGTCGGAGCGATGGTCCGCCTCGCCGCGTTTTTCGGCGCGCTCATGATGCTCATGTTCTACTTCGGGAACTGGGATATCGCTCACGGCGTCATCAACGGCGACTTCGCGTACATGCTCGTGTTCCTCGCCGTCGCGGCCTTCGGAGCCGGTCGCATCCTCGGCGTAGACGCCTGGATTGAGAACTACGACATCGGTGGTCAGACGCTCACCGAACGATTCCCCGCTCTCAGGTACGTTCTCGGATAGCGGCCGAAACTGTTCGGCGCGGACCCGAACGCCGTACTCCGAGGTACGAACCGGCCCAGACCGCTGAACTCTATTTCATCCACTATTCTCTGTCCGGCACCGACGACTTGGCGTCACCGTTCCTGACTTCAGGGCACGTTGACTATTGCCCGTCCGCGGAGACGACTGTTGGCCTCGGTGGACGTACCGAATCCTGATGTTCTTCGCTGCATTGTCGTCCGCGTTCGCTGGACTGCTCCAACGACTCACGCACAAACGGTTACAGCCGACAGTATAAATACAGACAAAAAACACCCTCTCGTATGTCATTGCGCTCCCGCCGGACCGGCTTCTACCTAGCGTTGGTCCTCGTAACGACTCTGGTTTTCACCGGGGCGTACAACACAGGTATGGCGGTCTGGGAGAACCGTCCGCAACCGCTGTACCGCTCTCTCGAAGTGGTCATCCAGAGCTTTACCACAACCGGGTATGGCGAAGACGCGCCGTGGCAAACGCCGCAGATGAACGTCCTCGCGATCACGATGCAACTCGCCGGTATTGGGCTGATCCTCACCGCCGTGGACGTGTTCGCCGTCCCGTGGCTCCGGGACGCGCTTACTCCGACGGCTCCCACGGCAGTCTCGGATGCTCGGGGACACGTCATCATCTGCGACCACACCCCCAGAACCGACGCCTTCATCGCGGAGTTAGACGCTCGGGGACGCGAGTACGTTCTCATCGAATCCGATCAGAACGCGGCACGCGACCTCCACGAAGCGGGGTATAACGTCATTCACGGAGAGCCGGAGTCGACAGAAACGCTAGCGAACGCACGAACGGCTTCGGCGATAGCCGTCGTCGCCGACGCCGCCGACGATACGAACGCGAGTATCGCTCTCGCGGTCCGCGACGCCTACCCCGACGTGCGCGTGATAACGCTCGTACAAGACGCAGAACTCGCCCAGTACCATCGAGCGGCCGGCGCGAGCGAGGCTCTCTCTCCACGGCAGTTACTCGGCGAGAGTCTGGCAGAGCAAGCCCCCACTGCTGTCACGACGGATATCGAGGACGGCGTCGAGATCAGCGATGATCTCGAACTTGTCGAACTCACAGTCGCGGAGGACAGCGACCTCTGTCATCGGACGTTCGCGGAGGCGAAACTCCGGAACCGGTTCGGCGTGAACGTGATCGGCGCGTGGTTCAACGGCGACTTCGAGACGCCCGTCGACCCGGCCGACGAACTGGTGGCAAGGACGAGACTCCTCGTAGCAGGTAAGTCCGACCAGATAGCCGACCTGCAGGAGGCGACGTCCTCGACCGTCCGGGAGTTTTCCCCGCAACACGTCGTCATCGCCGGATTCGGTGACTCCGGACGGGCCGCCTACGAGGCCTTAGTGGGGTCTACCACCAGGATTTCCGTCCTCGATATAGAAGACGAGGAACGCGTCGATACTGTCGGTGATGCCCGCGATCCGGACGTGTTAGAAGCGGCGGGTATCGAGGACGTATCGGCACTGATCCTCACAGTCGCAGACGACACGACCGCGGTTTTCGCGACGCTCATCGCGCGAGAGCTGAACCCGGACCTCCACATCGTCGTCCGGGCAAACGAGGAAGCGGACGTGAAGAAACTGTATCGAGCGGGCGCGGACTACGTGCAATCGTTAGCCACAGTCAGCGGACGGATGCTTGCCTCGACGGTGTTCGAGGACGAGGAGGTGCTGGCGTTCGACAAGCAGGTCAGCGTCGTGCGCCTCCCTGCCGGTAAACTAGCGGGAAGCACGCTCGTCGATGAAGCGGTCCGAACGGTAACCGGTTGTACTGTCGTCGCGGTAATCAGAGACGGAGACACGGTCACCGAGTTCGATCCGTCGACGTTCGCGTTCGAGGCCGATGACGAAGTCATCATCGCCGGTACTGACGAGGCTGTCACTCGGTTCGAGCGACAGTTCAGCGGCTAATCCGCCGTGTCCGATCCGCGTGTCTAACGAGGGGGTAGTTTTTCTTCTGTCCCTGCTGTCTGTCTCTTTCGAATCCTCACCCGCGCCGACCGATCTGTACGTGCGGTTCTGTTTGTCGGGAAGTTCAGAAGCTGTGTCAGTCTTTGGACTGTTGTGGGGAAACTGAGAGTACAGGAATCTCCGACTCCCTGACGATCCGTTCGGTCGTACTACCGAGAACATATCGTTCGAGACCTGTTCGACCGTGCGTTCCCATTGCTATCAGATCGATCTCGTTCTCGCGTGCATACTGGAGCAGATCGCTTGACGGGATCCCTTCTCGAACGCTGGTAACCGCGTCGAGGCCGGCCTCTCTGGCGCGTGTCGCGATCGCTTCCGTCGCTGATTCACCCTGTGACCGGAACTGGTCTAGCAGTTCGGTTGGTGGGGTAACGTTCGGGTTGGCTGCGAGCGAACTCACGTCTACGACGTTAACTGCGTGGATGCGTGCGCCCGCTTCCTGTGCGATCGCGATCCCGTGGTCGATCGCCGCAGTCGCGGGTTCGCTCCCGTCTGTCGGAACGAGTATTTCGTCGTAACTGCCTGCGGGTGTGTTCTGTTCGGTCGCACGAACGGTCAGTACGGGAACGTCTGAGAGACGAACGACGCGTTCAGTTACACTACCCGTGATGTAACGGTTAATACCCGACCGACCGTGTGTCCCCATCGAAAGAAGATCGATCCCGTTCTCGTCGACGTATTCGAGTATCGCCTCGGACGGTTTTCCCTCGATGATGTCCGTTCGGATGTCGTCCGTCTCTTCTGCGACAGCCTCGACTGTCTCGATCGCGTTCGTCCCTTTCTCTTCGAGTCGTTCGACGAACTCACGACTGACTCCTCCCGCATCGAATATTCCGCCTGCCGCCGTAACGTCGATCACGTTGAGCAGATGGACTGTCGCGTCAAACCGGCGTGAGAGTGCCAGTCCGTGTTCGCACGCCCGAACCGCGTGTTCGCTCCCGTCGGTCGGAACGAGAATGGTGTCGTACATGTGTTACGTAACCATTCGATCCATCTTCTCTTAAAACAAGGCCGTTATTCCCGGACAATGAGACTAACCGGGGGACATCTTGTCGGTCGGGACTCGCCCTGAATCTCGCTTGTCGCCCGACGATCGGTGCCGACTGCCATGAGTTCCGCCGTCGTCGAGTCAGTTCGAACTACGTTGACGCTGACCGGTGGTCAGTCCCGCGCTCGCCCATTCAGTAGTTCGCGTTCGAACGGTCAGTCCCGCGCCCGAACGTTCAGTACTCTGCGTTCGAACGGTCAGTGTCTGCGTCCATACGAAACGGTCAGCGCCATCAGTACGGAACCCACGACGATTACGACGCCGCTTCCCAGTACCAGCGATCTAGTTACTCGCGGGAACTGCTCGGCGACCGGAACGAAGACTCGAACGTCCAGAGAGACGACCAGGAGTGCCCCTAAAACGTCGAATACGAGGTCAATCGCGGTATCACGCCACCCGTAGTGTACGAGAACTGGTTCGACGTTATACCGGTCACCGATGTCACGCGCAACAAGTTCGATCAACTCCCAGAACACCCCGCCGGCGAACGTGAAGAGAACCGTCAGCACCGCTATCAGCCCGAACGGGAGACCGAAACCGCCCGCACTTCCGGCCACGACGATCAGACTGTCGTAGAGAAGCGCTGCAATAAGCGCCGCGGAAACCGTATGGGTGAGAGAGTCCCACCACGGGATCGAATCGTACGGACCCAGCATTCCGAACGAGTGCAAACAGCCGGCCGCCGCGATCCACAGAGGTAACTCCGGTCCGAAACTGACTCTCTGGGTGACGAGGAACTGAACGACGAACTCGACGACCGCTGGAAGTAGCGTGGCTCCGAACGAAACGAGCGCGTTCACGACGGCGGCGGCGTTCCGCCGACGAATCGCTTCGAGTAGAATCACAATGATACCGGCTTGGAACAGCACTACGCCGGCAGCGGCTAGTTCTTCCATTCGTCCACACTGCCCGTACACGAGGCTAGTACGTGGCGATTACGGTTCTCCGACGGGCGGGAACGTGGCAACGAAAGACCAATCCGGGAGCGAGACAGGCGCTCGAAACCGTTATTCGTCCACCGTATTCGAGGATAGCTGTTCTCCTGAACCATCAAGATAACGCGCAGGAACGAGCGCGACGATACGCTTCGCGGAGTCGAAGTCGAGAAGGAGGCCAACCAGTCGGTCGGCAATCGCGGGGAGAGCACGTCGTACGACGGAGTAGACGGCGGCGACCGCCAGGGATCCGATCGCCAACAACCGTGGAACGCCGCCGAGAGCGATCAGCAATGGGCCGGCGAGCGCCACAGACAAGAGGAGGTCCTCGGGTGCTCCGTCGTACCGAACCCAGTGACGGGGCGCGATCCATCGACTGCGGCGGTGGTCGAATACGGCCCGATTCGAAGTCGCTTCCCACGGACGTAGCTCTAGCCCGCCACCGAAGATATCCGCGACGCTGTGGACGGCAGCGCCGATCAGGAAAAACAGGGCGGCTATCGGTTCGGCCGAGGGGTGCAAAACAGTGACCGGAACTGCCGCGACTGCGAGTACGCTGTAGTACACCGGATAGTGGAGCGTCTTCCGATGTCCGATGTACATATCGAGGTCCGGAACGACGCCGCCGAGAAATCCCGCCACGAGTGCGACCCCGGCGAACTCAGGCACTGCGAGTGCGTACGGCAGGGCGAGTAGCATGCCCGCCAGGGCGTGTGTTGGAAGCATCATCGTGTTGGATTCAAAGGGTCCCAAGTCACCTTAACCCGTCGGTCGTCCACGGTCGAACACTGCCTCCTCGGAACGTAACCGTCCGTAAAACAGTACTGACAGTATCGAGAACTTTCGTCGCCGGCCTCATTTCCTCACCTGTGACACAACGAACGAACTCGTTTGCCACCGGCGTGACTACTGTTCTTTTAAGTACCTACCGTATATACGCAGTACTACCCGCCTATTCAGAATAGACATGTCACGACCGGACTCGCCCGGCACAGTTGCTCTCGTCATTCTCGTAGCGATCGGCGGGGCGCTGGGCGCGAACGCGCGGTATTTCGTCGGGACGGCCGTATCGGGACTCGGCGGGACGTTCGTGGCGAACGTTCTCGGCTGTTTCTCGCTCGGTCTGCTTGTGTACGGGACCCAGCGCACGGACCTGATCGCCGAACGGGCGAAACTGCTCCTTGGGACCGGGTTTCTCTCCTCGTTTACCACGTACAGCACGTTCGCTCTCGAAACAGCGCAGTCGGAACCGGTGATCGGCGTCGGCTACGTCGTCGCCAGCTACGCAGTCGGATTCACCGCCGTCTTGGTAGGCCGCTCGACGGCACTGCACATCACGCCCGACCCGTCAGCGGCGGGCCGCACGGGTGAGTGTGACGCGTGATAGATCCGACGTATCTGGTCGCCGCCGGCGGTGCCCTCGGAGCGCTACTGCGTCACTTCGTCAGTCGGGCCGTCCCGAGCGAAGCGTTTCCGCTGGGGACGTTCACCGTGAACGTCCTCGGGAGTTTCGTCCTCGGTCTGACAGTCTTTCAGGAGTTCGGAAACGAGGCGTTTCTGCTCGTCGGAACCGGAGCCTGCGGTTCCTTCACGACCTTCTCCTCGTTTTCGGTCGATGTTGTCCGACTCTGGGACGACGACCGCCTCTTATCTGTCGGGTACGCTGCGGCGAACCTCTTTGGTTCACTGTCGGCTATCGCCGTCGCATGGTTCCTGTCCCGCGGATTGTGACAACGATGGGTCGGCCACGGGCGTTCCGGATTGCAGAAAAGGGTATAACCTATCACATATGTGGTTATTTATACCTGTAGAATATGTGGTTGGTTATATCTCCGGCTGATAGCGCTTAGCATTCGTCGCAGAATGTCTGTATTATAAATTTCAGATACAATCTTAGAAACCGGAATATCTACTTCTGAACGGTCCAAAGAAGGGTCCACGACCTGGTGCAGAAGGTCGATATACAGCCCGCCAGCGACGCGAGT
Organism: Halostella pelagica; assembly: GCA_005954745.1. GTDB lineage: Archaea > Halobacteriota > Halobacteria > Halobacteriales > Natronoarchaeaceae > Halostella > Halostella pelagica. The sequence continues at coordinate 165,904 of CP040679.1, forward strand.
CCGAACACGTTGCGCTCAATGAGGCCGTGATCTGAACCAACAGCCAGCAGTTCTACCTGTACGACACCGTCGATCCCGTAACGAACGAGTTCCCATATCTAAGGCTCTTTACGACCGCTACGAAAGCGTCAACGCGAAGTTTCTCCGAGAGAGATCCAGGATAATCACGATGTCGAAGACGCAGTGTTTTTCGTCGCTCACGCATAGAATCTACGGGCTGCACTTCACCGATCTGGCTTCCGATTTCAGTCGGTTCGGCAGGGAAACCAGAATGCTGGCTAACGTATTTTCAAAGAGACAAAACGATGAATATACTCGTTCAGCAATAGTTTCAATCACGTAAGCCAGTGACTGTCGAAACGTCGTTGCACGCCTTCGCCGTTTGGTGGAACTTGCTAAACAGGATGGGACTGCTCGTGTGACCCGCCGCAGGTGGTCAGATAACGTCGTCGGGGTCGTGGATGTCGGCCATCCGTTGAGCTTCGGCGGCGTACTGTTCCTGCAGGTCCGGGTCGTTGACCGAGCCGAGATTGTCGAGGTCGGCGTCGACGGCGGCGGTCGTTTCGCGCACGTCGCCGAAACTGGTGAGCGCTCGTTCCTTGCGGAAGTACCGTTCGCCGTCGGTGGTTGCGTAGGTGAGGATGATCATGTTCTGTTCGTCGTCGGAGTACGTTCGTTCGACCAACCACACCTGAACGCTGTCGTCGGACTCGTCGCGCATACCTTCACGTTCACGAGCGACCCGGAAATGCGTAGTGATAGGGACGCTCCGTCGCAGCGTCCGGACGACGGTGGGCTAGAACCGGCACCCCAGCCGTACTCAGGGCCGCCCGCCGGTGACTGTCTGGTCACGAAAGGTGTGTGCCGATCCGTCCACTCTACGACGGACGTGGGGATTCAGCGTCTGGCGCGACCCGTTGATGACCACTGCCTCGTCCGTATCGCGGGCCACGTTCCCGTGTTGGCTCCTCATCCTGAGTATTGACCAATAGTGGGCTGCACCTGGCCCGGGTTCCAGGAGGAGTTCATGGGTTTCGCAAGTACTCCACCAAGTTATGTATCACACTTCCAGTTTATGGGTTCGCGGACACGGCTTGAGTTAGAACAGCAAAGAATCGGGCAGGAATCGAACTTTCCTTCAGGTCGCTGCGTCGATAGCCGCTTCCAGATCGGCGATGATACGTCCGGGGTCCTCGATTCCGACGGAGAGGCGAACGAGGTCGTCAGTCACGCCGGAGGCATCCTTTTCAGCGTCGCTGAGTTGCTGGTGGGTCGTACTGGCCGGATGGATGATCAGCGTCTTTGCGTCACCGACGTTCGCGAGCATACTCGCGAGTTCCGTCGATTCGACGGTTTTCCGGGCGGCGTCGTACCCACCGGCCAGTCCGAACGTTATCATCCCGCCGTAGCCGCCGTCGAGGTACTCGCTGGCGTTCTCGTGAGTCGCGTGGGATTCGAGGCCAGGGTAGTTCACCCACGACACGTCCTCGTGGGCCTCGAGGAACTCGGCGACCGCCATCGCGTTTTCGGAGTGGCGCTCCATCCGAAGCGGGAGCGTTTCAAGTCCCTGAAGGGTCTGCCACGCGTCGAAGGGGGCCTGCTGATTACCGAGGTCGCGCAGTCCGCGGGCGATGGCGGCGTAGGTAAACGCCGCTTCACCGAACGTCTCCGAGAAGTTGACGCCGTGGTACGCCGGGTTGTCTTGAGCGATTTCGGAGTACTTCTCGGCGTGTTCGTCCCAAGGGAAGGACCCGCCGTCGACGACTACCCCGCCGATGGTCGTCCCGGAGCCGTGGAGCCATTTCGTCGTCGAGTTCCACACGAGGTCGGCCCCGTGTTCGAGCGGACGGCAGAGATAGGGCGTCGCGAACGTGTTGTCGACGAGCAGGGGAACACCGTTGTCGTGGGCGATATCGGCGATCTGCTGGATGTCCGGCGTGTCGAGCGCCGGGTTCCCGATGGTTTCGACGTGGACGTACGCAGTGTCTTCGTCGATAGCTTCCTCGTACTCGTCGTAGCTTAGCGTGTCGACGAACCGAGTGGAAATCCCGCGCCGTTCGACGGAGTGCGTGAAGTAGGTGTAGGTCCCGCCGTACAGCGAGGATGAGGTGACGATATTGTCCCCGGCCTCCGCGAGCAGGAAGGTGGTGAGGTCGAGTGACGCCATCCCCGAGGCGGTGACGGCTGCCCCGACACCTCCTTCGAGTGCGGCAAGTCGCTCCTGCAGCGTTTCGAGAGTCGGGTTCATCAGCCGCGAGTAGATGTATCCCGGTTCTTCGAGTGCGAACTGGGCCGCCGCATCGTCGGCGTCGTCGAACACGTACGACGTGGTTTGATAGAGCGGCGGAGCCCGTGCCCCGGTGGCCGGGTCCGGCTCCTGGCCGGCGTGTAACGAGTCGGTCGCGAACGAACGGTTGTCGGGATCGTCGCTCATAGACAGACGAACTGGCCCCTGCGTTATTATGGTGGGTGTGACAGACCAATCTTGCCGATTCCGATGACGGAGGAGTTCATTACTCCGAACCATTGATGAGGCGACGTTCTTCGAGTGCTTTTTCTAAGCTCTCCGAGAATACGGCTTTGAAACGGCGGTTTTCGATGCCTTCCGCCCGGGAGTGTTCGTGGCGCGTTATTCGTAGTAGTCCTTTCGCTCGGAAACCCGTCCGAAGGCGACGTTCGGCGTCACGTCCGTGATCTCCGCGACGACGCGTTCTCCGACCTCTGTATCGGGGACGATGACAACGTAGCCCCGTTTCACGCGAGCGATCCCGTCTCCCTGTTCACCGATATCTTCGATGGTAACTGTGCGTTGGTCGCCTTCCTCGACAGGGAGGTCTGGGTCGGTTCGCCTCTCTTTGGGGTCACTTTCCCGAAGAGATCGCCCGCTACTCGTCTCCTTCTCGGACCCTCCGTCTGCCGAGTCACTTGGCAACAGTGCTACACGGTATACCTCTCCGTCTTGTGCAGCACCGACTGTGATCTCTTGTCGCGGGATCTCGATCACCGCAGAGCCCTGTCGGTTGTCGACCCGCGCGCTGAATAGGCAGAGGAGGTCGTCTGAGTCTTCCATCGGTCTCTTCATGGGGCAACCGAGAATATCGTAATGAGTCTACCGGTACTCGACAATGTCCAGTGTTCACTCGCACCTGCGTGATGATCTTGTTCCGCTTGTTCTACCTCCGGTTGGACAGTGTCATCAGAGATCTGTGCAGTATAATTAACAAAACAATTATATTTGTGTCGGAGTTCCCACGGCGATGTACGAAGAGATCGCTGCAGAGAGTGCAGGATCACTACGAAGAAATATTGCACAAACTATGAGATATTCGCGGGGCAACGCTAGTCCGTTGCAGGGGGTGTCTTCGGTCACAATTGGATTGCTCCGATGGTTCTGGGACCGACCCGACTTACGGCGAAACGGAATGGACGACGATCCTAGGACATCGTTTGTATGCATGATTAATGGGCTATATTGGCCGAAAACGTGTGAAGTGGTGAAATCATACTCTGACCGAAGATTTGCCGAAAACCCATTTTATACGCGAAGCAGGTCGCTACCTCTCCCCTGATATGGTGGTGAATACTCGACAGGAAGGTTATTATAATATTGTCTATATTGCAAATTACCAAAGCCGCTGACGACCGGAAGAACGCCTCAATAATCGCCTATTAGACGTGGTATACAGAAGATCGGATCGTCGTAGATTATTATTGCAATTATTACATAGGTGTGAGAGGCAGGAAGATTTTACACTGATATGACTGTAATAGGTATCGCCGCAGTCTGTTCACCACCGACGAACGCTGGTCGGTTCACTACCGATTGCATCGGCCGGCGATGACTATAGATCGACTATCGTTGCCCCGTAATCTGCCAGCAACCGAAAAAACTGATACTGAGTCGTGCAATATCGACCTTAGCCGATCAGCACGTTCGCCACAGGTGAACGGATAAATACTTATGGAAAACAACATTGTACTATGTATGGGAAAGCAAGCGTCCAACCCGGTCCGGTCCGTCGAGACGGCGTTCGAGGTTCTGGAGACGCTCCGTCGCCTCGACGGGGCGGGCGTCACCGCCGTCGCGAACGAACTCGACCTGCCGAAAAGCAGCGTTTACAACCACCTCGAAACGCTCGAACAGGAGGAATACGTCGTCAAACAGGGGTCCGAGTACTACGTCGGTCTGCGCTTTCTCGATCTCGGCCGGTACGCCCGTCAACGCGATGACCTCTACGAGACTGCGCGTCCCGAACTGGAGTCTCTCGCCGACGAAACCGGCGAACTCGTCAACCTCCTCGTCGAGGAACACGGACAGGGCGTCTACCTCTGTCGAGTCCGCGGCGACAAGGCAGTCAACGTCGCGGCGAGTACGGGGAACCGCGTCTATCTGCACAGCACCGCGCTCGGAAAGGCAGTCCTCGCACACAGCTCGGAATCACGGGTCGACGAGGTTCTGAACAGGCACGGAATGCCGACCGAGACTGAACGGACGACGACCGATCCGGCCGAACTAAAGGATCAACTCGACGAAATTCGTGAGCGAGGCGTGGCGTTCGACCGGGAGGAGCGGATCGCCGGTCTCTGCTGTGTCGCGGTGCCCATTCTGGGTGACGACGGGCGACCGATCGCCGCGATCAGCGTCTCCGGTCCCAAGAGCCGGATGAAAGGCGAACGTCTGGAATCGAAACTCCCTGAACTGTTAGAGAGCGCGGCGAACGTCGTCAAACTGAACCTCACCTACTCGTAATTTCCCGATTCGTGTAACGGCGTTCGGCTACGCGAAACTGCGTTCATTATGGACGAACGGACGTTCTCTGACTCGTCGTACGGAGTTATTGCCGGCAAAACGGCGTTTCAGACTTCGATAACGGGATTGAACAGTTCCCCGACGCCCTCGATAGTGATTGTGACCTCGTCGTCAGGCATGAGAGTGAACCCCTCTTCCGGGACGAGCGACGTCCCGGTAAGCAGGACGCCGGTCTCTGGAACCGCGTTGTGTGCGCGCCAGTAGTCGACGAGTTCCTCGCAGGTCCGTGCCATCTTCCCGGTCGAGGTCTCGTCGTCGTACAGCGTCTCGCCATCGCGGACGATGGACATTGAGATGGTCAGGTCGTGCGGGTCGCCGATCGCTTCGGCGGAGGCGATGCAGGGTCCGAGCGCACAACAGCGGTCGTACACCTTGGCTTGCGGGAGATGCAGCGGGTTTTCGCCCTCGATCTCGCGACTGCTCACGTCGTTGCCGACCGTGTAGCCGACGACCTCCCCGTCGTACAGGACGATCCCGAGTTCCGGTTCGGGGACGTTCCACGAGGAGTCACCGCGGACGCCGATCGCCTCGCCGGGGCCGACAGTCCGACTCGGTGTCGCCTTGAAGAATATCTCGGGGCGTTCGGCCTCGTAGGCGTCTAGATACATCTCCGGCATGCCGCTCTCGGTCTCGCGGGCCTCCTCGCTTATCTCGTAGGTGACGCCTGCGGCCCACACCTCGTCGGGAACCAGCGGAAGCGCTGTCTCGTCCGGGTGAACGTCGACGACAGGAGCATCGGAGGTGAGGTCGGCCGCGAGCGCGTCGACGCCTGTGCCGGCGACGTTCGCGGCCGCCGCGAGGTCGGTGAACCCATCGAGACGGGGTTTGACCGCCGTGAGGTCATACGTGGCGTCACCGTCGGCGGCGAGCAGACTGATGTCGTTACCGCTGGCAAGACGATAGTATCGCATGGCTGGACTGAGTGCCTCGTTTGTGATAAATCTCCCGTCGCCGTCAGGACGGATACGAGGGTAAAGCGTTATGGGCGAACGGACACAAACGCTGGGTATGGCGACAGAGTACTCGAACTACGTCGACGGCGAGTGGACGGCCTCGAACAGCGGCGAAACATTCGAAACGCGGGACCCAGCGAACCCCGACGAGACCGTCGCAACTTATCCGCAGTCGGACGCGGAGGACGCTGCGGCGGCCGTTGAGGCGGCCGTCGCTGCCAGCGACGAGTGGGGGGCGACCCCCGGCCCCGAACGCGGCCGGATCCTCTCGCGGACCGGCGCGTTGCTCGCCGAGCGGAAGGAGGAACTGACAGAACTCCTCGTACGCGAGGAGGGTAAGACCCGCAGCGAAGCCGGCGGCGAGGTTCAGCGCGCCATCGACATCTTCGACTACTACGGCGCGAAGGCGAGCGACCTCGGCGGCACGGTCAAGGGGTCCAGTTCCAGAAACACGAACCTCTACACGAAAAACGAGCCGGTGGGCGTCGCCGGCCTGATCACGCCGTGGAACTACCCCATTGCCATCCCCGCCTGGAAGATCGCGCCCGCGCTGGCGGCCGGCAACGCCGCAGTTATCAAGCCCGCGTCGCTCGCGCCCGGTGTCGTCCACGAGATGGCCAAAGCGCTTGACGAAGCTGGACTCCCGGACGGCGCTCTCAACGTCGTTACCGGCCCCGGCAGTGAAGTCGGTGGTACTATCGCCAGCCATCCCGACGTGGACGCCATCTCCTTCACCGGCAGCACGCAAGTCGGGAACGGCGTCTACGACACCGCGACGGACGACGGCAAGCGCGTCCAGCTAGAGATGGGCGGCAAGAACCCGACGGTCGTCTCCGACTCCGCTGACGTCGAGGAAGCCGCCGATATCGTGGCGGCGGGGGCGTTCGGCGTGACCGGTCAGGCCTGTACCGCCTGCTCCCGGGCCATCGTCTACGAGGAGGTGTACGACGAGTTCGTCGACGCGGTCGTCGACCGCGCGGCGGCGATCGAACCGGGACACGGCCTCGACGACCCGGACATGGGTCCTCACGTGAGTGAGTCCGAACTGGAGAGCACGGCCGAATACGTCGAGGTGGGCCAGGACGAAGGTGCCACTCTGGAGACTGGTGGCAACGCGATAGAGGACGACGGGTACTTCGTCGAACCGGCCGTCTTCTCCGACGTCGAACCGGACTTCCGGATCGCCCAGGAGGAGATCTTCGGTCCGGTGCTTTCGGTCATTCCCGTGAGCGGCTACGAGGAGGCACTCGACGTGGCCAACGGCGTCGACTTCGGCCTCTCGGCCAGCATCGTCACTGACGACCACACCGAGGCAAACCGCTTCGTCGAGGAGGCCGAATCGGGTGTCGTGAAGGTCAACGAGAAGACGACCGGACTGGAACTGCACGTCCCGTTCGGCGGGATGAAAGCGTCTTCCAGCGAAACCTACCGCGAGCAGGGCGACGCAGGTCTGGATTTCTACACCATCAGCAAGACGGTGTACGACAACTACTGAGCGCGTCGGTCCGCCGGAGTTTTTCGAACGGAACGTACGCGACCGAGAGAACGCGACCCGCGGTCAGAAGTAGTCGTCGAGATACTCGCCCGCGTTTTCGGACGTGACTTCCAGCCCCTCGATCTGGTAGTAGTCGTCGAGGTCATCGCCGTCGACGGCCTGCAGGCCGTAGTCGACGCCCTGACGAACCATTTCTTCCGGCAGCTGCGCGAGCGTGCCGTAATGATCGACGTTTTGCACTTCATCAACCCACGCCTCGCTACCGTCGATCCCGGTGATCGCGATGTCACCGACGTCAGCGTTGTCGACGGCCTGATGCGCACCGAGCGCCATCAGGTCGTTGTGTGCGTAGACGCCGTCTATGTCGTCGCCGTAGCTTGTGATGAAGTCCTCCATCACGCTCACAGCTTCCTCGGTGGAGAAGTCGGCACCCTGACTGTCCAGAAGGTTGAGGTCGTTCGCCGACTCGATCGCCTCGGAACCGCCCTTGGCTCGGTCGTTCGTGGTGCTCGCTCCCTGCGTTCCCTGCAGTTCGACGACGTTGTACTCGTCCTTGTCCGAGAGGTCGCTCATGAACCCGTGACACAGTTCCATCGAACGGCGTCCCAGGGCGACGTTGTCCGAGGCGACGTAAGTTGCGATGTCACCCTCGGAGATGTTCCGGTCGATGGTAACGACCGGGATGTCCGCGTCGTTTGCCTGCTGGACGACCGGACTGATCCCCTCGGAGGTGATCGGAGCGACCAGTATGAAGTCGACCCCCTGTGAGATCGGCGTTTCGAGGTCCGAAACCTGTTGTTCCTGTGAGTTCCCGGCGGCGTAGAACGAACCGCCGAGTTCGTCGCGCTCGTCCGTGATATTGTTGAACGCGTTTTCCATTCGGGCGAAGAACGTTAACTCGAGCGACGGCACCGAAAGCGCCGTCTCGTTTTCAGCGTCGCTGTTGCCGCTGCCGAGGTTGAGACAGCCCGCAACGCCGACGACACCGGCCGCTGCGGCTCCTCTCAAGACAGTCCGTCTGCTGGTCTCTGATTGCATACATAATGGGATTACCGACGATATTTTATAATCCTACCGGTAGATCCAACAGCTGCGCCCGGATTTAGGAATCTCGCCGGGGCGTGTTTACCGGTCGCCCGCGACGTTGGCGAGAACTGCGATCATGAGGACGATACCCTGTGCGACGAGCTGGCCGGCGGGATCGATACCCATGAGGTTGAGTCCGTTCGACAGCGACCCGAGGATGAGGACCCCGATGAGCGTGCCGATCATGTTACCCTTGCCACCGAATAGGTCAGTGCCACCGAGAATGACTGCGGCGATCGGTGGCAACAGCAGGTTCGACCCCATGTTCGGTGTCGCACTGCCGATGCGGCCCATCATCACGATCCCCGCGATGACGGTGAACACGGCCGACAGGACGAGAACGCCCATCCGAACGAATTTCACGTCGATCCCCATCAGTTCGGCGGCGTCCGCGTCGCCTCCGACCGCATAGAGGTAGAGCCCGAACCGGGTGTACGAGAGGATAACCTGGGACAGCGCGAGCAGGACGAAGAAGGTGATGACGATGTTTGGGAAGCCGAAGGTGTCACCGCTCCCCAGCCAGAGCAGTGCGTCCGGCAAGCCGATGATCGGCCGGTTCGAGGAGACTATCTGGCCGAACCCGTCCGCCAGGAACAGCATCGCTAGCGTCGTCATGAACGAGGGGACGCCGAACCGACTCGTAACGTACCCGGAAAGGCCGCCGAGAACGACGGCCGCGCCCAGTCCGGCGAGGATAGCAACCGGGACCGGGACCGCGCTGGAGAGCAGTCCGCCAGTCGCTAGCGAGGCGATGAGCAGACCGGTGAACTCCATCATTTCGGCGATACTCAGGTCGATCTCTGCACAGAGGATCACGAACGTGCTGCCGATGGCGAGGATCCCGATGATCGATACCTGCCGGAGGAGGTTCAGTTGATTCGGGTACGAGAGGAAGTTCTGTGTGTTGAACGCGAAAAACAGATACAGGCCGATCAAGCCGAGGATCGGCCCGTACTGTCCGAGCATTCGGATCGAGAGATAGTCGGATATCGAGTTAGGCGTCGCCGTAGACTCGGTTGCCATAGTCGGATATGCTTACCAATCGTTCATATATATTCGGATCACGACATCAGCGACCGTACGACCGTAACTGTTTACTCGGTTCAAGCGAACCGAACACTCATGTCTGCCCAGGGTACTGTCGTGGAGATGCAGGACATCCGCAAGCAGTTCGGCGAGATCATCGCACTCGACGGCGTCGACCTGACGCTACGGGAAGGGGAAGTTCTCGGTCTCGTCGGCGATAACGGCGCGGGCAAGTCGACGCTAATCAAATGTCTCGCCGGGGCTCACGAGCCGACGAGTGGCTCGATCCGGATCCGCGAGGAGGACGTTACCATCGATAGCCCCCGGGCCGCGAAGGCATACGGGATCGAAACGACGTTTCAGGACCTCGCACTCGCGCCGAACCTCACCGTCGCTCAGAACGTCTTTCTCGGCCGCGAGGAGATGGTCGGCCCGGACCGCGTGTTCGGCCTGCTGAACAAATCGGCGATGCGTGAGCGCGCCGGCCAACTGCTCGGCGACCTGAACATCGAAGTCTCCCCGGACCAGACGGTCGGCGGCCTCTCCGGGGGCCAGCGTCAACTCGTCGCGGTTTCCCGAATGTTGCTTTCGGATCCTGACATCGTCATCATGGACGAGCCGACGAGTGCGCTCTCTGTCGAGGGCGCAGACCGGGTGCTGGAACTCATCGAGCAGATGCGCGACCGGGGAATCTCCGTGTTGCTCATCTCGCACAATCTGGAGTACCTCCAGCGTGTCGCTGACCGGATCAAGGTGCTCCATCAGGGCCACGACGCCGGCGTGTTGGACGCCGAGTCGGTTACTCGCGACGAGGTCGTCTCGCGGATGGTGAGCGGCCGGTCGGGCGTGGAAGAGAGCGAACAGCAGACGGCCTGACCCGAACGCTTCGGTCGTCGTCGCCCCTGCCAACGCAACGCATATTACGTCCGGGTGAGAGGATCACTGCATGGAGATAGAAGCGCTTGCCGACGACTTCGAGCGGCGGGACTGGCAGGAGATCACCGAGACGGACGACCCTATCCGCTTTGCCATGATCGGGGTCGGCTGGTGGACACGGGAGCAGGCGATGCCCGCCGTTGCGAACGCGGACCTCTGTGAGACGACCGTGCTGGTCAGCGGCGACCGCGAGAAGGTCTCGGAGGCCGCCGAGGAGTCACCGACCGTCGAACGTTCGATCACCTACGACGAGTTCCACGAGGGCGCGGCGAGCGACGCTTACGACGCCATCTACGTCGTTACGCCGAACGCGCTCCACCTCCCCTTCGTCGAGACGGCCGCGGAACTCGACAAAGCGATCCTTTGTGAGAAGCCGATGGAGGCGACGATAGAGCGTGCCGAGCGGATGGTCGAGGTCTGCGACGAGCACGACGCGACGCTGATGATCGCCTACCGGATGCACACCGAACCCGCGGTCCGGCGCGCGAAAGAATTCATCGACGAGGGGCTGATCGGCGACCCCGTCTTCGTCAACGGTAACATGACCGAGCCGATACTCGATCTGGTTCCCGACCCCGACCAGTGGCGACTCGACGGCGAGCTATCGGGCGGGTGTGCGGTCATGGACATCGGCCTGTACCCGCTGAACACCAGCCGGTTCCTGCTCGACGAGGACCCCGTGAGAGTACGCGGCACGGTCGCGTCGGTGCAGGAGGAGTTCGATGACGTACCGGACGAGCACGGCGCGTTCCAGCTCGATTTCCCGAACCACGTGTACGCGGTCTGTACGGCCAGCCAGAACGCCTACATGGCGAGTCACATCTCGGTTATCGGGACGGAGGGACGAGTCCGCGTCGAACCCGCCTTCTACCCGTGGGACGACCGGGCGCTCACCGTCTCGCGCAGCGGGACGACGTTCGACGTGGATTTCGAGGGGATAGACCAGATGGAAGAGGAGTTCGAGTACTTCTCACACTGCCTGCTGGCCGGCGAGGAGCCGTATCCGGACGGCGACCACGGACTGGTCGACATCGAGGCGATCAAGGCGGTGTACGAGGCGTCGGAGACTGGAACCACGGTCGAACTGGACTGAGTATTCCGGGGTACGTCCGGTAATTGGCCACGACGACGGCCGGTTCGGCCCGCCCCTTGTACCAACGTTTTTGGTCCGTGCCGACGAACGTCCGAGATATGATACGTTCGACCTGGGGCGACTGGTTCGTCCGGGAAGAGATCGAGGGGGCCGACCCCGGCGACGGAGTGATTGTCTGGTATCTCGGCTGCAACGGGTTCGTCCTCCGGTCGCAGTCGACGACGCTGTACATCGACCCGTACTTCGGGGCGGGCGACCCGCCGAACATCATCCGGATGATCCCGGTGCCGCTCTCCCCGGCGGACGCGACGGACTGCGAGGCCGTCCTCGTCACGCACGAACACATCGACCACATGCATCCGCCGTCGTACAGTCCGTTGGTGAACGACCTCAGCGCGGATCTCCACGCGCCGGCCGCGTCCTACGAGTCGCCGGATTACGACGGCGACCTGGAAGTGCCCGACGAGCGGCGCAACGAGATAGCGGCGGGCGACGACTTCGAGGTCGGCGACTTCACCGTCCACGTTCGGGGCGCGAACGACCCCGACGCGATAGAACCGGTGAGCTACGTCGTCGAACACGACGCCGGCACGTTCTTCCACGGCGGCGACAGCCGGCCTGCCGAGGCGTTCGAGGCAGTCGGAGCGGAGTTCGACCTCGACGTCGGCGCGCTCGCGTTCGGCTCCGTCGGGGAGATATACAAACCCGAACTCGGCCGCGGCGAGCGGACCCGCTGGTACATGGACGAGAACCAGGTGATCGAGGCCGCCAACCAGCTCGGGCTCGATAGGCTCGTCCCTTCCCATCACGACATGTGGCAGGGCGTCGGCGCGGACCCGAAGGTACTGCACGAACACGCGGCGTCTCACGAGTACCCACGAGTCATCGAACCGCCCCACGTCGGCTGTTCGTTCCGGCTTTCGACGCCCGGTATCCGACGGATAGGCGCGTTGGGCGGGGAGTAAAACACGCCGAAGTCGGGTCCCGTCTGGGGTGGACAGTTTTATTAGCCGGACCTCGGAAAGCTACAGCATGGCACCGACGATTACGAAGATAGTGAGCCGCGAGTTCGAATATCCGCTGGAGGACGTCGGCACCGACGAACACGGGTTCAACCTCGTGTACGAGCCGGGTGAGACGACCTATCGGAAACTGTTCGGCGTGAAGATCCACACCGATGAGGGGATCACTGGCGAGTACGTCGGCGGGAACTCGCCAGCCGCGGCCCAGTACAACATCATCGCGAAGTACCTGATCGGGAAAGACCCCCTCAAGCGCGAGAAACACTGGTCCGAGATCAAGCGCGCACTCCGCAAGTACGACCGGATGGGGATCGGTCCCATCGACATCGCGCTCTGGGACTTCGCCGGGAAGTACTACGACGCGCCGATCCACGAACTGCTGGGCACGTACCGCGAGCGTATCCCCGCCTACGCCTCGACGTATCACGGCGACGACGCCGGCGGACTGGACTCCCCCGAGGCGTTCGCCGACTTCGCCGAGGAGTGTCGCGACGAGGGGTTCAGCGGGTTCAAGATCCACGGCTGGGGCGGCGGTGACGAGTCCCGGGACCTCTCCCGGGAAGTCGAGGCCGTCCGCGCAGTCGGCGAGCGAGTCGGCGACGAGATGGACCTGATGCACGACCCGGCCTGCGAACTGGAGACGTTCGCCGACGCGCTCGAACTCGGCCGCGCAGTGGACGAGCAGGACTTCTTCTGGTACGAGGACCCGTTCCGCGACGGCGGTATCTCTCAGCACGCCCACCGGAAACTCGCCCGGAAACTCGACACGCCGATCCTCCAGACCGAGCACATCCGGGGCCTCGAGATCAAATCCGACTTCGCGGCCAACGACGCCACGGACTTCCTGCGAGCGGATCCAGAGTACGACGCGGGCATCACCGGGGCGATGAAGGTCGCCCACATGGCCGAGGCGTACGGCCTGGACGTGGAGTTCCACGCGCCCGGCCCCGCCCAGCGCCACTGCATCGCGGCGTGTCGCAACTCTAACTACTACGAGATGGCGCTGGTCCACCCGCACTGCCAGAACACCCAACCGCCCGTCTACGAGGGAGGCTACTCGGATATGATGGGCGCCGTCGCCGACGACGGCACTGTCGCCGTGCCGGACGGACCGGGCCTCGGCGTGGAGTACGACTGGGAGTACATCGAGGAGAACACGACCGGCGACGTTCACACGTACGAGTGAGCGGACGGCGGGTTCGCCCGCAGTCCCGTGAGGGCCGGTAGCGGACCCCGTGAAGCTTATTGTAGTGGCCTTCGAATCCTGTTTTCGTGATAGTTCAGATCTATTCACTGACGTCCGTCGACGACGTGCGAGCCTGTGCCGACGCCGGCGTCGACCACATCGGTGTCGCCGCTGGCGACCAGGACCTCCCTGCGTCCATCTCAAACGACCACGCACGGACGCTCTTCGAGGAGGCCCCCGACGAAATGTCCACGGTCGCGCTTACCGTCGAGACGGACATCGACGAGATACGCTCCTACGCCGAGGACGTCCGACCGGACATACTGCATCTCTGCCCGGACGTCGACGCCCTGACGGTCGACGAGGTACGCGAGGTTCGGGAGGCGATCCCGGCGTCGATGGACGTGATGCGCGCGCTCGACGTCGTCGACGACGAGTCGGTCGACGTGGCGACGCGTCTCGACCCCGTCTGCGACTGGTTCCTCCTCGACACGGCCACGGACGCAGTCGAGGGGATCGGTGCGTCCGGCGAGACCCACGACTGGTCGATAAGCCGAGAGATAGTCGAGGAGACCGAGACCCCGACGATCCTCGCCGGGGGGCTCTCGCCGGAGAACGTCGCCGACGCGGTCCGGGCGGTCGACCCGGCGGGCGTCGACTCGTACACTCACACCTCGCGGAGCGAACGACAGAAGGATCCGGAGAAGGTTCGCGAGTTCGCGCAGGCCGCCCGAACGGCCGGCGAGTCGCCGTGACCGACTCCAGCGTCGTCGCCGTGGGGAACACGCTCATCGACCACACCTACCACCTGACGAACCTCCCGGGTCCGGACGAGGGGGCGTTCGTCCGGAACTACGAGCGGCGACTCGGCGGCGTGGCGACGAACGTCGCGACGATCCTCGCCCGGTTCGGGCACGAGACCGGGCTTGTCTCCTGCGTCGCAGACGACGAGGACGGGGACGACGTCCTCGACCGCCTCGACTCGTCGCCGATCGACCACGTGACGGTTCACCGCCTCTCGGGCGGTCGGACGTCGTACTGTCTCGTCCTCACGGACCCGGACGGCCAGCGGGCGATCATCGGCGGCGGGGAGTCCGCCCTCGAACTCTCGCTCACCGAGGCCGACGTGGAGACCGTCGCTGACGCGAACGCCACGTTCACGTCCGCCTACGCACCGCTTGACGTGGTCGAGACGCTCGCTGCCGTCGACACTCCGCTCGTCTACGACCTCGCGGGCGAGTTCACCGACCTGACCGACCGCGGTCTCACCCGGGGGGCGCTCGACGGCCTCGCGCCCGATATCGACCGGTTCGTCGCCAACCTCACCTCGGTGCGGTCGTATCTCCGAACGGACGCCGGGCCGCGTGACTGCTGTGCTCAACTCCGCGCGCGGGGCTTCGATGCGGGGGCGGTCACGTGCGGGTCCGACGGCGTCTACCTGTTCGAAGGGGACGCAGTCCGGGAGATACCGGCGTTCGAGGTCTCCGTGACTGACACGACGGGTGCCGGCGACGCGTTCACCGGGGGGCTTATCCACGCCTGGGTGCTCGACGGCGTCGGGATCGAGGACGCCGGCCGGTTCGCCAGCGCCGTTGCGGCGCTCAACTGTACCGAGACCGGTGCCCACTCCGGTTCACCTACGCTGGCCGATGTCGAGTCGTTTCTGGACTGACCGGTGGCGCGGCCGCCGCCATACGGTATAATTATAACCCTTGCCCAGAGGATCGTAGTCACATGGTAACACGAGTACATCTCGACGTAGACCCCGGGAGCGACGACGCCGTAATGATCGCGATGGCGCTCGGCCACCCGTCGATCGAGGTCGCGAGCATGAGTACCGTCGGCGGTAACTCCACCGTCGACAACACCACGCGGAACGCACTCGCCATACTCGAACGGTTCGACCGGACCGACGTTCCGGTCGCGCGCGGGGCGAGCGATCCGATGGAAGGGACGTACGACACGGCGGAGTGGATCCACGGCGAGAACGGGATCCGCGGCGATCTGTCGGAGCCGTCGACGGAACCGGTCGAGGCCCACGGCGCGGAACTGATCGTTCGGCAGGCCCGCGAGCACGGCGACGACATCACAATCGTCGCGGTCGGCCCGATGACGAACCTCGCAATGGCGCTCCAGCTAGAGCCGTCGCTCCCCGACATGGTCGACGGCATCTATCTGATGGGCGGCGCTGCGACGGTCGCGGGGAACAAGACGCCGATGGCCGAGGCGAACTTCCACAACGACCCGGTCGCCGCAAGTCGAGTGATCCAATCCGGGCGGCCGTTCATGGCCGGCTTGGACGCGACCCACGACGCGACCGTTTCGGTGGAGATGATAGACGAGTACTCCGGACTCAACGAACCGTACGACATTGTCGGTCCGTGGCTCGACTACCCCGACGAGATCAAGAGACTCGGCGGGGGGATGGACCCTGCGATCCACGACGCGGCGGTCGTGGCCCACCTGATCGATCCGGCAGTCCTGACCTTCGAGTCGTACTACCTCGACGTCGAGACTACCAGCGGGCTCTGCCGGGGAGCGGTCGTCTGCGACGAACGGAGGGTGACCGACAACGACCCGAACGCTGAGGTCGCGGTCGCGGCCGACACGGGGCGGTTCAGAAGCGTGTTCGAGGAGGCCATCGACGGACTCCTCGAAGGGTGATAGGAGCTGTTGTACGTCAGTTGGGTAGTTCGTCGACGCGGGGTCGGCGAACACCGGGACACAGGTCCAACAATCCCTGAGAGTGGTTCGCTATTCGCCCGTCTCACGAACGAGAGAGAGCGTCTCGGCGGCGAGGTCCGAGATAGGTTGTCGCTGGTAGGAGACGAGCGACGTCTCCACTGTGTCGTCGAGCGGGTCTGTCCAGTCGTTCGGGAGCGCCTCGGCACCGTGGAGTAGCCCGAGGATCGACCCGAGAGTCGCCGCGTGCGAATCGGTGTCGAACCCGGCCTGGACGGCCAGACAGAGCGACTCGCCGAAGTCGCCTTCTCCCCAGAGGAGTCCGATGGCGAGTACCTCCACGTTACTGATCGTGTGGACCCAGTCGAACTGGTTCGATTCGTCCCACCGCTCGTGGACCCGCTCCACGGCCTCCTCGTAGTCGAGGCCGTTCTCCCGCCACTCGACCACGTCCGAAACAGCCTCCGCCAGCCGGCACTCGGCGGGGATCTCGGACAGCCCGATCTCAAGCAGCCGTCGGGGGTCCGACTCGAAGGGCGCGGCGGCCATCATCGCGGCCGCGAACATCTCCCCGTAGATGCCGTTTTTGACGTGGCTGACAGAGGCGTCCCGCCACGCGTACTCCGCGGCCTGCTCGGGGTCTCCCAGGGCGACGAACCCCCACATGTCCGCGCGGATCAGCGCGCCGACGTGCTCGCGGTACGGGTTCCGGAGTGTCGCGGATTCCGGGGGCAGCACGAGGTTCAGCAGGTTTCGGTAAGCGACCCGCTCGGCGGTGTACGTGTTGAACACCGGGAGGTTCTGGAGCCAGTAGTTCGCCACGTCGACCGGCTCGAAGTCGACCCCGTACTCGTCGAGGATACCCAGCCCGACGGCGACGTAGTCGATATCGTCGTCGACGGGCATGTGGGGCACGTCGTTGACGAACATGCTTCCCTCCGCGTCCGACGACTCGACCGTGTTGTAGATGTCGTACTCCTCGGCGAGTTCGTCGTCCGAGCGCATGTAGCCGCTGAGGGGGAACTGGTTGCTCGCTTTCAGGTACGTGTGGATCTTGTCGCGGGACCACCCCTGTACCGGCTTGCCCAGAAAGCAGCCGGCCACCGCACCCAGCCAGCCGCCGTAGATCACGTCGTACGGGTCGTCGAGGACCTCGAATCCGCCCTCGATCTGTCGCGGCCCCTCCGGGCGGGCATCGCGGATCCCGTCGAGCGAAGACGGTTCGTGGTACGGGAAATCCGGCCGGACGGGGAGTTCGCGGCTCGCATCGAGTAGTTCGTGTAGTTCCTCCTGCGTGACCCCGTCCGCGTCGAGGAGAGCGTCGAACCGCTCTTCGAGTTGCGAAACGTCCCTGCCCTCGTCTCTGCACTGACGGCGCTCGTACTGTACTTCGCGCTTGTTCGGATTGAGAAACAGGGGTGACGGGAGCGCGTCCTCTATCTCGACCTCTATCATCCCCGGATCGTACTCAGCTGTCATACGGTTGATGAGTGCCTCCGAGCCAGCATAAAGATATGGTCGTTTCCGACCCTTAATTATAAATAACGTAGGCGTTTTGTTGGCCTATGCCACAGACTAGCCTAGGACGAAGGGCGTACGTAAAAGCTCTCGGAGCGGGTTCAGTCGTTAGCATCGCTGGCTGCCTCGGCGGGAACGACAGCGGCTCCGACGATTCGGTCAACATCGCGATCGTGTACCCGGTCGCGGGACTCGGTGACCAGGGATTCAGCGACAACGCTCAGGTGGGGCTAAAGCAGGCCGAGGAGGAACTCGATATCAACTACTCGCAAGGTGAACCGAGTAGTAACTCGGAGTATCAGGATTTCCACAACCAGTTCGCCGCCTCGCAAGACCCCGACTACGACCTCATTATCGGACTCACGTTCGACCAGGTCACGCCGATCAAGAATGTGTCCAGCGACTTTTCGGACCAGAACTGGACGCTGATCGACGCCGCGGTACAGGACCGGGACAACGTTTCCAACATCTCGTTCACGGAACACGAGGGGTCCTATCTCGCCGGAACGCTGGCGGGCCACATCGCCACTGAAGGGTTCGAGTCGGAGACCGCATCTGCGCCCGGCGAGGGTGTCGTCGGATTCGTCGGTGGCAACCGTAACCCCGTCATCGAGCGCTTCGAGGCCGGCTACCGCGCCGGCGTCAAGGATGTTGACGACAGCATCGAGTTCCGGTCCGCGTACGCGGGTGCATTCAACGCGCCGGACCAGGGCCAGTCGATCGCACAGTCGATGTACAACGAAGGCGCCGACATCGTGTACCACGCCGCGGGCGGGACTGGAATCGGGATGTTCGAAGCCGCTCAGGAGGCTGGACGGCCCGCGTTGGGGGTCGACACTGACCAATCCGTGACGGCGAGTGACTACTCCGACGTCATCGTTGCGAGCATGCTCAAGCGAATGGACTCGGCCGTGTACACGACCATCGAAAACATCGTGAACGACGAGTGGGACGGGTCCTCGAACGTGCAGTTGGGCCTCGATGACGACGCTCACGAACTCGTGTACGGGGACTCGATCGGCGACGCCGTCCCCGATTCGGCCAGAGAGATGGTCGACACCGCTCGCCAGCAGATCATCGATGGCGAGATATCACCTCCGGAAACGGTGGACTGATACGAACTGTCCAGTCAGGAACGAGAGACTGAGACTCGAAGACTATTTAAATATCATTATCAAATGTTCCAAAAAACCGTGGACATATGAGTCACTCAGTCGAACTAACGGACATACGAAAGACCTTCCCTGGGGTCGTCGCCAACGACGATGTCAGTCTGAGCGTCGGTGACGGCGATATCCACGTCATTCTCGGGGAAAACGGCGCGGGAAAATCCACGTTGATGAACGTTCTGTACGGGCTGTATCAGCCCGATAGCGGAACGATCCGGATCAACGGCGAAGAGAAACGTTTCGACTCCCCACAGGACGCGATCGACGAGGGCATCGGGATGATCCACCAGCACTTCAAACTGGTCGGCCCGATGACGGTAACCGAGAACATCGTTCTCGGCTCCGAACCGACAGACTCCTTCGGGATCGGCGTCGACATGAAGACCGCCAGACGAGAGGTACGGGAGATCAGCGAGCGGTACGGGTTCGACATAGACCCCGACGCCGTCGTCGAGGATGTGAGCGTCGGCGTCAGACAGCGCGTTGAGATCCTGAAGGCGCTGTATCGGGGCGCGGACATTCTCATCCTCGACGAGCCGACGGCCGTGCTCACGCCCGACGAGATCGAGTCGCTGTTCGAGGTGTTCGAGGAGCTGATCGACCAGGGCAAAACTATCATCTTCATCACGCACAAACTCGACGAGGCGATGACTGTCGCCGACGACATCACGGTGTTGCGTGAGGGTCGAAACGTCACGACTCTCCCGGTCGAGGAGGCGACGAACAATCACCTCGCGGAGCTGATGGTCGGGGACGAGGTTCTGCTCGAACTGAACCGCGAGCCGCATCCGAAAGGTGACGTACTGCTCACCGTGGACGACCTTCAGGTGGCAAACGACGACACGACGCTGGTCGAGGGCGTCGACCTGACCGTCCGAGAGGGCGAAACGCTCGGCATCGCCGGCGTCGACGGTAACGGACAGTCGGAGTTGTCGGACGCGATCGCAGGTCTGCTCGACGCCGACGGCGGATCGGTTACGTTCGACGGCGAGGACGTCACCGACTGGGACCGCAAGCGACTGAACGACGCCGGACTCGCGTACATCCCGCCGGACCGGCAGGAACAGGGGCTCGTGATGAACTTCGACCACGGCGAGAACGTCATCCTGGGCGAACAACACACCTTCCCGATCGGACGCCGGATGCGGGACGACGAACTGGCCGAGAAGATAATCGAGGAGTACGACGTTCGGACCTCAGGCACGGGAGCGCCCGCGAAGTCGCTTTCCGGCGGAAATCAACAGAAGCTGCTCGTCGGCCGGGAGCTCGAGCGGGACCCGAAACTGGTCATCGCGAGTAACCCGACGCGGGGGCTCGACGTCGGGAGCATCGAGTTCATTCACGAGCAACTGCTCTCCGTCAGACGCGACGACAGGGCCGTGCTGCTCATCTCCTCGAAACTGGACGAACTCCAGCAGCTCTCGGACCGGATCGCAGTGATGTACGAAGGGGAGATCATCGACACGGTCGACCCCGAAACCGTGACCGAACGCGAACTGGGACTACTGATGGCTGGACAGGAACTAACGGACGTTTCCCCGAACTCCGATCGCGGAGAGGGAACGTCACAGACAGCGGGTATCGACGGTGAGAGCGAATGAGCGACGCCGGACCGAAACTCCCCGACAGAGCGAAACGGATCCTCGGCCGTCTCGTCGACGCGTCGGCTAGAGAGCGAATCCTCATCAGCTTCGCCTCGCTCGCTCTGGCGCTCGTCGTCGGTGCGATCTTACTGCTCGCGTCGGGTGCGTTCGCGACGTGTGGCTCGCCGTTTCTCGTGTTCGGCGGGATCGAGTTCTGTTACAACCCCATCGAGGTGTATCGGGTGATGTTGAACGGCGCGATCGGTTCGCCGTACAGCATCGGCTTGACGCTCCGGGAGACCACGCTGTTGATCCTGGCCGGCGTAGCGGTCGCCGTGACATTCCAGGCCGGCATCTTCAACATCGGGACGCAGGGCCAGTTCGTCGTCGGCGGCCTGGCGGGTGCGGCACTCGTGCAGTACACGGCCGATATACTTCCGGCCAACGCCGTCGGCGGGATCCTGCTGTTCGTCCTCGGCCTCGCCGCCGCGGGAGTTGCCGGTGCGCTGTACGGTGCACTCCCCGGCGTCTTGCTTGCCTACTACGACGCCAACGAGGTCATCACGACGATCATGTTGAACTTCATCGCGACCGCAGTCGCGTTCACGACCGTCAGGTCGTTCCTTCGAGAGGGGGCTGCCGTCCAGACGGCACTGGTCCCGGACTACGCCGTCCCGCCCAGTATCGTCTTCCCGGAGGCGTCCTCGTTTTCGGTGCTCATCTTCATCCCGACGCTGCTTATCGCGTTCGGCGCGCACTATATGTTGAAAAACTCCCCGCTGGGATACAACATCCGTCTAAGCGGGGAACAGCCCGCTGCGGCGAAGTACAGCGGTGTCGACGCCAAACGCGTGATCGTCCGGACGTTCACGCTGTCAGGACTCATCGGCGGTCTTACGGGCGGCGTGTTCGTCTTCATGGTGCTCGGCTACTGGCAGCCGAGCGTTCCGCAGGTCGGGTTCGACGGCATCACCGTCTCGGTGCTGGCGGCGAACAACCCGCTCGGCGTCATTCCGGCGGCGGCGCTGTTCGGCGTCATCAAAAGCGGCGCGATAGCGCTCGACCTGCAACTCGGCGTGCCGCGCCAGCTAGCCGGCGTCCTGCGAGGCATCATCATCCTGTTCGTGGCGATGCCCGAGTTCATGCGCATGATCGGGCGAAAGTTCGGACTCGGAGAGACCTCGGCGACTCCAGCGCAAGAGAGGGTAACGGAGGAAAACGATGATTGAGAACACCCGATTAACCCGTCGGCGCATCGGCCTGCTAGTGATCGCTGCAGTCGCGGTTCTGGGCGTGGTCGCGTCACCGTACAGGACCGATATTCGGAACCTCTTCACCGTCGGCTTCTTCAACACCGCGCTTACGCTTGCCGTCCCGATCACGCTCGCGGGGGTCGGCGGCCTCTACTCCGAGAAAAGCGGCGTCATCAACATCGGTATCGAGGGGCTCTTGATCGCGGCCGCGTTCACGAGCGTTCTCGTCACTGGGACGACCGTGAGTACGGTCGGCGCGGACAACGCGGTGTGGCTCGGGTTGCTGGCCGCAGTCGTCGTGAGTACGCTCGGCGCGCTGCTGTTCGGCGTTATCTGCATCAGATACAAAGCCGACCAGATCATCGCGGGGCTGGCCATCTGGTTCGTGTTCCTCGGCCTCGCACCGTTCTTCAGCCGCGTCTACTGGGGTCAGATCAACAGTCCGACCGTGGCGACGTTCGACCAGATAGCGATCCCGGTCCTCTCGGAGATCCCCTGGCTCGGTACGTTGCTGTTCACCAACTATCCCACCACGTATCTGATGTTGATCATCGTCCCGGTCGCGTGGTACGTGCTGAAGTTTACCTCGTTCGGGATGTGGGTCCGTGCGAGCGGCGAACACCCGGAGGCGCTCGACACCGCCGGCATCAGCGTAAACCGGGTCAGATACGCGAGCATCATGATCTCGGGAGCGCTCTCGGGTATCGGCGGTGCGGCCATGACGCTCTCGACCGTCGGCCAGTTCATCGGGCAGGGCCAGACCATTGTCAACGGTCGCGGCTTCATCGGTATCGTCGCGTACCTCATGGGGAACTACAACCCGATCGGAACGTTCGGGGCGGCGGCGCTGTTCGCCGGACTCGACGCGCTGCAGGTCCGCCTCCAGCAGATCGGCTTCGACATCGCACCGGAACTGTTCGGAGCGATCCCCTACATGGCCGTCATCGTCGTGCTCGTCTTCTTCGGCTACACGCGGATCCCCGACCGCGCCGGGGAGAACTACGAAAGCGGCGACGACTAGCGGACCTCGGCCCGCGTGCTGCCGTTTCGTCTTTCTCCGCCGAACTACCGCTTCCGTCTGCCTCTCGATCGAACGAACGACGGCGGCGCGACAAATCTGTCCTCCGCGGATCGAGATCCTCGTTTCGGTGCCCAATCGAGCGCGGAGCGAGCCGTCTCGGTCGAGAACGCCGACTCGTCGCCCTTGAGGCAAACGGAATAGTCTGTTACACCGCAACGCTTGAAACACGTTGACGCCGGCGCTATCCGGAGAGAGAGACGACTGTCGCACCGACGATGATCATTACGGTCGAGACGACGATGAGCGGGGTTACCTCCTCCAGTTTCGAGGAGAGAAAGACAGAGGAGAGCCCGACGACGATGAGCGGTGACGTCTGAATGAGTGGGACTGCGATGACGACTGGTGCCGTTTCGAGCGCCGAGAACGCGGCGACGAGGCCGAGCGTGGTCGCAACGCCGGCACCGAGATACCACTTGGCGTACGGTTCGCGGGCTATCGAGGGGGAGGGGAGCCCCGACGTGACGCCGGTGTACACCGCGAAGCCGGCAAAGGCTGTGGTGACGACTATCGCGGATCCGGGAAGGATCGACCCGCCCTCTGCGAGGGCGATGGAGACGAAGATCGGTTCGATGCCGAGAAACACTGCCGCGAGGATCGGGAGCGTCATCAACAGTGCCAGGTCACGGCGTGAAACCTCGAGCGCCATGCTCTCCTCGGTCTGGTAGGAGATGACGGCGATCCCCGCGACGATCAGGACGACGCCGACCAGGTGGAACGGTGTCAGCGATTCGCCAAGGACGAGAACGGCAAGGAGCGTCGCGAACAGCGCGTTCGCCGAGACGATGGGCGACGTTCGGTTCGCGCCGATGCGCTGGATGCTACTGAACGAGAAGATGCGAGCGAACAGCGATCCGCTCAACCCCGCAGCGGCGAACGCGGCTATCGCCTCGGTCGACATCGCCGAGATGTCGTACAAAAGCACCGCCGGCGGGATGAGCAAGACGACGTTGCTGAGCAGGGTCACGAAGACGACGTCCGTGACCGAACCCTTCTGCGTTCCCAGTCGAACGAACAGGTACTGGAACGCGAACATGAGCGATGCGACCGTCGCAAGGATGGTTCCGAGGAGGGCGTCGGAGAGTTGCAGCATCTAGTACATGATTTCGCTTTAGCAGGCACATAAGACCACGTTTTCCGGAGCCAACCGCCTGGTTCGGTGCCGGGGTTACAACAGACCCTATCAGTATTTCGCGACCGAGTCGAGGAGGAGGTCGACGAACGCCTCGCGGTCGATGTCGACGCCGACGGACGCGTTCGGCTCGGCGTCGAGAACGCCGTACCGGTCGCAGACGGTACGGCCGAGTGTGTGTTCGCCGTCCGTCTCCACCGCGACGTGCATCGGCTCCGTTTCGATGACATCTCTGTCCATCACTTCTGCGACTGCACACGCGTCGTGGATGGGAACGCCCTCCCAGCCGAACCGGTCCTCGTGGAACCGGAGGAAGAAGTCGAGCCACTCCGCGACGGTCTCACCGACATCGGAGCCGAGTTGCCGGAACCGGTCGAAGGTATCGGCGCGCACCCGCGCAGCGCGCGTCACGTCGAGGCCGATCATGGTGACGGGGACGTCAGACCGAAAGACGATGTCAGCGGCCTCCGGGTCGACCAGGATGTTGTACTCTGCCGCCGGCGTGTAGTTCCCCGTTCCTACAGCTCCGCCCATCAACACTATCTCGTCGAGGTGTGATTCGACCTCAGGATGGCGTTTGAGCAGCATGCCGACGTTGGTGAGGGGGCCGGTCGGCACCAGCGTGACGCTCCCGGCCTGCTCGGCCGTCCTCGCGATGAGGTCGACGCCGTCCTCGTCGACTGTGTCGACCGTCGGTTCGGGGAGGTCGGGCCCGTCGAGGCCGGACTCGCCGTGGACGTCGTCCGCGACCATCAGGTCACGTACCATCGGTTCGGCCATGCCGCTCGCAACCGGAACGTCCGTGCGGTCCGCGAGTGTCAACACCTGTCTGGCGTTCTGCGTAGTCTTCGACAGCGTCTGGTTCCCCGCGACGGTCGTGATCGCGCGAACCGACAGTTCGGGCGCAGTCAGCGCGAGCAGCGTCGCGATCGCGTCATCGTGACCGGGATCGCAGTCCAGAATGATGTCCGTCGTCATCTGTATAGTACTCGTCTTCCTGTTGACCGGAGAGAACTAATAGCATTGGGTAACTGAAGGTATCGCGTGTAGTTTCACGAACTCGACTAAACGATAGTTTGCGGGTGCGAGTCAGTCGCTTTCGGAGAACGAGACTACTGCTGTGCTAGTCGGGCAGATCTCGGATTTTACATCTGGAGCGACCGAAACCCGCTCCGCTCGCTATGTAAAACCATACAGGACCGCACCAGCTTGCACCGTACCATTACTGCCTAATATGAACGATAATATAGTATATTCTCTAACTATAAAAATACTGGTAGTTATTTATGGGTATTTATGACGAATCTATTACTTATAATTCAGCTCTATTCGCGACTGTAGAACCAGTATAAGGGATATCATAGTATGTGGAAGCAACACCACACGACGATACTGGAGAGCGAGCGGTTGCTACACGGTAGGACATATCGTGGAGTGTCGCGAGCGTATCGCTACCCCTCGTCGCTGAACACGTCGGACCCGATATCGGAGAGTTCGCTCGCCTCGATGTGCGAGTACATCTCCGATGTCGTCGACGGGTCGGCGTGGCGAAGCGCCCGCTGGGCCGCCGAGTGTCCGGCTTCACGGTAGTACATCTCGCCCGCGCCGCGACGGCCGCCGTGCAGCGTCAGGTAGTCCTTCGGATCGTCGCTGGTGTCGACCCCCGCTGCGTCGCTCAGCCGCTTGAACAGGCGTCTGCCGCCCGACGTTGACAGTGCAGGGGGCGTGCAGTCGAACTCGCGTATCGCGGCGAGCGGGTCATCGAACGAGTCCAGACGGTCGTCGATATCGTCTTCGCTATGGCCCCGATTCCGCAGTTCGTCCCGTGATTCGTTCCAGAGGCTCGGGCTGTGAAACGTCGGAAATAGCGGCCAGTCGTCGTCGGGGTCGAGAACCTCTCGCCACCGTCGGATCGCCGGAAGCGGCTTGTCGGTGAGCGGTGCTTGCTCGTCGTTTTGGCTCTTGCCGAGCACCTCGATGGTACCCGCTTCCAGGTTCAGATCCGCCCACGTCGCACCGTTACGCCCGTCGCGGTCGTCGTCGCTTTTCGACAGTACCTCGGCTCCTCGGACCCCGGAGTAACCGATCAGGTACGCGAGCGCGCGGTCTCGGACCGGCGCGAGCGCGTCGTGTCCGTCTGCGTCTATCGCCTCGTGTGCTCGCTCGTCAAGATGGCGGAGGAGCCTCTGTCGCTGTTCCGGACTCCAGAACTGCTGGTTCCCGGACGCCCGCGACGGCCGGTCGGGCATCGCGTCGATGACTCTCGGGCCGTCGGCGGGGTTTTCTTCGATCTCTCGCCACGTCTCACACCAGCCGAGGTACGTTCGGACGGTGTTGAAGTACGTCCACGCGGTCGCCCGAGTGATCCCCCCGTCTGAATCCCCGTCGTTCGCTTTGACGCGGCGTGAGAGATACTTCGTCCACCGTGCGAGGGTCTGTTCGTCTACGTCTTCCAGGTACCTGATGTCGCGTTCTTCCATCCAATCGATCCACGTGGGCAGGACCCGTTCGAGCTGGGCGGCGTACGAGCCGGACCGCGACCCGTCCTCGTGAATCGCGGTCGCTTTGTCGTCGAGAAAGTCTTCCAGCGGATTGGCGAGCGCGGTTTCACTGCGTTCCTTCGGCATCTCGGTCTGGCGTGGGTCCATCGTCTAGTACCTGTCAGCCTCACCGTACTAGAATGTACTGCTGTTTTACTCCTAAACGTGAGTGGGAATAGTGTGATATCCGATAGCTCTTTTTGGGTTCTATGATAATTATCTATATATACTACGAATAACGATATATGTGGCACAGAATGCAGAGTGACTGATGCAATTTATCTGGGACCGACGCGACCGGCGTATCCTATCCGGCTGAAATGACCCGGATGCTTAGAGCGGTTTCCAGGTCCGAGGCGAGTCGTTGAGGCGTTCACAGCCGTTCTCAGTCACCCTTACCAGGTCCTCGATCCGAACGCCGAACTCGTCGTTGAAGTAGATCCCCGGTTCGATGCTGAACACCATACCCGGTTCGAGTTCCCGGTTATTACCGGAGACGATGTACGGCGCTTCGTGGACATCTAGTCCGACGCCGTGGCCGGTACGATGTGTGAACCATTCCCCGTAGCCGGCTTCTTCGATGACGTTACGAACTGTTCTATCGACTTCAGCCGCAGTGATACCTGGTTCGACGGCGTCTACGCCCGCGTCGAGCGCCGCATGGACAGTGGCGTGAACGGTTTCGAACTCGTCCGGGGGCTCTCCGTCGAATACGATAGTTCTCGTCTGATCGCCGGGGTAGCGATCGACAGTCGTTCCGAAATCGAGTACGACCGGGTCACCGCTCTGAATCTCGCGGTCGCTGCTGCGATGATGCGGGCGTGCCCCGTTCGGGCCCGACCCGACGATGGTAGCAAAGGCCGGGCCGGTCCCTCCCTCTGTCAATCGCCGATTGATCTCTTCTACGAGTTCCGACTCGGTCATCCCGATAACCTCGTCTCCCAGGGAACGGATCTCCCTGCTCACCTCATCTGACGCGGATGCGGCAGAGCTCAACGAGTCCAGTTCGTCATCGTCCTTGATCATGCGCAGGTCGTCCAGCACGAGCGTGGCACGTTCGAATTCCGCTTCGGGGAGTTTAGACTGTAGGTCGAGCAGGAACTTCGCCCACAGCGATTCATTGACCAGCACGTCCCCCTCCTTAACGTTGTGACGGCTGAGAGTTGAGTCGATGATCGAATCCGGCCCTGTCGTATCGTCCCAGGTTCGGATATCCTCTACCCAGCTTGCGGTGTTTATCTGCTCGTAATACATTTCCGGAGCGATAAACGTCGGGTCGCCCTCGTCCGGAAGCACAAACAGGAGATGGCGCTCGCTCGGTTCGTCGTCGAACCCCGTTAAATAGTACATGTTCGAACCCGGTCCTATCACCAGCGCGTCTGCTTCCCGCCGGCGCAACTCCGCTTGGCAACGTGACGTTCGGCGTTCGAAAACTGATCCCATACCCCCTATTCAGTGGGCGGCCATATTTAAGTCCCCATATTACGTCTGGGAATAACCCGTACTGAGTGTTCCTTTCTCGGGAACTCTCTTCGTTCATTGCCGCACTGCCATTCACTCGCGACTACCGTATCGGAGTGCGGGTTTCAAAACACAGTCCGACAGCAATAATCCCCTGTTCCATAACTATATTACACGATAGGAGCAAAGAGGTATCAAATCGCCATGAGCAAAAAAGATCCAACTATCCTTGAAACCCCTGAAAACTCGTTTCAGATAGTCGAATCACTCAAGGAATTAGACGGTGCAAATCTAACTGAGATCGCGAGACATACCGGCTTAGCGAAAAGTACCGTCCACGACCACCTCTCTACCCTTCAGTATCACAACTACGTCGTGAAAGAAGACGACGAATACAACGTCGGGCTCGGGTTTTTCGAGATCGGTGAATACGCTCGACGACGTCTGAAAGTGTATCAGACCGCCCGTCCCGAGATCAAAGAACTAGCGAAAGAGACGGGTGAACTGGCGAACCTCATGGTCGAAGAGCACGGCAGAGGCGTCTATCTCCACCGAGAACGCGGGGATAACGCTGTCACGTTGGACACGTACACTGGAAAGAGACGATACTTACACCGTACCGCTCTCGGGAAGGCTATTCTCGCACACCTCCCCGAGGATCGGGTTAACGAAATACTGGACCAGCACGGGCTCCCGCAAGCGACTGAGAACACTATCACCGACCGAGAGAAACTCTTCGACGAGTTAGAGAAGATACGAGATGAAGACATCGCATACTGCCGCCAGGAGAGAGTGAACGGACTGAAGTGCGTTGCCGCCCCGTTTCTGAGTTCGAACAACGAGGTACTCGGTGCGATAAGCGTCGCAGCTCCGACGACACGGATGAAAGGGGAGCGGTTCGAGGAGGAGATCCCGGAACTCGTTCTTCAGGCAGCGAACGTTATCGAGATAAACGTAACGTATTCCTGATAACCCTCTACGCCCTCCCGTTATTCCGGTCACAGTTGAACTCTTCAGGTATTCTTTCAGCTGTTCTCTGAACAGTATTGTCTACCTCTCCCGGTCTCTGCGTAACGTCCGGAAACGAGAGTAGCCCTTTCCACACGACGTGAGTTGAACCCGTTTACGTGCTTGCTCTGCTCCCGGTTCCGAATAACCGAACAGATCGTTACTTTGCGGTCTCGTTCACCACTTCCTTTACGGACATAGGTGTGTAATGCATATCGGCTTCCGCTTCGGGCCGTCCTTCCCTAAAGACTGATATCGCCGGTGTAGCGGGCCTTGGTTGGAAATCGCGAGTATTCTCTTCTCGGGAACCGCAGTTCGAGAACGTCCGTAACGTGGGCCGATTAACCGATAGCTCCCACGTACCGGAAGAATCCCGCTGATCCAGCTAACTGGCCTCCTGTACACATTCCCTCGAAAACCAACGCTTGCGCCAAAGCCGTCCCTGGTGGAACTACTGACAGTATTCCGCTCTACGGAAACCACGGCCGTACCCCGTGTTCAGATACAAAGAAACGAGCGCCTCTCCTGCCCACTGCACGTGATCGTGTACTGGTCTACTGACGTATTGGGGTAATTTTATACATGTGTAAAATGAGAGTCGACTATGCTCGGTCAACAGACTGCAGCGGACAGAATGGACCATATCCCGTTTTCGGGCATCCGAGAGATCTTCGAAGAGTGTGACCGCCTCGAGGCTGCTGGTGAAGACGTTGTCCATCTCGAGATAGGCCGTCCCGATTTCGACACCCCGAAACCGATCAAGGATGCGGCCGTTTCGGCGCTCGACTCGGGTCACGTCCACTACACGTCCAACTACGGGATCAGCGAACTTCGAGAGACGATCGCGGCGAAGTTCGACCGCGATAACGACATCGCATACGACCCGGACCAGGAAGTGATCGTAACGACGGGGGCCACAGAAGCGATCCTCGTGAGCGTCTTCGCGTTCGTCGGCCAGGGGGACGAAGTACTCGTTCCGAACCCGAGTTGGACGTATGCGCCCAGTGTTCGGATGGCCGGTGGGACACCTGTTTCCTATAGCCTCGACCCCGAGACCGGGTTCCAGCCCGACCTAAGCGAACTCCGCGAAAACGTCTCTGACCGAACCGAGCTTCTCATCGTTAACAGTCCGCAGAATCCGACGGGTGGCGTCGTCGACGAGGACCGGATCGACGCCCTGGCTGAGTTCGCCGTCGAGAACGACCTCGTCGTCCTGTCCGACGAAATCTACGAGAAGATCCTCTACGACGATTCGGAACACCACAGCTTAGCCGCGCATCCCGAGCTATACGA
This sequence comes from Halostella pelagica, assembly GCA_005954745.1. Lineage (GTDB taxonomy): Archaea > Halobacteriota > Halobacteria > Halobacteriales > Natronoarchaeaceae > Halostella > Halostella pelagica. Next base: position 196,228 of record CP040679.1, read on the forward strand.
CAGAACGATCTCCGTTAACGGCGTTTCCAAAGCCTATTCGATGACCGGATGGCGACTCGGATACCTCGGAGCGCCGGAGGAGCTTATCGATCCCATCATTCGAGTCCGACAGTATACGACGACTTGCGCGCCATCGCTCTCGCAACACGCGGCCGTTCGCGCCATCGGGAGCGGCCTCCACGAACCGATGGTGGAGGCGTTTGCCGACCGCCGTGACCGTCTCCTCGAACGTCTGGACCGGATCCCCGGGATGGACTGTCCCGTCCCCAGCGGCGCGTTCTACGCGTTCCCGACGCTTCCTGAGGGGTACGAGGACGAGAACGAATTCGTCTGGTCGCTCCTCCGAGAGCAAAACGTGGCAATGGTGCCCGGTTCCGTGTTCGGATCGAACGGCAACGGACGGCTCCGTATCGCGTACTCGAACTCGGTCGAGCGGATCGACGAGGCGTTCGACCGCATTGAGGCGTGGTTGGCTGACGAGTAAACGACTCGTTCCGGACTGCTCCGGTGCGGTTCAGAACAACCTGCCCGGGTCGATACTGTGTTCTGTTCCTCCGTTTCGATAGCTGGTTACGGAGCGGTGGCACTGATGCACGTGAGTCCTCTACGCATGACCCAAAATATTATATAACTAGTCGCCAATTCTACATACGCGACCAATGAAGCCTGTTAACTTCGACAACGCCGAAACGTATGAGCCCGATGATGGATGGCGGCGAGTTTCGCTTGCTGGTAGCGACCAGTTCACGTTTGAGTGGTTTGAGAAGCCACCGGGGCATTCCTCACCCATGCACGACCACGAAAACGAACAGGTCTGTCTCGTTCTAGAGGGTGAACTCACCATCTTCACCGAGAACGACGACGTTACGCTCTCACGGTTCGATTCTGTCCTTCTGGAATCGTGGGAACGTCATCGCGTCGAAAACACCGGGGATGAAACCGCCGTAGCGGTCGACGTCTTTGCTCCCGGGCGCGGATTCGACTTCTGGACCGATCGAGATGACGAGTAGTCGACGAGAGACGATCTGCGAATAGGTATCGAGACGAAAACTCGTCCGGCGGTGAATCACTCGATTAGCCGCATGCCTGTTCATGCGATGGTTTTCACAGACCCACGGAGCCGGATAGTCAACGACCGTGCGATTCTACCGGGCGGGACCGTTCCCGGCCCGCCCAGTATCGCCGGCAGTTCGACGGTTCATTCTGTCCCACTGCCACTGAAAATCTAGATTAGATGATGGCTTCTGTCTGTCACCGCTCACACGAAGTAACTACGCGACGGTTTCTCTGCAGGACCGTCCATTTCGTCTGTCCGTTACGTTCAATCTATGACCGTTCCTTCTTCGAGCGTCGATCCGTCATCGAACCGATCTAGCGTCAACATCGAGATGTCGACCGTCGACGGCTTTCCGTCGACTATGATTTCAGCTACTAGCTTTCCCGTCGCCGGTGCCTGCATGAACCCGTGTCCCGAAAAGCCGACGGCGTTTACGAACCCGGGTCGGATTTCCTCGATTATCGGATGGTGGTCCGGTGTCACAGCGTACAGCCCCGCCCAGGAATCTCGAATCTCCGACCTCGGTCCGAAATATCCCGCACACTCCGCCGCTTGTTCGATCACCTGTGCAGACCAGTCGAGCGAGACACGCTGTGAGAAGTCGTCCGGATCCATCTCGGGATCCGTCTCGTCGAAATGTCCGCCCGCGACGACGTTGCCGTTTCGCTCCGGCCGGAAGTGAACGCTCCTATCGGCGTCGATCGTAAACGGAACTGAATCCGGTACCGAAGTTTCCGGGTCGAGGATAACTAACTGCCGCCGACGGGGCGAAACGGGAAGTGAAACGTTTGCCATTTCCGCTATCCGGGCCGCCCAGGGGCCTGCCGCGTTGACTACGTAATCGGCCGTGATCGTCGTCTCCTCCGTCTTGACACCGGTGACTCTCCCGTTTTCCTGCAGGACGTCCGTTACCTCTTCTTTCGTTCGGATATCTACGCCCTCATCGCTCGCAGCGGTGGCGAACCCCTGTAGTCCCAGATGAGGGTCCGCGAACCCGTCCGTTGGCGAGTACGCCGCGCCCGCGAAGTCGTCAGCATCCAAAGCCGGACAGATTTCCGCCGCCTCGTCCGGGCTGATGAACTCGCTCTCCACGCCGACCTCGTTCTGCCGTTTCACGTTTTCCCGGAACTGCTCCGCCGTCGCGTCTTCACGGGCGAGAAACAGATATCCGGGTCGCCGATATCTGATGTCGACGCCGAACTCATCTTCGAACGTTTCCCACACCTTGATACTCTCCTGTGAGAGCTTCGCGCTTACCGGAGACGAAAACTGCGCCCGTATCCCGCCGTTTGCTCTGTCCGTGCTTCCGGATCCAAGGTTTGACTTCTCTAGTATCGTTACGTCCGCTCCGCGCTTTGCAAGATAATAGCCGCACGAAACGCCGACTATTCCACCACCTATGATAACAGCATCCATAGTGACGTATTACGAGTCGGTCTATATAACGCTACCTGTTACTTCGGTATGTTGCTTATATTATACTCGGAGCGAACTTTCACGGAAAGGGTGCTAGTTCTTCATATCACAAATATAGTTTTTACTCAGAGAGGAACGAGACCGAGATCAGCGTATATGGTTCTTCGACGGACTGAGCTACTTGTACACACTGACTACTAGGCTATCTAGCCTATTCTCCCAGGGTTCTTTCCTCCCTGCGGAATGTTTGTTCGGTTCGTTGCGATATCTTCCGAAAAAACAGCCGGATGACTCATTGAACGGCACATATATTACACTAATAGTGCCGTAATATATGGGGTTCTACATCACTGTTCGGAAACTCACGGGACTGGGTTTTGATTCATCATCCACGGCTCAGTCCCTCAGCGTCCCGATTCTCCCAGTGGTTCCGGAGAGAGGAACAAAACCCGTCGCATTGGAAACCGAGATCCCCCGAATTTCTCTTCGAACAGTTCCGAGATTTTCTCGGTCTCCCATCCGTTTTCACTTCTGCGAGGATAGTCGAATTCCTTCTATAGAGACACTCAGAGGTCGGAAGAGCGGAGAGCCGACTCTACGCCGGCGTCGTCGTGGACTATATCTGCGACCGCAGTTGCCATCGCCCCGGGGGACGAGTGCTGGAAGACGGACCGACCCATCGAAACCCCTGCGGCACCTGCGTCCATCGCGCCGCGGACGTTGCTCAACATCTCCTCAGTCGACTGCGGGCTCCCACCGGCCATAATGACTGGCACTCCCACTGCCTCGGTGACGGATTCGTAGCTCTCGACGGATCCGCTGTAAGCCGTCTTAACGATATCCGCACCGACCTCTTCCCCGAGGCGAGCCGCGTGAGCCAGGTTCTCGGCGTCGTGTTCGTCGACATCCGGCCCCCGCGCGTAGGTCATGGCAAGCACTGGGAGACCGAACTCGTGTGCGTCCTTCGTCACCGTTGCGAGCTGTTCGATCTGTCTGGGCTCGTAATTGCTGCCGACATTGAGGTGGATCGAGACAGCGTCTGCGCCCGCGCGGACGGCCTCTTTGACGGTTCCTGTGACCCGTTTATCGTTCGGGTCCGGTCCTCGCGTTGTCGAGGCGTTGAGGTGGATGATGTACCCTTTACCGTTTTTGTTCGGATGAACTCGGGGGGCAAGCCCTTTCTGCGTGAGAACACTGTCAGCGCCACCGCGTGTGACCGCGTCGATCGTCTCTTCGATATTTGTAAGCCCGCGTGTCGCTCCGATCGTAATTCCGTGGTCCATCGGGATATTGACGTACTTTCCGTCCCGTCCGATGCGGTCGAGTCGTGCTTTGGTTCCTGTCTGCATGGTCCATATCAGTGTACTACGATGACTAATGCTTTCCGAATCTCGGATTTATCCGGAATGATTAAAGCGTAATGAAGTTTGATACCCGCTCGATCGAATCCTCTCTCCATTCCCTGTCGGATCTGATCCGTCTGCTCCCGGACGATTTCTCAATCGGCACTGTGTGGCGGGGTGTAATCGCAGTTGCTGCATGTCAAAGAGCGGCCCTGTAGTTCTATACGATCCTCTTCGCACCTCGGGCAAACGAACGACATTGAACGCCAGTATCTCGCCTTCCTTGTTAAATCTATCTTTACTTGGGGCATGGTACCGTGTATCTTTTTCTGTCTATCAAACGACAGTATCGATGACAGGCCCCGCGAAGTGATAAGATTTAAGCGCTCGGTCCTCCGGTGGTTGCACATGACTTACGTAGCCCAGGCGGAGGGTGCAGTTACACGCGAGACGTTCTGGACGATCAGCGAGGTCGGAGAAGTCCTGTTTTACTACCTCGCGGCGGTCGCGATTCTGGTGTTCCTGTACGGGGTGTACGAGCGGTTCGCCCGCTACGCCCGCGGCACCGACGACTGGTTCGACCGCTTGAACGACCTGCCTGGACGCGTTGTCTCCGCGACGACGATCGTCTTCTCTAACCAGAAGCAGTTCGACCGCGACCGCTACGCCGGGCTGATGCACGCGTTCATCTTCTGGGGGTTCCTGACGCTTTTGATCGGCACGACCATCCTCGGCATCGACATGGACCTCGCCCGAAAGATCGGCGACTCGTTCTGGACCGGCGACTTCTATCTGGCGTACTCGCTGACGATGGACGCGATGGGCCTGCTGTTCGTCGTCGGCATCGGCATGGCACTGTACCGGCGCTACTGGGTCCGCAACGAGCGCCTCTGGGGGAAACACACCAGTGCGGAGGACGACCTTTTCATCTGGTCGCTGTTCCTGCTCGGCGTCGGCGGCTACGTCGCCGAGGGGATCCGGATCGTCGGCACCGGCTTCCCCGAGTTCGAAACCGTCAGCTTCGTCGGCTGGTTCCTCGCCGACGTGTTCGTTATCGCCGGCATGACCGAGTCGCTGGCCGTCGACCTCTACTGGTGGGCGTGGTGGTCTCACGCCGTCCTCGCGCTGGCGTTCGTCGCATCGGTCCCGTACGCGAAACCGTTCCACATGATCTCCTCGTACGCAAACGTCGTCACGCGCGACGAGAAGGCAGGCAAACGCCTGCCGGGTGTCCCCGAGGACGCCAGTCCCGACGAGATCGGCTACAGCGACGTCGAGGACTTCTCCTGGAAAGACGTTCTCGACCAGGACGCCTGCACAAAATGCGGCCGGTGCTCGTCGGCTTGCCCGGCGAAAGCATCGGGGCGGCCACTCGACCCGCGCGACGTGATCCTTGACCTGAAGTCCTACCGCGAGTCGGTCGAGGCCGGCGAGACCGAGGAGAAGGCGATCATCGCCGATGGCGGGGCGAGCGTCATCGACAGTTCGACGATGGAGTCCTGCATGGCGTGTATGGCGTGTATGGACGCCTGTCCGGTCGAGATAGAGCATCTCAAGCAGTTCACGGGGATGAACCGGCGGCTGACCGAGTCGGGGCAGATGGACGAGAACGTCCAGGAGGCGATGATGAACGTGTTCCAGAACGGCAACACGTTCGGGGACCCCGACCGCAAGCGCCCGGACTGGGCCGAGGAGTTGGACTTCGAGGTGCCGGACGCCCGCGATGAGGCAGTCGAATACGTCTGGTATGTGGGCGACTACCCGAGTTACGACGAGCGCAACAAGCGGATCGCGCGGGCGCTGGCGACCGTGTTCGAGCACGCGGGCGTCGACTACGGGATCCTCTACGAGGACGAACAGACGGCGGGTAACGACGTACGCCGTGTGGGCGAGGAGGGACTGTACGAGATGCTCGTGGAGGACAACGCGGCGGCGATTCAGGACTGCGAGTTCGAGAAGATAGTGACGACGGACCCGCACGCGTTCAACACGTTCATGAACGAGTATCCGGAGTTCGACGCCTGCGAGTGGGAGGCCGAGGACGTGTTCCACTACACGCAGGTGGTCGACGACCTGGCGAGTCGGGGCGCGCTGGATCTGGACGGGACGGACCTGGACTACACGGTTACGTATCACGACCCGTGTCACCTGGGGCGGTACAACGACGTGTTCGAGGCACCCCGTGACTTGGTCCGCGCGACAGGGGCTGATCTCTACGAGATGCCGCGGAACCGCTCGGACTCGTTCTGTTGTGGCGGCGGCGGTGGCGGGTTGTGGATGGACTTCGACGAGGAGCCAAAGCCGAGCGAGGAACGACTGCGGGAGGCCTTGGAAGACACGGAGGCGGGCGGCGCGGTCGAGAAGTTCGTCGTGGCCTGCCCGATGTGTGCGACGATGTACGAGGACGGGCGCAAGACCGGCGGGTTCGAGGACGAGATAGAGGTCGTCGGACTGACGGAACTGGTCGCGGAGGCGCTCGGCTAGGAGGAGCGCGCCGCCGCGTTGTAGACAGCGGCAATATCCGAGACGTTAGCCTGCTCTGACCCGTAACCAAACGACAAGACCTACCGACTGACCGGTACTGTACGTAGATACGTCACGCATACGCGACTGTCGACGTCGAGTGTCGTCGGAAAGCTATCGTAGCGCTCGCAAGTAATCACAGACCAGATCCCCGGACTACGTGCGATCTAAGTCTGTAGACAGTTGCAAATGCCTCTATAGGCCGATGATCAGTGAGTCGCTAGCTTCCCGTGGCTCTGGACAGACACAGACCAAAACATATAAGACCTAGTAGACATCCCTTTCACCCGTGCAACCTGTAGAATACGATGACGAGCTGACGTACCATACACATAAGCAAAATGGCAAAGAAGAGGACTTCCACGACACCTACGAAGAAGCGATAGAGTCCGTCAAGACCGAATTCGGCGAGTTCCATCCGCTCTGGATCGACGGGGACAGCGTCGAGACCGAGGACCGATTCAGCGTTACGAACCCCGGGAACCTCGATACGGAGATCGGCGAGTTCGCCGCAGGCGGCGAAGCGGAAGTCAACACTGCTGTCAGTGCAGCCAAGGACGCGTCCACCGAATGGGAGCAGATGGACGTCGAATCGCGCGTCGAGATCTTCCAGAACGCCGCCGAGATCATGCGAGAGCGGAAGTACGAACTCGCAGCGACGCTCTCCCTCGAAAACGGGAAGAACCGGACCGAGGCGATGGCCGACGTCGACGAGTCTATCGACTTCCTGGAGTTCTACAGCCGCGAGTTCGAACGGTCGGACGGGTACGAGTTCGACACCGGCGAGCCGACGCCGGGACAGCACACCACGAACCTGCTGCGACCGTACGGCGTTTTCGCGGTTATTTCGCCGTTTAACTTCCCGATGGCGCTGCTCGTGGGGATGACAACGGGCGCACTGGTCACGGGCAACACCGTCGTCGCAAAGCCCGCCTCCACGACGCCGCTGACCGCACAAAAGTACACGAGTATCCTCTCCGAAGCGGGCATTCCGGATGGCGTGTTTAACCTGGTCATGGGTGGCGGTCGATCGGTCGGTCAGCCCCTCATCGAACACGAGGACGTTTCCGGCGTCGCATTCACTGGCTCCCGAGACGTGGGGTACAACATCCAGAAGACGTTCTTCGAGCAGGGCAAGCGGGGTCCGGTCATCGCCGAACTCGGCGGAAAGAACCCTGTGATCGTGAGCGACGAGGCGGACCTCGACGACGCGGTCGAAGGCGTCATGAAAGGCGCGTTCACGTTCAGTGGCCAGAAGTGTTCCGCGACATCCCGCGTGTACGTTCACGACGATGTCATCGACGAGTTCACGGACCAACTGGTCGCAGAGACCGAACAGTTGGGTATCGGTCCCGCAGAAGATCGCGATACCGTCATCTCTCCGCTGATCGACGACAGCGCCCTCGAACACTACCAGTCGATCACCGAGCAGGCCCGGGCTGACGGGACAGTTCGAACGGGCGGCTCCGCGATCGATGAGGGCGACCTCGCCGACGGGCGGTTCGTCGAACCGACCGTCGTCACGGATATCCCCCACGAACACGAACTCGCACGCGAGGAACACTTCGTTCCGTTCGTGACGATCCACCCGATATCGGACCTGGACGAAGGGATCGAAAAATCGAACGACAGCGAATACGGCCTCTGTGCGGGCCTCTTCTCGGAGGACGAGGCGGAGATCGACCAGTGGTTCGACGAGGTCGAATCCGGAATGTGTTACGTGAACAGATCACAGAGCGCAACCACGGGCGCACTGGTGCAGGCACAGCCGTTCGGCGGCTGGAAGTTCTCCGGTACGACGGGGAAGTTTGCCGGTGGGTACTGGTATCTCCAGCAGTTCATGCGCGAGCAGAGCCGAACGCGCGTCGAATAACCCGACTCGTCCCGTTTCCGCGAACTGTTTTCGTCACACGTTCGAACGACGACTCTCTGGACGCCCGACCAGCGGTCTGTTTCACAGCGGGCCTGAGCTAACACCTCGTCACGACCGGCTCAACGAACGAGGGCGCGCGGTTTCGACCGTCATTCTGCGTTCTGGCCGTAGGGTTGTAACTGAGTGGTACGCGTCGACGGCCTATCGAAAAATGGGGGTTCTCCGTGGGCGGGGTCCGATTCCGGTCGTTGCCCGAGAAGCCTACAGGTTGGATTTGCCGTTACCGCCGTCGATCGGTATTGCGACTCCGTTGATGTAGCTGGAGTGGTCTGAGGACAGGAACGCGACGGTGTCACCGAGCTCTCGCGGTTCTCCTATCCGGCCGAGCGGGATCCCGTCACCGCGGGCCTCTAGTCCATCCTCGTAGGAGTCGTACTCGCCGCGTTCGACGCCCTGGTTGATGAGGTCCTCGATCCGGCTGGTCTCGTGCGGACCGGGAAGGACGGCGTTCACGCGGACCTCCGGTGCCAGTTCCTTCGACAGCGTCTTTTCGAGTCCGATCACACTCATCCGAACTGAGTTCGATAGGACCAGCGAATCGATAGCCTCCTTGACGCTTCGTGACGTGATGTTGACGACCGTTCCGCCGTCTCCAGCCTGCAAATGCTCGGCAGACTCGCGGACTAACCGAACGACGCTCATCACGAGGAGGTCGAACGCCTGATACCAGTCGTCGTCTTCCATCTCCATGAACGGACCGCTCGGCGGGCCACCCGCCGACGTGACGAGGTGGTCGATCGTTCCGAACTCGTCGACAGTCTGGCTGACCAGGGATTCGATGTCGGCTTTGTCGGTGAGATCTGCTGTTACCCCGATCACCTCTCCGGATCCGAGTTCGTCGACGCTTTCGACGGCCTCGTTTAGCTGTTCGGGGTCCCGTCCGTTCATGACGACGTGTGCGTTACCTTCGGCGAGCGATTCGGCGGAAGCGCGGCCGAGTCCGCTACTCGATGCAGTCACGAGGGCTACCTGACCATCAAAATCCAGTGACATTGTACTGGATAGTGGACTTCCCATATTAATATATCTTTGGTCATCGGCGTTTTCGAGACTCACCGCTCCGAAAAGAGAGACAACGCACAGAGCCGTGGACTGCAATTCAGAACTGTCCCGCGTCGTAACTGGCGATGAACACTGACTGGGGTGGGAAGCGGGTGTCGTCTCTCTCATACACTGTTCCTCTTTCGGGAACTTCGCCTGGCCAGTCGGCCCCGAGACAGCCGGGGCTAACGGATGAACTCCCGGAATTTACGTCAATACCACTGTAAATTCTTGCAACGGCGCTCCGGCCCGATGCACCGTCCGTTTTCCGAAAACGCGAAAACCGTGCGGAGAACCGCTGAGATGTAATTCTGCTCTGATACTCGACTGTTCGCACGCTACAAACGCGGAACCGAAACGCCACGGGGTTATTCCTCAGAGGGGAACAGAACGGACCGTGATTCGGTCAATTTGACGGCGAATTCAACACTGTTACCGCGGCACGGATGCGGACGTGAGTGCCCGATTGAACTGTGCTCTTCCCGTGACAACGACTGGGATACATTTGTTTACAGAGCGTACTTCGGCGTCGGTGCCCGAGACTGCTCTCCGACCTGTCTACCCGATTTCGCATCGCTGTCACCGGGTGCTTCGGGTTCTCCGATACCCCAGGTGGGCTTCGCGGCGGTGATCTGTTCCATACTTTGCCGTCAAGATGTATTCCGGTATGCGGAACGACCCGTTTCGGACCGTACCGAATCACCTGAGGAAGAACCCGTTCTGAAACGGGTCGGCCGGATCGAGAACGAACTGGCTCTGTCCGGTGAGGTAGGCGTTTCCGGTGATATTGGGCAGAACCGCATCGTACCCTCCGTACGACTCGGTTTCCTCGTACGTCCCCGTGAATTCAGAGCCGACGATGCTTTCGACGACCAGTTCCTCGGTCGGGGCGAGGCGACCGCGGTGAGACTGCAGTGCCACGCGACCGCTCACACCGGTGCCGGTCGGACACCGGTCGACTTCCCCATCAGCGAAAATACACACGTTCCTCGTATCCGCACTGCTGTTCTCCGGTTCGCCGCGGATGATGGTTCCATAGAGGAAGCTGAGATCGTCTTCGAACGGGTGTTCGATGTCCCGGGACTCGCTCACCGCGGCTTTGATCGTGCGACCGGCATCGACAAGTTCCCCGACGGAGTCGGAGTCGAGGTCGACGCCGAGGTCAGCAGCGTCGCAGTAGGCGTAGAACGCACCGCCGAAAGCGAGGTCGTACTCGACGGACCCGAGTTCGGGAACCTCGACCGAGCAGTCCGTTTCGACGACGAACGAGGGGACGTTTTCGAAGGTAACCGTCCCCGCGTTGCCTCGCTCGTCGACTTGCACTCTGGCAGTGACGAGGCCGGCAGGCGTGTCCATCGCGACAGTCGTTACCGGTGTCTCGGCCTCGACGAACTCTGTTTCGACCGCTACCTTCGCCAATGCGATGACTCCGTGGCCACACATCGTGCTGTAGCCCTCGTTATGGAGGAACAGGACGCCGAAATCAGCGTCGTCCGTGACCGGCTCAGTCACCACTGCGCCGTACATATCCGCGTGACCGCGTGGCTCTAGAATTATCGCTTTGCGGAACTCGTCGAGGTTGTTCTCCATGTACCTGCGTTTTTCCAGCATCGTATCGCCCTCTACTGACGGAAGGCCGTCAGTCAGGATGCGTAGCGGTTCGCCTCCCGTGTGTGCGTCTATCGTGGAGATAGTCGTCCACTGCTCTGGTGGTGACCAGTTTACGTCCATCGTCTGTCTCCCTTAGCCTACTCGCGGATGCCAAAAAGTGTACTGGTCGGTACAGTTCAGGCTTGGGACATCCACGTTACGGGAGGATAGCGGACCGCTCGCCAGAGCGTGTACGAGGCTTCGACAGCGAGTACGTCCGATTCGCTGATCCGCATTCACTGTGGGATCGGTTCTGTCTTCGAGCGAGTTCGCTGGGGGTCTACATCTGATGCTGAGAGAGACGGGCACTCAACCGACTCGCACTTCCACAGTGGGTCCGAACGATCCACGTCCCCACCGGGAGCTGTATTTTTCAGCTCACCAATCATTGAGTTTCACGATTAAATATAAATATGGGTGGGGTTTACAGATGAGTGAGGTACACAAACATGGTAAGCGCAGGCAGTAATACAGCCATAGGCTTAGTAGGCTATCTAGTGGTTGTGGCCGTGATCGGATACTGGGGTTCAAAGAAGATCAATACGGAAGCGGACTTCTTCATCGGGGGTGACCAACTGCCCGGATGGGCGTTGGCGCTCTCGGAACGAAGTTCCGACATGTCCGGGTGGCTCCTGTTAGGGATGCCCGGTCTCGCGTGGGCTGCTGGCTTGTCGTCAGTCTGGGCCATTGTCGGTGCCGCTGGCGGTGCAATCTTCCAGTGGGTCGTCTACTCCCGTCCGTTCATGGAAGGTAGAAAAGAAACCGGAGCGATCACCCCGATAGGGCTCCTCGCGGAAAAACTCCCGACGGAGTCACCCGTACTTCGCATCCTGCCCGGCATCGTCGCATTCGTGTTCTACATGGGCTACGTCGGGTCCCAGTTCTTGGCCGGTGGAAAGATATTCGAGAGCGTCTTCGGCGTCAACGCGACGACCGGATTACTCGTCGTCGCAGTGCTGATCATCGCCTACGCGCTTGCGGGCGGCTTCCTGGCGGTCGTCTGGACTGACACGATGCAAGCGTTACTGATGGTTTTCACACTCGTGGTCCTCCCGGGCATCTTGCTCGTTCAGGTTCTGATGGACCCGTCGATGTCGATCATGGGAAGCCTCGAAGCGTCCGGCGGCGGACGGTCTTCGTGGTTAGGCGGTGCAACAGGTGGAGCCGCGTTCGTCCTCATCGGGGCGAACCTCAGCTGGTTCCTGGCCTGTCTCGGCGGCTATCCGCACCTCACGCAGCGGTTAATGGCCGTCCGAAACGAACAGGAGCGCCGAACCGCGATCATCGTTTCGACGGTCTGGGGCGTTCTGACGGCCATCGGGACGGTTCTCCTCGGCCTCCTCGCCCGGACGATTCACGGCGCACCTGAAGCGATCCAGGCCGACCGCGAAATGGTCCTTCCGTACATGGTCCTGGAGCACACTCCGGGACTTCTCGGAGGTATTCTGCTTGCGGGCGCCCTCGCTGCGATGATGTCTACTGCAGACTCCCAGCTGGTCGTGGCGAGTTCGGCGGCAGCACACGACATCTACAACAAAGTGGTCAAGAAAGGCGAGGACTTCACGGAGAAAAAGCGGGTTCGGATCTCCCGCATCGGTACGCTGGCTGTCGGTGCGGTCGGTCTCGCTATCGCCGGTTTAGCTCAGAGCCTCGTGTACACGCTGGTTAGCTATTCCGCGACCGGGCTGTTCTCCGCGTTCGGTCCGGCGTTCACGCTCTTGTTCTTCTGGGGTGACCGGTTCTCGAAGGCAGGGCTCATTGCGGCGTTCCTCGCTGGACCGATCGTCACTGTGCTGTGGGTGACGATGGGGTATACTGACATCGTGACGGTCCGTCTCGTCGCGCCGCCGGTCGGATTCGCCGCTGCGATCATCGCATCGCTGATCTGGCCTCGCGGCAAAGAAGTCACGGAGAAGCCAAAGCCCGGGGCTACACCGCAGGATTAGGCGAATTCGTCTTCCACGATTCTCACGCTCTCCGTGAGTGACCGCCGACGTTCGAGTGATCATCCCCGCCGACGTTCGAGTTACCTCCTCCCGGTGACGCTGCGAGCGATCCGTAGCTACGTGGGTGTGAAATACCGAACTGACGGACAACAGTCCCTATCAAGGGAAAGCGGCGATTCGAACACACACCGCGTCTACCGTGCGACACCGTAGAGTTCATCGCCCGCACCGGATCAGGTCGGCTGTGTGGTTCCGACTCCTTTCTCGCGGGCCGCTTCGTACACCTCTGTCGCCGCGGCGGCGTCGAGTACGGCAGTCCCCACGCTCTCGACTACGAGTATCTCGTCTCTCGATTCACGTCCTGTCGTCCCTTCGAACAGCGCCGCTATCGGGATGAGGTCGTCCGCCGCCAGATCGGTTGCGGCGAGATCGCCGATCGTCGTCACCTCCTCGGGGACGTCCGCGAACACTCGGGACGCGCGGTCGAAGACGGCTGGTTCGAGCTCCTGCATCTCTGCGTCGTACGCCCCGACTGCGATGACCACTGTCCCCGGTGAGAGCGCCGCGGCCGGGAAGACCGGCTCGGAACTGGTCGTCGCCGTGACGACGACGGACGCGTCGCGAACGGCCGCTGCGGGCGTGTCGACGGCGGTCGCCGAGATCCCGTGTTCGCGGAGGTCCGCGACGCAGTCGTGTTTCGAGTCGCTCGGCGAATAGACGGAGACGGACTCGATGTCAGTTAACGCGGCGATCGCCCGGGTCTGCCAGCGTGCCTGTGCGCCAGCGCCGATGACGCCGAGCGTAATGGGTTCGTTCGCGAGTTCGCGGGCGGCCAGCCCGCCGATACAGCCGGTCCGAGCGTTCGTGATTCGGGTACCGTCCATGAATGCGGCCGGCTGGCCCGTTCGCGCGTCTGAGAGAACGATCTGTGCGTGGAGCATCGGCAGCGAGCGCTTCTTGTTTCCGTCGTGGAGGCTGACCAGCTTCGTCGCAAAGTACTCCTCCGCGTGAATGTACGCCGGCATGACTAATCCGGTGCCGAGTGGTTCACTGGAGTCGAGGTCAGCGCCGATCGGGTAGTGCGGTCGCTCCGGGCGTTCGACCTCTCCCGAATGCTGTTTTTCGAGGGCGCGTTCGACGATCGGGGCGAGCGTCTCGATGTCGATCAGTCGCTCGATCTCCGCGTCAGTGAGGAACAGACCCATGCGAGCACGTACGGGATCCGGGATGTTATGTGTTCCTGTCACGTTCCGGGAATACTCGGGAAATACGAAGACGGGATTCTGTGTTTCCTACGTGACTTCTAGCCGCAAACGCCCACCACGTCCACTCGTTTCACGATCCGATGTCGATATCGACGAGTGGGTGGTGACAGACGCAGATCGCGCCGAGGACATGTCGGCGACGTTCAACCGAACTGAGATGAAGGCGGTAGCTCTGGATTCGCACTGGTGATCGTCGACTGTTCAGCTCCGCATCAGAGAGTTCGGGTGTCCGGGGATACCGATGCAAAAATTGCTCTGTGGGGCCTAGCTATGGGAGGCTGCGCTGTACCCTTGTACTACGTTCCAGCGGTTCGTTGGACTGTTCATGCAATGAGTTGCGACCCGTTACGTTTGGCGTATCCGTTTCTAGTGTTGATGTTGAAATCGTCTGGAACCATTCATAGCCCCAACCACGTTCGCCGTTGCCCGGATCAGATTGTACTTCTACAATCATTAACACGAAACTGGCACAACTACTGTCGACATCGCCACGGTTTTCGATCCGGCTCCATACTCGTCCGAGGACGCTTTGTGTTAGATAACCATATTGTAAAATCACCATTCGAACAAACCTGTTGGTATGATATATATTTGATGTGGAAGCACACCGCTCTTGGGCGTGCGAGCGAGAGAATATACTTGGGATCGCCTCTTTGTCTCAGACACCGCTCGCTGGACTCGGTTCGGGGAGTAAAAGCTGCCGTAGCGTTCGTTCAGAGCGTTCGAAAGCCGACCTTCCGGATCGAGACAACTGTTCCTGGCTCGCCCGTTAATCGGTGTCGATAGCAGCGGCGAGTCCGAGAATGTCCTCTACAGCAGAGTCTGCTATCCGGTAGTAGTTCCATCTTCCCTTTTTTCGGCTTTTCACTAGCCCGGCCTCTCTCAGTTTCCGAACGTGCGTCGCAACTGTTGACTGCGGGGCGTCGAGGATGATCATTAACTCGCAACCGCACAGTTCGCCGTGCCGGAGCGCTTCGAGCAGTTGGAGGCGATCTCTGTTCGCGAGCGCTCGAAACACGGTACGTTCACCTTCGAGAGTCTCGTCGTCAGACCGATAGCCTACTAATTCCGAGACCTGGTCGTCCGGGTTTTCGTCGTATAGGCGCTCGAGTGTTTCTCTCCCCACGTCGCCCGGGATGTCAGATTCCGAATCCATATTTCAATTTCTCGATTCTAAAACCGCTTAAGCCTGCCGGATTCAGATCATCTGAGATCAGTTTTTCAGTCATACTCTCTGCCAGTAGACTCGGTAGATATATTGTCGAATAACAATATGGTGGCCCACTACAGTCCTACTGAGCGATAGTACCGAGATCGATGCCCTGTCTGTCAGGCCGTCCCCTCCTGTTCAACACGGCGTCACGGGAACTTGGCGGATCAACGTTTCCCGGTGTCTAACTCGACGACTACGGTTCAGCGAGTGTATTCGGTACACGCGGGAAAACTCTGCTTCCCGCCAGTCGACCGAACGGGACGCTCAGACCAACTGAATGGTGTTCCCGTTCTCGGTGACGTGTAGATCGCGTCCGAGTTTGTAGCCCTCGTTCCCCGCGAGGTCGACGTAGCCGGAAAAGCCGCCCATGTCCTGATGTGCCGGGATGACGTGCTGGGGTTGAAGCGCGTCGAGCATCTCGTAGTGGCCTTCCTGTCGAAGGTGGCCGGAGACGTGAACGTCGTCGTAGATACGCGCGCCCTGCATCTTCAGTAGCCTCTCGGACTGGTACCGTTGGCCCTCGTTCGTCGGTTCGGGAATAACTCTCGCCGAGAAGATGACCTTGTCACCGTTGTCGATCTGGTACGGTGTCTCGCCGCGTCCCATACGGGTGAGCATCGCTCGCGGTTCGCCCTGATGGCCTGTCACGACGGGGAGGAAGTTCTCTTTCCCTTCGTTCATGACTCGTTTGAACGCCCGGTCAACTGACTTGCGGTGGCCGAACATCCCGACGTCGTCCGGGAACGGAACGCCGATCTTGTCGGCTGTTCCGGAGTACTGCTCCATCGAGCGTCCGAGTAACACCGGTTCGCGGCCGATCTCCTTGGCGAACTCAATGATACTTTTCACGCGAGCGATGTGGCTGGAGAACGTGGTTGCGACGATACCGCCATCGAAGTCTTCGAGGCTTCGCATCACGTCTCGAAGTTGACTTCTGGCGACGGCCTCGCTCGGCGTCCGGCCTTTCTTGTTGGCGTTGGTACAGTCCTCGATGTAACAGAGGACGCCCTCGCCTTCGCGGCCGATCTCTCGGAACCGCTTCATGTCGATGGGGTCGCCGATGACCGGCGTGTGGTCCATCCGCTTGTCGAGGCCGTACACGATAGCGCCCTCGGGCGTGTGCAGAACCGGGTTGATCGCGTCGATGATCGAGTGAGTGACGTTGACAAATTCGAGTTCGTTCCGCTCACCGATAGACATCGTCTCGCCCGCTTCCATCTTCACGAGATCGTTGTCTACCTGGAACTTGCTCTCGTCCTGGATCTCCTCTTTGACGAGTTCGATCGTAAACGGGGACGCGACGATCGGTGCGTCGTACCGATGCCCCAACTTCGTGATCGCACCGATGTGGTCGAGGTGACCGTGGGTCGGCACGATGGCTTTCACGTCGCCTTCGAGTTCGCTCATCACCCGGTCGTCGGGGATAGCGCCCATATCGATCAGGTCGAGCGAGTGCATCTGCTCGGTCCGGATGTTGTCGTGAATCAGTACCTGCGAGAGATTGAGTCCCATGTCGAAGATGACGATGTCCTCGCCCGCACGAACGGCCGTCATCTGGCGACCGACCTCCTCGTAACCGCCGATAGTTGCGATTTCGATTTCCATACTGTAGGTCCGATCAGAACGGTCCCAGAATCCGATGTAGAATCCGCCTGGTGAAGGAGAGCAGGTCGGGAGAACCGTTTGGGCGGCGATCGATTGGATATCGAGCCGTTCGGTTAATCAAATTCGGCGACCTGCCCGGGGACAGCACGTCTTTCGGTTATCCGCCTCTTTGTATTCGCTATATAAATACCCGACGGAGTGTCGTTGGCGTTCGTACATTCCAACCATTTCCGACTGATTATAAATATGTTTTGTCGTCGTATGATCGCTGTAGAACCGTATCTGTTTCCCCTCGACCGAGGCGTATCGGGTCCGTACTCTTCGGTACGAACGCCTTGCACCCACAGACGTCCGGCTGGCCGAAGTGCGCCTGATACTCTCTGACAGTCATCACGGGGAGTAATTATCAGTGGTCTCGTGGCCGACAGTCCGGAGAACACTGCGTCTGGGTGTCACTACATCTATATGTAGGTGTGGGCGTCTTTCCGGATGGTTGATTCCGGACGTGCGGCCGGTGACTCTACCGATTGCGAGTCGTGACAGCGGTGCCTGAGAGGTTGACCCACAGCATCCCTTCCGCCATTTCCTCGTAATCGAATGTGGCCCCGACAACTGCGTCCGCGCCGAGGTCTTCCGCCTCGGCCCGAATGTCATTTATCGCTTCTGTGCGTCCCTTCTCGATTTTCTTTTCGTACGAACCGCTCCGTCCCCCCACGACATCTCGGATCCCGGCGGCGATGTCACTGACGACGTTCGCACCGATGACCGCTTCCCCCGAGACCACGCCGAGATACTCTGTGACCTCCTGACCGTCGAGACCGTCCGTCGTTGTGATGGTAAGGTCTTCCATACGGGCTCTCATAAGCGGTGCAAGAATATAAGTTTAGACCTGTATATATAAAATCTATCCGGCAAGAAAACCACTGGAGAACTCTCCGCCGATCGGATCGTCTTTCCGTTCTCGTCGGAGGTCCACGCCATTCGACTCACTATCGAGTCGAGCCGTTACCACTACTCTCGTGCTACGAGGGCCGATACGACGTTCCCCCTGGTGTGAGTGCAGACCCACCGAGTTGCCACGTCCTCGCCTCCGGGTCTGAAGCGACTGGGATCCGATGCGTCACGACGAAGTCAGTTCCATATGGCGGGGACGACTGATCGAAACGTACAGACCGAACCCACTCATTGGTGAACGCATGTCACGCACTGTTTCGGAGTTACGGAACGAGATCCGTCAGGCCGTGGGGAGATACGAACGCGCCGAATCGACCGCCTTCACGAAGGAAGCCCTCGCCGCGATCTGTGACGACACGGGGTACGAGATCGATACGGATCGCCTCCCACCTAAATCCCGGATGCGAGTGGGGATCCTCGCGGCAATCGATGCCGTAGATGAAACCGACCCGGACGGCGTCGAGCGTCCCTTCCGCAAGGCAGAACTCCGATCGATCGCGGAGGCAGTCCAAACAGAATAACCGCCGCTTCGAACGTCAGCACCGTCGGTTGCGGGTCAGTTCGTCGGCGAAAACCCCCAGGAGATCCGGTCCCAGAGGCGTTCGTACGTGTAGTACGTTCCCGTTTTGACGAGGTTGGTAACTAATCCGATGTTGAGGGCGTCACTCACGTCTCCGACGACGACCCACGCGACGGAGATAGTGATTATGACCATGAGGATGCGGTAACAGAACGTTTTGGTGATCGCCCGTAACTGGCCTTGGTGGGGAGAGCGCGAAACGAACCTCCGGAGCATAGCGGAACTCTCGGTCGTTCCGACTAAAAAGTAACCCCTAACAACATCGCATCTGGGGATTTGTAACCCAAAATAGTTTCGGAGGGGGTGAAAAGATAGGACGGTCCGACTGACATTCGTTCCAGGTACGATCCCTCGGCGACACCCGGTCCTGCGATGATACCCGCTCCGCTCGGAGATCACGCAGTCGGCACTGACCGTGTCCAGCCAGCGAATTAGTACTCTTGGTCTCTCACTCCAACCTAACGCAGTGAACCCGGAACTCTCAATCCGTGAATCCGCGCTGACTGTCTCCGCGGACTTTCGGGGAGCGGACGCGGTTTCGGTCCTGCGAACGCGGAACGACCTCGGATTACCGGCGGATGATCCCGAGGAGTTCGTAATCGTGGTCGGGGGTGTACCGGCGGAACAGGAGACTGTTCGATAGCACGGAGACGCTGGAGAACGCCATCGCTACCGCGGCCAACACGGGCTGGAGCAGTCCGAGCGACGCCAGCGGAATGAGCGTCGTGTTGTAGCCGAGCGCCCACACGAGGTTCTGTTTGATCTTCTGAAGGGTGGCGTCGGAGATGCGAATCGCCTTCACGACGTCGTGCGGGTCGTCGCGCATCAGCGTCACGTCGGCGGCCTCTATCGCGACGTCCGTCCCGCTCCCGATAGCCGTCCCGACGTGCGCGACGGCGAGGGCAGGCGCGTCATTCACGCCGTCGCCGACCATCATCGCTTTTCGACCCTGTTTCTGGATGGCCTCGACCGCGTCGGACTTGTCCTCTGGAAGGACCCCGGCCCGAACGTTTTCCGGGTCGATACCGACCTGTTCGGCGACGGCGCGTGCGGTCCGCTCGTTGTCGCCCGTGATCATCATCACGTCTATCCCGCGTTCCTGAAGCGCGGCAACGGCCCGCTTCGCGCTCTCCTTGACGGTGTCGGCGTCGGCGACGACGCCCAGAAGTTCGCCCTCGCTCGTGTCGGCTGGCCGGCGTGCGACGAGCATCGCCGTCTTCCCCTCGTTTTCCAGCCGTTCCATCGTTTCCGCGGCCGGCGACGGGTCGACGCCGTTGTCCCGGAGCAGCTTTCGGTTCCCGACCAAGACCTCCGCGCCGCCGACCGTCGCACGCACGCCGTGACCGGGTACGTTTTCGAACCCGGTGGCTTCGGACACCTCCAGCCCGCGTTCTTCGGCTCCCTCGACGATCGCCTGGGCAAGCGGGTGTTCGCTGCCGCTTTCGGCCGCGGCAGCGAGGCGGAGTACGTCGTCTTCAGTGAGTCGGTCCCGGTCGACCAGTCGGCCGCCGTCGGCCGCCGGCGCACTGCTGTCGGGGCCTGACCGGTCGTCCGGGTCGAAGACGACCACGTCGGTCAGTTCCATCGCGCCTTCGGTGAGTGTTCCCGTCTTGTCGAACACGACCGTATCGACGTCTTTCGCGCGTTCGAGGACGTCGCCGCCTTTGAACAGGACGCCGTTTTGCGCCCCTATCGTCGTGCCGACCATCGTCGCTGCCGGCGTCGCCAGCCCCAGCGCACAGGGACAGGCGATGAGGACGGAGGACGCGAAGACGATGACGGCGAACTCGAAGACGGAGACGGTTCCACCGGCCGGCGCTGGCCCGCCCGCGACCTGGCCCCACAGCGGGAGCCAGTCGACGAAGCCCGCGAGTACGTCCGGGAAGAGGAACCAGACGACGCCCCAGAACAGGGCGTTCGCGATGACAGCGGGCACGAAGTACGCCGAGATGCGGTCGGCGAGGTTCTGGATATTCGGCTGACGGGACTGTGCCTCCTTGACGGTCTGGACGATCTGCTGGAGCGCCGTGTCCTCGCCGACCTTCGTCGCCTCGACGACCAGCAGTCCGTTCTCGTTTATCGTCGACCCGACGACCTCGTCGCCGTTGCTCTTTTCTACGGGGACGGACTCGCCGGTGACCATGGACTCGTCGACCGCTGACTGGCCGTCGACGACCACGCCGTCCGTGGGGATCTTTTCGCCGGGACGGACTTTCATCCGGTCGCCGACCTCGACGTCCTCTAGCGGTATTTCTCGTTCGTCCCCGTCCTCGCCGACGACAGTGGCCGTTTCGGCTTCCATCTCCAGTAGCCTCCGGAGCGCGTCGCTGGCCTGGCCTTTCGACCGGGCTTCGAGGTAGTTCCCGAGCGTGATGAATACTAGAATGAGCGCCGCGGTGTCGAAGTACATGCCCCCGGCGATGAGACCGAGTAGGACGACTACGCTGTAGATGTAGGCCGTCGAAGATCCGAGCGCGATGAGTACGTCCATGTTGGCCCGCTTGTTCTTGACGAGAGCGTTGTACGAGTTCCTGTAGAACTGCCAGCCCAGGACGGCCTGGACGGGCGTCGCGAGCAGGAACTCGACCCAGCCGAATTCGACGCCGAAGACCGTCTCCGGGAGCATCGCCCCGCCGAGAAGGTACTTCTCGACGATGAAAAACAGCAGCGGAACCGAGAGGATAGCCCCGAACAGTGTCAGCCGGAGCTGCGTCCGGATCTCTTCTTGCCGGGCGGCGTCGCGTCGCTCCTGGTCGGTCGTCTCGGCAGTGTCGTCGTCGCGGACTGGCGTGTAACCTGCGTCCTCGATGGCGTCGTAGAGCGTTTCCCGGGAAACGTCCGCGGGGTTGTACTCGACCTGCGCCTCGTCGGTCGCGTAGTTCCCCTCCGCGCTGATGACTCCGGCCACCGACTCCAGTGCGTCCGCGTTAGTCTCCGCGCAGTTCGCACACGTCATATCGGAGATGCCGATGGTGACCGTCGCTGTCTCGGCGTGATATCCGGCGT
The DNA here is from genome assembly GCA_005954745.1 of Halostella pelagica. Taxonomy (GTDB): domain Archaea; phylum Halobacteriota; class Halobacteria; order Halobacteriales; family Natronoarchaeaceae; genus Halostella; species Halostella pelagica. The sequence goes on from CP040679.1 coordinate 217,760, forward strand.
CCTCGATAGCGTCGTATATCTCGCTGAGCGATACAGCTCCGGGATCGTACTCGACGGTACCCTCATCGGTGGCGAAGTTGATGTTCGCCTCCGAGACGCCGTCGAGATTCTCCAGGGATTCAGTGATCGTCTGCGAGCAGTTCGCGCAGCTCATGCCCTGGATTTCGAGGTGTGCAGTTTGCGAACTCATTAGTTTGTTATAGGGCGTCGCTTCTTACCTCCTTTTCCCATAGAAATCCGAAGTGTAAACCAGGATATAATTTGGAACCCAAAGTGTTCACGCACCCTCTTCGAGACGGTCGTACCGTTCCTCGAACCGTCGTTGACAGGAAGCACAGCAGAAGTGATACGCCTGACCGTCTATATTGGCGGTTTCACCCTCGCTGTCGACCGTGTTCCCGCACTCCGCACAGGTGAGCGCGAACTCGGTCCCGTCGAGCGAGGGCTTCCACTCGACTTCGTCCATCAGCGTCACTGTGTAGTCCACGTCGTCGCTGCTTTCGAGTAGACCGCCGAGCCACTGGCGGACGTTCTGACTTTGCGCGCGACCGTAAAACCAGATCTCGCCGTCGGCGGTCACGAACACGTGTTCGACTGCTTCGGCATCGCCGATCCGGACTTTCAGGTCGTCGACATCCCCGCTGGCGACTTCCACCTGAACGAATACCGGGACTCCGGCACGGAGTTGGGAGCGATCGACGTCGATCGTAAAGCGGTTGATAACACCCGCCTCTCGAAGACGAGACACGCGGTCCGAGACAGCCGGCCCCGAGAGCCCGATCTCGTCGGCGATATCGCTAAACGGTCGTCGTCCGTCCTCTCCGAGGAGCGTCAGAATCTCCATGTCGGTTTCGTCGAGATCCCGCATAGCTCAACTTCGATATCCGGAGTCAATACGCTGTCGATGTACTTTGATATCTAAGGTAGGATCGGTGAGATACTTAGGATATATAGTGATATCTCGCTATCCCCGGTCTCTGGTCCGAGTGGATGCGTTCGATCCAGGGGTGGACTTGCAAACTCTCAGAGAATGACCTGCAAGCGCTGCGAACAGACCACCGAAAACGTCGCGGCCGTTACGCCGGCGACGGCGGGCCAAGTGGAAGAGACGGTAACTGTGGCGGGTGACGCTGAGTTAGGGCACTACTGTGGCGGTCAATAGCTTGGCATTCGATACGATACCGGACCGGCAATTCCTGACATAATAATCAATATCCAATACTATCCTCGTAATTGATAGAAATCAATATACATCGATACATCTACTGCTTTTGACTTGAACGGGTTACAGCACCGACTGAGAGAACTCGTATCGCGTCTCGGCCGCCGAAACCGGGATCCGACTTCTCGATGACGATATCCTGTCTGATGACTTCAAGTTTTTTGCCCCGATACGAGCCCTGAACGGCTTTTAACCGGATGAATCTCCGGGTCCTGTTCATGTAGTTCGCGTAGCAACGATGGGCCAAACTTCTGAACTCACCGAACACTCCCAAGAAATGATTAGATAGACTAATAGTAATATACCAACTATTAATCTGTACAAGTCGGATATTTTAGCAATACGGGTCGGCTATATCTGGTCGCAACTGCCGAGACAAACTACGCCGAGGGTATCACACATGGTTTGACGGTTCCGCAACCCCCTGCGAGTCCGTTTTTTCGATATAGAGGTCCCGATTGATGATCAGGTCGGCGATCGTATTGCTGTCGATGATCTCGGTCGCGGTCTCGTCAGAGTCCGCTCCTTCGGGAAACCGTATTACCTCGAACGAGTCCAGCGCGTTACGGTTCTCCGTGACCGGTTCGATCACCTCGATCAGTTCGTCACCGGCTTCGTTCCGGAACGTGTACCCGGTTTCGAACCCGACCACGGGAACGTCTACAGGCCAGTCCCACTGGAAGTTCCGAACGTACTGGTCGAACTGCCAAACCAACTGCTCGGCGTCTATCTCTTCGTCGACGGCGGTTTCGGTTAACTGTTCGAGAGTGCGGTCCCAGTAGTCGATGACGCACGCTTTCAGATCGCCCTGAAGCTCGTCTTCGACGAGTTTCTCCTCGATCGGATAGCCGATCTCGATCGCGATGATCGCGTGCTGGTCGAGATGGTTGAGACACCGCTGGCATTCCATCTCGAAGATAGAGATATCGATTGGGTTTTCGAGAGTTAGGTGAGCGAGTTCGTTCCCGCAGTTCGGACACCACAGGAACAGGACCCCGTTGTCCGCACGATACATCTCGTTGAGGACCGTGAGATCGTCGAAGGCCTTCTCCTCGGGCGGTCGAGGTTCGTCTTCTGCCTTCTGGCGTTCGGTGTCGACGCTTTTCCCGGCGAACTTGGCCAGCTCTCGATCCTTCAACAACGATTTGATCACAGAATCGTGTGACGAGTGGGATTCCTCCTCGAGGATCCGCTCGATCTGTTTTTTCGTCCAGTCTCGGACTCTGATCGTTGCCATTGCATAAGATCTCTTTATGTTGCATAATAACTTTTCCCATACTTAGGATGGTCGCCCTGCGGAAAAACCCCATGCGATACCGGAGAGGAAACGAACGATCGGCCGCGACTGGCGGAACTGTTCGGGCGTCAGGGGTGGTCTCGGGATCCAATCTGGTGGCTGGTCTGGCCCTGAAACGTGCCATCGGAACAGGCCACAGCGGTGTTCGGAGAGTCCGACCGCGATACGCGCGTCTCTTCGCCAGCGGTCGTTGACCGGGCGCTGGAGTGTCTACTGCGAAACGACCGAGGTACCGAGGTCTATCCGCCGCCGTACTTCCCGCGGAGTCACCGTGATCTGGTCGGCTCCGAGTCGCTGCGTGACGAGATCGATCAGCGCAGTTTCTTCGAGGAGGTGGCGGGCGTGGTCCCGGTCGACGCCCAGCGCCGTTTTCACCTCGTAGAACGTGTTCGCTTCGTTGACGATGGACGCGAGTTCGGAGACGGTCAGATCCTTCGGAATCCCCAGTCCGTCCGCGATGACCGAGTCGTCACCGTCTCCGCTGTCCGTCGCCGCGATCAGTTCGGCGACCGACGTATCGTCGAGTTCGGAGGCGTCCGCCTCGTCGGTACCGGGTTCGGTACTTTCGTTGCCGGCTGCGGCGTCTGTCTCAACCGTTTTTGCGGTCGCCCGGGTCCCGGTCGCCGTCGGGGTCCGTTCCTCATCTTCAGTGGAGTTCTCTAACGGTCCGTCTCCGGACGTCTCGGGGCTGTCGCTCTCGGGTTTCTCCTCTGGAGTGACTTCGGACGATCTGGTTACGCCGTTTTCCGTCATCGAGTTCTCGTCCGAGGTATCTCCGCCCGTTCCGTCGGTGTCGGCGAATCCGTGTACCTGTGGTCCGGTTTCGTTAGGGTCGTGGATATCGTATTCGACCATGTACCGTCGGACCGTCTCCGAGGTGACATCGGCCCCAAGCGCCTCGGTCATCTCCGGGAAGGTGTCGTATTTCTCGTACACCGTCTGCAACGCGTCCGGGTCCTTGTACGCCGGAACGGATTTCGAATCAGTTCGACCCGTCGACGTGCCGACGCCGGACGCTACGGGGCTGCGGTTCTCCTGTGCCTGCTCCACCGACAGGGACACACAGAGATCTACGTCGACGCAACCGTCCCGGAGGTCGACGTTCTCCGCCCGGATCGAAACACTGTCGCGGACGTCGACGCCGTCTAACACGGGCACCCCAACGGTCAGGTTCGCGGTTATCTCGTCTTGCTCTCCCTCCAACTGCTCGCCTATTTCGACGTTTTTGACCTCGGCGTTGGACGCCTCTAAACACTCGAGTACCTCAGTTAGCTCTCCGAATGCGGCACTAACCACCATATGACAACCATTAACACTACGTTACTATTACGTTCTCCAACCGGCAGTATTGTCCGCTAAAAACAGCGTCACGCAACGTGTGCGCGGGAGAACGATAGCTCAGTCGGCGCTGACCTGCTTGTTCGTCGCGACCGACCAGTTACTCGGGTCGATCTCTCGCCCTTCGAAGGCGGTGTACTCCGGATACGCGGTGAACACGAGGTACTCGGTCCGCTCGTGGAGATAATCGATGAGTGTGTGTAGATTGTCGTCAGCAAGCCCGCCGACGCCGTCGACGAGCAGTAGCGGCACCGCCTCGTCAACATCGAACGATTCGTAGCCCGCAAGCGCCGCGACGAACCCTATCAATTCGAGCTCGCCCTCACTGAGGGCGTCCAGACTGGCCTCTCGACCGTCGCGCGCGACGACGAGGTCGAAGTCGGAGGTGAGCCGGGCGGTCTCGAAGCCGGTCCCGAACCGAGAGAGGATCTCGTCCATCGCTTCGTCGAACGCCTCTCTGGCCCGCCGTTTGATCCTGTCTTTTCGATTCCGAAGCTCTTCGATCTCGGTTCGGATCTCCTCGTTTTCGGCTTCCAGCGTCTCGACCTGGTCGGCCCGCGTTTCCAGCTGTGATAACTCGTCTCTGCTGTCTTTGAGTTCGGCTTCCCGATACTTGATCTCGCTTTCCACGTCGGAGATCGCTTCGACAGTCTCGTCGACAGCGTCCGAGAGCTCTTCGACCCGTTCCTGAGCGTTTTCGTATCGGTCCGTCGCGTCCTCCAGACTCTGGCGTCGGTCGGTAAGGGTATCTTCGAGTTCGGTTATCTCGGCTTCTAGGTCCCGTTTCCGGCGGTTCGCCTGGTCGATCTCTTCACGCCGCGCTTCGAGTTCCTCGACGTCGTCACGGTACGTCTCGATCTGCGTCCGCAGGTCCGTGATCTTGTCGCCGAGCTGGTCGAGCTGTTCCTCCATCTCTGCACGCTCTGCTTCGTTGCCGCAGGTCCAGCAGACGACGCTGTCCCCCGTGAGTTCCCGTTCGACTTCTGTAAGGAGGTCCAGTCGGTTCTCCTTCAGCACCATCTCGTTCGCCGAATACACCGACTGTAACACTTCGGAGTCCCGTTTGACTTGTTGCAGTCGGTCACGGGCGGTGGCCAGTCTGTTCTCGATGTCGTCATCGTCCGGGATTTCGATCGACTTTAGCTCGGACCGACGCTGTTCGAGGCGTTCCTCGGTCCGCTCGATGGTTCGCTCTAGCCTCTCGATCTGGTTTTCGGCCTGACTCCGTTCCGTCTGTACCGCGCTCAACTGCTGCTGTGGCGACGGGCTCTCCTCGTCTTCACCGGCCGCCTCACCAGCGTCGCTGGCCGCGATACCCTCGCGCTGTTGCTGTAGCTCCGCTATCTCGTTTTCGAGTTGCGTGACCTGCGCCTGTACCCCCGGCAGGCGCTTTTTCGCCTCCTTCGCCTGCGAGAGCTCCGACGTTATCTGCTCGCGCTCGCGTTTCAGGTCGGCGATCTGTTCGTCGATGTTCTGAAAGTCGAGCGGTCGCATGAGGACGTCTTCCAGGTTCTCGCCCCGTCGAACCGCGCTCCGGACTTCGTTCCGTTCGTCGAGACAGGCGAACAGCTCCGCTCGAATGACATCGTACTCGTTTTCGAGATACGGGGTCCCTTTCCGGTGGACGGTCCCGTTTTCACGGACGAGGTCTACCGCGATATCTCGTTCGGGCGTCTGTAGCCGCACCTGACCGCTGTCCTTGCTCTCGGTGAGTTCCGTCGACGTTCCGAGTGCCGTCTTGATAGCCTCGATGAAACTCGATTTTCCCTGCCAGTTCGACCCTCTGACAGCGTTCAGTCCCGGCTCGATAGTCGTCTCTCCGTCCAGTATACCGGCGATGTTTTCGATGTCGATGGTCCAGGTCATTATCAGTCAGAGGTGACGTGTGTTTGGTCGTGCTGTTCGCAGACGTAGCCCCGTTCGGCCGCGACCTCGAAGGGGACGCGCGTCGGACAGGACCCGCAACTGATCTGGATCTGTACCTCGACGGTCGAGGTTTCGACCCCGTCGATTCGCCCTTTCGTCTCTAAGGAGGAAAGCGCCCGTTCGGCTTTCTCCCTGGTCACCTCGCGCGCCATTTCGAGGCTCTCCCGTTCCCACTCGGTCTCGGCGGTCTGTGGGGGTTTCTCGCCGTCGAGACAGTCCTTCAGATGCGTTCGCATCGTCCCGTACGATACCATGTCTTCTCGGACACGTTCGCCGTCGATCCCGTCCGCCAGAAGGCTCTCGACCATCTCTTCGCTGACGAGGTCGTCGTCGCTGCGTAACGCTTCGTAATCGCTGTCGACGCGTGCGCCCAGTGCGTCGCGGCCGTGTTCGTCGTACACCTGCTTGAGGAGGCGCTTGTTGAACCACTCCGTGAGCGACCGATAGCCCATCTGCGTGCGGTCGTCGGTCCCTTTCCACCGAGCGAGTAGCCCGTCGTCGATCGACTCGTACGCCGGATCCGCCGACTCTAACCCGTACTGGTCCACTACCAGGTCTACCTTGCAGCCGGGATCAGTTGGCATTACGTGTTCGTACCTCTCTCGTCGGTAATAAATCTTGACCAAGCGTTTACGTACTGCATCCCGATTCGGGTGGCCGGGGCAACGCGGACTCGGATTAACGAACTCAGCCTGTTAACTATGGGGCGAGGATGGCGCTATTGAGCGCATCAGTAGGTAACAGACTAAGTCTGTTAAAAGCCGAAAGTACACAGTGACTGATGGTGAACGGACAGTTTCGACCGAAGCGGCGGCGACACCGCTGGTTCAGAGCCTGTCCCAGAGTTCGGCGCTCGCCTCGCCGACGGCTTCCATGTCTGCACTGTCCACGCCACGTACACCCCGCTCCGGGCTATACACGGTGTCCCCGTCGATGACCGTCCGCGTCACGTCGGCCTTGCTTGCGGCGCTGACGACGTAATACGGCGCACTCTCGGGGAGAACCGGATTCGGCCCCATGTCGAGCGTGACGAAGTCGCCGCGCTTGCCGACTTCGATGCTCCCGATCCGGTCGTCCATCCCGAGAACCTCCGCGCTTCCGATAGTCGCCCATTCCAGGGCTTTCGCCATGTCGAACCCGCTCGGGTTGTTCTTTTTCAGTTTGTGGATGCCGACGGCCGACCGCATCGTTTCGAACATATCGGGGTCCCAGCCGTCGTCCCCGATGCCGATCGTCATGTCGTGTTCTTCCATCGTTTCTACGTCTGCGATGCCGACGGCGTTGTTGATGTTAGAGTAGGGGTTGTGAGCGACTTTCACGTCGTTCTCGGCGAGGATCTCTATCTCGCGTTCCGTGGAGTGGACGCAGTGAGCGGCGATAACCTCCGCGTCGAAAAAGCCCATGGAGTCGAGGGCGGGAACGGGTCGCTCCCCGTACTCCTTGATCGACTCGTGGACGTCGACTAGACCCTCCTCCAGATGGATCTGGATCGGCCGGTCGTCTTGGACCGCGCGGTCGACGCATTCGTCGACGACTGTCTCCGTGTTCGTAAACAGGGTGTGGAGGCAGTAGTGACCGGTTACGTCGTCGTATTCGTCTTCGGCCTCCTGGATGTACCGCCGGTTCTCGTCGATCCCCTCGATGGCCTCCGACTCCGAGTTCCGCGCCGTGGTTTCGAACGTTATCATACCTCGGATCGGCGTCTGCGAGACGCCGTCCGCGACGGCGTCTAATGCCCCCGGGAGCGTGTTCGGTCCGGAGTAGTTGTCGCAAAACGCCGTGACGCCGCCCTGGACCATCTCCGCACACGACCCGAGCGCCGACAGGCGAGCGTCCCGCATCGTGAACGCTTCGTCGACTTCCCACCAGATGTCGACTAGCGCTTCGTAGAAGCTCTCGGGCGACGCCGTCAGCGGTGCCCCGCGGATCGGGAGCGCGTACATGTGCGTGTGGCAGTTCACGAGACCCGGGATCACTACCTCGTCGCGGGCGTCGATCGTTTCCTCGCCGGTCTCGTACCCGTCCGCGATGTCGACGATTTCGCCGTCATCGACGACTACGTGGACCTCTTCTCTGACCTCTCGCTCACCGTTCATCGTGATGAGCGTACCTGCGTTCAGTATCACACCGTGTCAGATACTGTCGCAATACAAAAAAGTACCTCCCGGTTCGCCGTGTGGACGGTCGGGTCTGGGCCACACACGGTTGCCACATTCGCTGACCGTGTGTCCGTGTCTACCGCCGGCGTCGCTTGCCGACAACTATATGATATCCTACACTATCGCCAACTGTTTTGGTCGTCCGCGATACGAGTTCGTTCATGACGGATCGCCTAATCGAGAACGCGCGTATCGTTAGCGCGACCGGCGTCCAAACGGGTGCCATCGCTATCGACGACGGCCGGATACGGGCAGTGGGACCGGATGTCGCCAGCGAGTACGGCGACGCGGCGGACGTTATCGACGCTGACCGCATGGTCGCCATGCCCGGCGTCGTCGACGTTCACAACCACATGCACGACTCGGACCTGTTTCCGGACGGAATCGACTTCGCGTCGGAGACGGCGAGTGCCGCCGCCGGCGGGGTGACGACCGTCGTCGAACTGCCGACGCAGACGCCGATAACTTCGCCGGAAGCGTTCCGGGAGAAGCGAGAGGAGTGTGCCGACCTCGCTCACGTCGACTTCGGCCTGGTCGCCGGCAACGTCGAGGACTCCGACCTCGATGTCGACGGGATCATAGCCGAGGGGACGCGCGATTTCAAGACGTTCACGGCAGACCCGTATCTCGCCTCCGACGAAACGATCGTCTCCCTGATGGAGAAGGTCGGTAACGCCGGAGGGAAAGTCCGCGTTCACTGCGAGACGCAGGGGATCTTAGACCACGCCCGTGCGTCGATCGACGAGAACACGCCGGACGTGTACATGGACTCCCGCCCGCTCGAAGCGGAACTCGACGCTATTGGCCGGATGGGGTGGTTTGCCGAATACGCAGACTGTCCGCTTCATGTCGTTCACGTCTCCAGCGGGAGCGGGGCCCGCGAAGGCGGGCGGTTCAAGTCTCGTGCGAACGTGCCGGTGACCCTGGAAACGTGTCCGCATTACCTCGCGTTTTCGAAAGAAGACGTCGAGGAGAAGGGGCCGTTCCTGAAGGTTAATCCCAGCCTGAAATCCCCCACCGAGGTCGAACGCCTCTGGGAAGCGGTCCGGGACGGGACGATCGATCTCATCGCCAGCGAGCATTTCCCCACCTATCGGGAGGACCGCGAGCGCGGGTGGGAGAATATCTGGGCACCGTACGCCGGGCTCCCCGGTATCGAAACGATGCTCGAATTCCTCGTCAGCGCCGGCGTTCACGAGGACCGACTCTCCTGGCCGCGGCTTCACGAACTCGTCTGTGCGCGACCGGCCAGGGAGGCGGGCGTGTACCCGCAGAAGGGATCGCTTCAGGAGGGGACCGACGCGGACATCGTACTCGTCCGCAAAGAGGAGTTCGAGGTTTCGGCAGACGACCTCCGGTACGTCGGCGGCTGGACGCCGTACGAGGGTCAGGAGTGGAGCGCGCGAGTCGACACGGTCATCGCGGACGGCGACGTGATCGCCCGCGATCACGAACTCCGGGTCTCGCCCGGCCGGGGAGAGTTCCTCTCGCGGTCGTAGTTCAGGGGCGTAGTTATGAAAATCCGACACTCCGAAATCGCGACAGCAGTGCAGTCCGGGGGAGTCAGTCCGCGCTGCTTTGCTGCGTCGTCTGCAAGTCCTGCTCCCCGTCGAGGTGACGGAGAAGCGCCTCGTGGACCGGTCCGTTCGACCCGACCAGTTCGTTCCGCGTCTCGTGTGCGGCGATCGGGTCGTACGGGTCGCCGTCCGCGTTCGTGACCGTGGCTCCGGCCTCGCGTGCGATCACGATACCGGCGGCGACGTCCCAGGGATAGGTGTCGTACTCCCACAGGGCGTCGGCGCTCCCGCTCGCGAGGAAACAGAGGCTGAGCGCCGCCGAGCCGAGACTGCGAACGCCGCGAGTCTCCTGGTAGCAGTGCGAGAGGAACGCACCGTCCGGGTCGTATCCGGAGAGGAGCATGCACTCGTCCAGGGACGCCCGGTCCGTCGTCGAGATGGGCATGCCGTCCAGGGTCGCTCCGTCGCCCTCGATCCCGGCGAACATCTCGTCGGTCTCGGGCGCGTAAACGACTCCCATCACCGGGTTCTCGTCCTCCAAGAGCGCGATGGAGATGGAGTAGTTCGGGTTGCCGTGCGCGAAGTTCCCGGTCCCATCGAGCGGATCGACTAGCCAGGTGTACTCGCTCGACCCGACCCGTTCGTCGCTCTCTTCGGATCGGATCCCGTGGTCGGGGAACTCGTTCTCGATGACGGTCGTGATGATGTTGTCCGCCTTGTAGTCCGCCTCGGTGACGATGTCCGACTTGTCCGATTTGTACTCCACGGATTCCGTCTGCCCGTGGAGTTCCCTGAGCGCTTCGCCGGCGGCTTTCGCGGCATCCTCCGCGACCTGCTTGGCCTGCCGGACCACGTCGGTACCGGGGTCCGAGTCCGTCCCTCCGACGAGGTGGTCGTCGCCGCGGTCGTGTCTGTTCTCGCGGACGCTCCAGCCGAGTTTCTCGGATATCGAGGTGAAGAAGTCGTCGTCGTAGCTCGTGTTGACAACGAGCGCCGACGTGTCGGCCCCGCCGACGGTGACTACGTCCTCCGCTTCGAGTTGCGCGTGCGAGCGCCCCCCGTCGACGAGGAGGCTCGCGGGGCCGTTGGAGACGACCTCTATCGTGGTGTCGGCGTCGACGATGAGCGGCCGCACGCCCATCCGGTGGGTCTGGAGCGGAACGATCTGTAGCGACGCGTTGTTCACCGGGAAGTGAACGGGCCCCCCGGCGGAGAGCGAGACGCCGGTCGACCCAGTCGGCGTCGACACCGCGAGACCGCTCCCCTCGTACTCGCCGACGAACTCGCCGTCGGCGAACACCTGCAAGCGGGTGATCTTCCTGTCAACGGGATTCTCCGGCGGTTCGTGTTCGATCATGACGTCGTTGATGCCGGTACAGTCGACCCCGTCGGCCTCGACGTGTAACTGCTGGCGGCGGTCGACCGTGGCGCCCCCGCGGACGGTTTCGTCCAGGGCGTCCGTCAGTTCGCTCGGCGAGATGCTCGCGAGGAACGCGAGGGTCCCGGCGTTGACTCCGAGGATCGGGATCTGCTTCGGGCTGAACTGCCGGACGCCTTCGAGATACGTTCCGTCACCCCCCAGGGTCACGCCCAGGTACTCGCGTTCCGGGGTGTACACTGGATCGATGTCGTCTCCGACCTCGACGACGTGAACCGGTATCTCCTGTCCGTCCGCCCAGGATTCGAGCGTCGATAGTTCCTGTTCGCTGTCCGGGCTGACGAGCGCGATTATCTCCTCGACCGTAGCTAAGCGTCTTCCGTACATGGTTATCACTCACTGCTAGCTATCCGAGCGCTGCCATCGGCGACCGCGCCGAAGGTACATGGGATATGCTAGCGTCCACCGTATCATCGAGGTAGTTCCGTATAAAAGCTCTGTCTCCACGTCCGGTGTGGCGCGGTTTGCCGTCTGTTTGGCTCTGTACTCGCCGAGGGGCGTTTCGGTTTGGCCCTGTCCGTCGAAGAGCGACCCGGGTCGTTCGACGGTCGGTGCGGGACGCCGCGACGCGGGACTGACGGCCTAGGGGGCGTTACTCGACGAGCGGCGTTCCGTCGGCGCGAGGGCCGAGACGGGGGCCGATCCGGTCGGATTCGGGATCGACCCGCCGGCGCTGTTCGTAGTCCGACGACCGTTCGACCGGCGGCCGCCCGATAGCCGAGAGCATGTCACAGTACTCCTCGAACGACCGGAACTCGCCGTAACTGCCGCCCGCGCGCTTGGTGATCTCCTCCGAGAGGATCGTCCCCATGAAGTCGTTCGCCCCGCAGTTGAGCATCTTCAGCCCCTGAGCGTCGCCGTATTTTACCCACGACGACTGGATGTTCTCGATGTTGTCGAGAAACAGGCGCGAAACGGCGATCATCAGTTCGTCCTCGTCGGTGCTTGCTCCCGACTCGACGACGCCGTGTTCGGCGAGCGGCGTCTGTTCGTGGACGAACGACAGCGGGACGAACTCGGTGATGTTGCCCGTCCTGTCCTGCAGGTCCCGAATCACGTCCAGATGCTGGACGCGATGCATCTCGTTTTCCACGTGCCCGTACATGATCGTGGCCGTCATCGGCAGCCCGACGTTGGCGGCCGCTTCCATCGACGCGACCCACTCGTCGGTGCCGATCTTCCCTGGGCAGATCACGTCCCGAACCTCGTCGACGAGGATCTCCGCTGCGGTCCCGGGAACCGAGTCCAGACCAGCGTCGCGCAGGCGACGGTACACCGTCTCGTACTCCCAGTCGGTGCCGCGCCGAGCGTGATAGGCCTCCTCCGGCGTCATCGAATGGACGTGGACGCCGTCGACGCTCATCGCTTCGATCTGCTCGCAGTAGGTTCCGGGATCCACGTCGTACGCGGCGGGGGACCTGTAGTTGAGATCGCTTCGATCGCTCGCTTCCAGTCGGTCCGCGTGGTCGTCGTCCAGTACGAGCCCCGGATGGAGGCCGCTCACGGAACAGACCTCGTAGATACCCCGCTCGATGGCATCTCGCACTATCTCTCGCGACTCGGCCGGCGTTTTCGTGAACCCGCCGTGGTCCCCGGTGTGGGTCGATTCGAACTTCTCGGCAGTGTTTTTGAAGTTACAGAACTGGCACCCCGTGTTACACGCCGTCGTCACGTTGTTGTTGAGGTTGGCGACGAACGTCACTTCCTCGCCCACCGTCTCCGCACGCCGGCGATCGGCGATCCGGAGCACCTTCTCCTTGCGCTCGTAGTCGATCTCGGCGCTGCCCGTTCCGGTGGTGAGCAGTTCGACGCCGTCGTCGACGGTCAACCGCTCTCCGTTCCGGGCCTTTTCGAGCGCGTTCTCGAACGACTGCGTCGTTTGCGGGAGATGACTGTATTCCATTCGACCGGCAGGTCCGTCGACCGCCGACCGAAATGCGTCGGACATGACCCGAAAACGGTCGGCCCAGAGGATAAGTGTGCCCCCGCCTGACCGTTCCACAGTCGCCACAGCCGTTTGGGACGCGTTTGGAGCGTGTGTCGCGTATCGGGTCGGTGATCGCTGCGTGCATGTCCTGCAAACGCCGGCTCACCGGCAGCGAACGGCGGAAGGGGATATTGTGCGGTGTTTTTTAGTAGTGGCCTTGCCTGATGTCCAGTATGGCAATGGAGCATGTCACTACGTTAGAGTGCACTATTTGTGAGCGTGAGTACGACCCGGACCAGATCATCTACACGTGCCCCGAGCACGAGGGGGTGAAAGGCATCCTCGAAGTCAAATACGACTACGACGTCATCCACGACAACTTCGACGCAGAACTCGACGGGAAGATCCAGGGACAGTGGAAGTACGAGGCGTTCCTGCCGGTCGACGACGACGCGGAGGTCGTGACCCTCAACGAGGGAGGGACGGACCTGTTCGACGCGCCGAACCTGAGCGAGGCCCTCGGCGTCGAGACGCTCGTCAAGGACGACGGCCGTAACCCGACCGGCTGTTTCAAGGACCGCGCCAGTTCCGTCGCGGTGACGAAAGCGCGACACGCTGGCCGCGACATCATCACCTGCGCCTCGACTGGGAACGCGGCGGCCTCGCTCTCCGGCTACGCGGCCCGCGGCGGCCTCGACTGCCGTATCTTCGTCCCCGGCGCTGCGCCCGCGGGCAAACTCGCCCAGCCGCTCGTCTACGGCGCGGACGTGCTGGCGGTCAACGGCTCGTACGACGAGGCGTACGACTTGAGCGTCGAGGTCACTGACGAGTACGGCTGGTACAACCGCAACGCGGCGATCAACCCGTTCCAGGTAGAGGGGAAACGGACCGTCGGCCACGAACTCGCGGAGCAGTCGAAGGTCCGCGGGGAAGTCCCCGACTGGGTCGTCTTCTCGATGGGTGACGGCTGCACTATCGCCGGCGCGTGGAAGGGGTTCAAGGAGTTCTACGACCTCGACTACGTCGACGACTACCCGAAGATGCTCGGCGTCCAGGCGGAGGGGGCCTCGGCCATCCACGACGCCTTCCAGGGTCACGACGACATCGACGACCTTGCCGACACGATCGCAGACAGCATCGCAGTCGGCCGGCCGCGTAACACGATCAAGGCTTGCCGCGCGCCACAGCAAAGCGGCGGGGACACCGTGCTCGTCTCCGACGAGGAGATCCTCGAAGCGGAGAAGCTTCTCGGCAGCACCGAGGGGATCTACTCCGAGCCCGCAGGCGCGACGCCAGTCGCCGGCGTTCGGGAGGCGCTGGAGCAGGGGATCATCGAGCAGGACGAGACTGTCGTCGTCGTCTCGACCGGGTTCGGCCTCAAAGACACCGAGAGCGCGAAGAAAGCCACCGGAGACGTAAACCGGATAGATCCCGAAATATCCGAGGTCGAGGCGCTGTTCGGCGACGCCGAGGCCGCGGCGGCCGACGACTGATAGGGACTGCTGTCAGTCAGTTCGGTAGTTCGCCGACACGCGTGCCCGAACACCGTGACACAGTTACAGCGGTTCCTCTGACGGCTGCGCCGACGAACCGACGCCGCCGGTTTTTCTCGTCCGACCGGAGTTCGACCCGAAAAGTGAAACGGCGAACGGCGCGTCGCTACAGGTAGCCGTCGGCGAACTCGTCGATCATCAGCTGGCGGTCGTCGCCCAGCGGGTAGAGGATCGGGCACTGACAGCCGTTGTCGGCGTACTCGCGGACCTTCTCTCGGCACTGTTCGGGGGTGCCGCTGGCCGTGAGCTTGTGAACGACTTCGTCCGGGATGAGATGCATCCCCTCCTTGATGTCTTCCTCGTCGGCCGGCCAGCCACCGATCGCGTCGCCAACCTCGTCGATGAGGTCCTGACTGACGCCGCTGGCTTTCATGATGTGGGGCTGCTGGCCAAGGTACTGCGTGATGAGTTCGCGGGCGTTGTCGAGCGCCTGGTCTACGTCATGGTCCATCGAACAGACGACGAGTTGCGGCCGGTCGATGTCTTCGAGCGAGCGACCGCCTCGTTCTGCTCCGGTTTCGAGCGCGTCCAGCGCCTTCTCGTTGTACTCGGGACTGACGAGGTAGTTCAACAGGGCACCGTCGGCGAAGTGGCCCGTGAGTTCGAGCATCTTGAAGCCGGTACCGCCGACGTACACCGGAACCGTCCGCGGCCCCGAGTCGCCGTGAACGACGTCTAACTCCACGTCGCGCATCTGGACGAACTCGCCGTCGTAGGTGACGTTCTCCATGTCGAGCAGGTCCTGTGTCACCTCGACACATTCACGCATGGCCCGGAGAGCGCCGCTCCGGTCGATACCCACCTTCTCGGCCAGCGGGTCCCACCACGCACCGATCCCACATTGGATGCGGTTCGGCCCGGCGAGTTCCTCAAGCGTGCTCATCGTCTGTGCGATGAGCGCGGTGTTTCGCGTCCAGTTGTTGATGACGCCGGTTCCGAGTTTGATCCTGTCCGTAACGGCGGCGTACGCACCGAGCGGTGTGACGCCGTCGCGTGCAAGCCGTGATTCGGCCTGCCATATCTCGTCTATCCCCTGATCCTCCGCGTACTGGACGAGTTCGAGGTTCTCCTGCAACGAGTGTTTGTCCTGTAGGTAGATGCCTACACGGTCGCCTCTGTCGAACACCTGTTTGCTATCGCTCATTGGAAGTCCGTTGTGAACTAAACCGACACTTTATAAATAAGTATGGGTGGGATACTCATAGGGGCTGCTGTAACTGTGTACCGGTATTCGCCGGCCGGAGGTTGCCGAACTACCGAACTGGCTGACAGCAGTCCCTATCAGACAGTGGCCGGTCGACTGGCGAACGGGTCAGTTCGGGCAGATCGGCCGGTGGGAACGAGGCCGCACGTCCGTGTGTCGGCAGTGTGCCACAGCGACAAACGCGTGTCGCTACTCTATGGTCGAACGGTCGAGCCACGGCCGCGAGTCTCCGCCCCACTCGTCGGTCGAGCGGAGGATCTCTCCGTTACGAGCGCCCGTCGTTTCGCCGTCCCTGACTGCGATCGCCCCGCCGACCAGGACGAACTCGAAGCCGTCGGTGAACTGGAACGGATCCTCGTACGTTGCGTTCTCCGATACGGCGTCCAGGTCGAAGACGACGAGGTCAGCGACGTACCCCTCCTTCACGTAGCCCCGGTCGTCTAACCCGAGGATGTCGGCGGGGTGGCCGGCCGCCTTGTGCGCCATCAGCGACAGCGGCAGTACGTCTCGCTCCCGGACGTACCGTTCGAGGATGCGGCCGAACGTTCCGATTGCACGCGGATGTGGTTTCCCGCCGAAGATACCGTCCGTACAGAACGTCCCGCGCTCGTCCGCGAGGAACCGCTCGATGTCCTCCTCCGACATGACGAAGTCCGCCATCGTCACGTCGAGGTCTTCATCGACGAGGAGTTCACACATCGCGTCGACCGGGTCGAGGTCCCGCTCGGATGCAATCTCCTCGACCGTCTCCCCCTGGTGGTCGCCGCTCGCGGTCCGGGTGATGAGGATGTTGTCCCACGTGCCCGCCGCGCGGGCCAGATTCTCCCAGTCGCCGGGAGAGGAGATGTCATCGGCGATGCGCTCTCTGACGTCCGCGCCTCGCAGCCGTTCGATGATGTCTTCGGTTTCGCCCTGTCGCGCCCACGGCGGCAACAGCGCGGTGAGCATCGTCGACCCCGCAGTGTAGGGGTACTGGTCGAACGAGACCCGCTGTCCCGCGTCGACGGCGTCGTCGAACAGGTCCAGCACGTCCGTCGAGTCGCCCCAGTTCTGTCGGCCGCCGACTTTCAGGTGCGAAACGTGCGCGTGACAGCCGCCGCGACGACAGATGTCGAGATAGCGGTCGATAGATTCGACGACGCGGTCGGTCTCGTTCCACACGTGAGAGATCATAAAGGAGTCCCGGTCCGCGAGTGTTTCGGCGAGCGCCTCCAGTTCCGGGTCGCGGCCGTAGGAACTGGGCGGGTAGATCATCCCCTTGGACATCCCGAACGCGCCGCCGTCGATAGCCCGGTCGAGTCTGTCCCGGAGGTCGCCGACCTCCTCGTCCGTGAGCGCTCGGTCCTCGAAGCCGGCGATGTGCGACCGGAGATTCCCGTGCGGGGCGTAGTGGGCGGCGTTGACCGCCGGCACTGCCGCGTCGAGTTCGTCGAGATATTCGGCGACGGAGTTCCAGGGCCACGTTCGGTCTATCGTTCCGTCGAGGGACTGGATGCGCTTTTCCCACTCCGACTTCAGGTCGTCCGGCACCGGGGCGACGCTGACGCCGTCCTGTCCGAGCACTTCGGTCGTGATACCCTGCGTGAGTTTCTCCTCGGCGGCCGGCTTGTTTATCAGCCGCAGCTCCGAGTGGGCGTGCATGTCCACGAACCCGGGAGCGAGATACGACTCGTCGAGGTCGACGGTTCGGTCGGCACCGGCCGGTTCGTCGCCGATGCGCTCGATGCGACCGTCGTCGACCAGTACGTGTGCGGTGTAGGCCGGACCGCCGGTTCCATCGAGGACCCGCGCGTTTCGAAACTCTATCGACTCCGTGCTAACAGACGGCATATCTCGACTCTCGTGGATCGGCCGTTTGGTTCTTTCGGTGAACTGCATCCTCCATAGGCTCGCGGGTCGGCACTGATCCCTTCGGAATGTTAAAGTTCGCCCCTGTGGTGTGTTCTGTCATGGCCGAAGTGACTATCGACGAGCAGCGATTCCGCCAGCGGTTCGACGAGTTCAGCGAGATCGGCGCGACCGAAAACGGCGGCGTGAACCGCCCCAGCCTGTCCGACGAGAACAAGAAGGCCCGAGACACCGTCGTCGAGTGGTTCCGCGACGCCGGTCTGGAGGTCCGCATCGACAAGATGGGCAACATCTTCGGCCGGCGAACCGGCGCAGATCCGGACGCCGACCCCGTCATGTGTGGCTCACACATCGACAGCCAATACAACGGCGGCCGGTACGACGGCGTGATCGGCGTCCTCGGCGGCCTCGAAGTCGTCGAAGCGCTCAACGACGGCGGCGTGACGACGGACCGACCGCTCGAAGTCGTCGCGTGGAGCAACGAGGAGGGCGTCCGGTTCCAGCCGGACATGCTCGGAAGCGGCGTGTTCTGCGACATTTTCGACCTCGATTACGCGTACGAGCGCGAGGACAAGGACGGCAACACGTTCGGCGATGAACTCGAACGCATCGGCTACAAGGGCGACGAACCGTGCGAACCCCACGATATCCACGCTTACTTCGAGATGCACGTCGAGCAGGGGCCGTTTCTCGAACAGGAGGGCCTCCCCGTTGCGGCCGTCGAAGGCGTGTTCGGGTTCTCGTGGATGAACGTCACGTTCGAGGGGCAGGCGAACCACGCCGGTCCGACGCCGATGAACATGCGCCACGACGCGTTCGTCGCGACGGCCGACGTGACCGAGAGCGTTCGCCGGATCACGGCGACCGAGGGAACGGACCTCGTCGGCACCGTCGGAAGCGTCGACGTGTGGCCGAACGCGATAAACGTGATCCCGGAGACGGTCGAGTTCACCGTCGACCTCCGCTCGTACGACGACGCGGTCGTCGACGCGGCCGTCGAACAGGTCCGTCGCGAGATAGCTCACGCCGCCGAACGAGAGGGCCTCGAGTACGAGGTCGAAGAGATCATGCGCGTCGACGCCGACCCCTTCGACCAGAGCTGTATCGACACGGTCGTCGACGCCGCAGAAACCGTCGGCTGCGAGTACACCCGACTCGTCAGCGGTGCCGGTCACGACGCGAACTACCTCAACAAGATTGCGCCGTCGAGCATGGTCTTCGTACCGAGCGTCGACGGCATCAGCCACCGCGAAAGCGAGTACACGGAGTGGGAAGACATCGTGACGGGGACCGGGGTGCTCCTCGAAGCTGTCCGGTCGAAGGCGTCAGCGTAGGCGGCGCTTAACTGCGGTCGGCCGCGACAGTTCCGTCCCCGATTCGGCTCGCGGTTCCAGCGTTCCGATGTGTCCGTCGGTCCCCCCTACACCATTTTGGCCCGGAGCCGCGACGCCAGCACGTCGCTCGTCACCACGAGCGCGAACACAGCGGCGATCGCCGTCACCAGTTTCGGATACTGCAGCCGCTGGATCGAGATGACGAGGGAGTAGCCGATCCCCCAGTGCCGACGAACCCGAGAATCGTCGCCGAGCGGATGGTACACTCCCACCTGTAGAGCGTGTACGACGCCACGGTCGCCGAGATCTGCGGAACCATTCCGTGACAGACGGCCTGAAACCGCGTCGCCCCGCTTGACGCGACCGCCTCGGTCGTCATCGGGTCCGTGTCTTCGAGGAAGTCAGCGTACAGTTTGCCGAGTACGCCCGCGTTGTGGACACCGAGCGCAAGCACGCCGGCGACGGTCCAGCCCCACCGCGGTGACGAAGAGAACCCCCAGACGAGGCCGGGCACCGACCGGAGGAAACTCAGGACGAGTCTGGCGCTCCGGTGCAGGACGTATCCGACGGCGACTCGCGATGCGGACGAACCGGCGTATAGCGGCCCCTGACAGGTGACGGTCGAGGCGCTCGCGAGGACTACGGCGAGCGAGGTGCCGATAACGCTGATCGCAAGCGTTTCGACGATAGCCCAAAGCAGCCCGCCCCGGAGCGTTCGGCCGAACAGGTAGTCCCGGCTGAGGTCGGGCGGATAGCCCCCGGCGACGAACGTCCACATCTGACCGCGCGCCTCCGACGACAGCAGTAGCAGCGGGTCGACGCCGACGACCCAGCCGGCAACCGCAAGGGTCACTGCCTCCGCGAGTACGCCTGCTATGGACCGTTTCGAGAGGAGCGTGTGAACACCGTGCGGATCGACTCCGGCGCGTCGTTTGGCGTCTTCGGTCATGGATGTCGGACCAGGAGAGCGGCGATTCCGGGTCGGTAACGACTCCGTATGGTTCCCCATCCGTAATCGTACTTGCCCCCGGTTCCCTCGTCTATCACGCACGGGACCGTATCAATATTACTCCGTTTCGAGGGGTACGTCGGTACCCGTTACTGGAACCGAACGCCGAGGTCGTGCATGCCGTCGTTGTTCATCGCGAGGTTGATCAGCAGCGGCGTCACGCTCTCGACGACGCCGGTGTTCGCGAGCGGCCCGCCGTCCAGTGCGCGGAGGCCGTCGATATCTTCAGCTAGCCCCTGGACCGTCCGCTTCGCCTCGCTGTCGTCGCCGGTGACGATGACGTCGGCTTCGAGGTCGTCGTCGAGGCTGCTGAGCGCGCCCGCAGCGAGGTTCTGGAACGCGCCGACGACCGGCACGTCGTCGGGAGCGGCCTCGTCGACGGTTTCCGCGACGGTCCCTTCTTCCGGCGGGTCGTAGTGGAAGCCGGCCGAGTCGCGCGACATCCGAACAGCCGGGCTGACGAGCACGTCGTCGTCGCCGAGTTCGGAAGCCACCGCTTCGACCGTACTCGGCGCGTACTCGGGCGGCACGCTGACGACGACGACCTCGGCGAGTTCGGCGGCCGTCTCGTTACTGTACCCGGCGATGTCGGGGGTTACGCCCGCCTCTTTAAGCAGCGAGTAGTACTCGTTCGCCTTCCGCTCGGCCTTGTCGGGGTCTCGCGACCCGACGATGACCGAGTGGTCGGTGTCTCGGGCCCAGCGCAGTGCGAGCCCTTCGCCGATATCACCAGTGCCTCCGAGGAGTGCGATCTCCATGCCGGATACGATGCGGAGAAGTGTTCAAAACTGTATCCGTCACAACCCGAATTGGCCGTACCGGACACACGGCCGACAGTTGCCACATTTGTGTGCCGGCAGCCGATCACTCGCCGCACGCGCCGTCTCGCCGTTTGCGGGAGCGCTGTTTTCGCGGTGCGACCGCTCCGGTTCCGTCCCGTATATCTTCTCCGTCCGGGGGCGTGGACAGTCCGAGGCATGAACTGGAACAGCGTATTTGTGCGGTGTGCGGGCCGTTCTATGGCTGTCGCCGGAGTCACCCATAATTATTAGTGTCGCTATCACCCATCCTCCACCACGACGTGCGTGTGCTAGACACACCTGCACCAATGGAGGAATTTCCGTGGAAATCAAACTAACTATCAACGACGAATCGAAGACCGTGGAGGTTGAACCGGACGACGACCTGGCTACGGTACTGCGACAGAACGGCTACACGGGCGTGAAGTGTGGCTGTGACAGCGGCGTCTGCGGCGCATCGAAGGTGTTCGTCGACGACGAGGTGAAGATGGCCTGCGGCGTGGACGCTCCGAACGCGGATGGGTCCGAGATCCGGACTATCGAGGCGCTCGGGACCCAGGACGACCTCCACCCGATCCAGGAGGCGTTCGTCGACCACTTCGCCGTCCAGTGCGGGTTCTGCATTCCGGGCATGATAATCGAGGCCGAGTCGCTGCTCGCGGACACCCCCGACCCGAGCGAGGCCGAGGTGCGCGAAGCCATCGACGACAACCTCTGTCGGTGTACCGGCTACCAGAAACCCGTCGAGGCGATCCTCGACGCGGCCGACCGAATGCGCGGCGAGCAGTCGGTCGCGGCCGACGGCGGGTCGCAGATCCGTCCGGACCAGGCCGACTGTACCGACCACGACGGTGATACCAATGAGTGACGAACCGACCGACCCACAGACTGACGGCGGGACCGCGTCGAAGCCGACCTCCGAGGAGCCGACGGAGTTCGAGGAACACCCCCTCGAATGGGACGAACCGGAGAACAACAACAAAGCGCCGGGGGAGCGAGACAGCGTCTCCCAGCCGGCGGAGAAGTTCGACGACCGAAAGCTCGTCACCGGCCAGGCCAAATACACCGCCGACTACGAGGAGCGCTTCCCGGATCTCGCTCACGCCGCCGTCGTTCGCAGCGAGGTCCCGCACGGCCGCGTTACGGCCATCGACACAGACGAGGCAGCGGCGATGGACGGCGTCCACGCCGTCCTCACGCCCTCGTCCGACGCGGTCCCGGACGCGAAGTACACGAGCGCCGGCCAGTCGTATCCGGAGCCGAGCCCGTGGGACATGAACGTGCTCAACGAGCACGTCCGCTACGTCGGCGACCCCGTTGCGGCGGTCGCGGCTGAGGACGCGGACACCGCGGCGGAGGCGGTCGACGCCATCGATGTCGAGTACGAGGAGTACGACCACGTCGTCGACCCCGAGGCGGCGTTCGACGAGGACGCTCCGCAGTTGTTCGGCGAGGACGAGGTCGAAAACGAGATCGTCGGTCACGATTACGACCGCAACCGGATGTCCAACATCGAGGGCGAGATCGGCGACGTCGACGGCTCGCTCGACCGCGACGACGTACACGTCCACGAGACCGAGTGGGAGACGATCCGCCAGTCCCACGCCCAGGTCGAGAAGCACACGTCGCTCGCTTACACCGACGAGGACGACCGCCAGGTGCTCATCACGAGTACGCAGGTGCCGAACCACACTCGCCGCCAGTTGGCGCACCTGTTCGACATTCCGATCCGCGACATCCGCGTGAAGAAACCCCGCGTCGGCGGCGGGTTCGGCGGGAAGCAGGCGATGGTCGTCGAACCGATCCCGCTCGCGCTGTCGCTCGCGGCCGACCGCCCCGTCATCTACGAGGCGTCCCGGGACGAGGAGTTCTACGCGATGCGCTCGCGTCACCCGATGCAGGTCCGGGCGCGGACCGCGGTCACCGACGACGGACGAATCGAAGCTATCGACCTCTACGCGCTCTCGAACACCGGGGCGTACGGAAGCCACGGCATGACGGTCGCCGGTAACGTCGGCAGCAAGCCGATGCCGCTGTACTCGAAGGTGCCGAACGCCCGCTTCGAGGCCGACATCGTACACACGAACACGCCTCAGACCGGGGCGATGCGCGGCTACGGCGCGCCCCAGGGCACGCTCGCGCTCGAAGGGCATCTGGACGAGGTCGCGCGGGACCTCGATCTTGACCCCATCGAGTTCCGTCAGGACCACTACATGGAAGTCGGTGACTTGGACGAGATCGCCGGCATGATGGGCGGCGAAGGCGCGGAGCGTCGGATTCGCTCGTGCGGGCTCGACGAGTGCGTCGAGCGCGGGAAGGAGGCCATCGGCTGGGACGACCTCGAACAGCCGGACGAGGACCACCTGCACCGGGGGATCGGCATGGCGCTTTCAGCACAGGGGACTGGCGTCGCCGGCGACGAACTCGGCGCGGCGCAGATCATGATGAACGAGGACGGCTCGTTCCACCTGCAGGTCGGCGGCGTCGACATCGGCACGGGCGCGGATACCGCGTTCATCCAGATCGCCGCGGAGGTGCTCGGTTGCGACGAAAACGACATCATCGTCAAGTCTTCGGACACCGACAACACGCCGTTTGACTACGGCGCGTACGCCTCCTCGACGACGTACATCAGCGGCATGGCCGTGAAGAAGGCCGCCGAGGACGCCAAGGAGCGAATCCTCGACTGGGCGTCGCGGATGCTCGACGAGTCCGTCGAGAACCTGGAGACGCGTGACGGCGAAGTAGTGAGCGAAGAGAGTGGCGACTCGGTCACGCTCGAAGACATCGGCTACGAGTCGGTGTACGGGCACGACGACCGCGAGCACATCCTCGGCAAGGGGACGCACTCCACGGAGGAAAGCCCGCCGCCGTTCGCCGCACAGTTCGTCGACGTCACCGTTGACGAGGAGACCGGGGAGTTCGAGGTCAACGAGTTAGTCGTCGCCGTCGACTGCGGCGTGGCGATAAACCCCGGCATGGCGGAGGGACAGGTCGAAGGAGCCAATCACATGAGCTACGAGATGGCCGTCAGCGAGGGGGTCACCGTCGACGAGCGGGGCCGCGCCGAGGTTTCCGACTTCGACGAGTACGGACTCCCGTCGGCGACGGAGACGCCGCCCATCGAGAGCATCCTCGTCGAGACGCACGAACCGACGGGTCCGTTCGGCGCGAAATCGGTCGCGGAGGTGCCGACGAACACGGTACCGCCGGCGCTTAGCAACGCGATCCGCGAGGCTGTCGGCGTGCGTATCAACGAGATGCCGGTCACCGCTGAGAAGATCAAGGCGGCGCTCGACGGCAACTGATAGGGACTGTTGTCCGTCGGTTCGGTATTTCGTCGACCCCGCGTCGGCGAATACCGGTACATAGGGACAACGGTCTCTCTGAGTCCCACGGTCGCGTGGGACGTTTGCCTGCTGCACGAACAATTTGGCTGCTGCGTGGGTCATTTGTCTCCCGCATGGACGATTTGCCGGCGTTTGTCTGCCACGTCGGAGCTACTTTGACGCTGTCCTGTTCTGGTGCGTTTCGGTCGCCGAGAGCGGTCAGCGGGAGCGGTCGGCCGGTTCGAACAGAGAATTCAGTATCGCGTTCCTCCGAACCGCGCTGACAGCCCTTCACGTATTAAATTCCATACCGTTTTAGGGAAAAACCTCGACAGCTATTTAGGTTCTTAGGAGCCATAGTCGGACGAAGCGAGAGTCTATCTACCAAGGTGAGCCTCATGCAAATCGAACTTGAACTAAACGGTCATCAACGGACGTTCGATGTGTCGAAATCGGACGTTCTGCTGGACGTACTGCGGAGGAACGGATACACCGGCCCGAAGCGCGGTTGCGACACCGGCGCATGCGGGATGTGTACGGTACAGATCGACGGCGAACCGGCGATGTCCTGTGTCACGCCCGTGACGAAAGCCGCCGACGCGTCGGTCGAAACGATCGAAGGGCTGGGGAAACAGGACGATCTCCACCCGATTCAGGAAGCCTTCGTGGACAACTCGGCGCTCCAGTGTGGCTTCTGCATTCCGGGGATGATCATGCGCTCGAAGGCGCTGTTAGAAGAGAACCCGGACCCGACCGAAACGGAGGTTCGAGAGGCGCTGGCCGACAACCTCTGTCGGTGCACCGGGTACAAGAAGATCGTCGAGGCGGTCCTCGACGCCGCTGACCGGATGGACGGCAACGCGGCGCTGGCGACTGACGGCGGGACGGACGTGCCGGACTGCGTCGGCTCTACGTGTTCCTGCGAGGAGGGGAACTCGCTATGAGCAACATGGAAGAAACTCAGGAGCAAAACGACAGACCCGACGGAATTCGGGCGGAGGAGGAGGCCGCGGAATCGGACGCGATTCCGGGGGAGAGTGAGGTGGCCGAGGACGACCGGAAACCCCGGGACGAACGCGATCAGGTGACCGAGGACGTGGAAAAGGACGACGCTCGGAAGATAGTCACCGGGGAGGCCCGCTACACTGCGGATTACCGCGACCGCTTCCCGGAACTCGCCGAAGGGAAAGTGATCCGGAGCGACATCGCGCACGGATACGTCCGCGACATCGATACGAGTGAGGCCGAAGCCATGGATGGTGTGTACGCTGTGATCACGCCGTGGGACGACGCCGTCCCGGACAAGGCGTATTCGAGTTCGGGCCAGTCGTACCCCGAACCAAGCCCCTGGGACATGCGTGTTCTCCGGAAACACGTCCGGTACGTCGGCGACCCCGTCGCGGCGGTCGCCGCAGCGGACACGGAAACGGCCGACCGCGCCGCCCGGAAAGTCGATATCGAATACGAGGAGCGAGATCCCGTCCTCGACCCCGAGGCCGCGACGGAGCCGGACGCCCCGCAGTTGTTCGACTCGGACGAGGTCGAGAACGCACAGCACGGGGCCGACTACGAGCGGAACCTCGAATCCCATTTCGAGGGCGAGATCGGTGATGTCGAGCGGGCGTTCGACAGCGCTGACGACGAACGGGTGATCGAGACGGAGTGGGAGACACCGTACCAGTCCCACTGCGTCCCCGAACCGCACACCACCATCGCACACACGGACGAGGACGACCGATACAACTTCATCACCGCCACGCAGGTTCCGTTCCACACGCGCCGCCAGATCGCACACCTGTTCGACGTTCCGATCCGCGACGTCCGCGTGACGAAACCGCGAATCGGGGCCGGCTTCGGTGCGAAACAGGAGATGGCGATCGAACCGATCGCGTTCGCGCTCCACCGTGCGGCGGACAAGCCCGTCAAACTGGAGATGACTCGTCGCGAGGAGTTCTTCGCGCTCCGGTTCCGCCATCCGATGCAGATGCGGATGCGGACGGCGGTGGACGACGACGGGACGATCGAGGCGATGGACCTGTACACGCTGTCGAACTCCGGCGCGTACGGGACTCACGGTATGACCGTCGCCAACAACGTCGGGACGAAGCCGCTGCCGCTGTATCCGCGGGTTCCGAACGTCCGGTTCGAGGGCGACGTAGTCCACACGAACCTCCCGATGGGCGCGGCGATGCGCGGGTACGGCGCGCCGCAGGGTCACTTCGCGGTCGAGGCTCACATGGACGAGGTGGCGCGCCGACTCGACCTGGACCCGGTCGAGTTCCGCGAGCGAAACGCCGTACGCGAGGGAGACGTCGACCGGAGCGTCGCCATCCTGAAAGACGGCGACAGGTTCGCCAGGAAGATACGGTCGTGCGGGCTCCGGGAGTGCATCGAACGCGGCAAGGAGGCGATCGGCTACGACGACCTCGACCAGCCGTCGGAGGACCACCTGCACCGCGGCGTCGGCATGGCGCTCATCGCGCAGGGCAGCGGCGTCGCCGGGCGGGAACTCGGCGCGGCCCAGATCCAGATGAACGAGGACGGCTCGTTCCACCTGCAGGTCGGCGGCGTCGACACCGGCACCGGCTCCGACACGATGTTCAGCCAGGTCGCCGCGGAGGTGCTGGGCTGTGACCCCGAGGATATCGTCGTCATCTCATCGGACACTGACCTGACGCCGTTCGACTACGGCGCGTACGCCTCCTCGACGACGTACATCAGCGGCCAGGCGGTCAAAGAGGCCGCCGAGGACGCCAGGGAACGGCTACTACACTGGGGGTCGAAGATGCTCGACGAACCAGTCGAGACGCTGGTGGCGCGCGACGGCGAGGTGTACAGTCAAGAAAGCGGCGAGCGCGTGTCGCTGAAGGAGATCGGGTACGAGGCGACGTACGGCCACGACGAGCGCGAGCACATCCTCGGCAAGGGCAGTCACTCGACGGACGAGAGCCCGCCGCCGTACGGCGCGCAGTTCGTCGACGTCACCGTCGACGAGGAGACCGGCGAGTACGAGATCAACGAGATGGCCTTCGCCGCGGACTGCGGCGTGGCGATAAACCCCGCACTCGTCGAGGGACAGATCGAAGGCGGCGAGCACATGAGTCTCGAATACGCGACCAGCGGCGGACTGGAGTTCGACGAGGAGGGCAACCCCGAGGTTCTCGGCTTCCGGCAGTACGGGATGCCGCGGACCACCGACCACCCGCCGATGGAGACGATAATCGTCGAAACCCACGAGCCGACCGGTCCGTTCGGCGCGAAATCGATCGCCGAACTCCCGACGAACGGCGTGCCGCCGGCGCTCAGCAACGCGATCCGCGACGCGGTCGGCGTCCGGGTTAACTCCCTCCCGATCACGGCCGAGAAGATACGGAAAGCGCTTGACGTGGAATGAGGGGAGGACACCGGGACCGGCGGGCCGTGCCCTGCCAGCGTTCGGCGGGGAAGCGACGGGGGCTACGGTCGTGACGACGGTACTGAGCGTCCTCCTCGGGGCGGTAGCGGTCTTCGCGACGGCGTACGTGGCGTACGGGCGACTGCTCCGCGACCGGTTCGACCTGGACGACGAGCGGGAGACGCCGGCGCACGCCCGTCGGGACGGTACGGAGTTCGTCCCCGCGAGGAAGGCGGTGCTTTTCGGCCACCACTTCTCCAGCATCGCCGGCGGTGCCGTCATCATCGGCCCCGTCACGGCCGCGCTCGCGTGGGGGTGGGTGCCCGCAGTCGCGTGGATAGTCGTCGGTACCGTCGTCTTCGGCGGCCTCAACGACTTCGCGACGCTGGTCGCGAGCGTCCGCCACGGCGGTCGGTCGATCGGCCACCTGTTCGGGCGCTACGTCGACCGGCGCGGGAAGCGCGTCCTGCTGTCGGTCGCCGTCGCGGCGAACCTGCTCGTCGTCGGCGTGCTCTCGCTGGTGACGGCGGTCATCTTCGATGCCTTCCCCAGCGCCGCTACCGCGAGCGTACTGTACGTTCTGCTGGCGGTGCTGTTCGGAGTCTACCGGAACCGGCTCTCGCTGCCGTTCGTCCCGGGGACCGTCGCCTTCGTCGCGGCCGTGTTCGGGTCGGTGCTGGTGGGCATCGAGCATCCGCTCGTGCTGGTGCCGGACGGCGGCACGGTGACGCTCCCGACGGTCGTGAACCCGAACGTCTCGGCGTGGCTGGTCTGCGTCCTCCTCTACGCTCTCGTCGCGAGCGTCCTGCCGGTCGACGCCCTGCTCCAACCGAGGGACTACCTCTCGTCGTTCCTGCTTTACGCGGGGCTGTTCGGAGCGCTAGCGGGCATCGTCGTCGGGACGCTGTTCGGCACGGCGGCCGAGCCACTGACGGTGGGGATCGAGGCCTACACCGGGTTCACGAGCGATGCCTTCGGCGGGATGGGGCCGCTCGTCCCGATGCTGTTCCCGACCATCTTCTGCGGCGCGGTCTGCGGGCTTCACTCGATGGTCTGTTGCGGGACGACGCCGAAACAACTGGACAGCGAAACCGACGCCCACGCCGTCGGCTACGGCACCACGATAGCCGAGGGAGTGCTCGCGGTGCTCGCGGTCGGTCTGGTCGCCGTCGTCCCGGAGATACCCGCCGGCAGCGGCCTCGAACTCGCCCTCCCGACGTTCGCGACGGGCGGCGGCATCGTCCTCGGTGCGCTCGGAGTACCGCGGGGCGCGGGCGCGGCGTTCATGGCGCTGATGCTCTCTGCGTTCTCGCTCACCACCGTCGACACGTCGATCCGCCTCGGGCGCTACTTCGTCGGCGAGATAGTCGACGAGTCCGCCTCCGGGTCGCAGCGCGCCCTCTCGCGGCCGACTGTCAACGCCAGCCTGCAGGTCGGTGCCGCGTACCTGCTGGTCGCGAGCGGTGGGTGGACGACGGTGTGGCCGCTGTTCGGCGGTGCCGTCCAGCTGTTCGCCGGCCTGACGATGCTCACGCTGTCGGCGTGGATCGCCCGGTCCACCGGCTTCGACCACCGGTTGACGCTCGCCGGTGCCGGGGCCGTCCTCGCGGCGAGCGCGAGCGCACTCATCTATACGGCCGTGTCGAACGTCCGAGCGAAACTGCTGAACGGCACATGGGTCGCGGACGCGGGCGCACTGGCCGTCGCGTCCGTCGGCGTACAGGTACTCGCCGTCGTTCTGCTCGTCGGTCTCGCGGCGGTCGTCGTCCTCTGGACCGTCCGGAGCCCCGATGGGGTGCGCGCTCGCGAGTCGCTCGACGCCGCGGACGACTGACCGGGAGGCCCCTCCCCGGCCCGCTATTGCTCGGTGACGGCCGCTTCCCGGTCGCAGTTCTCGTACGGAACGACGGGGCCGCCGGCGTCGCGCCACGCTTCGATGCCGCCCGCAAGGTTCGCAATGTCGTACCCCATCTCCCGGAGCCGGTCGGTCACGAACGTCGAGCGCAGGCCCACCACGCAGTAGCAGATGTACCGCTTGTCCGGGCAGAACGCTGGCGAGTGATAATCGGAGGTCGGGTCCGCCTCGAACTCGATCATGCTGCGCGAGGCGTGGACAGCGCCGGGAATGACGTCGTCTTCTCGGACCTCCGTCTCGTCGCGGACATCGAGAAACACCGGCCCGTCGGGGCCGTGTCGGTCCATGGCCTCCGCCGCGCTCACCTCGTCGATCCGCTCGCGCGCCTCGGCAAGAAACTCGTCTGCCGTGCGGTCGAGTTCGTTCATGGGAACCGCTTTGCCGGCCGGAGGGAAATGAGTTCCGCGGACAAGGTGGCGGCAGTCGGTGAATCCGAACGAACGCTTATTACCGGCGAAACGAATAGAGTCAACATATGGCACATCTGGGGTTTCTCCTCACCGGCGGCCCGTTCGACAGCGAGCGCTGGCGAACGGCGTACGAACTCGGGCGGGCGGCGCTAGACAAGGGCCACGAGGTGACGTTCTTTCACTACCTCGACGGGGCGCTCGTCCCGGTCGAAGACCAGACGTTTCCGGACTGCTCCGACACCGGACTCTACGACGAGATGCCGACGGAGAAGTTCCAGAAACTCGTCGCTGAGGGGGCCGAACTGATCTGTTGCGGCCTCTGCGTCGACGCCCGCGGCATAGACGCTTCCGACGACTACCCCGAGGGCGTCGAGGTGGGTCTCCTGCCGGATCTGGCGGACATCATCGGCGAGGCGGACCGGGTGATATCGCTATGAAGCGAGACGTGGTGGTACTGCTGACGAAAGCCCCGTACGGGCGCGTTCACGTCCCGGAGGGACTGCGGGCGGCACGGGGCGTCGCCGCGGGGTTCGACCAGCACGATGTCACCGTCGTGTTTACGGGAGACGGCGCGTACGCCGCGCGGGCGTCCGTGGACCGAGAGGCGCTGAACATGCCAGGACACGTCGCCGATCTGCGGGAGCAGGGCGGAGAGATGGTTGTCGACGCCGCCGCGATGGCGGAGCGAGACGTCTCCCCCGGAGAGATCGCAGACGACGTGACCGTCCGCTCCGGCGACGAAGTTTCGACGCTCGTTCGGGACGCCGACTGCACACTGGACTTCTAACCATGCTGTACCTGATAGACGAACCCATGGCCGATATCGGACTTCGAACCGCAGCGGGCGACCCGGACGCACGCGTCGTCCTCATTCAGGACGGCGTGTTCCTCTCTCCCGATCTCGACGCGGAGGTCTACGCCGTCGAGAAGGACGTGGACGTGCGGGGCGTCGACCTTCCGGACGAGGTCGAGCGGATCTCGTACGACGCACTGGTCGACCTGATAGTGGAACAGGAGGTGAAAAACTTCGTATGAGCGTGTTCGAACGGGTCAACAAACTGGTCGACCGCGGCGAACCGGCCGCGATGCTGACGATAGTGGACAAGGACGGGAGCGCACCCAGAGACGTTGGCGACCGGATGGTCGTCACTGCGGACGGTGAGTACGGGACGATCGGCGGCGGATCGGTCGAACACCTCGCTATCCAGGACGCCCGAGCGGTGCTGGAAAACGAGGCCGACTCCGGCGTCCGGACGTACGAACTCGAACCCGGCGGCAACACGGGCATGGTCTGTGGCGGGTCGATGGACGTCTTCGTCGAACGGATCCGCGGACGGGCGCGCCTCTACGTCGCCGGTGCGGGTCACATCAGCGTCGAACTCGCGCCGCTCGCGGAGCGGTTGGGCTACGACGTGACGGTGGTCGACGACCGCGAGGAGTACGCGGACCCGGACAACTTCCCGGACAGTACGGAGGTCATCCACGGGGACTACGGAGAAACGCTGTCCGAACTCCCAATGACGTCCGAAACCTCGGTGGCGGTCGCAACGCGCAGCGGCACGTTCGACCAGCGCGCCGTCGCCGCGGCGCTCGACGGCGACGCGGGCTACGTCGGCCTCGTCGCCAGCGAGACGAAGTCGGAACACGTCATCGGTTCGCTCGCAGAAGAGGGGTACGGCCGGCGGGAACTCGCACGGGTCAGGGCACCTGTCGGACTGGATCTCGGCGGAAGCGGTCCGGAGGACGTGGCCCTCGCCATCCTCTCGGAGGTGAACATGGACCGCTACGGCGACTCTGGCCAGCGCGCGACGCGGCTGAACCTCGACGACCTAGTCGTGGTCCGGGGCGGCGGCGACCTCGGGAGCGGCGTCGTCTACCGACTCCACCAGGCCGGCTATCCGGTCGTGGTGACCGACGTCCAGCGTCCGACGGTCGTTCGCCGAGCGGTGGCGTTCGCGTCCGCGATGTACGAGGGGGAAGTCTCGGTCGAAGGAGTCGTCGGCCGGCGAGCGGGAGACGTGGACGAGGCCATCGGGATACTCGAAGACGACGCGGTGCCGGTCCTCGCAGACCCGGACGTGTCCGTCGCGGCGGAACTCGATGCGGCCGTCGTCGTCGATGCGATCATGGCGAAAGGCCGGACCGACACCGGCACCCGCCGCGACGACGCGGACGTGGTCGTCGGTCTCGGCCCCGGGTTCGAGGCCGGTGAGACCGTCGACGCCGTCGTCGAGACGGACCGCGGTCACGAACTGGGCCGGGCGATCTACGACGGGACGGCGAGTCCGTACGACGGCGAACCGGGCGAGCGGCGCGGCTACACGCACGAGCGAGTCCTCCGCGCGCCGGGCGAGGGCCCGTGGGAACCAGCGGTCGAGATCGGCGACCTCGTTTCGGCCGGCGAGACCGTTGGCCACGTCGCCAGCAACGCCGTACAAGCAGAGATAGACGGCCTCGTCCGCGGCCTTGTCCACGGCGGCCTCGACGTCAGCGAGGGGACGAAACTCGGCGATATCGATCCGCGCGGCGAGGAGGTCGACCCGACGAAGATATCGGACAAAGCGCTCTGTCTCGGCGGTGGCGTGTTAGAAGCCGTGTTGAAACTCCGCTGACGGACGACTCTCTTTTTCCTTACCGGCTGATCGGCTCTATCGTCGGTTCGTCGAGCGAGACACCGGACCCGTCGGTGACGCGTCCGACCTGTCGGTAGAAGACCCCGGCGTCGTCGAGACGGGATTCGAGGTCGGCGCTCCGCGCGGCCGGTACCGACAGGAGAAGGCCCCCGCTCGTCTCGGCGCTTGCGCCGTCTTCCAGGCCGTATCCGAACAGCGCGGAGAGCCCTTCGGTCCCCGCGATGACCGGCAGACGGGTCAACTCGACCCCGACCCCGGAGTTGTCTGCGAGTACTTCCGCCTGTCCGACGAGGCCGAACCCGGTGATGTCGGTCGCGGCGGTCGCGAGGTCTCGGCCGGCTATCGCTGCGGCGCGGTTCGGCGTCGTCATCCAGGCCAACGCTTCGTCGCCGATCTGATTGATGGGACGACCCGCCGCGTCCGCGACGACGTCGGCGAACTCGTCGTCCGAAACGCGTAGCGCCCCCATCGCTGACTGGCTACCGAGTGGTTTCGTGAGGTAGAGCCGGTCGCCCGCGGACGCTCCCTGCGAGGTCAACAGGGTGTCCGGCGGTGCGGTCGCGGAGACCGCACCGCCGGCGAACGGCCACGGACTGATGATCGTGTGTCCCCCCGCGACCGCGCCGCCCATACCGTCGATAGCGTCGGCGATGCCGGCCAAGACCGACGGCGCAACGTCGGTCAGTTCCTGCGGGAGACCGAGGACGACGAGACAGTCGAGATTGTCCGAAGCCCCCGTGGCGAAGGCGTCGCTGGCGGCGTTACACGCCGCGACGCGGCCGAAGTCGTACGGGTCGTCGATTATCGGTGTGAAGAAATCGACCGTCGAAACCAGCGCCAGGTCATCCGTCAGTTTCCGCGCGGCGGCGTCCTCGCCGACGCCGAACAGGAGTTCGTCCCGGGACTGGGTCAGGCCGGCCTCCCCCAGCAGGTCGTCGAGGTCGCTCTGGCCGACCTTGCAGGAACAGCCGTGGAGGTCGGCGTACTCGGTGAGCCTGACGGCCGCATCCTCGGTGCGGTCGGCCATCGACTACGCCTCCGGAATCTCCGCGTCCTCGGTCACTTCGATGGTCAACTCGAACGTGTCTCCGTCGCTACCGTCCTCGCTCTTGGCGACGGAGAACCCGCGTTTGCGACACATTCGACAGAGGTTCCGTTCCGCCGGGGGGTAATCACCGCGCACAAGCAGTCTGTCGCCCGCCTCCAGTTCGGATAGCTCCCGGCGGACGATCAGCGCCGGCCTCGGGCAGACTTCCCCGCTGACATCCACGCGCGTCATACCTCGGCGTATGTGGGTGACTCGCAAAACAGTGTCGGCTCGACACGCCCGCCGCTGGCGGACTGTGCCGCACAACCTATTTTTGTCCCCGTCCCGCAGTGACGGTATGCAACTGGCTGACGCGCTGGGGCTCGGCGACCGTGAACTCGTCGCGTTCGTCGGTGCTGGTGGCAAGAAGACCGCGATGCATCGACTCGCGACGGAGGGCACCGAGCGGGGGTGCAACGCCGGCTTCACGACGACGACGCAGATGCCGCCGCCCGACCTGCCGCTGACGGTCACGGACGTCGAGGTGTCTCCGTACGCGCTCACGGAGGACGAGCCCCCGGTCGCGTTCGCGCGAGAGTGGGTGTCCGACCCCGACCGCGTCGCCCGGAAAGTCCGCGGCTTCGACCCGGGGCCGCTGACGTCGGTGTTCGACCGCGGGTTCTTCGACTGGCTCCTCGTCAAAGCTGACGGCGCGCGGATGCGGGAGTTCAAGGCTCCCGGTTCCGGGGAACCGGTCATCCCGGAGAAAGCGACGCAGGTCGTCCCGGTGGCGTCGGTGCTCGCCGTCGGCGAACCGCTCACGGAGGCGGTCGTTCACCGTCCCGAGCGCGTCGCGTCGATAACGGGGCTCTCCGTGGGCGACGCGATTACGCCCGAAGCGGTCGGCGACGTGCTCGCCAGTCCCGACGGCGGGCTAAAATGCGTGCCCGACGCCGCGGACGTCACCCCGATCGTCAACAAGGCCGACACGCCGGACCGCCAGGAGACCGCGCGAGCGGTACTCGAACGCGCGCTCGACGGTACGTCTCGGTTCGCCCGCGGACTCGTGACGTCGTTCGAACGGGACGTCTGTCTCGCCGTCGAGAGCCGAACCTCGCCGCAACGGGCGTAGGGGAACGCGGAACCCGTACGGTGGGGCGGATGTGAACGGCCTGTTCTATCTCGTCAGTACTCGCCGACTTCACCGTACTCTTTTGTCTCGACGGTGAGAAACTGAACGAGCGACTATGGTAGAGTCACCCACTGACGGATCGGACGAGACGCACATCTTCGACAGCATCGGTGAGACGCCGCTCGTCGAACTGTCGAACGCGAGCGCGGACGTCGACGCGACGATCTACGCCAAACTGGAGTTTCTCAACCCATCGGGGAGCATCAAGGACCGCATCTATCACGAGATGATAACCGCCGCCGAGGAGCGCGGCGACCTCGAACCGGGGACGGAGATTCTGGAGTGTTCGACCGGCAATGCGGGCATCGCCTGCACGTTCGTCGGGACCCGCCTGGGTTACGACGTTACTATCGTCATGCCAGAGGGGATGAGCGAGGAGCGGAAGAAAGTCATTCGGGCGTACGGCGGGACACTCGTCGAAACCCCGGGCGGCGAGAGCGATGTCGACCTCGCCATGGAGCGCGTCGACGAACTTCGGAGCGAGGCCCCCGACGAGTACTGGTTCCCGAACCAGTTCAGCAACGCGGACAACCCCGCGGCCCACGAGAAGACAACGGGCCCGGAGATCCTCGACCAACTAGACGACGCCCCCGACGCCTTCGTCGCGGGCCAGGGAACCGGCGGGACCGTCACCGGCGTCGGGCGTGCGCTCACCGCCCGAAATCCCGACACTGCGATCTACGCGCTCGAACCCGCGGAGGCACCGCTCCTCTCCTGTCGCCAGTGGGGCACGCACGAAATAGAAGGCATCGGCGACGGGTTCGTCCCCGAGAACCTCGACCCGTCGCTGATGGACGGCGTCGTCTCGCTGGAGAGTCAGGCGGCGATAGACAGGGCCCGGTCGCTGTCGGAGTCGGAGGGGATCTTCTGCGGGATTTCCAGCGGGGCGAACGTCGAGGGGTGTCGCCGCCTCGCCGAGGCCAGAGACGACATCGACACTATCGTGACGATCATCTGCGATACGGGTCACCGGTATTTCACCACGAAACTGTTCGAACCCGACCACGAGATCGAGATTCCGGAGCGCGACCACCCCCTCGACGACTACTCGAAGGAAGTGCTCTCGGAACACCAGGACGACTGGCACATCGTCGACTGACGCCACGAGGGACAATGGGCCGACGAGAGGCGAATGGGACGAGACGGGGAAAGAACCACCACGATCCGGTGCGAACGGGTTCGTATGACAGATCGTTCGGACGCTGACTCGGCCGGGCCGGACGGCGGCGACGGATCGACTGTCGTCGGCGGCGTGCTCCTCGCGGCGGGGCGGGGGACTCGTTTCGAAGGCGGGAACAAACTCCTCGCGGATGTCGATGGGTCGCCCATAGTCAGGCGCGCAGCGCGGACGCTGTGTCAGTCGTCAGTCCATGAGGTCGTCGCCGTCGTCGGTCACGAGGCGGCCCGCGTGACGGAGGCGCTAGACGGTCTCGACCTCTCTGTCCGACATAACGATAGCTACGCGGCAGGTCAGAGCACGTCGGTTCGGACCGGCATCGACGCGGCGCGGGACGCTGACTGGGACGCCGTCCTCTTCGCGCTCGGCGATATGCCGTTCGTGCGGCCGTCGACCGTCGACGCGCTACGAACAGCGTACGCGAGCGGAGAAGGGACGATCGTCGCCCCCGCGTACGAGGGACAGCGGGGGAACCCCGTCCTGTTCGGTCGGCAGCACTACGACGGTCTCTCGGACGTTTCGGGCGACAGAGGCGGCCGACACCTCATCGAGACCCGTGACGACGCCGTTCTGGTCGATGTCGACGACTCCGGTGTGAGGAGCGATGTTGATTCCCGCGCCGATCTGGAGTCAGACGCCGGGTGACGGTCGTTCGGGAGGGCAGGGAAGGCCCCCCTCGGCGGGGCGTAGCGGTCCCGACCGGCGATGCGGCGACCGGGTGCGAGGGCGTTGTCAGGATATGCCAAGTGTTGTCACGACTGTGTGGCGGCGTGCCGGTTCGAGCAACTAAATACCTCTATTCCGTCGGTACTGTCGACGGTCGTGAGAGTCCGTGCGATTTCCGGACCCAGAACCGTGGTAGCAGGAAAACTATGTCCGAAAATCCGATTCCGACTGGTGGCACGTTACGGTCGAGTAAAGCGGCGGCAAACGAGATTCCCAACGAGCAACGGCGGCACCTGTACGAGTACGTGGCCGAGCGCGGTCCGGTTCAACACCGTCGTCTGCGGGAGGCGCTGTTCCCCAACGATAGGCGCGCGGCCCGTCATCACCTCGCGCTGCTCGAACGCAGCGGGTTTCTGGTCAAAGAGGACGACCGGGTTCGCGTCGCAGTCGACATTGACCGGTTGACGGAGGCGAAAACGGTTGA
This sequence comes from Halostella pelagica, assembly GCA_005954745.1. GTDB lineage: Archaea > Halobacteriota > Halobacteria > Halobacteriales > Natronoarchaeaceae > Halostella > Halostella pelagica. Next base: position 254,559 of record CP040679.1, read on the forward strand.
TCTCCCGCGGTTCGACTCGCCGGTCGAGGTTAGACCGGCGAACGAAAGCGACCGGACGGCGCTGGTCGACGTCATGCGGTCCGTGGGCGGAGAGCGGATCCACGTCGACGCGGTAGCGACTGCAGCACCGCTGGCGCACGGGGGAAGGCTCCACCGCCGGTGCTCGGAGGGTGAACGCGGCTTCTACGTGGCGACCGTCGATAAGACGGTCTGCGGTTGGGTCCACGCCGAAGCGCCGTCGCGGCCCGAGAGCCATCACGCGACGATCACCGGCGGTGTCGTGGAAGAGCGACGCGAGGCGGGGATCGGGACCAACCTGTTGGAGTACGCACAGACGTGGGCCGAACGCTGCGGCTACGAGAAGCTCTATCAGCATCTCCCGTCCACGAACAGGGTCGGCGTCGATTTCCTCACGAACCGCGGTTGGACCGTCGAAGCGACTCGGAGCGACCACTATCTGGCGAAGGACTCGTACACGGACGAAGTGATCCTGTCTTGCGCGATCGACGACTGAGATCCGACGGGACGGGACCTCGACGTGACCGACGGAATTCGTCCGTCTCTCGCGGCCCCTGACCCATTTCTCACGGCCTCAGAACGCTTTTCTCGACGGCTTCGATGCAAGCCACCTCCGCGTATAGGCGGACGGCCACGAGACCGTCACGGCCGTACCGGCGATCGCTACGAGACCGTCACGTCCACGTACTTGCCGTCCGTGACGTCCACGAGACCGTTGTTCGTGAGCCGATACGTTGGGATAACCTCCAGCGCGAGAAACGAGAGTTCCATCAGGCCAGTCTCCGCCATCCCGAGGTCGCCGGCGTGGCTCTCGACGGCCTCGAACCGCTCGTACACCGTTTCTATCGGTTGGTTCGACATCAGGCCGGCGATGGGGAGCGCGAGCGTCGAGAACTCGTCGTCGACGGGGTCGTACGCGACGACGCCACCCTCTAACTCCCTGAGTTTGTTCGCGACCGACGCCATCGACGCGTGGTCCGCACCCGCGACGACGCAGTTGTGGGCGTCGTGGGCGACCGTCGACCCGACGGCGCCGCGTTCCAGTCCAAGCCCGTGGACGAAGCCGCGGCCGATCCCCCCGTCATTGCCGTGTCGCTCGACGACGGCGAGCGAGAGCAGGTCCTCGTCGGGGTTCGGGATCAGGGTGCCCTCTTGGACGGGGACCGTCGTGATCATAGGGTCGGTCTGGAGACCGCCGACGGCGTCGATGACGCGGACGCGTTCGTCGTTGCTGTGGCCGTCGGCAACGGTGATGGCGAAATCCGACGCCGAAACCGTCGGGAAATCGACCGTATCTGTCGGGAGGTGGGTCGACGTAGCCGGGGTGCCGTCCTGCGTCGGGTCGAGTTCGCCGTCGACCAGCACGCGGTCGACGTCCCAGGTGCGCAGGTCGTCGAGGAGGACGATATCCGCCGGCGCTCCCGGTTGGACCCTGCCGAACGGCAGGCCGTAACTCTCCGCCGTGTTGATCGTCGCCATCTGTACGACATCGACCGGATCCGCGCCCTCCCGGACGGCTTTCCGGACCGCGAAGTCGACGCCGCCCTCGTCGACGAGGTCCGTGACCTCACGGTCGTCCGTACAGAGCGAGAGCCGTCGGCTGTCTACGTCTTCGACGAGCGGTAGGAGGTCGCCGAGGTTCTTGCTCGACGAACCCTCGCGCAGGTAGACGCGGAGGCCGACATCGACCTTCTCTCGGGCCTCGGATAGGGAGATGCTCTCGTGGTCGTTGTCGAGATACCGCGCGGCCTCCTGTAGTCTGTCGCCCGTGACCCGTGGCATGTGTCCGTCCACTGTCAGCCCGCGCTCTCGTGCGGCGCGGATCTTCGCATGGACCTCTTCGTCTCCTGCGAGCAATCCCGGAATGTTCATCACTTCGCCGAGCGCGACGACGTTCCGCTCGTCGAGCAGTTCCGTCACGCTCTCGGACGGGAGCGCCGCCCCGCAGTCCTGCAGGTCGGACGCTGGGACGCTGGACGGGACGGTGAACCGGGCCTTTAGTGGCGTGCGCTCGGCGTCTCGGATCACTGCGCGGACGCCGTCCGCACCCGCTACGTTCGCTATCTCGTGTGGGTCGTGTACGACGCTCGTCACGCCTCTCGGAACGACAGCATCACCGTACTGCGGGAGCGTCACCATGCTCGATTCGACGTGCATGTGCGCGTCGACGAGGCCGGGGGCGACGTAGTTCGCCTCTAGTTCGCGTTCGGCGGGACGTTCTTCCAGCGCTACGATGGTCCCGTCGTCGATCGCCACGGCGCGGTCTTCGAGGGTCCCGGTGTTTACGTTCACCAGCGTTCCGCGGACGAGCGTGTCGACGCGGTCAGTCACTTCCCCCACCTCCCGGGACGGCCGTTCCGCGCGCCGTATCGCCGCGCTGACGATACCGCTCGCCGAGTGCGAAGTTGTCGAACTGCATAGTCGAACGTCTCGTTCGACGACGAAATAACTTGCTATGGAATATCATGCCACGCGCTCCAGCGTAGTCTGATGATCTGCGCCGACAGCAACCCCGAGAACAGGGAGAGACGGGCCACGGACGACCGTCTGTGACCAGAGAGTTCGGGGGCGTCCGAAAAACAGTCCGGGCGTGGAACTAATCCTCGTTCGACGCCACTGCGTCGGGGCCTAACTCCTCGTTGAGGTCTCCGGTGGTGTCCGCGTCCTCAATATCGGACTCCGTCTCGCGCGGCACGAGCGTGTTGAGAACGATCGCCGAGATGGCGGTCATGATGATCGCGTTGCCGAAGAAGATCGTCGCTCGGTCCGGCAGTCCGCTGAGCGCCTCCGGACGGAACTCCACGCCGAGGCCGAGCGTGATCGACGTAGCGATGATGACCATGTTCCGGCGGTTCATCCGCTCGTTCAGGAAGATGAGGCGGATGCCGCTAGACATGATCATCCCGAACATGATTAGCACTGCGCCCCCGAGCACCGCGCTCGGGATCGTCGTCACGACTGCGCTGACTTTCGGAATGAAGCCGAGCAACAGCAAAACAGCACCGCTGACTCCGACGACGTAGCGACTCATCACGCCGGTGAAGTTGATGAGGCCGACGTTCTGTGAGAACGTGGTCAACGGGAACGCGCCGAACAGCGCGCCGATCGAACTGCCGATCCCGTCGACGAAGAGGCCGCCCGATATCTCGTCGTCAGTCGGGTTCCGGCCCTCTGCGGCGGTAATACCGGTGATGTCACCGATAGATTCTATCGCCGCCGTGATGTGGATCGCGGTGAACGTCAGGATCGGCACCGGTTCGAACGAGAACCCGAACTTCCCGGGGACGGGAACTGCGAACCAACTGGCTTGTCCGACCGCCGAGAAGTCGACGACGCCGGCAGCGATCGCGGCGACGTAGCCGACGGTGATCCCGATCAGGATGCTGAGTACCCGCAAGGACCCAGACGTAAAGAGGTTCAATCCGACGGTCACTGCTATCACGAGCAGGGCCAGACCGAGGTGGTGGAGTGCGCCGTAGTCGGCGGCCCCCGCGCCGCCCGCGATGTAGTCCATCCCGACCGGGACGAGGTAGAGTCCGATGATCATGACGATCAGACCCGTAACCAGCGGCGGGAAGAACCGTTTGACCCGTTTGAACTGCCAGCCTATCAGTACCTCTACCAGCGCCGCGACGAGGATGGCCCCGAAGACGGCATCCAGACCGTACTGCGTCCCTATCGCTATCGCCGCACCGACGAACGCGAAACTCGTCCCCATCACGATCGGCAACCGGGCACCGACCGGTCCGATGGGAAACACCTGGACGAGCGTTGCGATCCCGGAGAAGACCAGTACCATCTGTACCAGGAACGACGTGTCAGCGGTACCGGCTCCCACGCCGCCGCCGACGATGAGCGCAACAGCCGTCGCCGGGACGATCATGGCCGCGACGTGCTGTATGCCGAGGAAGATAGCTTCCGCCACAGGTGGTTTCTCTTCTAACTCGTACGCCAGGTCGATCGATCCGTCTCTCTCTGACATGTGCTGTCAATTCCCACAGACTATCTGAAGGTATAAATCATTTACCACTTGTACCTCGGCTTATATTTGCCCCGCAAGGCGCGCCGAGCGTAGTCCGTCGACCGTTCGAGGGAGTCACTGAGCGATACACTCACCGCAATACAGTCCGCAGGTGATTTGACTCATACGTGAGGTGAGGCTGATATCGATGACAACGCCTCTTCCGTCGACCTCTCGCTTTCAGGACTGCGTTCAGAGCCCGTGCGGAGTATTCAAGTCTACTGTCTGCCGGTCGAACGCGTTCTGTTTGGGGGGTAGGCGAAAGGGGTTTGTGGGTATAGTTCGCAACCCTCGCTATGAGCCACGATCACGAGTCGATGCTGTGTCGTGCCGACGCCGTGGAGGAGGTCACGGACCTCCTCGAACGGGAACTGTCCACCCGCGGGACGGTCAAGATGAGCATCGAAGACGGCGCGGCGGGCCGAACGCTCGCGGAACCGGTGACCGCTCCCCGAGACGTTCCCGCTCACGACCACGCGACGATGGACGGTTTCGCGGTCGACGCCAGGGATCCGTACCCGCTGACGGTCAGAGACGAGGAGATATTTCCGGAGGACCAGCCGCCGTCGATTGCGGCCGGCGAGACCGTCCGTATCGCCACCGGTGCGCCGCTGCCGGAGCGCGCGAACGCCGTACTCAAAGTCGAGGAGGCGACCGTGGAGGGCGGCGAACTCACCGGAAGCACCCTCGAACCGGGGACGTACGCGTACGAACGGGGGAGCAACGTTTCCGCCGGCGAAACGCTGTTTCGACCCGGAGAACGGCTTTCCGCGAAGGACCTGATCCTGCTTCGTGACCTCGGGATCGAACGGGTCGCCGTGTACGAGCGATTTTCGGCGGGCTTGCTGGCAACGGGGTCAGAGATCCACGAGGGGGTCACCGCCGACCTCGATTCGCCGATGCTGGCCGCGCTCGTACGGTCGTGGGGACACAGTGCGACGATAGCGGGGACGGTCCCCGACGAGTACGATAGGACGGAACAGCGGATCGCCGAACTGGCCGACGAGCACGACGTGGTTATCACGACGGGAGGGACGAGCGTCGGCGAGAAGGATTACGTCGTTCGGGCGCTCGAATCCCTGGGAGAACTCCGCTTCCATCGGGTCAGGATCCGACCCGGCAAACCGATAGCGGCCGCGCGACTCCCCGACCACGACGCGGTGGCGTTTGCCGTTCCGGGGAAACCGGTCGGCGCTCACACGGTGGCGACGCTCGTCATGCGCCCCTTCTTCGTCGGCGATGCGGATCCCCTGCCGACGAGAGGCGCGACCGTCACCAGCGATGTTGGTATCGGGACGCCCGGATTCGAGTACGTGGTCCCGGTGACCCTAGACGGTGAGCGGGCAACGCCGCTCGGCCACGTCGACTCGCCGCTTCAGGTGTACGACGAGACGTTCGATCCGAGCGTTCTCTCGTCCAGTACGCGGGCGACGCGAGCCGACGGGTTCGTGATCTCGGAGTCGGATCTCTCGGCAGGCGAGTCGGTGCGCGTGATACCGTACCCTGTTCTCGAGTAGCGCCGGTGACCGGCAGTCGGTCGGCTCTCGCTGGCTCCGGTCAGTTCCGCCGGACGAGGGCGAGAAAAACGAGTCCGCCGCTGACGAGCGTCGCCGTCCCCCAGAACAGCAACAGCAGTCGATAGCCGCGTACGGGGTCGTCGAACGCGGCGCTCGCAACGCTGGTGAACGCGACGGGGCCGACGGTCTGTCCGAGCCAGAGCATACTCGTCAGCACACCCATCATACTCGCGCGGAGTTCCCCCGAGACGAGGCTGGTGACGCTCGTGTTGAGCGACGGCATCACGAGTCCGAACCCCAAACCGAAACAGAGCAGCATCGCGCTGATCAGTATCGGCGTCGGAGCGGCCCAGATGCCGAGGAGGCTGACGCCGAACCCGACGAACTCGAGCGCGACCAGTTCCTGCGGTTCGAAGCGATGCGAGATGCGCCCGTACTGGGATGCGATGGACGCGTTAGCGATAGAGACCATGCTGAACAACGCTCCGATCTGGCCCGCGGAGAGGCCGTGAACGTCACTCAGAAGCAGTGAGAGCGCCGTGAGAACGCCCCCGTAGAACAGGAAAAACGTGAGAAACGCCGCGGCCCAGAGTCCGAGCGCCCGGGGAACGAGGACCGCGGAGACGACTTGCGATACGTACGTTCTCATTGCAGGGGTGTCCTCTATCTCCGGTTCTTCGAGCGTGAAGAGCGCGATAGCTCCGACCGCGAGGCTGAGACCGAAGAACGCGAACGGAACGTTCCAATGCATGGCGGCTAACGCGCCACCGAGCAGCGGATACGCGGCGGCACCGATGCCGATGGCGCTGCCGTTTATCCCCATGACCGTGTTCCGTCGCTCTCCGTCGTAGAAATCCCCGATGAGCGTGATCGCCAATACCATCAGACCGCTCCCGCCGACACCCTGCAAGAACCTGAGGGCGAGAACGCCGCGGAACGACGGTTCGAGCGCGATACCACCGCCGGCCAGGCCGAAGAGAAACAGCAGGGGGAGAACGACCGTTCGCCGCCCCAGTCGGTCAGAGAGGAGTCCGATGAACGGCGTCAGAAACACGCCGGGAAGCGTGTAGGCCGTGATGACGAGCCCCGCCTGCGCGTCGCTTATCCCGAACACTGCACGGAGATCGGGAAGGAGCGGACTGATCAGCGGAACGCCCATCACGCCGATGAGCGAACACGCGAGTACCGACTGAAAGGTGGCCGACGTCCAGGGGATGTCGACCCGTGTTCGTGAGGAGGTCATCTGTATCGTGTGACGGTAGAGCGCCCGGTGCTAGCCAAACGACGCGGTTCGTGATCTATGTTTGCGGGTGGCGGCATCGCTCTCGACCGTTCGTCCCGAGTCGCGGGATATCTATCCCATCACCCCGCCGGAGGTAACGTAGAAGTAGAGGACGAACGCCCCCGCGAGCGCCCACTGCGCGACGTGAACGTCGGCGTAGTCCCCTCGTGCCGTTTTGACGATGGGGTAACTGATGATGCCGGCGGCGATGCCGTTAGCGATAGAGGCCGTCAGCGGCATCATCACCATCGTCAGGCCGCCCGGAATGAGCCACTCGGAACTCTCCCAGTTGATGTCGGTGATGCCCTGAAGCATGATCAGTCCGACGACGACCAGCGCCAAGTAGGACGCGTACGCCGGGATGGCGGCGACGAGCGGGATGAAGGCCAGCGAGAGCAAGAATAGTAACCCGACGACGAGAGCGGTCATTCCGGTCCGACCGCCCTCTTCGATCCCCGTGGAACTCTCGATGTAGGTCGTGACCGTCGTCGTCCCGATCATCGCACCGAACGTCGTCGCGACCGCGTCGGCCATCAGGGGCTTTTCCATCTCGGGAAGATTCCCGTCGTCATCGAGAAACCCGCCGAACTGGGAGACTCCGATGAGCGTCCCGGCCGTGTCGAAGAAGTCCACGAAAAAGAACGTGAACACCACGATGGCGAACGACACCGGTTCGATGTTCTGGAACCCTTCCAGAAACGCGCCGATGAGCGGCGTGATATCGTAGTGCGGTTCGGGGACGCCCGACGGGGTGAGGAGACCGTCGTTGACCACTCCTCCGAGGGTCAGCCCCCATCCGGCGAGCGCCGTGGTCAGAATACCGATGATGATCGACCCGGTCACCTCCCGCGAGTAGAGGACGAGCGTAAACACCAGGCCAGCAAGGGACAGGAGCGCCACCGGGTCGGAGGCGACGTTCCCGAGGGTGAGCAGTGTATCGTCGTGTGCGATCGCTACGTTCATCTCTATCAGTCCTAACAGGAGGAGGTACAGCCCGATACCCGCGCCCACGGCGAACTTGACCGGTTTCGGGAAGAACTCGATGATATACCGGCGTGCCCCGATCGAGGACATCGCCATGAAGACGATCCCCTCGACGAACACCGCCGCGAGGGCGGTTTGCCAGGGGATCCCGAGCGTGATGACGACGGTAAACGCGAAGTACGCGTTGAGTCCCATCCCCGGCGCGAGTCCGAACGGCCGGTTAGCGTAGAGGGCCATTACGATCGTCCCCACGACCGCAGCGAGGATCGTCGTGATGGCGATCATCTGGAAGACCTGCCCGTCCGAGTAGCCGTCGACGCTAATGGCCGCCGAGAGGATAGTCGGATTAACCACGATGATGTACGACATCGTCAGGAACGTCGTCATCCCGGCGATCACTTCCGTTTTCGTATCGGTACCGTACTCTTCGTAGCCGAAGAACGCCGCTATCTTCGACTGTTTATCAGCATCTGACACGGATGACACGGTGTGACACACCTTATTAGCAGTTCCGGTTACTGTAAATTGATATAAAAGGTGGCCGGTATCTCACCGTTGACAACACGATGTGGCAGATAGATCCGGTTTGGCAGATATATTGGACCGATTCGATCGGGACTTGCGAGTTGTGTCGCGTGTGTTTCTCCGTTGTGGCGGGAGATTGATGGGACTGAACCGACGAACTCCGGAGAGAACAGTCATGCGAGTCATCGTCCCCTACGACGGCAAGAACCCGAAGACGAGGCTTTCGGGGGTACTCGACCACAGCGAACGGGTCGCGTTTGGGAGAGCGATGCTCCGAGATGTCTTGGCCGTCGTTCGAGGCGTCGGGGGCGATCCGCTCGTCCTGTCGCCGATGCCGGTCGATATCGAGGACTGCCCCGTACGCGTCGACGAGCGACCGCTTTCGCGTGCCGTCAACGGACAGTTGCGGTCCTCGTCAAACGCGATAGCCGTCGTGATGGCGGACCTGCCGTTGCTCACGGAAGCGGCGCTCGAACGACTGCTCACAAGCGACGGGGACGTAGTGCTCGCCCGCGGCGTCGGCGGCGGCACGAACGCGCTCGTCTCACGCACCGCGGACTTCGCCGTCGACTATCACGACAACTCCTATCTCGACCACCGGTCCACCGTGCGCAAAATCGGCGCGACGCTGACGGAGGTGGATTCGTACCGCATGGCGACGGATATCGACGAACCGGACGACCTGGCGGAGTTGCTGTTGCACGGGGACGGGCACGCCGCGCAGTGGCTCCGCGACCGGGGCTTTCGGCTCACGGCGGGTAGCGGCCGGAGCGGCGTTGAGCGCACGGCACTCTCGGACGAGTTACACCAGTAACGGCTATCTCGACGGGGAAATCATTAAGGTGCGATGCTTTGAGTGATCCCGTATGAAGCGAGTAATCAACTCGAACGATGCACCGGAGGCGGTTGGCGCGTACAGTCAGGCGACGACCAACGGCGATCTCGTGTTCACCGCCGGTCAGATCCCGATGACGCCCGACGGTGACCTGCTCGCGGACGAACCGATCGCTGCCCAGGCCGAGCAGTCTCTCTCTAACATCCGCGGCATTCTGTCGGAGGAGGGTCTGGAGATGAGCGACATCCTGAAAGTCACCGTGTTTCTGGACGATATCGACGATTTCGAGGAAATGAACGACACCTACAAGGACTTCTTCGACGACGAACCGCCCGCCCGTAGCGCTGTGGAGGTCGCGAACCTGCCGAAGGGCGTCGGCGTCGAAATCGAAGCTATCGCGGCGAGCGACTGAACGACGTTCGCTCAACACTCCGTTTCTGTCCCGGATTTCACGGTGAGTCCGTCACTGACCGTCGAGAGCCCGACGCTTCAGTCACGAGTATCTGTAGTTCGAACTCGGCTTCGGGTTCCGTTGGAGTTGCCGTCGATACGTCGTACCCGTGCTTGTGACACGAGCGGCGAATACTCCGCTCTGCGGGCGGGTAATCCCCGACGACCGTGAGTTCGTCACCTGGTTCGAGTTCCTCCAGACAGCGTTTAACGATCGTCACTGTCTGAGGACACACTGTGCCACTCACGTCGAGTTCCATGTGCCACGGCACCGCACGCACGACTATAACGTTGTCCCCGGGGCGAACCGGACTCGGGGTCCGCCGGGCACATCTGCACAGGGCCGACGTGCTCAGTGAGGGCGAACGACAACGAGTGGCGTTCGCTCGTGCCCTGATGCAGGACGCACCCACCATCGTCGCGGACGAGCCGACGGCCAACCTCGACCAGTCATTGCGGACCACCGTCCTCGAAGTGCCAAACGACACCGGGAGTGACCGGACGTTGATCACGTCCTCCACGACATGGAACTGGCGGTCGCCCACTACGACCGCATCGTCGGCGTCGTCGACGGCTTGATCCGATTCGACCGCCCTTCGGAACGCGTCACAGTCGCCGAGTTACGGGAGACATTCGAAGGCGTCGATACGGGGTTGCCTGCCGTGCATTCTCCTCAGCAGACGCCGTCGCTCGGACATACCGCTGCCGAGACACACGCCGCGGAACCCCCCGTTACTCTCGTCGCGATCGATAGCGTGTACGGTCCGTAGACGGTCTGACAGGCGGATGGAGCTGAATCAGTGGCCACCGACGGACCGGTCGCGGCGGTTCAACGACAGAACAGTCGATCTTACGGTTTCACTTCCTCTGCCGCTTCGCGGTGCGATTCAAGCGAGAGGCCAACATCGTCCGCTCTCTGGCGAATCCGTTCCGCGTCGACGGTCGTCACTTCCCCGTTTTCGACGAGCACGTTCCCGTCGACCATCGTGAACATCACGTCCTCCCCGTGGGCGGCAAACACGAGGTGGGAGAGCACGTCGTGAAGCGGCGTCGCCCGGGTGATATCCGTCCGGAGACCGACGATGTCGGCGCGCCAGCCTTCACGGATGGCTCCCAACCGGTCGAAGCCGGCCGCCTTTGCCCCGTTTATCGTTGCCATCTCGAATATGTCCTCGGCGGGGGTGACGGTCGGGTCTAGCTGGTCCACCTTCTGCAGGAGACTCGCCTGCCGCATTTCGGTGAACGGGTCGAGCGTGTTGTTACAGGGCGGCCCGTCGTTGCCGAGCGCGACGTTGATGTCCCGGTCGAGGTAGTCCCAGACGGGGGCGATTCCGCTCGCGAGTTTCATGTTCGAGGACGGACAGTGGGTGACGTGTGTCCCCGTCTCCGCGAGGACTTCCCGCTCGCTCTCGTCCGTCCAGACGCAGTGGGCGAGGACGACGTCCTCGCCGGTGAGGCCGACCTCGTCCAACCAGTGGATGTTTCGCATCCCCGTATCAGACTTGACGGTTTCTATCTCGCTCTGGTTCTCGCTCGCGTGCGTGTGGATCCTGACGCCGTCGTACTCGTCGGCGAGTTCGCGAGCGCCGCGAAGGCACTCTTCGGTACAAGAGACGGCGAACCGCGGCGTGACAGCGTACCGGACGCGGTCGTCGAACGAGCCGTGGTACTTTTCGATGAGCCGCTCCGTCTCCTCCAGCGCGTCCGACGTGTCCTCTAAGAGTCCTCTGGGTGAGCGGCGGTCCATCATCACTTTCCCGAGGACGCCGCGAATGCCGATCTCTCCGGCAGCCTCGAACGCCTGGTCCGCGTGGTTGACGGAGAGATGGTCCACGCACGTCGTCGTTCCGCTCTCGATCATCTCGAGATAGCCGAGTTTCGCTGCCACCTCCATCTCCTCTGCCGACAGCGACGCTTCCATCGGCAGTATGTAGTCGAACAGCCAGTCGAGGAGTTCCGTATCGTCGGCGATACCGCGGCCGAGGCTCTGCACGGAGTGGATGTGTCCGCCCACGAGGCCGGGAAGAAGCACGTCGTACTCCTGTGTTTCGTGGTCCGGGTACTGATCGACGAGTGTGTCCCGATCACCGACGGCCTCGATGACCGTATCGTTCACGACGACGGCACCGTCGTGGATAACGGTACTCGAATCGGCGACCACCGTGCCGGAAAGTAACATACGTAAACAGGAACCTGCACACCGGCAAAAGGCTTTCTTTCCACACTCTCGCATGGCACAAGCACGAACGGTGCTTGAACGACCGAGTTCGGGCGTATGCGTTGCGTTGACTCTGCGTATCGGTCGTCGTTCTCTGACCGAAGAGACGATGCACCTACTATTATCTCGATACATCTATTTCTCTGTCACTGGTTAACAGCCTAAGTTTGTTAATCTTTAGCGCCTGTCCACGTAACGCGAACGGACTGAATCCGTTCGGAATCGCCGTTTCTCACGACCTGACAGGCACTGAATATACGGGGCGTTTGCGAGCATTCGCCGCCGGAACTGGCGCTCGCGAGGTCTTTGGCGAGTAGGGAAGCAGGAAATCCGCAAACGGGTAGCGACTGCTCAGTTTCCGACCTGCTTGCGGGTTATGTACCCGGCTATCCGGTTTCGGAGCCGTATCGAGCCGAGGTTGGTCATCTTCTTCACGACCGTTTTGTTCTTGCTGAACTTCGTCGAGAACGAATCCGGATGCTGACTCAGCAGGCGGTCGCCGACGCTGATGATGTCTTCTGGGTCTGCCGTCATTACTGATAACGTTCGGCTATGCCGTTGTTAAGTGCTTTGTTCGGTCAGGTTCGCTTCTGTGATCACGCTATCGCTCGCTCGGAGATATTCACTCAGACGTTCACTGTTACAGTTGCAAGCGCTACTGTTGATACCTGGGAGATCTCTGGTGTCCGCCGGTCTCCGGGTCGGCTTCGATCTGAGCGTACGCGAGTGCTGCTACATGGTATCGGAATCGTCGATGACTGTGTCGACCGGTAGAGAGAATCGGACGGTGTCCGTCAAGCGGAAACAGATCCACTCGCCCGGTGGTCGGTTAGCTGCACGTCGTAGTATTCGACGAACTTTATCAGGTCGTACTGCACGAGTTCTGTCGCGATATCGGGATCGACTCCGGCGACGATATCGTCGTCCACCACTCGTAGCAGGCACTCTTTGGCCTGTTCGGAGAGTTCGTCGAAGTGACAGACGTGCGTCCGATCCGCGGGCGACTCGATGCTGGTACTCGTGACCCTAAGTGTCATGGTAACTTCTCACACCCTCTTTTGTGACGCGTGGGTAATGAATATTCCGGCGACATACGGCACACGCAGTTTCGCCTGCCCCGAACTGGACCAAGAGAACATGTGGCGTTTGCCTCCCACCGGTTCACAGAGACCAAGAGAGACACAGCGACAAGTCCGGCCAGATCTCGAACACAGACGTGGCAAAGAACTATTGGAAACGGGATCGAGTTTCCGGTATGACTTCGAACTCTGACGAGATAATCAGTATCGGGGACTCGCTCATAGAGCGTCATCCCGACACCTTCTCCGAGGACTTCGAGGAGAACAAACACCGCGTCGAACAACTGACCAGCGTCGAAGCAAAGCGAGTCAGAAACCGGATCGCAGGATACATCACGAGAAAAGAAAAAGAACGAAAATGATGGTATTTGAGAAAGAATAGCGTTGTTCAGGGAAACGAACTCTCCGGTTTTAAATGCCGAATCCAGGCTCCTAGTGGCTATGAGAACCTTCTAATCCCATCTATTACCAGATCAGCCGTTGGTTCTACGCCATTGTAGGTGTTTGGAACTGAATGATGTTATAAATATATATTCTACTACTATTATTTAAAATATACACTATTGCTTGTTGAGAGCTCGAATGACCTCTTTCACCTCTTGTGTCCGAGTCCGCTCCACGAACAGTTGCTCGTTCGCTCGGGGGTGTCCATAATACTACCTGAGATATTGACGGAGTTCTCACTTTCAGAGCTGTTTATAGTAGTCACTGAAACGTTTCACACGCTGATCGGATCTCTGTCGTATGATCAAGTGTGCAGTGACTACTATAACTGTTCGGAAGGGTCCGATCTAGAGAACCGGGAATGAAAACAGTCAATAGACAATTGGTCCGAAATACAATCGTACTGACCCGCGTCGGAAGATCAACCAGTGTCCTGAACACGATAACCCCGGTACACCCAACTATGGACGAGACTGAACCGTTCGAAGCAGGCGATCAGGCTGATGCGTTCGGTATGTTGTCCGACCCGAAACGGATCAAAATCCTCCAGGCGCTCTGGGAGATAACGGACGAGGAAGCTTCCTTCTCGGAACTCAGAGATCGAGCCGGAATCGAGGATTCCGGACAGTTCAACTACCACCTCGACAAACTCACCGACCAGTTCGTTGCAAAGCACGGTGACACCTATCGGCTTCAACTGGCCGGAATCCAGGTCGTGGGATCGATGCTTGCCGGCACATACACGAAAGGGGACGGCGTCGACCCGATCCCGATCGACGACCCGTGTCCCGCCTGTGGTGGCTCTCTTCTCTTTGAATATCGAGACGAGTGGGTGAGTATCGACTGTCGAGAGTGTGATATCACTAGCAAGTTCGGTGTCCCTCCCGGCGTGTTCGCCGGGTACAACCGCGACGAACTCCCCGACGTTGCCCAGCGGTACGGCCGGAACACGGTCCGACAACTTCGGAATGGGTTCTGTCCGTACTGCGAAGGCAAGATCCACCCCACGGTCAAGACGCTAGACGATGCCGAGACTGGGCTCCCTGACCAGTTCTCCGCTGTCCCGTTCGTCCAGTTCGTCTGTGACAGATGTAATATGGATATGACAGTCGACATCGGTGCGAGCCTCCAGGATCATCCGTCTGTCGTTTCCTTCTATTACGAACAGGGTGTCGATCCCACCGAACTGTCCTTCTGGGAATTCGGTGCAGTCACTCGGGACCAAGCCAGTATTCAGTCGGAAGAGCCGTTTCGTGCTACCGTTACCTACGACAAGGATGACACTCAGGTTACACTGACCGTCGACCGCTCGCTGCACGTTCTTGACAGCGACCGTGTGACTGACCAGTGAACGGACCTCGTGGAATTCAGTTACGACCCCACTCCTCCAGAACAGGTAATCGATTATAGACATGGCTGTCTATCGAGCCGCTAAACCTACCGACTTCAGTAGTAGTATGTTATATTTTATACTTGGAGCTGTGTGGAAGTTTGCACTAAATAGACAATATTATTTTCATTCAAGAGCACTGCCGACGACCTGGCAATTAGCCATGGGTCAATAGCCTGGTGCACGGTATTTCTGCAATGTCCCCGTAGATCGTCTCCCACCGAAAACAGAACTGCCCATGAGTTCGATTACGCCGGACTATTCCCCCGACTATTCAACCCGCTAACTCAAACCCGACGAACAGGGTTCACACGAAAAGCGTTTCATCGCCGCTAATTTCCAGTTGACTTCTTTCTGTTGATATCTGAATGGCCGGTACAATACTGTAGAATATTGGCAATAGTAGACAATATTATATAGATGTATTGAGAATATATAACCTATATTATTGCCTCTGTGGTGACCCATTCCTCCTCTCTAGAAGGTGTCTCGTACACTGACTGCTCCGACGCCCCTTACCCGAAATCGCACACGGATTCGACGGCCTGTCGTTCTCCGTTCGGTACACCGACCGTCGGAACCCTGCGACCGACGGTATCGACTGCAGTGGGCCGGACAAGGAGCGCGATTTGGCCTCAGGAGCCCGCGATCGCCCGTAGCGCGAACAGCGCGTTCTCCTTTCGCTCCCTAACTCGTCGGTAGAAGTACATCATCCAGCGTGATCCGTACGGGACGTACTGATAGACATCGACGCCACTGGCTGCGAGTTCTCGCTGGGCGTCTTCGCGAACTCCCATGAGCATCTGAATCTCGTACGGAGTCCCGTACTCCTCGTGAAGTTGGCGAGCGTATTCTATCATCGCGGGGTCGTGGCTCCCGACGGCGATACCCCCTTCGCGGTGCTCGAAGGCGTCTTCGATCAGCGACCGGTACGCCTCGTCGACTCTGGACTTGTCCGTGTACGCGATCGACTCGGGTTCGTCGTACGCACCTTTCACGAGTCTCACCTTGCCCGGAACGTCGGAGAGGCGGTCGAGGTCATCGCTCGTACGCTTGAGATTCGCCTGTAGACAGAGGCCGACGCCTCCGTCGTATTCCCGTGCGAGGCTCTCGTACGCGTCCAGAGTCACGTCCGTCGTTCCCGAACCCTCCATGTCGACCCAGACAAACACGTTATCCTCGGCCGCCTTATCGACGATCCGTCGGAGGTTAGCCTCGAACCGGTCCGCCGAGACCTCCAGGCCGATCTGTGAGGGTTTGACCGAGATGAGAGCGTCGATATCAGATATCGTGATATCGTCAAGCAGGGAGCAGTACGCCTCGGTGTCGTCGGCCGCGTCCTCGGGGTCGTCGTGGTGTTCTCCGAGTAGATTAAGGATCGTCCCGATACTATCATCCCGGTTCCGGGCCGCACGTTCCAGGGCCGCTGGCGGTGACTTTCCAGCGACGAAGTTGTTTGCGATGGGTGGAATCATCGTTTCAACCTCGTCCGGGATGCCTATAACCACGGCACCGACCAAAAAAACCACGAGTGTAATCCAGAAATAAAGAACTAGCCCGACCATGGGAGGGTGTCAATTCTACTCGGTGGGGGCGGAGAAGAACGTATGAGTCGGACAACAGACTCGGCGCAATATCGCCACTACATCGGCGGAGAGTGGACGGACGGCGAGGGTACAGAGACGTTCGAGAGCGAGAACCCGGCGACGGGCGAGAGCCTCGGCGAGTTCCAGC
Organism: Halostella pelagica; assembly: GCA_005954745.1. Classification (GTDB taxonomy): domain Archaea; phylum Halobacteriota; class Halobacteria; order Halobacteriales; family Natronoarchaeaceae; genus Halostella; species Halostella pelagica. The sequence continues at coordinate 271,056 of CP040679.1, forward strand.
GCGGCACCCCAGCCGACATCGACCGCGCGATGGCCGAGGCCGACGCCGCCTTCGAGCAGTGGCGCGAACTCTCCTACATCGACCGCGCGGAGTACCTCTGGGACATCTATCACGAACTCCGCGACCGCCACGACGAACTCGGCGAGATCGTCACAAAAGAGTGCGGCAAGGAGATAAGCGAAGGGAAAGCCGACGTGACCGAAGCCTGGCACATGGTCGAGTGGGCCGCCGGCAACGCCCGCCACCCCCACGGCGACTCCGTCCCCAGCGAAATCCCCAGCAAGGACGCCTACATGCGCCGGAAACCCCGCGGCGTCGTCGGCTGTATCACCCCCTGGAACTTCCCCGTCGCGATCCCGTTCTGGCACATGGCCGTCTCGCTGGTCGAAGGCAACACCGTCGTCTGGAAACCCGCCGAGCAGACTCCCTGGTGCGGCCAGGTCATCGCCGAGATGTTCGAGGACAGCGGCATCCCCGACGGCGTGTTCAACATGGTCCAGGGCTTCGGCGACGCCGGCAACGCCATCGTCGAAGACGACCGCACCGACACCGTACTGTTCACCGGCTCCGCGGAAGTCGGCAACGAGGTCGCAAGTACGGTCGGGGGCACGCCCGGCAAACTCGCCGCCTGCGAGATGGGCGGCAAAAACGGGATCGTCGTCACCGAGCAGGCGGACCTCGACATCGCCGTCCACAGCGCCGTGATGTCGTCGTTCAAGACGACGGGCCAGCGGTGTGTGTCCTCGGAACGGCTCATCGTCCACACGGACGTGTACGACGAGTTCAAAGAGCGCTTCGTCGAAAACGCCAAGAAAGTCGCGGTGGGCGACCCGCTAGAGGAGAACACGTTCATGGGGCCGGCGATAGAGCCGGGCCACGTCGAGAAGATCCAGCGGTACAACGACCTGGCACAGCAGGAGGGCGCGAACGTGCTGGTCGACCGGACGGAACTCGACGACGAGGAGATCCCGGACGGGCACGAGGACGGTCACTGGGTGGGGCCGTTCGTTTACGAGGCCGACTACGAGGAGGACCTGCGGTGTCTGAAAGAGGAGGTGTTCGGCCCGCACGTTGCGTTAGTGGAGTACGAGGGCGACATCGACCGTGCGATCGAGATCCACAACGATACGCCGTACGGACTCGCAGGAGCGGTGATTTCGGAGGACTACCGGCAGATCCACCGGTTCCGCGACCACGCGGAGATCGGGCTGGCGTACGCGAACCTGCCGTGTATCGGCGCGGAGGTCCAGTTGCCGTTCGGCGGCGTCAAGAAATCCGGCAACGGCTACCCCAGCGCCCGCGAAGTCATCGAAGCCGTCACCGAACGCACCGCCTTCACTCTCAACAACTCCAAGGAGATCGAAATGGCCCAGGGCCTCTCGGCCGACATCACAACGCAGGACGAGTGAACTCCCCGCTCTGACGGCTCTTACGTGCGCGCAGAGCAATGAATACGAGCGTCTGAACCAAGAGTATCTCGACCACACCGTCCTACCCCTACTATGGTCGGGGGTGGGTATACCCGGACGTAGTACGTGGAGACAGCCACAATGGGGATCGACCAGTACTGTCCAACCTGTGATGCACACACCCAGTACGTCAGCGGTATCGAACACTGTACCGAATGCCGTTGGTATCTCCCACAGGGGGCGGACTGACAGCCGCCGTGAGTACTTATGGAAAAACACGTACTCGACCTCCTGTACAGGCACGAACCGCTTCACATCGGTGCTATCATCGAACGCTCCGATGCGCACCCGTCCATGGTTGAAGAGAGCTGTATGCGCCTGTTTCAGCAAGGCTACCTCACAACTGACAGCTGTGGGGTGTACCGTCTGACCCAGAGCGGTTGTCAGAAACACGAGCGAACGGAGTGACCCCGTGGATCAGTCGTTCGTTTCGACGAACTGACGAACCGGCCGGTCTGAAGGGCGAACCCGGCGGTTTCGTGAACGGATCCCCGGCACCGGAGAGCGCGACGCAACCGAAACCACCGGCGTTCGACATACACGAACATTTACGAGGGGCGAGATGTACTACCGTTACCTATGGGACCTCAGGCAAACAGGCCGATCAAAGCTCTCCTCACGATGGAGGAGATATTGAACGACCTCCACGAAAACGAAGGGGCCACCGTCACGGCCGTCGCTGAACGGATAGACCGCCCCAAAAGCGTCGTCCACGACTACCTGAGTACCTTGGAACAACTTGAGTACGTCGTGAACGACGACGGGAGCTATCGATTGAGTCTTCGATGGTTAGACCGCGGCTGCAAGGTTCGAGACCGGGTCTCTATCTACGACCTCATGATCCCTGAACTCCGGCGATTGGCCGGTGAACTGAGCAACGAGATGGTTTCTTTCGCAGTCGAAGAGGAAGGGTCGGTCGTCGCTCTCGAAGTGATCCAGAGCCGGGAAGATATCGAATACGAAACCAACGCCGGAATGCGGTTTCCCATCCACTGTTCCGGTGCCGGGAAAGCCATTTTAGCCTACCAGCCTGAGGAGCGGATCGATTCCATCATCGAACGCCACGGCCTACCGGAGTTCACCGAGAAAACGATCACGACTCGTGAGGAACTCGTAGAGGAACTCGAAGAAATCCGTCAGAACGGCGTGAGTTACGAGTACGGCGAGTATCACTCGGGGATGGCGACCATCTCCGCACCCATTCTCACACCCGACGATACCCCGCTTGGCGGGATCAGCATTACGGGTCCGGAACGGCATATGTCCGAGCCAGAGGTCAAATCGACGCTCAGTAACAAGCTTCTATCGAAGGTGAACATAATAGAGCTAAATTACAGCGGGAGAAATTAGCCGCTCTATCGAACCATGACGCCCCTGCTAAGGCGTACGCGAGGCTTCGGGCGCGTACTCAACAGTCAGTCGCTCCCGTGTTCGCCGGGAACCGTCTCCGCGGTTAGTTCGAATCCGCGTGACTCCATCTCGTCGAAATACCGCTCCGGGTCGAGTCCGCTCGTTTCAGTGACGAACACTCCGTCCGACTCCACCTCGTTTTCGGCCATCAACTGAAGCGTTACTGAAAGCGGAACGCCGACGTAACAGCCGTACTCCCGCATGAGCGTGATGTCGTTGCCGCCGAAAAACGGGAACGGTTGCTCGAAGTGATACACTGCCTCTTCCTCCCGGCCGTCGACGGATCCGGTCACCTCCACCGAAAGAACGGTCTGTGGCGTCCAGTCCGTCTCCGGCGAGAGTTGTTCGGGCGGCCGCCACTCGTCCTCGTGGCCTTCGGTCTTTATCTGCTGTTGCATCGCGTCGAGCGGGTCGACAGTCGCTCCGTCGACCTCGACGGGGTCGGCGTCGAAGGCGTTCATCGCGTGGAGCGTCTCCTCGTACTGCCGCCACTCGTGATGCCAGACGCCCCGCGTCACGACGCGGCCGACGTTCGTCTCCTGTGCGACGGGCGCTTTGGGAAACGTCACGGGTTCGGTGTGCGTGATAAGATAGGTTTCCTGCTCGCCGATCGGTTCCGGGAACTCGAAATCACGCGGCTCGCCGAACGGCGGGTGATCCGTGATGACCGACCCGTCCTCGTAGACGACTCGCTCGTCGACGTTCGGGTCGTGTTCGTAGGTCACGGTGTCCGTTAGTCCGGGGGTCGTCTGAGTGAGTAGACGCCACATTCCCCAGTAGAAGTTGACCTCGTCGACATCGTCAAACTGGTCACAGGCCAGCATCCCGAGCGCGATTGTGCTCACGAGCCCCCCGTTCGCAAACCAGAGCGAACTGTCGGCGGCCGCGACGGCGTCGGACTCGCCCAGTACGTGGTCGAACTCGAACGCGTTCAGGTCGACGCCGGTAATGCCGCCGACTGATTCGATAGCTTCGAGGACGTTCTCCTCGAAGTGGTACGGGAGTCCGTTTACCAGATACGATGCTCCCGAGAGAACTCGTTCGATGTCTTCGGGGTCCGTAGCGTCGACCCCCTCGAACGAAAACCGGTCGTCGTCGATGAGTTCCAACAGCCGCTTCGCGTTCGTTTCGTCCGCGTCGGCCACGACTATCTCTTCGAAGTCACTGTGCTTGTAAAGGTCGTAAACGCAGGACGAGGTCATCGCTCCTGACCCGCCTAACACGACAGTCTTCCCAGCCATGTACTAACCTGGCTATCGTCGAGTTAGTTGAATATTGTGATCAGCGACCACACTGGACGGCTAACAGTGACCGGACGACCGGGTGCAAAGGCAATTTTAAAGCGACCCACTGCCGTATCTCGGAACGATGGGGAATTACTTCGCGTACGCAGTCTCGGCGATGGCGCTCTACACAGGGTGGGCGTTCTTCGCGAAACTCTCGACGCAGGCGATCCCGCCCGAACAGAGTGTCATCTACACGTACGGATGCGCAATAACTGTCGCTGCCGGATTCTACTTGCAAAGCGAGACGCCGGTGCTGATCGACCCTCGTGGCATCGGGTTCTCCCTGATAGCCGGGCTCTGCATCGGTCTCGGAACGGTGGCGTATTACCTCGCGCTCGACGCTGGCTCCGCGACGATAGTCACGAGCATCAGCGGAATGTACATCGTGGGAACGGCGCTACTCGGCGTGGTCTTTCTGGGCGATTCGCTCACCGGGCTGAATTTGGTCGGCATCGCCTTCGCAGTCGGGGCAGTTGTGCTTCTCGCACAGTAACGAGCGTCACAGGTAGACGACGACGGTTTCGCGTTCGACTTCGACGTCGTACGTGTCGACAGGCGGTTCGCTGCCGTCGAGATCGGATCCGCAACTCGAACAGTCGGCATCGGGCATCGATGGGTCGGGTACGTCCCTCTCGTCGTCGGACTGACCGGCCTCCTCAGCTTCGGCCGTCGCTTCGAACGTCTTCGCTTTCACCTTGTGGGGGTTGAACACCGACTCACCGGTCGTAATGTCGAACTCCCAACCGTGCCACGGGCACTGAACGATCTGGTCGTCGGAGGTCCACTCGTATTCACCCGGTTCGTCGGACACGGTCGTGCCGGTTAGCTTCCCCTCACACAGCGGCGCCCGCTGATGGGGACAGTCGTTTTTCAGCGCGAAGTACTCCCCACCGACGTTGAACACACCGACGGAGAACCCGTCGAGTGTCGTGATAACCCGTTCCCCCGGCGGCAGGTCGTCCGCCGAGCAGATCTCGAATCGTTTCTCGCTCATAGGTCTGTAGGATCGGCTGGCAGATCCCAGAGTTCGACGGCGTTCTCGTAGCGAACGGCGCGTTCGAGCGAGTCCTCCATCGGTGGAAGCCCCCACGTCGGGTCGTCGCCGTCCCAGTGCGGGTAGTCGCTGGCGAAGATGAGCATTTCGTCCGCGTGCATCATCTCCAGGATCTGGTTGTGTTGTTCCGCCGTTTCCGGCTCCTCGATCGGCTGACTCGCGAACCAGACGTTCTCTCGGATGTACTGACTGGGCGGCTGGTCAAGCCACGGGGCCTGCGACCGCAGTCCCTTCCAGTTCTTGTCTAACCGCCACATGAAATGCGGTACCCACCCGTACCCTCCCTCGATAAACGCCCATCGGAGGTCGGGGTACTCGACGAAGACCCCCTCGGTGACGATGCTTGCGAGCTGACCCATGTAGTACGCGCCGAGAAGCGTATGCCACTCTATGTAGGAGTTCGGATGGCCCGCTCCCGTCGGCGCGTTACTCGTTCCGTGGCCCTCTGAAAACGGGTGGACCGCAATCGCGAGATTCATTTCCGCCGCAGCTTCGTACATCGGCCAGTACTGGGGGCGGCCGTAAGGAACCTCTGCACCGCCGGGGAGCATCACCTGACGCACCTGGGGATGGTCGCCGAATTCCCGGATGAGTTCGGCCGATTGCTCCGGTGCCTTCGGTGCGACGTACAGCGACCCGAGGAACCGGTCGTCGACCGGCAGACAGTCGTCGACGAGCCACTTGTTGTACGCGCGGGCGAGTTCGACGGCGTAGTCCCGGTTCGGCAGCGCAGCGAGGTTGAACCAGGAGTTCCCCGTCAACATTCCGTAGTCGATATCGTTTTCGTCGAAGTGGCTGCTGGCGAGTTCTTCCAGGTCCGTCCCGGGTTTGGATCCGTCTTCCCCCATCTCTTCCTGCCGGAAGAACCCGCCCGGGTTTCGGTACAGGAGCGTCGGTGCGACGATGCCGTCGTCCCTGTATCGCTCGGGGAGGTACTGCGTTATCTCCTCGTCACTGGCCCATCGCTGGTGAATGTCCGCGTCCACCAGCGTGAGTTCACCCGTCCCGTCCGGAGTATCAACTGCTGTCGAGGTACTGTTTGGCATGGTCCGCGAGGACGACTATTCCCCCAGGTAATATAAAAGTTTTCACCACCTGACGGTTGTTCGCCCGGAGACGTGGAGGTAGCATCCGTCAGACGCCGTATGAGCCCGATCCCGACCACAAAAAGAGACCGTAGCCGCAGTTGACGCAACGCGGTTCGACGTATCGCCAAGTAAAAACCTGATGGCCTGTTCGTCATTGTCGAACCATACTATTACGGCCGCCGGCCGAAGGTATTTACAGGCGTATTACTGTAATTCAGGGCCTGAGATCACTGGTGAGAAGACGACATCTACTGGAACTGAGCGCAAAGGTAATTATTTTTATGTATGGGTGGTTGGATTTCGGTATTTCAGTACGTATATGTCGAACACCGAGATCCGCGCCAGAAGTCGTCGTCGACCGGTTCACTGGAGAATCGACCGACTGGCCGCTAGGCGACAAGTAGTTTTAAATAGGTGTGTGCGATATCACCGCTCTGCAACACGAAAGTGTCCCAGCGAGTTCGATCTACAGTATGACTGATAACAACACACGATCTGAGGTCCGGCGTCACACGGATCTCACGATCCCGGTCGATTCTGAACAGGTAGCTGCGACTCGGTACGAGCCGATCGAGTGCGAGGGTCCGTCACCCGCACTACTGATGTACGTCCCGTACCACAAGGACGACTGGATCACGTACGGCTCGTACGACCCGCTGAACCGGTATCTCGCCAGCCGCGGGTACGAAGTCGTCGTCGCCGACATGGTCGGGACCGGCGGTGCGACCGGGACCATCGACGAAATGTTCGTCGCCGAACGCGAGGGCGAGGAGGCGGCCGAGATCGTTCGGTGGTTAGCGGCGCAAGACTGGACAACTGGCTCAGTCGGGATGTACGGGAAGTCCTACGGCGGGATCACGAGCCTCGCAGCGGCAGCGCGCCGACCGGAGGCCTTGGAGGCGATAGTCCCGATCGAAACTCCCTACATGGGGTATCGGAACAGCTACACATACGGGGGCCTGCACGAACTGCTCACCATCGGCATGGACTGGTTAGCGCTGATGCAGGTTCTCGACGTGAAACCTCGGAGCAAACGTGACGATGACGGGGATTGGGCGGAGGTCTGGGGGAAACGGCTCGACCACGTCCGCTCCCGGAAGCCCTGGATATTCCAGTTCTTCGACCACGAGCGGAAAGACGAGGCTTACTGGGGTGACAAGGATATCCCCGTCGGCGAAATCGACGTCCCGACGTTCGCGGTGGGCGGGTTCCGCGACCCGTACGCGATGGACACCGTCGACTACTACGAACAGATCGACGCGCCGAAACGGCTGCTTTTCGGGCCGTGGCGTCACACGATGCCCCATCGAGGCTTCGAAGAGGCGATCAACTTCCGCGAACAGGTCGCTGAGTGGTTCGATTACTTCCTGAAAGGAGAAGGGTCAGACCCGCTCGATGAGGCGACCGTCCAGACCTGGACGGAAGTCGACGGTCGCGGCGAGGACGGCGTCTGGGAGGGGTTAGACGAGTGGCCGTCCACGTCGAACGCGCCGGAGGGGTATCGCGTCGAACAGTTCGATCTCACGACGGACGGGGCAGAACCGACAGCGTCGCACGAAGGTGAACCGCTCGCGACGGAATACGAGTTCGACCAAACTGTCGGAATCGAGTCGACTATCCCGTACCGGTCTCCCGTTCCGTCTCAGGACACGAACGGGGACGACGCTCGGTCCCTCTGCTTCGAAACGGACCCGTTCGACCGACCGCTCAAACTGACAGGGTCGGGGTCGGCGACGATACGGCTCGAATCGACGTCTGCGGACCCGACGGTAGCGGTTCGGCTCGTCGATGTCGCACCGGACGGCTCGGCCAACACCATCACGGTCGGTGCGCTCCGCGCCTCTCGGCGGAACGGTCTCGACGAAGACGACCCGCTCGAACCCGGGACGGAGTACGAGATCGAGGTACCGCTGAACCCGAAGTCGTACGTGTTCGAGGACGGTCACAGGCTCCGCGTGGCGATCTCCGCGTCGTATTTCCCGTTCGCGAAACCGACGGGGGAACACGGATCGTTCGTGATCCGATCCGCACCGGACGACCCGTCGAACGTTCGATTGCCGGTCCAGTACTACGGCGAAGAAAAGCGGGACCAAAACCGGATCGAGATGGGGGACCCGGACGACTCCCTACCGAACGCGCCGTCCGCGCTCACTCGCTCCGACGTGACGTGGGAGACGACCAGAGAGCGAACGGGCAACACCGGAAGCGTCACCAAAGAGTTCGAGAACACGCTGGATCTGCCTCATGTACGTCTCAACGAGACTGGAACGTACGAGGCGTCCGTCGAGAGCGACGACCCGTCCAGCTGGAGTGCTACCAACCAGTTGGAAATGACGATGGAATACGACGACGAGGTAATAGAGGTACACGCTTCTAACTCCCTCTCGGACACGATCATCGAGCTACAAACCACAATCACGCGAGACGGCACTCGGATCTTCGACGAGACGTGGACGAGAATGGGCAACGAGTGAATCGCTTCCGGGTCCCGAGACACCGCTACTGATACAGTCTCTAACGGACCATTCACCGACCGGAGAGCGTTCACAGTCCGTCCAGCTACCGTATTACTGGCAGAAACCGCCGGAGAACGGTCTGAAAGAAGGCCGACACTCCACAGGACATGAAAACAATTATATAGTGGTAGTATTCTTGTTATCCTATGCCATCTACTGGCAGGGAAGAGTCCATGGAGCGTCGGTCGTTCCTGCGTGTGGCCGGTGGCGCAGTCACTGCCGGCGCAGGATCCGTGTTAGCAGGCTGTACCACTTCGGACAACGGTACCAACTCGGAAGACACGGAGACTGCGACGAAAACCGCACCGTCTCAGCAACAAAGCGGCGGGGAACTGGTCGTTGCGATGCAGTCCGACATCGAAACCCTACATCCGCACAAAGTCGCGAAGACGACGGACATCACGATGGTCGAAAACCTCGGGAACTCTCTCTACAGAGTCGACAGTTCTGGGGAGATCCAGCCGGACCTCGCGGCGGAAATGCCGACCATCTCCGACGACGGGAAAACGTACACGGTCCCGATACGGGAAGGCGTCACGTTTCACGAACCGTACGACCGTGAACTAACGGCAGACGACATCGTGGCGAACTACCGTCGTATTCTCGACCAGGACTACGGTGCCTACGGTCGCGGTAACTACGTCGGGACGCTCGTCGGGGACGACATCGATCCGGAGGAGACGGTCCGGAAAACGGGCGAGTACGAAGTCACCTTCGAACTCGCCGAACCGTACGCCCCCTTCCTGTTCAAACAGGCCTCGATGTCCTCGTTCGGCTGGTTCACTATCGTTCCCATGGAAGCCGTCGACGAACACGGGAGCGACTTCGGGGCTATTTCGAACGGTGTCTGGTCGACGGGTCCGTTGAAATACAACCCGGACGAGTCGGTGTCCGGATCCGAGTACGTCTTCGACCGCAACCCCAACTACTTCAAGTCGGACGACCAGGGGAACCAGCTGCCGTACGTCGACCGGGTCGTCTACAAGCCGATCCCGGAAGCGAGCGTGCGGAACACCCAGCTTCAGTCGGGAGATATCCACGTGAGCGAATCCGTTGCGGCGACCCAGATAAGCTCGGTACAGTCCAGTTCCGACGTCGAAGTCAGAGAAAAGCCGAGCACGGCCAGGATGAGCCAGTGGCTCAACATCGTGAACTACGAACCGACCTCGAAAAAGCCCGTCCGGAAGGCGATGATGCACGCGATGAACCGCGAAGCCATCGTCCAGACCAAGTTCGACGGACACGCGACCGTTTCGGACAGCCTCTTCCCGTCGTGGCACTGGGCGTACGACGACGAAACCGCAGTGACGTACGACCACGACGTGGACGAGGCCGAAAGCTTGCTTGCGGACGCGGGATACGAAGACGGGTTCGATCTTACGTGTGAGCCCGAGAACCAGCCGAAGTACGTCGACGTCGCGACCATCCTGCAACAACAGTTCAAACAGGTGGGGATCGATATGACGGTCGAGCCCGTCTCGAAAACCGCCGCCTGGGAACCGATCAACAGCGGCCCGGCTTCGTCAGACTGGCACTCCCTCATCGGCGACTACACGTGGGGCTTCTCGGCGGACGACTACACGTACAGTACGTTCCACTCCGAAGCGGCGTTCAACTACACCCATTACTCGAACGAGAAAGCGGACCAGCTAATGGAGGAAGCACGTCACGTGACCGACCGCGACGAACGGAAAGACCTCTACGGCGAAGTGCAAAACATCGTCACCGACGATATGCCGAAACTGTTCCAGCTCTGGACGAACGTGATCCAGGGGCATCGTTCGAGCGTGCGGAACTTCCGCGTTTGGCCCTCGGCGTACATGGGCTTCGAGGACGTGTGGATCGACGAGTAGATGGCAGCGAAACGTATTAATATAGAAACCGTCAGAGCAAACCAATAATGACTGGAAATAGTGGGTTCGTCAACTATCTCGTCAAACGGGTTCTGTTAGGGATCCCCGTCCTGCTGGGCGTCTCGATCGGAGTTTTCCTCCTGATCAAACTCACACCCGGCGATCCTATCAACGCGATCCTCCCGACGCAGGCCCGAACCCCCGCGAACGTCGCGCAGGTACGACAGCGCCTGGGGCTCGGAGAACCGCTCTACGTACAGTACTGGTCGTGGCTCTCGAACGCGGTTCAGGGTGACCTCGGATATTCGTACAACCGGGGAGAGCCGGTCACTCAACTGATCCTGTCCCGCATCTGGCCGACTGCGCAACTCGCGTTTATAGCCTTATTAGTCGCACTGTTCATCGCGATCCCGTCCGGCGTGATCAGCGCGGTGTACAAGGACACGTTCGTCGACCACTTCAGCCGGATCATCGCGTTCGTCGGCATCAGCGTGCCCGCGTTCTGGCTCGGCATAATGATAATTCTCGTGTTCGCGCTGTTCTGGAAGCAACTCTTCGGATTCGCGTTGATACCGGCGGGTGGGTACGTCCCTCCCAGTGATAGCCTCATCGAGTGGCTCCAGTACGTCGCTGCGCCAGGAGTTACGCTTGGCGTTGGATACGCGGCGTTGACCGCACGTATGACGCGTTCGACGATGGTCGACGTGCTCAACGAGGAGTACATCCAGACGGCTCGGTCCAAAGGCGTCAAAGAGTCCGTCATCGTATCGATACACGCGTTCAGAAACGCCCTGATTCCGATCGTGACCGTCCTCGGTATCCAGATCGGGTTCCTGTTCAACGGGTCCGTCGTCGTCGAACAGGTGTTTCAGTGGCCGGGCATCGGCCGACTGCTCTATCAGGCGGTCATCGACAAGGACCTGCCGCTGATACAGGGGATACTGCTGTTCGTCGCGGCAGTGTTCGTCGTCGCGAATCTCGTCGTCGACCTGCTGTACGCGTACCTCGACCCGCGGATAAAATACAACTGATCCAGCATATGACGGACATTACCATAGACCGAGGGACGATGGTTGAACCGCTTCGGGAGAAGTACAACCAGTTTGCCGATACGTACAGACAGCTCGATGCGAGTGCGAGGATCTCGTTTTGGATCGTGTTCGGCATCGTAAACACCGCGATCTTCGCGCCGATACTGGCTCCCTACGACCCGGCAGCGCTCCATTACGAGGCATCCCTACAGGGGCCGACTCTCGCCCATCCGCTCGGAGCAGACCTCATGGGTCGTGACATACTCTCGCGGCTCATCTTCGGGACGCGAGCGTCACTCGCTGTCGGAGTTGTCGCTGTCGGGATCGCAGTCCTGATCGGAGTGCCGCTCGGTAGTATCGCAGGATATCTCGGCGGCTGGACCGACGAGTTCATCATGCGGTCCATGGACGTCGTCATCTCCATCCCCGCGTTGGTGCTGGGGTTAGCGATCGTCGGGGCGATCGGAGCCGGACTGGTAAACGTCATCGCGGTCGTCGCGATAGTCTACTCGCCGCAGTACGCCCGGATCATACGGGGTAGCGTGCTCTCGGTGAAAGAGGAAGAGTACGTCGAAGCGGCCGAGAACACCGGTCTCGGAAACGCTTCAATACTGGTCAAGCATATCCTTCCGAACGCGTTCACCCCCGTAATCGTGCAGTCGACGTATCACGTAGCGACCGCGATCATCCTTGAGGCGTCGCTTTCCTTCCTCGGCCTCGGAGTTCAGCCGCCCCGACCGACGTGGGGGATGATGATCGCCAGCGGCCGACAGTACTTGCCCGGCGAGTGGTGGATATCGGTGTTTCCGGGAATCGCGATCATGATAACGGTACTCGCGTTCAACATCCTCGGTGACGGACTCCAAGACGAGTTCGATCCGCGGTCGGAAACTGAAACCGGAGGTGGTGCGTGATGGAGTCGACCGAAAACAACGAGTCAGAGGCGGAAGCGGACCGCGTCACCCACGACGACGACGCGTTGCTTTCCGTGCGGAATCTGGAAGCCCGCTTCGATACGGAGGACGGGGCCGTTCGAGCCGTAGACGGTGTCTCACTGGAGGTTCGGGAGGGTGAAATCCTCGGTATCGTCGGGGAGAGCGGCTGCGGGAAAAGCGCTACCTCTCTGTCGATAATGCAACTCCTCGAATCGCCGGGCTACATCCACGACGGGGAAGTACGATTCAACGGCACTGACCTCGTCACCGCATCCAAAGAGGAACTCCGGAACATCCGCGGGAACAACATCTCGATGATATTTCAGGAGCCGATGTCCGCGCTCAACCCGGTGTTCGATATCGGCTGGCAGGTCGGGGAACCGCTCCGCGTTCACGAGGATATGAGTGAGGCGGCGTCGCGTGAACGCGCTATGGAGCTGATGAAACAGGTCGGTATCCCGAGTGCTGAGGACCGCGTCGACTCGTACCCCCATCAGTTCAGCGGCGGAATGGCACAACGGGCGATGATCGCGATGGCGCTCGCCTGTGAACCGGACCTGCTCATCGCGGACGAGCCGACCACCTCACTCGACGTGACGATAGAATCACAGACGCTCGACCTCATCGAGAAACTCAACGAGCAGCGCGACATGGGCGTGTTGCTAATAACCCACAACCTGGGCGTCGTCGCGCAGGTCTGCGACCGGGTCGCGGTGATGTACGCCGGCCGCATCGTCGAATATGGTGATGTCGAGGACATCTTCCGTGACCCGAGACATCCGTACACGAAAGGCCTGCTTGACTGCGTTCCCGACCCGCGCCGAACGGACGTGTCCCCGACTTCGATCGAGGGTGAAGTTCCGGACCTCGCAGACCCTCCGGACGGCTGTAATTTCGCCCCGCGGTGCCAGTACGCTACCGAGGAGTGTCAGGCGACCGATCCGCGGTTGCAGGAGGTCGAAACAGATCACTACAGTGCCTGTCTCTGGGAGGATCCCGAATGACTGACGAACCAATACTCAAGGTGGACGACCTGCAGAAACACTTTTACGAGAACCAGGGCCTGCTAACCCGGCTCCGACCCGATCAGGAGGTAAAGACCGTCCGCGCAGTCGACGGGGTCGACCTCACGATCCAGGAAGGCGAAACTCTCGGCTTGGTCGGGGAGAGCGGCTGCGGGAAAAGCACTCTCGCTCGGTCGGTGTTGAGGCTCACCGAGCCCACCGACGGCAGCATTCGATATCGCGAGACGGACGTCACGGAGTTCAGCGATCGCGAACTTCGCTCGTTCCGCAGCGAGGCACAGATGGTGTTTCAGGACCCGTTCTCCTCGCTGAACCCCCGGTACACGGTTCGCGAAACGGTCGTCGAGCCGATGAAGGTTCACGGTATCGGCGAGTCGAGCGAGGACCGCGATCAGCGCGCGCGGGAACTGATAGAACGAGTCGGCCTGGATAGCGAGCACCTCGACAGATATCCGCACGAGTTCAGCGGCGGACAGCGCCAGCGGATCTCGATCGCGCGTGCTCTCGCGGTCGAACCACAGGTCATCGTCGCTGACGAACCGGTGTCGGCGCTCGACGTGAGCGTCCAGATGCAGATCCTGAATCTCCTCAACGAACTACAGGAGGAGATGGGCCTCACGATGCTGTTTATCTCGCACAATCTCTCTATCGTCCGTCAGATCTGCGACCGCGTCGCGGTCATGTATCTGGGGGAGATAGTCGAGCGAGCGGAGACAGCGACGCTGTTCGAGGATCCGAAACACCCCTACTCGGAGGTACTCGTTTCGAGTATCCCGATCCCCGACCCGACCGTCGAGCGGGACAACATCACGCTGGAGGGGGACGTCCCGACTCCGATAGACCCGCCGTCGGGCTGTCGGTTCCATCCGCGGTGTCCGAAAGTCATTCCGCCGGACGACTGGGCGCACGACCAGGAGCTCTGGCGGCGTATCCTTCGACTCAAGGCCTCGTTAGAGAGCGGAGAGGTAAACCTCGACGCGATCCGATCGAAGTTAGAGTCACAGACTGAGAGCCCCGTTTCGGAGGAAGACGTAAAAGAGGACGTTCTCGAAGAGTACGTGATCCGTGCGAACGTCGAGGGGGCCGACCGGGTTCAGATCCCCCCGGAGGTCGCGGACGACCTAGCCCGTGCACTCTCTGCGGTCTTCTCCGACGACGACCCGGTCGAAATCCTCGACCGGTCGTACTCCAGTATCTGTGAAAGCACGGTTCCGAGCGAGTCCGACGTTAGCGATCATCGGAGCGTCAACTGTCATCTCCACGACGAAGAATTGAAACGTGACCAGCAACTGTCTACAGTAGTTACTGCCGATGAGCACTAAGTATCCTACCAGCGACTCGGTCGGGACCGTTCTCGCGAACGCGGTAGCGGACGTGGTAACCGAAGAGCGGACCGTCCTCTCCGACGAGGACTCACGGGCCATCGTCACCGAAGCCTACCGGAACGCCCTCCATTCGGATCAGCGGGATCAGTTCGAAGCGGCTCTCCGCGAACTCCGCGACGACACAGATCAGGAAAGCGTCGAAGGGGTGATCGACTCGGGAGTCCGTGACATCTATCAAGCATTAGCGCAAGACGATGTGCGTCTCATCGTCGAGCACGCGGTTTCGGTCGAGTTCGATCAGCGTGAGGTGTGGCTCTATCAGGTAATACAGGGACGTGATCCGGGTAAACCGGACGAGTTGGGGTTCTCTAGTGACGTACAGAGTGCTGTCGAACACGGGGTTGCTCTCCTCTCCGAGTCCCGGTTCGATGATGCACTCGAACATTTCCGGTCTGCCGGCGAGCAGGCCTCGACGACTGACGATGCAGTCGCGTCGAAGGTGCTGAGTGCTTGGACAAACCATTTAGCCGGTCGAAACGAGCGTGCCCTCGACTTCGCGGAGGAGGCACTGCATCTGCACACCGGTTCCTTCACGAGTCGA
The DNA here is from genome assembly GCA_005954745.1 of Halostella pelagica. GTDB lineage: Archaea > Halobacteriota > Halobacteria > Halobacteriales > Natronoarchaeaceae > Halostella > Halostella pelagica. Next base: position 286,649 of record CP040679.1, read on the forward strand.
CTCGTGATACTGGTCGCTGACCACGCCGTTTCGAATCAGTCGACCCCTGATTCCCTCAGCGCAAAAGTGTATCTCCGGACCCAGGCAGACGTTGCGTCGGAGGGGGACCTGCAGGTGCACATACTGAACGACCGGGAGGAGCGGAGGGAGGGTTCCGAAACCGAGTTCGTCCCGATACCGTCTCTCGAAGCGGAAACGACGATCGAGTTCACGCTCACCGGAGAGTTACACTCGTTCCCGGAACTCAGCGCATACTACGTCGCATTGGGACTCGTCGACGAGCGTCGCGGACTTCCGCGGAGCGTCGAGCAGGTGTTCGCGCAGGGTCCCGAAACTGCAAACGGGACTGAGGCGGTGCGATTCGAGAGAGAACAGTAACGCCGTTTTACGCCGGACTCACCGGCTCAGGGGTCCATTATCTTGGATTCCGCCTTCCGGAGGTGCTCCAGAAACGTCGTTTTGGAGACGCCGAACTCCGCACACATCTCTCGAACGGTAGTGTCCCGGGGCCACTCGTAGTACCCCTGTTGTCGTGCGAAGTTGATCACCTCCTTTTGCTTCGGCGAGAGGTTGTACTGGATCGGAAGCGGTTCGTGGCTGAGGTGCTGGTCACCGGAGATGATCTGGTTCACGTCGATCTCCGCGTCAACCCGCTCTCGGATCCGGTCGAGACGGGCGCTCATTTCCTCTCGATCCTCTCGGATGAACACCGGCCATCGCTCTCCGGTTTCCTGCACGTGGACGGGACTATGATTGATGAACCCCTCCGAAATCAGTGCGTCCCCGACGCTGTGACCGGTGTCGTAGTCGACGATGATATCGGTAGACGGCACGCCAAAAAGCGACTCGTACTCCAACTGCTGGCTCGGCAGGATAGTCACTGTTTCAGTGAACTCCGACCGTCTCACCGCGTCAATGAAGGCCTCTATTTCGTTGGACTCCGTATCGAACACGGTGAAGTGTCCTTTTGCAGTTCCATCAGAAATACGATGAACACGGTGCATGAGCATCTCAGCGTCCGTTTCCGCTGCGGCGGTGATACCCCAGCAATCCGAGTGCCAGACCTGTAGTAGGGCTCGGTTTCGAGTCGGTTCCTCGGGTGAGTTCATGTTCGGTCACAGTGGTGCAGCCTGTATAAAGGAATACATTGCAGCAAGTCTCGGTACGGTGTACCGCTCCGCTGATATCACCCTCGGTCGATCGGCCGGATGCTACTGACGGTGGATCGGTTGGGTGATACCTAACTCTCAACGGGTAGTAGGCCGTAAGACAGAACCTATCAGCGAACACGGTGCTATTTCTTCGACGTAAACTTCGGCTCCGTTGCCGTGAATATCGACCCATGGGACGCCGGAATACGGCGGACTTGCCGTCTTACTGTCCCTTCATACGCGGAAGGTGTGGGACTGACTCGTTGGAACCAGAAACGACTGTTTGATAGAATCAAATACCTGGGCCGGGGTTTCAATTGATGAACACGTCGAAGTCGTTCGTCTGGACGTTGGCTTCGATCAGACTCCGCGCTTCCGCGACGAGGTTCGGGAACGCCTCGGTGAACCGTTCGTCGTCGATACGGCCTCCCGGTCCGGCGACACAGATCGCACCTAAACAATCCCCGTCCGTACTGAGGATCGGTGTGCCGACTGCTCGGATACCGTGGATCTCTTCCTCGTCGTTGTACGCATACCCCCGTTCGCGTATGCGTTCGAGTTCGTCGAACAGCGTCCTTCTATCGGTGATCGTCTTGTTCGTTTGAGCCGGTAGCCCGTACCGGTCCACTATCCGGTCCACCCGTTCGGGGGACATCTGTGCGAGCATCGATTTGCCGGTCGCACCGTAGTGAAGATATCTGTGCTGTTCGAAACTCGTTTGCTGGTACTCTCTGTTGATCGTGTTCTCGCCGTAGAACCGATGGAGCAGGACGCACTTGCCGTCGTATTCTGTCGCGATCTCGCATATCTCGCCCGTTTTGAGCGCGAGTTGCCGCACAGGGTCTTTCCCGGCTTGGAAGACCAACTGCCGGTTCTTGACGTGGGCACCGTAAGTTATGAACCCGGTTCCCAGCCGATACCGTTCACCCGCCTGCTCGACCAGATCGTTTTGCTGTAACGTCATCAGGTGGGTGTGAGCGGTGCCTTTCGTCACGTCTACCTGCTCACTCAACTCGGCGAGGCTCATCTGCCCGTTCTCTTTCAGCACTGCTAGTATTTCGAACGCCGTTTCGAGTGCTTTGATTCTGCGCCCACCTGGAGACATGGCTACTATTACCAGGTGGCCAACCATAATATTTGGCATTATCAAATACGGTAGGATAGTCCGCTCGGTGAGACCAGTTGGTCCACCGTCAGTTGGCACCCAGTGAGACGTGACTCTATCCAGTCATCACGTCCCAAATCCCTGTAGACTACGGGGACGGAGTCAGCGCGAATTCACCGATGGTATTGGTAAACACACACCCTGTGTTGATCGAAATTATATGATAGATTTTTATACAGAGGGTTAATCATAGCACATGTCACACTAGGTGATACCATGTCAAATGTAAGAGAACGGTGGTCATCGGAACTCGGACTCGTCGCAGGCGCGATCGGATCGGCCGTCGGCCTCGGGAACATCTGGTTGTTCCCGATGTTGGTCGGTCAGAACGGCGGGGCGGCTTTCCTGATCCCCTACTTCATCTTCACGTTCAGTTTCGTGTGGACTGGGCTCGTGATCGAATTCAACACAGGCCGGATCGCCCAGCAGGGCCCCGCGGGCGCGTACGAAGAACTCGGGATGCCGTTCGGCAAGTATATCGGACTGATTCCGGGGTTCCGTCCGCTCGTCGTACTCATCTTTTACGCGAGCATCGCGGGCTGGACGCTCCGTTACATCGGCGCGCCGGCAAACGAACAGTTCTGGGCTGAACCCGGTGCGTTCTTCGGAACGGTGAATTCGGGGCTACAATCGGCTGTCTTCGCCGTGCTCGCCCTGGCGATCATCGGGTCTATTGTCTACTTCGGTATCGAGAAAGGTATCGAACCAGCGACGAAGTTGATGATCGGCTTGTTGTTCATACTCCTCGTGTTACTGGGCATACGGAGTGTCCTGTTACCGGGAAGTCTCGAGGGCCTCAGGTTCTATCTGGTCCCCGACTTCAGCAAGCTAACGACGAGAGTCGTGTTGAACGCGATGGCACAGGCCTTCTTCACGGCCAGCCTGGCTGGTGCGCCGATGATCGTCTATGGGAGCTACCTCAGTGAGAAGGCGGATACGGTCTCGGCAGCCATCACGACTACGTTCGGGAACGCGACTATCGCGCTACTGTCCGGCTTTGCCATCTTCCCCGCTGCACTCGCTGTCGGCGTCGAACCGAACGCTTCCGGTCCCGGGCTCCTGTTCATTTCGCTTCCGGCGATCGCACAACAGCTCCCCGGATCGACGCTGATCGTGACCGGGTTTTTCCTCGCGGCGGCACTCGCGGCGATCTCGACCGGGTTGTCGATCCTCGAAGTTCCCGTCGACTCCCTCAAATACCACTTCGGACTGCCACGCAAAGTGGTCACGCCGATCTTGGTACTGATAGTGGCCGTCGTGGCGATCCCGACCGCGATGTCGTCGGAACTCTTCGACACTCTCACCACGATCGTGCTCTACACGGGGCCGCTTGCAGCACTGCTCGCCCCGCTTGGCCTGTTCTGGGCTTACGACGGCCGCCAAGCGCTCGAACAGATCAACGAAGGACCGGGAACCGAACTCGGTGACTGGTTCTTCTACTGGGGGAAGTACATCTATCCGGCCGGAATCCTCGCAGCGTACGCGTGGGACGTACTCGGGTGATCACAATGGCAGCAAGCACTACACAGGTGATACTGACGGCGGTCGGAGTACTAACGATTACCGTGGTTCCCTTCGTGTGGGGACTCTACAGAATGGTCAAACACACCCGGGAGCACGAACCCGGTGAGGACGAACGGGTCATGTAGGGGTTGCTCACTGCATCGGCGGTCTCGGAACCCGTTATCGACCCGGCATCACAGATCGAACGTTTTCCCTTCTTTGGCAACGCTGAACCCTGCTTCTTCCAGATGCTTCCGTGCGTCTGACTCCGGATCGAGGAGCGGATTGGTGTGGTTTAGGTGCGTGAACAGGATTTCCGTGTCTACCGCTGCGAGCGCGTCTAGCGACGATTTCACGGTCGGGTGAGGAACGGTCTCCACTCGGTCGAGTTCGTCGCGACTCCAGAATGTTCCGTCGACGAGCGCGATGTCGACGTTCCGGATCAGGTCCAAGGCGTCAGAGGTCAGCTGATCGATGTCGCTCATGTAGAGAAGCGACCGGTCCGGTCCGTCGATCCTGTACGCTAACGTTCCGGTCGGAACCGTCTCGCGGTGTTCGACCGGGACGGCCGTTACCGACGCTTCGCCGAGCGAAACGCCGGACCCGTCGTCGATCAATCGGAGGTCGATATTCCTCTCGTCGACGAGGAGACGGAGCGGCACGTTCTCGCGGATAATGTCTGCGAGGCCCTCGGTACAGTAGACCGGTATTTCGTCCGCGTTGGCCGACTCCCGCCCAAGAAACAGTAGTCCCGGGAGATGCCCCAGATGCGCGTGCGTCAGGAACACGCTGTCCGGGGTTTCAGACAGTTGAAACCGAATATCCGGTGTCGCATCGAACAGATAGTGACCGTCGTCCTCAAGGCGGATCGCGCTCGAGTATCGGACTTGCTCGGGGTCCTCGCGAGCAGTCTCGCAGTTCGGACACTGACACCCTATGTGCGGCACTCCGGCATCCTGGGCGATACCCAGAACTTCTATCGACACCATGGATAGTGCTACTGTATAGCTCAACCATCAAATTACTGGATACGACCGACACGTATCGAGTCGTACAAAGTGCGATCAGGAGCTACCCCCTCTCTGCGGAAATACGCGCACTGCGAGTGGGAGACATCTGCCCGAAATAGATGTTTGACATCATCAAATATAACGTCGCAGCGTCAGCGTCGGTGTTGACGCGTTCGAATGTATTCCCATCGGCCAACTGCCCTCGGTGCGAGGCACATCGGTCAACTATCTCTGGTGCGAGGTGGAGATGAGGTTCGGTAGCACGACCCAAATAAACCGGACGAGCGTGCGTGCAGTCACATTACATCACTACGTCTGTAATCCAGGCTGGTATCGGTGTGTTCGAAGCATTCGAACGGAATATCTGCGTCAACGAGAACTGATCGAACTGATCACCTGGCCCGTGCCCGATACCGTACTTTTACCCCATCTCACCCACACGTCGTCCGCTCGTGACATGGTCGATACTGCAGAAGGCGGTCGCCAGTGGGACAAAGAAGTGTCGGGACGGCTTACGACAACGTGTTTGACAGGTTACCGCTAGTCACGTTTTGCCTCTATTCTTCATACTGGGCACGCCGACGATCACTATCGGCGGTACGAGCCGTTATAGGTCATAGAGCTCAGTCGCGTTTTCGTGCATGATTTTGCGTTGGTCCTCGTCCGAGAGTCCGAGATTCTCGATGTCCGTCTTGGCTCGGTGTACGTCACCGATCACGTGTGGGTAATCGGAGCCGAGCAGGAGCTGGTCGGCACCGACTGAATCGATAGTACACTGCAGTGCCGGCTGGTGAAACGATACCGTGTCGTAATAGATGTCCCGGAGATACTGTTCGGGCTTCTCGGGGATGTTCTCCCGGCACTCGGGATACGCTCGATAGCCGTTGTTCAGCCGTTCGAAGAGGAATGGAACGCTGCCGCCCAGATGAGACATGTGGATGTCCAGGTCGTACTCTTCGAGAACCCCGTCGAAAACCAGGCGAGTGATCGCCATCGTGAGGTCGTTTTCGAACCCGACCAGCGGTGCGAGTCGATACTCCTGCATCGAGTCGACGTTCGCCGGCGGCATCGGATGAATGTAGAGGGGAACATCCAACTCGTCGACAGCCTCGAAAAAGGGACGATATCGGTCGTGGGAAAGCGGCGTGTCGTTGACGTTCGAACCGATGTTGATGCCTTTAAGGCCTAAATCGTTGATAGCCCGCCTGGCTTCTTCCACAGCTAACTCTGGCGTCCGCAGGGGGACACACGCGAGCCCCGAGAACTCGTCGTAGTCGCTCTGAATGCGGGCGTACGCGTCGTTGGAGGTCCGGGCTAATTCGAGTGCGGCGTCCCCGTCGAGGAAATCGACGTTGGGGATGCTGACACTCAGCATCTGGTGATCGATACCGGCGTCGGCCATGTCGTCGAGACGGACGTTTAGATCCGTCATCGGGGGCGTGAGCGTGACGACACGTGACCCGTCCGATACGATGACATCTCTCCCGGCCTCGTCAGTGGCGATGGAGTAAGCGCTGTCTGAGGCATCGAGGGTTTCGAGATAGTTTTCGGGATAGTAGTGGTTGTGCAAGTCGATGGCTCGTACCATGATTAGGAGCACCAGTCAGTATCGTAAAAACTTTGGGGTGTTTTTGATCCGTACTCGGGGGGTCGGTATCCTGAATCTCTTCGAGAGGCAGTTCGGCGCAGCGAACCGAGATCAGTCACGTACCGAAAATAACCACGGCGACGGAACCCCCGTCTCGACCCACGGAGTACGGGATGTCTGGGGGGAGACGAGAAATCAGCCGAACACGGACGATATGGTCCTGTCGAGCGCGTCAACTGCGGTGTGGATGTCCTTCTCGTCGATACAAAATGGCGGGGCGACCATCAGGTTGAACGTCGGTCGCCCAGGACCGAACAGGACGCCGTGGTCAGCGGCGGCGGTTCCGAGAACGTCGAATATCGGGTCGACTCCGTCCTCGACTCGGTGGTCGAAAACGGGCTCCTCAGTGCCGGGCGTATCGAACTCTACCGCCCAGAGGAAGCCGCGGCCACGTACGTCCCCGACGACGGGATGAGTCTCCGCTAACTCGGTGAGACGGCGTTCGAGCGTCGGCGCGAGTTCCCGGACGGTTTCCAGTAGTCCGCTCCGGTACTCCTCCATCGCCGCCACGCCAGCGGCGCAGCTAACGGGGTGACCACCCCAGGTCTGGCCGATGTCGAACCCGTTAGTGCGGATGCTCTCTGCGATGTCCTCGCGTAACAGTACGCCGGCCAGCGGGGCGTACCCGCCGGTCACACCCTTCGCGAAGGTGACGATATCCGGCTCCACGTTCTCCGTCTGATATCCGAACCACTCGCCGCAGCGCCCGAACCCGGTCAACACCTCGTCGACGACGAGCAGGCAGTCGTAGGTGTCACAGATCTCTCGGACGCGCTCAAAGTACCCAGGCGGAGCGGTGTAGGCACCGCTCGTCCCGGCGACTGGTTCCGTAATTATCGCTGCGATAGAATCCGGACCTTCGTTTCGGATGACGAACTCGAGATGATCGGTCGCCAACTCCGCTAGTTCCTCGGGCGAATCGGCGTTGAACGGTGACCGGTGAGTGAGCGGCGGTAGAAAGCGGACGGCCCCTGACGTCGAAGCGTACTGCTCTAAGGTGTTCCGCGTGAGCGGGTCAGTCGTCAGGCTCCCGGCACCGTACGTCGAACCGTGGTACGCCCTGTACCGCGACAGGATCTTTGGAGCGTCCTGATGCTCGCGAGCGACGTGGACGGCGAGTTCGACCGCCTCGCTCCCAGACACGGAAAAGAGCACGTCGGTGTGGTCGTCGGGACCGACCTCGACGAGTTGGCGAGCGAGTTCGGACCGACTGTCGGTGCCGTGTTTCGGGGCGGCGTACGGAAGACTGTGAAGTTGTTCGTACATGCCCTCGGTGATGGCGTCGTTGCTGTACCCTGCGTTCGCACAGTACAACTGCGAGACGAAGTCGAGATAGGTCGTCCCGTCCCCGTCTGTCACGGTCGCGCCGTCACCGTCGACGAGCGTAAGGCCTTCCGAACCCGGGACGTGCCAGTGAGGGATCGCCGGGTCATCAGCCGACACATCGCGGTCTGTTGGGTCGTCAGGTTGCATGGTTGGGTCTGTCTACCGTGAACGCGGTTGACGTGAATGCGTACACTGGTCCGACCCTTGGTTCTTGGGGTGCTGAACGGAGGAAAAACAGGTGTTCGGCTCCGAGAGACGGGTCCGGTAGACGCGTCGGTTACCGGGCCCGCAGTTTCCCCCGGACGTAGTTCGTCCACCACAGGACCCCGAAGATGCCGCCGGCGAGGGCGAGTGTGGCGAACCCGAAGAGATGAACGATCATCGCGGTGCCCCTGAGCGATGACGGTCCGACCAACCAGGCGAGTATCCCTATCGTCCACCACCCGCCGCCCGCGAGCGCTATCGCGGCCAAGCGCGGATGGACGAATCGGTCGAAAACTGACATGGGTGTTGGATCATCCATCGACCGCGGACGTTTATTATCCTTTGTGTGCGCAAAGTGCGGCCGACGAGGCAGTTCAGGTCACGTGATCGACGACGTCACCGAGTTTCATCGCGACGGCGAGTACGACCGTGACCAGAACTAGGATGATCGTCGACACGACGTTCATCGCGATCGTCCCGCCCTGGTTGATCAGCGAGAACATCTCTATCGTGAGGACGTCGAGTTGTCCGGAGATGAACAGCGCCCGGGTGTAGTCCTCGAACGAGCGGATGAACGCGAACAGGAACCCTGCTGCGACGGCCGGCCGGATTATCGGGAAGGTGATGTCGCGGAACGTCTCGGGAACCGTCGCACCGAGGTCCCGTGCGCACTCTTCGAGCGATTCGTCGAACGCGTAGAGCCGGGTCAGGACCGCGAGCAGGACGAACGGGAAGCCGTAGGCGCTGTGAGCGATCACCAACGGGAGAAATCCCGTGCTATCGCTCAGGAGCGTGTTGAAGAAAATGAAAAAGGACGTTCCGAAGACGACTCCTGGGACTATCATCGGAAGCAGACCAGCCGTCACGAACAGGTTCTTGAAGCGGAACTCGTACCGAACGACGCCGAAGCTCGCGAGAACTCCAAGCACCGTCGCAACCGACGCCGAGACTGCCGCAAGTTGGACGCTCGTAAACGTCGACCGGATGAGTTTCTCGTTCACCGCTGTCGCCCCGAAATGCTTCAGTGTGAATCCCTCGAAGGGAAAGACCGCGGTAGGGTTCTCGGCGAACGAGAGGAAGATGATTATCACGAGCGGGACCCAGAGAAACAGAACGAGCAACACCGTGTACAGGTAGAGCCCGTCTGCGACGAAATCGCGCTCGGTAACGAACTCGCGAATGCGAGTCCCTACAGCCGACGTTCTTTCCCGCGCGTTCCGACCCCGACCGACAGTTTCCGCCGTCGAATCCCCTGTCATTGTTGGACAAACTCGTTGAGGCCGCTTATGCGGTAGAGGATGGCGATCGTGATCACGACTGCGATCGCGATGAACATTGCCATCGTGCTACCGTATCCGATGCTGTAGCCGGTGTACACCCGCTCGACGATCATCTGGCCGATCATCAGGAACTGCCCGCGAGCGAGGAACTGCGGCGCGAGGTACGCCCCGAGTGCGGGGACGAACACGAAGATACTGCCCGTGATCACTCCCGAACTGATGAGCGGAACCACCACGTCTTTGAACGCCGTTATTCGGCCCGCACCGAGGTCTCGGGCCGCTTCCACCAGCGAGAAGTCGACGCCGTCCAGGCTCGCGTACAGCGTGAGGAGCATGTACGGGACGAAAGCGTGCGTCAGGGCGACGATCGTAGGTATCAGGCCGTAGTCGAAGACGCCTAACGGCGCGCTTACGATCCCGAGATTCAACAGGACGTTGTTCGCGGCTCCGTTGTTTCCGAATATCTTCAGCCAGGCGTACATCCGCACGATGAACACCGAGAAGAACGGAACGAGCAGCATGAACAGCGTGACCTTGACGAACGGACCGCTCCGGCGTGCAAGGAGGTATGCGACGGGGAACGAGACGATCAACGTCGTAACGGTCGTCGCCCCGGCGATCGCGTACGAGAGGTACAGCGACTTGACGAACGGTGCCTCCCAGAACGCCAGTCCGTTCCGGAACAGCAGGTCCTCGTAGTTGGCCAGAGTGGGCTCCCAGATGATGTTGAAGTACTGGTCAGTGGTCGTGAAGCTGACGGCGACCAGAAACAGCATCGGGAGGAGGACAAACAGCAACAGCCACGCTGTTGCCGGCCCGATAGTGAGACTGATCTGTGACCGTGGGGAACTGAGGGACTTCCGGACCCGCTCGCGGACCCGTTCGTCTGAGCCTTTTGTTGCCATTGTTGTGTGAAACAAGAACCGGGTGCGTTACGTTCGAACTTCCTCCCATGCCGAAACCCACGCGTCTTCGTTTTCGATTTCCTTGTACGGGATCATCGACTCGACGCGCGACGGGTCGACGTCGATGTACTGTCCCTTGTCGCCCTCGAGGGAGGCCGCGGTTTGGGAATTGGTGCTCGCGAACCCGGACTCGGCCAACCACTCGCCGACTACCTCCGGATCGATTATCGCGTCCACCACCTCCCAGGCCTTCTCTTTGTTGTCGGACTCCTTCGAGACGACGGCGGCCTCGAACCACGTCAACGCGCCCTGTTTCGGCACTGCCATCTCGATCCAGTCGTTCCCTTCCATCTTGAGTTGGGCAGTGACGAAACGGTACGAGTGTCCCAGGTGAATGTCTCCGCCAGTGAACATCTCTTTGATCTGCGACGGTGCCGCATAGTAGGCCGCGACGTGGTCGCTCTGGTCTATCAGTTTTTCCTTGACGTTGTTTAGCTGTTCATCGGAGAGCGTAACGCGCCGCCCCTCGAACGCGTCCTGATACCCCAGTGCCAGCGCCGCGTGGCCTATCGCTTTCGTATGCTGCGTGAACGACCCGATCGACCCCGAGTATTCCTCGTTGAACATCATCGAGAGGTCCTCCTCGTGGTCCGGGACCTCCCGACTATCGTACGCATAGGTGTCCCAACCGAACCGCTGGGGAACACCGTAAATCGTGCCGTCTTTTCCAGCCTGGGTTTCCGCCAGTTCCTTGTAGCGGTCGTAGATGTTGTCCCAGTTCGTGACCACGTCTTTTTGCAGGGGAGCAACGAGGTCCGCGTCGATGAACTTGGGCATGTAGTTGTTGTTCGGCATCGTCACGTCGAACTCCGTGTTCTGCCCGGAGTTCCACTGCGTGAACATCGGTTCAGTGCTGGTCACCGTCGAGAGTTCGAGGTCTGCGTCGACCTTCTCCTCGATCTTGTCCCAGACGTTCTCGAAGGTAGCCCAGCCCAAGACGTTGATAGTGGCGTTGCCGGTCCCGCCGAGGTTCTGTAGACATCCCGAGACGCCGGTGACGCCGATTGCCCCTGCGACGCCGGTGGATTTCAAGAACGTCCGCCTAGTCGTGCGACTCGCACTGCGATCTTTTGGCATGACATCTTCTGACATAGATGATCAACATTAAATAGCTTTCTTAATAAATCTGTCATATGTTGTCGGAAGGGGTGATTATTACTGGTAAATCCGAACTCATTCACGTGAGACGGAAGACTGAGACGCAGATCAGATCCGTCACTCGAAAATCGTGACGCCGCTCTCGTCAATCGAGACGGAGACCGTCTTGCCCTCCTCGTAGGTCTCTTCCGTATCGTATGCGGTCACGTCTAGTTCGAAGGTCGGATCGGTCGTGGGAGACACCATATACTCGACGTGGTCACCCTGGAAAAACCGGTCGACGACCTCCGCCTCGAAAAGACCCGTCTCTCCTGCGTCGAGACGAACGCTTTCGGGCCGTACCGACAGGGTCACGTCCCCCTCAACGTCCGATCTCGTCGTCGTCCAGACGGGACCGCCCGCCCCCTCAAGTTCGATCCGAGTCCCTTCCGCCACGTCTGTTGCTTCGCCGGCAAGCAAGTTCGTGTCCCCGATGAAGTCGGCAACGAACGGGCTGGCCGGGTTGTGATACACGTCTTCCGGGGTGCCGACCTGTTCTATCTCCCCCTCGCGCATGATGGCGAGTCTATCTGACAGCGTCATGGCGACCTCCTGGTCGTGAGTGACATAGAAGAACGACCCCTCAACCTCTCGCTGGATCTTCGCCAGTTCGATCTGCATGTGTTGCCGAAGCTTCCGGTCCAGTCCGGAAAGCGGCTCGTCCAGCAACAACACGCTCGGCTTGTTCACTAGCGAACGAGCGAGCGCCACGCGCTGTTGCTGTCCGCCCGAGAGCGCCGTGGGATCTCTGTCCTCGGAGCCGGGGAGGTCGACGAGGTCGAGATACGTCGAAACGCGCTCGGCGCATTCTTCGTCCGGGACGCCAGATTTCTTCAGACCGTACTGTATGTTCTCTCCGACCGTCATGTGCGGGAACAGCGAGAGGTGCTGGAACACCATGTTGGTGTCTCGCCTGTTTGGCGGAACGTCCGTCACGTCGGTGCCCTCGAACAGCACCTCCCCTTCAGTCGGGCGTTCGAACCCGCTTATCATCCGGAGACAAGTCGTCTTCCCGCAGCCGGAGGGGCCGAGAAGAGAGAAGAACTCGCCGGACTGTATCTGGAGGTCGACCCCATCGACGGCGACGAGGGAATCGAACTCCTTGCGGACGCTATTCAGCTCTACAAGGGGGCTTGTTGCCATATGACGTGTTCATTCGGGCATTCGTATTAAATATGACGCGTAAGTTCGGTCGGACTGTCCCGAACGAGCGTCGAGACTGAAGCTACGAGTGATGTCCGAGATATCGGTGTATCTCGTCTGTCTTGTCCTGTGCTCCCGAGGCGTAGTCGAAGAGGCTCCGACGGGGTCGACGGCCACGTGAGACTGTCTCCGACCCACAGATATATGCCCTCCGCGTCTAACGTTGTCGACAACGATGAGTTCACCAGACCGATCGACAGGGGCGACTCTCTTCGCTAACGCGTTAGAATCGTACTCGATCCCGTACGTGTTCGGGAACCCCGGGACGACGGAGCTACCCCTCATCGACGCCGTCGCGGACAGCGACGAGTGCGAGTACGTGATGGCGCTTCACGAGGACATCGCGGTCGGAGCGGCGTCCGGATACGCGAAGACGCGTCAGTATCACTCCCACCACGACGAGGACGTGAACCCGGTGGGCGTCGTCAACCTACACGCCGCACCCGGGCTGGCACACGGACTCGGGAATATTCACGGCGCTAGCTACACGGGTGCGCCGCTCGTGGTCACCGCGGGCATTCAACGGAGGGACTTCCAGCACGAAGAACCGCTGCTGAGCGGCGACCTCGTGGAGATGACCCAGCAGTTCACGAAATGGAGCGCGATGGTGAACCACGTCGATGCACTGCCGGACATGCTCCGAAGAGCGGTACGGACGGCGCTTACCCCCCCGACCGGACCGGTTTTTCTCGGTCTCCCGCTGGACGTTCTGCGTGAACAGACTACCGAGGACGTGGCCCCGCTTGGCGTGATTCCCGGCGGTGGGAGGGGTGAACAGGCACAGGTCGAACGCGCCGCAGACCTGTTAGCTGACGCCACGGAACCAGTCATGATAGCTGGAGACGGCATCGCGCGCTCGGGGCGGGACGCGATCAACAGCGCGGTCGAAGCCGCGGAGGCGGCGGGCCTGAGAGTCCACGGTGAGATTCTGGGCTCGGAAGTCAGTTTCCCGGGCGACCACGAACAGTGGCATTCGTTTCTCCCACCCAAGGAGTCCGTCGCTCGCGAGCACATGGCCACGGACACGCTCCTCTTCGTCGGTTGCTCGACGAACACGACCATAACGGCGTACGAAACGCCGCTGGTCCCCGACGACGCCACCTGTATCCACGTCTCCGACGACCCCTGGCAGGTGGGGAAGAACACCCGGGCGGACGCCGCGATCGTCGGCGACCCCGGGTCGATCTTGGACGAGATCGCGGACGCCGCTTCGGACCGAATCGACGAGAAAACACGGAAAGAGCGAGTCGATCAGGTTCGGGGGTACGCCGACGACCCCGGAGATGTGGCTGACGAACCCCGGTCGGAGTTCGAGACGGCTTCGAAGTCCGAGTTCGTCGACACACTCCGTTCCGTCGCTCCGGACGCGTTCATCGTCGACGAGAGCATCACGACGAAATACGTCCTTCTGGACCGATGGCCCCTGAAACCGGAGCAGTTCCTTTCGACCAAGGGCGGGGGACTCGGTTACGGCTTGCCGTCCGCGGTCGGGGCCGCGTTAGCCGAGAGCCTGCGCCCGGACCCCCGAGACGTCGTCGGACTCGTCGGTGACGGGTCGTACCTCTACTACCCGCATGCCTTGTACACTGCCGCCAGATACGGCGTCGACCTCACCGTCGTGGTACCGAACAACCAGAGTTACACCGTCCTCAAGAACAATACCACCGACATGCTCGGCGGAAGCGAACCCGACTACGACTTCGACGAGATGGGGATCGACATGGACCTCACGGTCGACATCCCGTCGATGGCCGAGAGCCAGAGCGTGAATAGCCGAACGGTTATCGACCCCGACGAGATCGAGGCGGCCCTTCAGTCCGCTTTCGACGCGTCCGGCCCGTCGCTGGTCGACGTTCGTATTCACGACTGACTCGGCTAACCAAGGTTTTTATCAGTGGCGGAAGAAGTGCGTCACAGAAATGTACGAACGACACTTGGCGGGGCGCGCACGGGATCTCGAACCAGTCGGGATCCGGAAAGTCGTAGATATGATCGACGGCGAAGACGCCATCCCGTTGGCTGCCGGATGGCCGAACCCGGAGAGCTTCCCTCTGGAGGACATGTCGGAACTCATACAGGGGAGTCTGGAGGAACGGGGGGACGAGATGCTGCAGTACGGGGTGACACAGGGCGTCGAGAGACTACGTGAGCAGATCGCGCATCGACTCGGATCGAAGTTCAACGTGGACGCTCGAGCCGGGGAAGTGATGATTACAAGCGGCTCGCAACAGGGGCTCTATCTACTTTCGCGAGCCCTCCTCGAAGACGGTGACACCGTCGTCGCCGGTGCACCGACGTACGCGGCCGCACTATCAGCGTTCGAAAGCCTGAACCGCACGGAATATTCGAACGTCCCCATCGACGAAGACGGGTTAGACATCGACCGTCTCGAAGCCGTCGTAGAGGATGAGTCGCCTGCGTTCGTCTACACCGTCCCGACGTATCAGAATCCGACTGGCATCACGATGAGCGAGTCGCGCCGGGAGCGACTGGTCGAACTGGCCCACGAACACGACTTCCTCATCGTCGAGGACAACCCCTACTCCGAACTCAGCTTCGAAACGGCTCCGCCGGATCCGATCAGCAGTATCGACCGTGAACGGACTATCTATCTGGGTACGTTCTCCAAGGTTCTCGCGCCGGGGTTCCGGGTCGGCTGGATCGTGGCCCCCGAAGAGATCATCGAGACGCTCGAACTACTGAAACAGCCAAACGACCTGCACACGAGTAGTTTCTCTCAGTACGCCGCGGCGGACTACCTCCAGTCGGGCGTCATCGACGAGCAGATCGAACGGATATCCGACCTGTACGTCGAAAAACGCGATATCGCTCTCAGAAGCCTCGCGGATACCATGCCCGAGTACGTCGACTGGACGCGTCCCGGTGGCGGGATGTTCCTCTGGTTGACCCTCCCAGACCGGTTCGACACCGAGGCGCTTCTCGCGGAGGCGGTCGACAACGGTGTCGCGTACATTCCGGGACACGCGTTCTACGCGACCGACCCCCAGTACAACACTATTCGTATCAACTACACGTACGTCGATGACGACACCCTCAGAGAAGGTATTGAACTGCTGGCGCAGACGATACGCCAGCACGACTTCGAGGACGCGTAAGCTAGCGGATCCCTCTTTTCGGCTCGTTTTCCTCCCTTCGATGGGGATCTGTGGCTGCAAGAGTCTGCAAACCGGCCTACCGTGAGACCTTCGAACGGGGGTATCAGGATCCCCTGTCCGGGCAACCGCCGTCGGAGCTGATCCGAATTCATGCACTGTGTTCGAACATGTCGAATTCCGTTTGTCGAACACACGGTGAGTCGCTCACGGGCCGAAAACAGGGGATATCGTTCTCCAGCATTTACGCAGCTATACCTGTAAAATATACGCCGGAGCGCGTCGTGCGAATACTTCGAACGAGACGTGTGTTACGAGTACAGGAGGTCGATTTCGATGTCGCTGGCGATTTCGAGTAGTTGGCGGGGGAGTTCCTCGGAAAACAGTTCACCCTGTAGACGCCGTGCGGGGCCAGACACACTGATCGCTCCGATAGCTACGTCTTCCTCGTTCCGTACCGCCGTGCCAGCGCCGTGTAATCGATAGCCGGATTCCTCGCGGTTGAACGCCACCTCTTTCTCTCGTATTCTAGAAAGTTCTTCGTACAGCGTTTCCGGGTCTGAAATAGTGTTCTCTGTCACTTTCGCTAAACTGTGCTGTTCGATTATACTTTCGACTCGATCGTCGGGTAGATATGCGAGAATAGCTTTTCCGGCCGCCATCTGATGCATCGGGACGTGTTCTCCGACAGAGACGTTCGACTGGACCGTGTTCTCCCCGGAATGGCCGTAGATCGGAACTGCCATCCCGTTTTCCTCGATGACACACCAGACTTTTTCGCCGGTCTCTTTCGCGAGTGTGTCCACTCTTTCTTTGGCTACGGAGTACAGCGCGTGGTTTCTGCGGGTTTGTATGCCGACATCGAGCGTCTTCAAACTCAGGCGATACCCCCGCTCTGTCCGCAGTACGTACCCTGTGTCTATCAACGTCTCTAGATGCCGGTGAATAGTACTCTTCGCATACGGCAGTTCCGTCGTCATATCGCGAAGCTCTAACTCGTCTTCCCCTTTCAGTAATTCGACGATTTCAACTGCTTTTTCCAAGGTTGTGACGGGACGGCTCGGCCCCGAATCCGCGGTCATACTGTGTCGGTGTACGGTCACCGACTTAAATGTATTCGAGCCATTCGAACAGAAGGGCTTCTCGACCAGGTCGACATTCCTCAATCGGAGAGTCCGGTCCGCTGTGAACTGTCCCAGTCCCGTCGGGCACCTTCCCGGTGTTGAAATAGAACCTTCCGATATCCGTCGCGAAACGGCATAACTACTAATATATTAGTATTATTAAATTCTGATGTATACGAGAGGTATACAGTACAACAGATTATCTACGCCTTCGGATACAAAGCGAGTCCCTACGACCCGAATTTGACTCCCGAAAGCGATGCTGTCGACGTGTCTGTACTGGACTAGAGCGCTCTACTGTCACCGAACTGGCGCTGTCGACACGGGGGAACAAATCAGTAAGGGAACCGATACTGGCTACTGTTTCGCTGGCAGCGACGGCAAAGAAAACGGTGAAACCCGAGGTGTGAACGGACGCGTGCCGTTCAGGCGGATCTAACGTCGAGAGTCCACCCGGGGTCTTGCCCCGTCTGTGCAATGTGGTCGGAGCGACACGCCGGACAGTAATCGGGCGTGTCAGTTACGTCCCGGGGCACATAAACCGCGCCGCCACACTCCACGCACGCATCAGCGACGATGGTCGCGCAGTCGACACAGACGTTGAAGTCGTCGACTGTGAGTTCGCGCAGGGGTTCGAGTTGTTTGTCTAGCTTGTACTCGTCGATTGCCGCCTGACAGTTTTGGCACGGTTTCATGTCTATCCGCTCGATACCATGCGACGGGATCACATATGTCTATCGCCCGAGGCAGTTCTCGGGTGATTGCCGAAGAAGAGAGAACGCTTCGCGCGCCCGTGGCCCGTGAAGCATCATAATGACTAACTGAACCAATTCTAGTAAACAGGCTATCACGGTTTTGGCTCCGACACTTGGTACACAGCAACTGTCGTATACAGAGAAATCCGAGTTCAATTACGCGCCGCCGGAGGCTCCTGAAGCTGTTCGACGATCGGCTCCTGTAAATCTAGCGCCATCCGTAGTTCAGACAGCCGGTTTTCGACGAGATCGAACCCGTTGTCTCGACAGATCGTGACCGCTCTCTCGTTTAGTTCAGACAGGTTGGCCCTGAGCGTCCGGTGGTTAGTGTCGTCAGCATGCGCGATCACTTGCCTGATGAGTTCCGAACCGATACCGCAGTCTCGGTCCTCCCTCCCGACGAATATCAGTACGTTCGGGTCGGCCGAGTTAGCAGAGGTCACAGCGGCGTGTCCAATGACCTGGTCGCCGTCAAGTACGACGAGATTCCATCCCTCAGTAGTGGTCCGATCGATCCACGTTTCGGTTCGAGTTACAGCCGATACCGGAAGGTTCACCTCCGGGCCGTGTTCATCGACGCTGTCGTACAGTTTCAGCAGTGCCTGCCGGTCGTCAGACCTGTACGGTCGGACCAGAAGCTGACGCCCTTCCTCGTCCTCGAACCGTGGGCAGCGAGGGGGACAGTAGGGAGTCCCCTCACAGTCGGTGTTGTCCCATCCATTACACGAAACCTGCGGATCGTGTTGCTCCGACGAACGCCGTTCGATCAGTTGAGTACAGTCCAGCGAAAGCACCATCTCATGGCACTGGTTCGTCACTGTGATCTCTTCGCGAAGGACGCCCGCTTCGGGATTGCTGTCGGACGGTTCCGTGTCGACAGCAGTCGTCTCTACCGAAACCGTGTCTCCGGGGCGGACTGGCTGGTGCCACCGGACGTTGTCCAGACCGAGTCCGGCGATCACTGCTCGCGGTCGTCGAACCTCCTCGACGAGTTTTCGAACGGTAACTGACAGGGTATGATGTCCGCTCGCGATGATCCCGTCGAAGTAACTTTCGGCAGCGGCTTCCGGGGCGGTATGAATCGGGAGCGGATCGTACTCAGAGGCGAACTCAACGATATCAGTCCTGGAAAGCTGAACTGATCCACAGTACTGCGTCGAGCCCTCCTCGATATCTTCGAAATAAACCGAATCACGTGGTTCCGTACCCATAGAGACATCTTGGATCGGACCCTCATAAGGTGATCTTCGAATATGTTTGTCGAAAACGACAGTGCAAAACGGCGTATGACTTAGTCTCTAGACACGATGAATAGGGTGGAAAAACGGTGGTCACTTGAGGACCGAAACGGGGAGACGGAAGGACCCCCGTCCACCTCTCTGTGGGGTGTACATCGCAAATATCCAGACAGACTGAGAGCGGTTTTCAGATGGACTTGTTTGTATCATATTCAGGATCTTTCTCCACCTTGGAAGAATTCAGTTCGAGGGCCTGTCGCGACGACCGAGAACCTACAGGTCGCTCCGGCTGAACCGGTAGAAGCCGAACGCCAGCGGCACGCAGGTCCAGACGACCAGCAACACGATGCCCATCCACCAGTTGACGTAGACTGGCACCCCATCCCCGACGTACCGACTCGCGAGGGAGGTGTCGACGCCGAACCGGAGCAGCCGGTTGTACGCCTGCCAGGGCTCGACGAGACGGAACAGAAGCGCCCAGTCAGGGAGGTCCGTCAGGACGGTAAAGTCGAAGCGGTGCAGCAGGAGCAGCGTAACCGAGTGGAACGCCTCCCAGAACGTCACGAGGAGGAGGTAGCCGCCAAGCGCGCCGAATGTCACCCACCGGTCGACGGTCGTCGACATCGACAGTCCGACGGCGATACCGACGAACGAGAGGCCGTACAGTGCGGTCGCAAACAGGAACCACGG
This sequence comes from Halostella pelagica, assembly GCA_005954745.1. Classification (GTDB taxonomy): domain Archaea; phylum Halobacteriota; class Halobacteria; order Halobacteriales; family Natronoarchaeaceae; genus Halostella; species Halostella pelagica. The sequence goes on from CP040679.1 coordinate 306,161, forward strand.
GTAGGTTGCGAGGCCGTCCGTTCCGTAGAACGCTGCACCCGCAGCGCCAGCGACGACGAGCGCGACGAGCGTCGGCACAAGTAGGACCAGGCTTCGGCCGACGAAAGTCCCGACCGCCAGGTCTCGGCGGTCGTGCGGGAGCGACAGCGTCAACAGCAGGCTCCCACTCAACCGCTCGTGGATGATAGATTTGTAGCCGAGGAGGATGGCCAGCAGAGGCAGTCCGACTCCGACAATACGGGAGAGGCCGGTCATGAACGGGGAGAACGCCTCCTCGCCGACGTAGCGGTGAAGGTAAGCGTAGCCGACCGAGAGGACGAGCAGCAGGCCGAACAGCAGCCAGATTGTCTTCGAGCGGCCTGCGTCGTTGACGTCCTTGTACGCGATGTCGCTCCAAGTCATGAGAGATCCTCCCCCCTGAACCGGAGATAGGCGAACCCGAGCGGCCCGATGAGCCAACCCGCAAACAGTACGAGGGCAACCCACTCGCTCAGATACCACGCGCCGTCGACGGTGGCGGCCGGGTTCAGGAAACCGTCGGTGATGCGCCCGAACAGCCGCCCCGGTGCGAGGCCGACGACGAACTGGAGCGGCTCAGGGAGTTCGCCGTTGACGAGTCCCACAGCCTCGAGTGCGAGCCCCAGAGCGTCGACTACCGTGTCCCAGACGACGACAAGCAGGAAGAAGATCGTGACCCCGAGGACGAGTGCACGTCGCTTCGTCGAGACGGCTAGCGAGACTGCTAGCCCCATCCCCGTCCACACTGCACCGAACAGTACGGTCAGGACAACGAACCCGATGAACGGAAGAGGGTCCAGTTCGCCGTAGGGGTAGACGACGAGGCCGCCCGCGACAACCAACGAGATGACGAGGGTCGCGGCGAGCAGGCCACTCCGGGAAAGATACTTCCCGACGAGTACGTCCTCGCGACTAATGGGAAGCGAGAGCGACAACAGCAGCGAGCCGTCTTCACGCTCCTCGACCACCGCGCCGTAGCCGAGCAGGACGCCGACGAGCGGAACGAGCGTTGTAAGCCAGCCGACGGCGTAGCCGGTGAACCGAGCCGTCGAGTAGGGCTCTTGCGTCAGCACCGGGTAGACGTAGCCTGCGAGGAGGACCACGTAGGCCACCAGGCCGAGGAGCACCTTCGTGGACCGCTGGCCGGCGGTGTTCCGCCAGTCCCGCCGGGCGATGATCGGCCAGCTCATCGGCCTCCCGAGCCGGTGTACTCGATGAACATATCCTCCAGCGACGCCTCCTCCGTCCTGAAGTTCACCACGTCGATGCCGTTCTGGTGAAGCTCGACGATGATGTCCATCTTCGCGTCGTTCGTACAGGTGACCTCGATGGTGGAGTCACCCTGAGAGACGACGGTTTCGACCCCCTCCAGTGCCCTGATGTCCGGGAGCGTGTCCTCGTCGATCTCGGCAAGCGTGATGACAAGCTTCGTCCCGCCGCCCATCGAGTTGCGGAGCCCCTCGATCGTGTCGACGGCGACGAGTTCGCCGTTCTGAAGGATGCCGACGCGGTCACAGACCGCCTCGACCTGTTCGAGGATGTGCGAGGAGAAGAAGATCGTCGCGCCGCGTTCGTTCTCCTCGCGGAGTATCTTCCGCATCTCCGCGGCCCCGTTCGGGTCCAGCCCGGTACTCGGCTCATCGAGTAACAGCAGGTCTGGCTCGCCGACGAGGGCCATCCCGAGGACGAGTCGCTGGGCCATCCCCTTCGAGTAACCGCTTGCCTTCCGGTCGGCGGCGTCACGGATGCCGACCCGGTCGAGCACGTCGAGCGGGTTCGTGTCGTGGGCGTTCTTCGAACGGATGGCGTACTCGATGTGCTGGCGGCCGGTCAACCGGTCGATGGTCGAGTAGCCCTCCGGAAGTACGCCAATGCGCTCGCGGGCGGCGACACCCTCCGTCTGGCAGTCGTTGCCGAAGATCCCGACGCGGCCGTCGCTCGGCTTTGCGAAGTCGAGCAAAATGTTGATGAACGTCGATTTCCCCGCGCCGTTGGGGCCGAGGAAGCCGAATGTCTCTCCTTCCTCCACCGCGAGGTCAACGCGGTCGAGCGCCGTCGTGGAGCCGTATCGCTTCGATACCTCCGCCGCATCGATTGCTTTCATGCCTGATAGTTCTGGTACTGGGGTAATAAACGAAACCGCATAGTTTCAGTTTCTGAAACAGGGACAGCAGGCGAGCAATCCCCGTATGGCAGTATTGTGCGTTGGCTGTCAGTGACTACTATAGGTTCCACGTTTCAGAATGGGATCCGACGCACGAGTGACGGCAACTGATTGCGAAGGCGAATCCTGAAGTTCCCGGTGAGGTCCTCTATTTCCGCCATCTCCCCGTCAGAAAGCGAGAAATCGAAAACGGCGAGATTGTCGGCCAGATGGTCTCGACTGGTCGCTTTCGGAATCGCGATAACTCCGTCCTGTTGAATCAGCCATCGGATAGCGACCTGCGCAGCCGTTTTCTCGTAGCGTTTTCCTATCTCTTTGAGTAACCGATCCGAGAGGACGTCACCTCTTGCGAGTGGACTATAAGCCGTGAGTACGGTGTCGGTATCAGTACAGAAATCCCGAAGCTGTGATCTGTCTGAATACGGGTGGTAAAGTACCTGATTGGTTATGAGTGGTACATCCGACACCTGCATAGCCTGTTGGAACTGGGATCGAGTGAAATTGCTAACGCCAAGGTTCTTGACTACCCCTTTCTCGTACAGTTCGTTCATCGCATCGAGCGTCTCCGCGACTGGGACCCGGGGATGGGGCCAGTGGATCAAGAGCAGATCGACGTACTCGACGCCGAGTTTATCGAGACTATCACGAACTGACGCGTGGACGTCGTCCCGTCTGAGATTCGAACGCGATAGCTTAGTCGTCAAGAAAAGGTCTTCACGGGTGATATTCGCGGCAGCGATACCCTCACCGACCGCACTTTCGTTCCCGTACATCTGGGCTGTGTCAACGTGACGATAGCCCATCTCGAGGGCGGTTTGAACGGTACGAGTACACGTTTCCCCGGTGTTTTTCCATGTCCCGAGGCCGAGTTTCGGGATCCGTACATCCTTGATCTCGAGATACTCCATGGGAATACATGTGATCGGCTATTATTGAAACCCACTGACGATTTCGACTATACAGGTTCGCTTGCGGCCTCTCTACCCTGTTCAACCCGGTTTTTCTACTAAATATCGAGGATACGGAGCCGGGAAACGATCCCGTTTCCGTGGCTGCGGACGTAATTTACTGGCTATTCTTTGCTTCAGTCGTTCTCAGAGAGGGTTTCTAGCTCAAGCAACGGATACGCCGCGTCGGCACAATCCATGAACTCCGAGATGTTGTGCTCATCGCTCGAATCGGCCGTTTCTAGCGGTATCGATACCGCACCGTCACTCTCGACTGCCACGTTGAAATCCTCACAGACAGAAACCTCGTCCGCAGTGATCGTTTCGGCCCCGGATGCTGCTTTCACTGTACGGGTCTCACCAGCGTCACCGTTCGATACGTTGAGGGTGGCCAGTTGATCCGTCTCCATCTCGTCAGCCATGAGGACGGTATTCAGTTCTTCGACCTTGTCGACCGACTCCGAGCCGAGATCAACCACGGCCTGGACTCGCGGTGCGGCCGTACGATTCGGCGCAACGTAGACCTGTAGTTCATCTCCAACGGCCTCCACGTGGAAGTGAGCCGATCCACCATTTTCGATGGCACTGTTGACCGTCTCGTTTGCCCACGCTAGCTGCCGCGCATTCTCGACATCTTGCTCGCTTAGCCTATCGTTGGGGTCGACGACTTCTACTGTATAGTTAGCGGGCGATGCGTCGTCCGCGGGCGACTGAGAGGAAGCCACCGACGGGTTTGAATCGATCGACGCGGCGGAGACACCGCTCGCCCCGAAGGCGAGCAGCGCCACGACCGCGAGTGTGAGTACTTTGTGTCGCATGGTTTCGATATCTAATCCGTTTCGTGGCGAACCGGAATGGGAGGACCGGAATCCGCATTCTGTCAGCGGGACCAATGCCGGTATCACCCCGACTCGCCTCGGTTCTACATTGTCTGAAAGACCTCATAGGTCTTGATTGGAAACGCGGGTGAAACCCGTTGAAAACGCGTTTTACGCCCGTTTCAGTGGATATATGTGCTTACTGGAGTTGGATCGTATTCCCCATACCGTTCCGTTTGCGCTCGACGAGCCCGCGGTTTTCGAGTTTATCGAGTGTGCGACTGACGGTTGCTTTCGAGAGATCGGTCTCCTCGACGAGTTTTCGTTGTGCGAGTTCCCCGTCAGCCTCTATGAGCTCCGTGTAGATCGTCTCTTGGTTGTTCTGGAGTCGTTCAGCCGTTTCCTCCCATTGTTCGCGCGGGAGGCCTGTCTCTTCGGGATACGTGTCGACTCCGCCATCGCTCCTTTCAACGCCTCCATTCGCTTCCGGCTGAGGCCGCACGTTCTGCTGCCCGGTAGTCTCGTGGTTCACAAGTCGTTGGGCACGGTCGTGGAGAACGAGATACGTCCCGCTCGCACCACAGAGGAGGGAGGCGACGACGACGACGGCCACGTCATTGTACGTGAAATACTGCCCGACGCTTGTCGTTTGTGTCCCGCTTTCGCCAAGCGAGACCATCACTGGTGACGGTGTGATTAACTGTATGGCGAGGACGAGGATGGCGGTGACAAAGGTCACCGCCGCGAGGAGGTGAATATTCCGGAGGGGACGGTAATTCATATCGTCTGGTTCCTACCACGGGAATTTAATGGTTGGTGTTATCCGTGCAGTAGAACCCCTGAAACACCCGTGAAACGCGTTTGGAAGCTGTTTGGAACGTGTTTCATCCCAGTCTTGATGAGGTCTTTCAACCATACGATACACATGACAAGTGAGATCCGCTCACGCCTTATCGTACTCAGCGCTCTGGCCCTCCTCGGGGTCGCGTTAGCTGGAGTTGGCACTTCGCTCGGAATGGGTTCTTCTCTGACAAATCACGGGGACGATCCGAGCTTCGTCGTTACTAACGAGAACATCACGTTTTCGAAGAGCGGAGACAACGTCACTCTGATCGACAATATGTCGAACGTAAAGGAGGTCCGAATTGACCAGACCGGCTCCAACCAGTATCAGGTACGGACGGAGGCCGAACAGTCACTGACGGCCACAGAACGCGAGCGCGCCCGCCAGATCGCGCGGAGCAACCAAACGGTTCAACAGCACCTCGATTCGCTAAGCGAGTACGAACTCGGCGTTGATCCGATCCACGAGATCGATTCGGATTCGATGTCTGTTGTTTCAGTCGATCTAAACGAAAGTAAGGACGACGGTGAGTATGATTTCGTTGCCGTCTCTCAGGAAAACGAGAACAGGTCTGTTGTCGTCGAACGAGACCCGGAGTACGTTGCGGACCGGGCCGTGGTGCGGGTCCGACAACCGAGTGAGCCTAAACACGAGGGACTCAAGTATTCGGTTAAGGTTGATCTAGCGAACGAGACGGTAACGGGGATCACGGATTGGGACGAGATCCGAGAGGATTCCTCCCAGGGATCCGTTTCGCACCGGTATTGAAACGACACGATGAAACGCACCGGGGCAGTGATCACGATCGAGGTCTGTATGCGAACGAACCCGTCCGTTTAACCGCCAGAGGTAGCATGCTAGCAGTCGCTATCTGAACTCTGGTCGGACTTCTGTCACAGTTGTTTATTGTCTTCGGATTTATAGTGAAACATATGGTGTCGCGGGCTCGGCTGTCGAAAGTGTTAATGATAGTCAGTTGTCTGTTTATCACAGCAGTCGCACTCACTCCGCCCGCGAGTGGTTACGAACATTCCCCTTATCAGGCCTATCACACGGTGACGTGGCTATTGTTCGGAGCAACTGTGTGCCTCGGAGTCGGATGCGTTATGCTCTCGACAGAGACACACGATACTCACCGATCCTGGGTGGTGGGCTTCGGTGGTCTACTTGTGGCTTTTGCTGGTCTGTATGCATTACCCCTGACACGGTCATACGTTCTCTACACCAGTCTTGGGGCCGATCAGTTCGTTCACCTCGGCACTGTTCAGGATCTCCTCGAGACGGGGACACTCGCCCGACTTCAATATCCAGGCGGCTACCTAGTAACGGCATCTCTCGGATTTACAACAGGTTCCACTTTGGAATCGTTAGTTCCAGTTCTTGCGTTCTTGTTTAGCACCCTCTTTACGGGCCTACTTGGAGCATGTGTTTGGTCGTTAACGAAAAAGAGGACACTGGTTTTAACCACTGACCCACTATTATACTGAGACGGACCGGAAGCGGGCACTGAACGACCCCACGGTAAACTACATCTACGCAAACGGAGAAATGGACGTACTACTCGCCGAAGGAGACGATTAACTGACTGCTGGAAACGGTATTACTCGGGGGAGAGTCTCGAACAGACCGAAAATGGATCGTTGGTAGAGGCAGTCTCCTGGGAGAAGGGACGAACCAGAGACACGGTTACGACTGTCGATGTTCCCAACTGAATCGAACTGTTGGATGACGGCGTCGGTTCTTCAGTCCTCAACCACGGAGATCGTTTCGAGCCACTCGGCTCTGCTCAGTGAGAATCCGGCGTCAGAACGCTCAGTAACTGAAAACGTCGTCCAAGCGTCGGGCGTTATTCCCGGTCGGCAGCGAGGCTCCGTTCGTGATCGAGTTCTGTATCGTAGCCGGCGTCCGACAGTGCTTCTTGCGCTGCGGCGAAGCTTTCGGTATCGGTTACGTGCTCGTCGAGATCGGAGGTGGCCGCTACTGCCTCAGGATCGAGGTAGAACGTCACGGTGCTTGCGGGCGTGAGTTCGACCGAACGTGCGCCGTCTCGGATCTCCGCTTCACCGAGATCACCCCGGGCGACGTTGACGGGGAGACGGCTCGCTTCGGTCGTGACTACCTCTAACAGCGATTCGAGTTCCTCGACGATACGCGAGGAGAGACCCCACGAACCGAGCAAACCGTCGCCCGTGGCGGCGCGGGCTACTCCGTCTGTCACTTCGTCGAGAGTGAGTTCCCCGTCGCTTCCGTACCCGTACATACCCAGGCACGTATCGACAGTCAGGTGTGTAAGCACCGAGAGCATAACTGCGTCCGTCAGCGGGCTCTTGATCCCCGGTTCGTCGCCAGCCGCCAAGACATCACCGCCGGCGTCGGTGCCGACGACGAGGTCGATATCGAGCTGATCACAAGCATCATTGAGACCGGCGGCGACACCACGGACACCGCCGTGGATATCGATGAGGAGGACGTCTTCGTCGTAGTGACGGGCGACGTTCGTTTCTGCGAACTCGATGCCGTCGCGCGTTCGCGTCTCGCCGGTAGCGATGGCGACGGCGTCGTTAAGGCGGTCGATGTTCTCGATCTCGTCGAAGTGGCGTGGGCCAGGCTGTGGGTCGACGACGACGCGTTCCCACGCAACACCGCCGAGGATGACGTCAACGCCGTGGGATTCGAGGAAGCGAGCGGTCGGAATAGTGCTGACGATGTCGCCACAGCCGCCGACACCGAACACGAGCGCACGGGACTTATCGAACGCGTCCTCTATCGTCTCCATGGTCAACGCTCTCTAGAACGACCAAAAATTGTGGCGATTTTGACGCACTGCGGTAGTCGTGATTCTCGTTGATCTGTCTAGAAGAGTACACTCGGTGCCCAACCGGACAAGTGTCCGCTGTTACTATTTAGATCTAGTTCCCTTCGAGTTGGCAGGGCCTTCCGATTTCTTCCTCGTATTCGGTTTTGATCTGTTCGAACAGCGTCTCTCCGAGGGACGTTTGCAGTCGCGGAGCAGCCGTTGCGAAGAACTCGTCCAGATTTCCGAACTCGGAGAAATGCTCGTTCGGCTCGGACCCATCGTAGCGGCCCTCACGTTCGTATTTGAGTGCCTGCAGGCAATTGTCGATTAGATCCATATCCTTGACGAACTTCGCAGTACGTGACTCGCGGGCTTCGTACTCTTCCCAGAGTGTGTGGAGTTCCTCGTCAGGAAACGGGGAGAGCAGGTCCGCGATGGCCTCACGCTCGGCCGCTTCCTTTTCGGTGGCTGAAACGGCCTGTCGACCGTCCGCCGCACGCGTCGCGATATCACCTGTTCGGACCTCTGCGAGATCGTGGATGAGTGCCATTGTCACGGCCCTGTCTCGGTCGACCTCGACGCGGTCAGCATACACCAGACAGAGAGTCGCCATTCCCCAGGTGTGGGCAGCCACTGATTCCGGGTCTTCAATATCCCGCAGTTCCCAACCGGTTCTGCGCTCGTCTTTCAAGTCGAGTAGTTCGAGTAGCGGCCCCAATTCGTCTGTCATCGTATGAAACAGAACGGGGATCGGTGTTGAGTATCACGATCCAGTACACTTGTCTTAGCTGTGTGATCGTTCTTTTCCGTAAATCTTTGAGTCCTCCACAACCACAATCGGAATTCTCTGTCCGTGGACGCAGTGCTAGACAATTGGCGCGTTCGACAGTATCACCGATCCGCTATGGACGCAGAGGCACCGATGGAGACAAGAGGATCATAAACGATCGGTTTCCGTGTCTGGATCTGTTTTCTCATCAGCAGTTGACGTGAATTCGCCAGTCCTCGGGTCATAGTATTCTCGCCCGAAAAAGCCTCTCAACGCCATTGTCGTGCCGATGTAAGCTGCGGCAACGAGCAGCACAAACCCAAATATCAGGTCCAACACCATACGTTACCCTTTGTTTCTGCTTGTAAAAGTCGTGCGTTCACCGTGTGAGTCTCCGTCCAATTGCGCTCCATTTCTGAGGTCGCCTCGTCACTCCTGAGGGTCCGTCGGGGCACAGAGATAGCTGTTGGATCGCGTGCCGTTCGTCGCTCGCTGGACCCTCTTTCTTCGGAGAGAGCGGGCCTACGGATAGTGTTCTTGTACAGTTCGCTCCGCCCGCCTGCTGAGCCTCGTCGTTCGCAGCATCTAGCTCTTGATCTGAAAGATGTTCAATAACTCGAACCGACGGGTTCCACCCCTGAATCTTCTAGGCGCTGTGGGTTCCATACTTTGGGCCGATTACCCCGCCGAGCGAGCGCTGGGCCGGTTGACGGTTCGGAGAAATCGACCTCATGTGCGCCATCACTACCATTGAACTGCTCTGTGAACCCCTCTAACTGGACTCACCAGATATTCACCACGGCAGAAAGAAGGCTGCTTGGAAGGATGACGCAGGGCCGAACCAGCCAGCGAGAGGCTGACAGAGAGGATTAGCCTTCCGACATGTCCGTTACTGCCATTCCGATCCCGTATGTCAGTGAAACTAACGCGACACCGAATACGAGAAGCCACAAGATAAGAATGAGGTTAAACGGAACGGCCCTCACTCCCTCGGGGAGGACTCGCTTTACTGCCATCTTATCCGTAACCATCGGGCGGTACACCAACTGTACAACCATCAGAACGAGTCCGATGGTTGCACCGAAGGCAATCGTCCACCAACTCCCGCCATCGTAGGGGGTCTGTCGGAGGATGCTTAGATAGTCGATCATGAGCGTGACCCCGATTGAGTACAGGATACAGATGGTAATAGATACTACAGAGTAATCCAGTAACAGAAAATGCGAACTCAGGCCGATACATAGCCCTACAGCACCACCGACGAATGCTGCTCGCTTCGTTGGCGGATTTCGAGTTGCCTTCTTGGACGCTGAAGGCGGAGTGGAGTGATTTGGTCGCTCGGGGTTCATCTGGTACTCACCCGTTGTTGACGGGAAAATCGGGTCGGGGGATACCGTTCAATACATACAACGATGTAATAAAGAAACCGATCTTCTACAGCGAATTGTTCGTGAGTTCTAGCCGTCTACAGATAAGCAAGAGTGCCTCGGTGCTTGACTCCGAGGTGAAGCCGACACGGACTTTTACTGGTATGATTCGGACAGCAGAGTACAGTCAGCAATCCCAAAGACGCACAGCAAGTCCTCGATGAACGCACGGCAGTCGAAGGAGGAAAAGTCGAAGAGAAAGCGCCGCGATTCAGGGAGGAGTGGATATCAGTGTATTTCAATCACTGAAGTCCCACGGGTCCGGATCTGAATGCTGGCCGACCCCGTCGTACGTCTCGGTGACGCGGCGGACTACATCGGGGCTTGCCGGACGTGAACGGGGTTGGTCGTCGACAACTCCGCCAGATCGTAGCCCTGGAACGATCTCCTGTAACTCCCTGAGAAACGTAACGGCGGGGGATTCGGCGAGTGTTGGCGTTCCGGGAACGTCTGTGATACGACTGTCGACCGCCCCCGTCGCTCGATAGGACCGCGAGAGGCGACCATCACCGTCGGCGTCGAGGCCGGGTGCACCTCTCCAGTAGTTTCCACTCCAGACGTGCTGGACGTTGAACTCGTCTATTTCTACCGGACGTCCGTTGGCGAGAATGTCGTTTTCGGTCACCCGGTTCGTCGGGAAAAACGACATAGTGCGAACGCCGCGGACGTTGTAGGCTATCACGTTTTGCTCGTACCGCGAGAACTCTCCTCGGACCGTCATCCCATTGCGATTGTGTACCAGCACGTTTTCTGCAATGTAGTTCGCCTGTCCCGCAACGAGTACGCCGTTGCGACTGTTTCGGAGGTGGTTCCCAGCGATGACGGACCCGTACGACCGGTGTTCGACGTAGACCGCGTTCCACGTGTCCTCTATCGTCGAGTTCGTCACCATAGTCCGGATGCCGTAGAAGTCGAACACGCCGACCATCATTCCCTCCATCGACGCGTTCCGGACCACAACGCCGTTAGATTCGTGCGCGTAGACGCCGACCTTGCCGCCGTGGAACGACGAGTCTTGGACAACTGCTCGGCCGCCCAGCGCGACGACGCCGATGAATCCGTCGTCCCACTCCTTGGTTCCATACAACGTGAGGTTCGTGACTGAAACGTTTGGGCTACTGCGCGATATGATGCCGTTCGATGTCGTGTTAATGCGAACCGACGAGACGAGTGATTCACCTGCCGTATCGAACACGACGGCGGCGTCACCGTAGCCATGTACTTTCCAGATATCGTAGTTCCACGCACTGTCGTTGACGGGAACGTCGACAGAGCGGTCTCTGCCGCTCCGGTTCTCCCCGACGCCGGTTATCATAAGATCAGTGATGGCCGTCTGCGGTGCGTCAGCCGTGATCACGCTCCCGTTGCCATCGCCGACGATCCGGGTTGCGTTCCTACCGACTCCGCGGATCGTGAGAGGCTTCTCGATCCGCAGATCGTCGACGCGGTACGTGCCCGCCGGCACATGGATGGTTGTGTTCGCCGGTGCCTGCTCGACCGCGTCAGTGAGCGTTGACGCATCGCGTCCAACGACGGTGGAGACGGGGCGATTTCGGAGGCGTTCTGCGGTTTCGACCGTCGCGTTCGCTCGGTCCTGTCGCTGACCGACGACCTGGTGCCACTCCGATGATGACCGTCCGAGTCGGCCGATAGAGGCTTGTTGGGCACCGCCCCACTGTTGCACTTCGCCGCCGTAGCGCTCGGTGAATGAAACGGCGTCTGCTCGGTCGGAGAACGGGACGATAGTGGTGTCGCGCGTGGGGATCGTGGCGTTACTCCCGACGACGAAATACGCGTCCCGAGCGTCGACCCATTTCGTCGGAGCGGTCTGAGGCGCTCGGAGGTGGCCAGTATCGGACAGTGTAAGATCGATCCCCGAAAAGTCGGAGACGTACACCCGCGATGGCGGACCGAACGCCTCGGTCTGCTGTGTCTGCAGTGCAGCAACGAGCGACGTGACGCCGTAGTAGCCGACGACGTAGCGGTACTGCGAGTAGTACACCTCCGCCTTCGGAAGTATCAGGTCGGATGAGTCGGCCTCGCGAACCACGTGATCCGGTAACCCTGTCTCTTTAGTCTGTTCGAAGGGGACCGTGGCAGTCCGGGTGTCGGGAGTGAGCCAGAACGGGATCGCTCCGAGGACGACAAGCACGACGAACGCGACGGAGAGAGACCGCGAGTTCATCAGCCACGAATACGGTAGCTGTCGGTAAATACGCTCCGTTGCCGCCGCTGCATCTGTGCAGGAACGCCACGCTTAGGATCGAGTGGCCCTTCACTAGAGTCTGAATGAGCGACACGAATCAGGAAACGACCACGCGGTCTGACACGCTGTTAGCGGTCAAGGACGTGAGCCACTCGTTCGGCGATGTGAACGCTCTAGACGACGTATCCTTTGATATCTCCCGAGGGTCGGTGACAGCCATAATCGGGCCGAACGGGTCGGGGAAGACGACGCTCGCACACATCGTTACCGGACTACGCCGGCCTGACAGTGGCGAGATAGCGCTTGACGCCTCGAGCGACCGTCCGATCGGATATCTCCCGCAGTCCCCTCGATTCCGACCTGTGTTCACTGTCGAGGAAACGCTACAGTTCTACGCCGACTTGCTTTTCACGCCCGTCGACATCGATGCCGCTATGGAACGAGTCGGTCTCTCAGACGTGCCGGACCGCCGCGTCGACGCACTGTCCGGGGGAATGCGCCGCCTGCTCGGGCTCGCACAGAGTGTTCTCGGCGACCCGTCGTTGGTTATCTTGGACGAACCGACGAGCGGCCTCGACCCGCGGATGACGAAACAGATCTTCGATATCGCCGCGGGCCAGGCCGACGACGATACGGCTGTTTTACTGACGACACACGACCTGAGTTACGCAGCAAACGCGGACAACGTCGTCGTGCTGAACAGAGGAACCGTGATCGACAGTGGTTCTCCAGCCGAACTGACTGCCCGGACGAACACGGAATCGTTGGCTGAGGCGTTCTTGGCGATGGTCGGGACCACCCCGACGGTACAGACCGGAACGGGAGGGGACTGAGCATGATAGATACGGACCGCTTCGTGGCTGTTTTTGAACGCGAACTCGCGACGCTGCGGCGGACACGGTCGATCTGGCTCCTCGCACTCGGCTATTTCGCGATAACGGTCGGTATCGGGGTCTTTAGCGACACCAGCGGATACGTGCCGCTGACGCTGACGCTTCTCACGCCGGTGGAACTGCTCATCCCAGCATTAACAGCGGCGGTCGGCTACCGGTCAGTGCTCGCTGACCGGGAGCGAGGAGAGACGAGTATCTTGCAGACCTATCCACTTGGCCCGGGAACCTACATCGCGGGCGTATACTGCGGTCGGTTGGCCTGGACGCTCCTCGTAGTGACAGTATCGCTGCTTGTCGCTGCTCTGACGGTGTCGTTCGCGAGTCCGCCCGCGGATGTACTGGCGGAGTACACGGGGATCGACTCGCCGGTCTACTACTTCCGGTTTGTCGTGCTGACTGCCGTCTTCGCCGCAGTGATACTCGCGCTAATGGTCCTGCTGTCCACACTGGTTCGGTCTGCGCGGCGAGGTATAGTTGCAGCACTGATGGTTGTCGTAGTCGTGGCAATCGGGATCGACTTGGTGATCGTGTTCGGGGTCGCGGGTGGCGTCATCGGCGGAAACATCCTTCCCTGGTACCTGGCGTTGAGTCCAGTAAGCGCGTACCGCGGGTTAGTGATGGCGTACGTGGTTTCCCCAGTCGCGGCGACGGTAGTCCGACCTGCGTCACCTCTCATGAGTGCGATCAGTCTTCTCCTCTGGCTCGTCGTCTCACTTCTACTGGCCGGCATCGCGGCCTGGAGTACGCCGTCACACGTTATGTCCGAGTGACGTCAACGGGATAAGCGGGCAGCTATCCACTGGCTCGTGGCTGAATCCAATCTGTCATCACAAGCCGCTCCTCTCCGCCGACTTAGACGGTGACGCGGCCGTCCGTCTCGCGCCCGGGCTTCGTCCACGGGACACAGTAGTGCAGGGTACCGAGTCCCTCCGATTGGGGCCTGCCGTGATAACCAGTCATCCGGCGGCGGTCGGTTCCGACGACTTCGCGTTAGTCGTCCGGAAGAGAGCGGAGAATATTATCCGTCTCTGGACATTGGCGCGGACCCTACAAATAGGCCTACATATTGTACCGAACTACGGTTGTAGCGTCGGGGATAAACGACACCCATGGCGGGGAGCATCTCACCGCAGAGTCGGGTCCCGGACAGTGACAACGGTACTCCTGAAGGGTTCGATCCGGAGGCGATCGTCGGTCTGATCAACGACGACGACGCCGTGAGCCTATTCCGAAGCGCCACTGACCCGAAGACGGTGTCTATGCTGGCCGCGGAATGTGACATCCCGCTATCAACGGCGTACAGGAAGGTGGAGACACTAGAAGATGCGGGGCTGATCGAGGAAGTGGCGCAAGGGCTCGCTGACGCGTCGGGCCCAGCGTGGTACCGACGGACGGTCGACGGCGTGAGGGTGACGCTGCGGGATGGTGTGACCGTCGAGTGCATCCTCACGGTAGGACAGTAGCCGGAGAATCGTGTCGCTGGACACCGGTCTCGCCTTTGTCGGTACGCTCGGGTCCGACTCCGCCAAGGCGTCACAGTCGAAACTGCAAGTCGAACGGATCTAGCGGTCGGGGGATATCAGTTGCCGTTCGAATCCGAGAGTCTAAGAACCCTCCAGAGGTCCTTTTTCGGCGGGTACGTACATAGAGACGAGATGGGATACTACGACCGGATCCTCGACAGTATGCTCGTGGCACTGGTAGCGGGCACGATGGTTGGGTTCCACCCGGTCGTCCAGTTGCACTACGGTCTCGAAAGTGGGGCGTTGGTGGCAACGCTGTTCCTGTGGGACGGAATATTTCGCAATCCACCGATTCCACCGTCGACCCGCGGGTCGCGACTACCGCAGCAGTCTGGCATGGGGTACTGCTGGTGTCTCTGCTCTCAGCGTGGTAACACGAGGAATGCACCCTGACGGCCATTCCGCCTCTGAACACGAACTTCAGGATGCCAGGGTTGGACCGCTACCGGAAACTCTCCTCACCTGCCATCCCCTGCGATCCGTGTTTTCCCGGTCTCGGCGTCGATGTGAACCCTGAACTCGCCGCTTTCGGCGCGCATCGGAACGATCCAAGAGTTCGTTCCACGGTAGGGCTCCTCCAGCGTCTCGGTCGGACTGTTGCCAGCGTCCTCCAGCGCTGCCGTGGCGTGGTCGATCGCCCCCTCAGGTGAGTCGACCACGGTTTCCGCCTCGATCGCTCGAACCGTTGTCACGGGCACTATCGCCTCCCGAACAACGCGTTCGGCGACACTCCCGAGGAGAACACGGTCCAGGCCGGTGCGACCGTTCGTCCCCATGACGATCACGTCCACATCGAGATCGCTCGCAGCCGCCAGGATCTCAGTGTGTGGGATGCCGTGCCGGATGGTTGTCTCGACGGCGACAGTAGCCCGCGATCCGACCTCTTCCACGGCCTCCAGAGCTTTGTGGCCGCGAGCCTCGATCGATTCCATGATCGGTCCATCGAGCGTTTGGTACTCGGACGTATCGACCACGTTCACTGCGTGGATCGTCGCGCCGGTCTCGTCGGCGATCGCTACCGCGTGGTCGATCGCCCGTTGACTTCCCTCGCTCCCGTCCGTCGGCAGCAGGATACGTTCGTACATGGTCCTACATATCCACCTACAGTGACCGTCACCAATAGGCCGTCGGGGATTCCCGTGTTCTGAGAAGGGAGGCCCCCGACGAGGAGTCCTGATAACGGAGTCGAAACCGAACGCGGTCCTCCGTCGAACTCCCGGGCGACTAACGCCGGACAACCCGGTTCGGCCGCAGTTTTTCATCGACAACCGATGGTTCTGTCGTACTCGTTCCAGCCAGTGACCGACTGTGGCCTCGGACTGTACCGACTCCCTTCCCGTGAACGCGCTGCCGCCTCCCATTCTCACGATCGAAGAATCAGGGCCGTCTATATTGTAAGACGGAGTCCAACTTCCACATGTCATGAGTCATACCTCCGAGGAAAGCGAGGCCGGAGCGGACATCGGTCCACTCGATGTGCGACTGGCTATCGACGCCGACACCGCTACGGGGTGCCCACTCAGCGGGCGAGACATCGACGAGGTACGGCAGTCGATGACCCGCGCTAGCTGCAGAGACGACGGAATGTGTCAGGTCGCAGTCGACGACGGTGAGGTACACGACTATCAGCGGACACCGGTAACCGAAACCTGTCCCTGTGCGGTCTTCGACGAACGCGACTGCATCTCCGACCTCGAAGCGGTCAGGGACGGTCGGTTGCTGTTCTCGCTCGTCATTCCCGGTCGCGGGGTGCTGCGCTCGATTGTAGACGAACTCAGGAAAACCGGTGCATCGGTGTCGCTCGAACGGATACTAGCCCACGACGAAGAGGACGACGCAGTGACCGACGGCGTCACGCTGACACCGAAGCAACGCGAGGTGCTCTTGCTCGCGACCGAGTCGGGGTACTACGACAGGCCACGGGGAGCCACGCTGGACGACCTCGCAGATGAACTCGACATCACGCCGTCGGCAGTGTCGCAGCGGCTCACCGCGATCGAGCGAAAACTGGTCCACGAGCGGGCCCGCGAGACTGCTCTCCAGTGAACCCTTCCCCCGGTTCTCAGCGTAAGAGGTAGATGAGCGCGAATCCGACGGCGAGCGCGAAGCTTCCAACCTCGTAGGGCTGGTCGTGAAACGCCAGGATCGACGAAGCCACAAGCAGGGATCCGGCCAGGATCGCTAACCCGAGGCCGCTATCGTCATTTTGCTGTCGTCCGACGGACTCAGTTCGAACCACAACTTCACCGCGGTCGAGTTGGTTTAGTAGCCGATCTACCCGTGCTGGGAGCCCCACCGCCGCTGGTAACGATGACCTGAGATCCGCCTGCATATCGTCGAGAAGTGTCT
>CP040680.1 GCA_005954745.1 Halostella pelagica
GACGTCGCCGAGATCGCACTCGACGAGCAGTTCACCAACGCCTGCGACCTCCCCACCGACGACACCGACTCCATCAGCACCACCGCCGGCGTCGCGCCCCACTCGTCCGACGGCTTCGCGAACATGCAGCAGCTCTCGCTGGCTCTCGACGACGACGATAACGAAGGAGACGGGTGTCCGGACGACGATCTCGAAGTCACCTATCTGGACGTACAACAAGGAACGAGCATCCTTCTAGAGGCGCCGAACGGTAAAAATATGCTAATCGATACTGGCCCGGCGAAGAATCGGGTAGCAGATGAACTCTCTCGACTCGGTGTCGACCGTCTCGATTACGTCGTGATTACGCATAATCACTCGGACCATCTCAGCGGTCTTTCGGGGCTACTTGATGCTCACGAGAGTGGCGAGATTACCATCGGGAAACTATATGTAAATGGACTCATGGCAGAGGACGACGACGGCGATCTCGGACAGACACAACGACGAGTGCGGCAAGATCTCGAAGGGATGTCCATCCCCGTGGAGCGACTTTCACGCGGTGACGGATCCGAGTTAGCGTTAGGTACGGGTGTCGAACTGGACGTACTCAACCCACCCGAGAATAATCGACCAAGGGACGATCGGCGATCACATGTCAGAAGAAACTGGACTGTAACTCGATAGTGCTCCGGGTAGAGTACAAGTCGCAGAATTTCCTCTTCACTGCCGACATCCGTGAGGCACTCGAAGAAGAGCTCTTCGACGACTTCGGCGACGTCGACGTGTTGAAACTCAGTCATCATGGGAGTGACTCCGCTAACGGCGAAGCACTTCTGGAGATACCGTGGTCGTTTCCGCGAGTACGAAATATATCGATGACAAAGAGATAATCGACGAGATGCGCGACCGAGATACGCCGATCTATATCACTGGAGAAGACGGGAACCTCGAGTTCGTGGTCACCGAACAAGGAGCGCTAATCGGTCCAGACGAAGCGGTCGACGATGAATAAGACGAAGAGGCCGAGCGACTCCCCAAAAAATAAGAAACCCGAAGAGAATCGGCACGGCATGATTGAAATAGAAGTCGAACTGCGAGTGGCTGAGTGGACCGACTACGGGACGGACAAATCGGGAGATTCGGGACTTCGGGTGTATCCCGAGTATCCGGATCATCCCGACGAGGACGACAGCATGTTCCCTGTCGAAGCAGGGCTACTCATCCTCGAAGGGGAACTCTTGCGGTCGATTATCCGGGATTTCAACGGTACAGATCAGCTATCAGAGTCCTTGACGAAGACGGTCGGGGAGAGAACCGTCAGGCTATCCCTCTGCGACGGTCTGGTCGGCGACGACGCCAGGGAGGGCTGGACGCTTGATGCCGAACTGTACGATACGACGCGGTTCTCGGAGAACGATATCAGTCACGAGTTCCTGCTGCGTGACCCCGGAACGGGCGAGCAGGTGGGGCTCTTCGAGCTCAACGAGGCAAAGCTTCTCGAAGAACCGGACGTCGACTGGGAGACCGAGGAGTGGACGTTCCGGATCGCCGACCACGAGCAGAGCGAATAACCGACCGCGGCCGTGCCTCACCGATCCAGTGCCAGCGGTGACACGGACTCGACGGGGTGCACGTCGAACTCCTGGTTCACTATCGCTCAGAGATGTCCGGAACGGACATCCGGCCTCCGGTGGTCATATTTACTGACGGCGAGCACTGCATAAATGAGCGTCCTCAATGCTTGCATCTCTAAGCACGTTCGCGGAGTGGGAGAAGAATCATGGACCGATAGCGGACATACACTGGAACGCGCTCAAGTGCTACGTTCACAGGGACTACACGCCACTGTCGATGCATGGTACCGGTCCGCTCTACGTCGAGTACGAGGTCACGGCCGAGCCGGTGGAGAGGACGGTCGACGTTGGATTCCGGCGGACCGAGATACGGTCGGCAGCGACCTACGGGAGCAATACGCTCCACGTCGATCATCCTGACCCGGCGGTCGACCAGGACCTGTTCGCAGCTATCGTATCCTATTACGACTGGGAGTGCTTTCCGGAGGTCGACGGTCCTGACGACCGGTTCGAGGACGGATCGACGTACGGGATCTCCGTTCGGCTCGAACACGACCCGGCACGGGCACTCTGGCGGACCGACAAATCGCTGGCCGAACTCGAACGAACCCGTTCGGACCAGCCGGATGCGGCCGCTGTCGAGCGCGTCTTCGAGGACCCGGCGCTCTCCGTCGCCACGTGGGACGCGACGCTCTCGGCAGTGAGCGACGATGGATTGGGAACGTTCGAGAGCGCCGCCGTCGACTACCGGGTCGTCCTTCCGCACGACGCGCTCCCGCAAGAGATCCCGTTCGTCGGAACCAAGTATCAGATGCGTACCGGTATCGCGGCCAGCGACCGTTCGTTCGTCGAGTCCGCCACTGCGTCGCTCTCGGAGTGGCGCGGCACCGTCGAGCGGGTCGACGACGAGACGGCGACGGTATCCCTGGACACTCCCACCGGCGGAGCGGACGGAGAGACGACGTTGACCCTGCCGGTGGATCGACTTCCGGACGCCAGCGCGACGCCGACCGAGACCGTGACGGTGGTCGTCCACTGGACGTACGACGGAACCCGAACCGACGAACGGTCGGTCGCCCCGACTGTTCGTCGCCTTCCGGACACGTCCCTCGAATTCGCCTACGACGGCCGAGTCGCTCACGACTCCGGCCGGGAGATAGCGTTCTCGAACGCGATACGATACGGGTACGGACACGATTCCGGTGCCATCCTCGTGTTCGACCCATCTGAGGCAGGCGTCGACGACCCGGACGTCGTCGTTCCCGACGCCAGACCGGTCGCGAGGATCGACGAGCACGGCGACCTCGACTGGATCGTCGACGCCGAAGGCGACGACTCGACTGTCAGCATTCGCGACGCCTTCATCTGCGACGACGACCTGTACACGCTGAAGTGGAGCAGCCCGAATGCGAGGTTCGACGCTACGACGGGCCACCTCGTTCGACGGTTCGACTGAACTCGGAACGGCGACGACGGGACCACGACCGAAACGCTCGGAACACTGGAACACGGGTCTCGCCGAGCCGTCCCGTCGATTGCATCCGAACCGGCTACGCCAGCCAGCTTCTATGTAGCCTGTTATTCCAGATTGCCGATGTCTTCACCGCCCGAACTTTCAATTGATACGCTTCGTACGAACCAGGTGATGCTGTTCGAGAATGCCGTCGTACGAGCGTGGGACGACCCGTTCGACATGTTCCGATATCTCACCGTCCCCGACTTCGGCGATATCCGGATTCACGAGGACTTCCTCCCAGAGGGGAGCGACTACAACGGCGCGCGGTTCCACACGGTGACCGAGATTCGACGAGGGAGGTCCGAACTATCAGTAAGACGGGACGGCGATCTGCTCGAGATTGAAGGTCCGCTCGAACCGGGCGAGTTGGCTACCATCTCACACCCGGGGTACGACTCCCCCATCGTCTCCTTGCACCTGAGCTGGCTCGACCAGGAGTGGAAGCCCGGCGTCGATAGCCACGAAGCACTCCCGGACGACGACCTCTACGCCAGGGTACGGGTCGAGTACGACCACGTGCTCTCGATGCCAAACGAAAGCAAGCGGGTGCACTCGTTCACCGACGACGGGTTCACGGTCGATTACGACGGCGAGGTGTCTCACGATGCCGGCTGGAGCCTCTCCCTCCCGGGACCAGTCTCGACAGTGCTACCGTTCGAGGACGACCTGATGGTGGTCCTAGAGCCAGAGCAACTCGACGCCGGAAACGAGTTCGGGGCGACCCCGACCCGGAATCTGGTCCGCGTTTCGTCAGCAGGCGGGATCGAGTGGGTCGCCGAGGAAACAGACCGCGAACACGCCTACCGGTATCCCGTCATGAAAGAAGGCGAACTGTTCGCCAAGGCACGGGACATGGTCGACCTCGATGCTGCCACGGGCACCGTCGACGCCGTATACTGAGTTGCGAGGTGGACCATCGGGTAGGATGAAGCACTCCACGACAAAGCGGATGCTCGTCTCGTTCGAAAATTAATTAGAGCAACTAACGGGGTGGTCCTATGATCCAAACCACAGTCAAATCACGTGTCGCAGAATGGACGGAATACGGGACGGAGGAGCCTTGGGATGCGGGGCTCCGGACGTATCCCGAGTACCTCGACCACCCCAAGGAGGCGGAGCGCGGGTTCGCTATCGATGCAGGGCTTCTCGTCGTCGAAGGAGAGCGACTGCGGTCGATAATCGAGGAGTTCGAGGGTGCAGGTCAGCTCTCGGAGAACCTCGACAGTGAGGTCGACGACAGGATCGTCACGTTGGTCCTTTCCGATACCCCTCCCGGCGGCGGCGTGGCGCAGCGCCAGATGTTCCATGCCGGACTGTACGACACGGCGCGATTCTCGGAGAACGACGTCAGTCACGAGTTCGTGCTCCGCGATCCCGGAACAGACGAACAGGTTGGAGTCTTCGATCTCAACGAGGCGAAACTCCTCGAGGAACCGGACGTCGACTGGGAGACCGAGGAGTGGACGTTCCGGATCGCTGACCACGAGCAGAGCGAATAATCGAACTCGGCCGCGCCCCACTGATTCAGTGCCAGCGTCGACACGGGCTCCATCAATACTACCCGGCACGTCTTGCTGCGCGCGTTCCGGGTGCGTTCGTGGGGTCGCGTTCAGATTAGCTGATTCCATGGGAAGACGAATGAGTTGAGCTACTCATCAGCAGTTTCCGCCCTGGCGTGGCTGAAACAGTTTGAGAACGAGAGCGTTCGTCGTTTTACCGCTCGAAAGACACGTTCGACGCTGTTGCGATTCCCGTGTCTCTCAAAGGGAATCGACGAACTGGTCGAGGATTCGGTTGAACTGCTCGGGTTCCTCGTAGTGTGGACCGTGGCCGCTTGCCTCGAACAGCTCGACCCTCGAATCGGGAACGCGTTCCGCGACAGAACGAACAGCGTCGACGCTGCCTCGTGTCTCTGTGGTGCCCGCACAGACTAGCATGGGGACGTCGATCTCGGGAAGGGTGGAACGGTAGTCACGGGTATGGGTATCGAACAGGATCGCGCTCTGGATCGAAGGTGGTGTACGTGAGATCTCGTCGTACTCTACTCCGATGACGGGTCTGAAAGAGACACTTCCAGTTTCACCCTCCGGGAACAAATTCGCCAAGGCCCGCCGAATTAGCAGATTGCAGGCGCTAAGCCCCCTTCCTCAGCGAGCACCGACCAAAGGGAAGATGAACTCCTGACACGAGTGTTATCAGGTTCGAGGCCTGTCACTCACACTTATTAACGGCCTCGGGTCGAATGATGACTCATCATGTTGTACGATCAGGTCTCCGAATTGGAACTCGAAATCGAGGGCTACAATCTCGAACAGCGCGAGCGGGACACGTCCAGTGGTTTCTCCCGAGCGACGACCATCGTCTCGTTACACGGCGATGGCGAAACCGGGCGTGGCGAGGACGTCACGTAGGACAACGACGCCCACGAAGCCCTCAACGGTTCCGCGGGGGTCTTCCCGATAACGGGTGAATATACTCTCGACGAGTTTTCGGGCCAGGTGTCCGAGATCGATTTCTTTCACGGTACTGAACCGAATCAATCGATCTTCCGCAACTATCGACAGTGGGCGTTCGAGAGCGCCGCGCTCGACCTCGCATTAAAACAGTCCGATACGAACCTCGCTGATCGCCTCGGCCGCGCGTACGACCCCGTTCGATTCGTCGTGAGTACGCGTCTGGAGGAGCCGCCGACCGGCGACGTCGTGCTCGACTGGCTTGACCGCAACCCCGAACTAGAGTTCAAACTCGACCCGACATCGGAGTGGCCGACAGCGGTCATAGAGCGACTCGCGGCAACCGACGCCGTCCGAACACTCGACCTCAAAGGTCAATACCACGGGACAACAGTGGATCAGCCTGCTGATCCAGAACTTTACGAGCGAATCATCGAGGGCTTTCCCGAGGCACTCATCGAAGACCCGGAACTCAACGAGGAAACGCGACCACTGTTCGAAGGTGAGGACGCCCGTGTGACGTGGGACTACCCGATTCGAGGTGTCGAGACGGTCGAAAACCTCCCGTGGGAACCGGAGTGGCTCAACATCAAGCCATCCCGATTCGGCTCGGTCCAGTCGCTCTTCGACACAATCGAGTACTGCCGAGAGCATGATATCCAGATGTTTGGAGGTGGACAGTTCGAACTCGATGTCGGCCGCGAGCACATCCACGCCGTTGCCTCGTTGTTCTATCCAAACGCCCCGAACGACGTGGCTCCGAAGGCATACAACGACCCCGATCCGAGTGGCGATCTCCCGCCGAGTCCGCTCGCGCCGCCAACGGTTTCTCAGGGCCTCTCTTGGCAGTAGGGTGTGCAAACGACGAACCTCGTTCGACGAGAGAATATCTAGTTTTTGGCTCTGAACGATACCCTGATTGATGGAACACGACCGCCAAATGACTCATGCGTACATGGTCGGCATAGATCTCCGAAACGACCTTCGTGAGGGGGTTACTCTCCGTGATGCGATACGGAGGGTTGATGGTCCATTCGAAAACGAGTACATGAGCATCAAGAGTGATTTTCTGGCGAAAACGTCCTCAGAGGACGATCGAGTTCGACTGTTTTATTTCGTGTTCGCGGTGTTGCTGTATAATATCTGGCGGTTGACGGACTTTCTCCTGAAAGCGGGCGTCGACGGGGAAATGAATCACGTACCCGTGCTGACGGCCGGTGAGTGTGTCGAGATCGTCGTCTCGGCATTGATACCACCCGACTGAGCGACCGATTTCCTACTGAGTTCGCCGCTCGGGAGTGGCGACACCGTACAGTAGCGCCAAAATCCGTGTAGTTTCTCATGCTCGCTTGGTTGACACGCCCGCTAAGGTCCGAAGTCGACGCTTGATCAGTGGAAAGCATCTCAAATCGACGGAGATTCGACCCAAAACTAGCCCATCCTCGGAAACTGTGACATCCAAGCTCGGCGAGTAGTTGAGACTGGCCGCCTCAATGCATACGATGGGGATATCACATAGCTTCCCAGAGATCTAATCTCGATTAACTACTTAGCTGGTACTCTCATTGAGAACTTCATTTTCACCCAATTGATTATCCTGTCTTCGGCTACTGTGTGGTCGAACAATAGGATGGTTGGCGATAGTCTGGTTCAGAGAGCTTCTGATAAACCGCGAGATTCTTACCCAGTAGATACAATTAGTCGTGTAATCGACTTAACTAGAGGATTCAAAATAACAATGAGCCAGATACAAGCTTCAACAGAAATATTTGCTTATAAATGGTACCCGAGTATCATTTATACTGTTAACGAATTGGAAGGAGCGGGATATTCGGAACTCGAAAGCTCCCTTGGAAGTATCTCATCAAAAATGCTGTCGGATGGTCTGTCTGATCTCTGTGAGCGGAATGTTTTAACGACGACGGAGACAGTTGAAGGGGGTGGTCGAACGGTGTACATACTGTCCAGCAAAGGACGGGCACTTATCCCTGCCATAGAGGTGTTAGAAGCGTGGGAACAGCACTATGGAGAAGAGGCAGCAACAGTTCTGATCGTTGAAGATGAACAAATGGTCGCAGATATCTTTGCAAACTATTTTTCTGGGAGTTACCATACACAGTACGTCTCGACCGGTACAGAGGCACTCGAAGCATATACTGCTGACACCGATCTCGTCATCATCGACCGAAAATTGGAGGGGATGTCAGGCGATACTGTCGCAGCTCGAATCAGAGCGGAGCACGAACAGCAACTTCTGTTGTGCGTTAGTGGTGTCGAACCTGACAACGATCTCTATGAACTGGACTATGATGACTATATCCACAAGCCGGTCGAGGAAGACGAAATGAGAACACGGGTGGAGCTGTTGCTCAATCGAGCAGCGTTAGATTCAACAGCGCGAACGTATCTGACTCTCCGATCAAAGCAGTTCGCACTGACAGAGACGCACGGGAAGGCTGCAACGAAGATGAACGGATACAAAAATTGCACAGCCAAGATTGAGGGACTCGATCTTTCGACGGATCACAAACAGATGCTCGAACCGCTTCTTCAAGACAGCGACCGAGTTGCGTCCATTCGCTGAATGACGTTCGCTCGGCGGTGATGAGACACTACTGTACCGGACGACTGCGCCGAACTCCACTGTTTCCGATCAGCCAGATGAGCCCACGAAAAGCGGCGATGGTTATCTGGCTTCGATGCCGGAAATCTCGAATCGAGTGCCACCATCGGTCCCGTCGGTAACCTGAATCTCCCAGTCGTGTGCGTCGACGATATGTCGCACGATGGAGAGTCCATATCCGCTTCCATCTCGGTTCGTAGTGTATCCGTGTTCCAAAATCACGTCCCGTTGATCTTCGGGGATGCCACGCCCGTCGTCTTCGATAAAAAAGCCAACGGACTCGTCGGCGCTAGCGAGTTCACCACGCTCGTCGAGCGTCCCGACTTGCACAGTCAGTGGTGAGTCGTTGTGATCGAGTGCGTTTCGAAAGAGGTTCTCCAGCACTTGGAACAGGCGGACAGGGTCTGCTTCGATAGTCGTATCCTCAACGTGACAGTCCAGTTCTACGCCACTCGTCTCGACGGTTCCCCAGACTTCCTCGGCGAGTTCGCCCAGAGAACACTCCTCAGAAGTTTCTATTTCCGCTCCAGCGCGGGCTAGCCTCAACATATCGTCGATCATCGATTCCATTCGATCCAGCGCTTCTTGGAGGGCCTCGACACGTTCGTCGGATTGGTCCTGTGCGAGACGATTCGTTTGAACTACTGCGTTATTTAGCGGGGTACGCAAGTCGTGTGATACCATCGACGCGAACTGATCGAGTCGTTGGTTCGTCTTTTCCAGTTCTGTAACGTCTCTAAACGTGGTTACCTGGCCCCCGATGTCTCCAGCGCGTGTCCGGATTGTGGTCCTCTTGACGTTGAAATACCGGCTCGCGTCATCCAGTTCGATCGTGTTGTATCGTGTCGTCTCATTGCCACGGGCTGCCTCGATGCGGTCGTAATATGGTGCAAAAAAATTGCTCTCGTCCATTCTCCTCCATCCCTCCCCGGCCTCGAACACCTCCCGTGCTCTCGGATTGCTATAGACGATCTCGTTCTCGTCGTTTTGGAATACGAGCAGGTCGTCCATGCCCTCGACGAACTCTTGGCGGCCAACGGCGGCGAGATCGAGCATCCGGTATCGGAACACGGCGACGGCCAAGCAGACAGCGAGTACGCCAAATGCAACATCAGTGAGGGGCAGTACCAGCGGAAGCACTCCGACAGACATCAGACGCCGTACGACTATTGGGGTCCCGATGCCAACGACCAATGAGGCCACCTGTCCGGCGGCGACGTCTGCCCGCTTCCTCAGTGTGTACTGAACGAGGATAGCACCGCTGACCACCCAGATCACATGGTGATACAGATTGCGTATCGTTTCCGCTGTCGTGAACGTTCGGTCTAGGACAGTCCATCTCTCAAATGTCACGTTCAGCACGGTCATCGGGCCCTGATATACGATCCCATCGACTGTCTGGAGAAATTCAGGGTTGAGGGCCGTCATCGTGCCGATTACGAGAACGTGGGCAAAAAATAGGCCCCAGACCACTCGAATACGGCGTTGGCTCGAGTCAGTATACGCTAATGCAAACCACACTAACGACCACGTAAACAGCGGAATGAGTACCACGAGAGTAAGGTGCAACACCCACACTGTTGGCGATAGGTCCGTGAAGAGGCGTCTGAGGACATCTGCGAGTTGCCAGAGCGCGGTTGCGGTCATTAGCGTTGCGAATGCTAACACTTCCTGGCGACGTCCCTCTCGGAGGTACAGAACACCTCCGTACCCTGCCAGTGAAGCCGCAAGCAGGAAAATAGGAATATTGACCAATAGCGACGGCGTAAGCTGGAACGCCATTGATACCCACGTCAGACTATGGAACTATCAAACTATCTCTAAACGGAGACCAATTCGGCCAACTTCGCTGAATGGTTTCTGCGATGTGATCCACTTACCTAAGTGTTAGTTCTGGCTTTAGTTATAGTAATATTACACTTATGTGCTTGGGGTCATTTTAAACGCGTAACAGTGAATACTTCGCTACGATTGGGTGTCGCTTTTTTGGCACTCACTCTATCACTTTCGGTCCTGACTGGTGTCGTAATCGGTAGTTCCGTCGCTGCCACTGATATTGACGGCGATGGGTTGACTGATGAGACTGAGACCGAGCTCGGCACTGACCCCAACGCCGCCGACAGTGACGGGGACGGCATCAACGATAGTGGTGAGACGAACAATGGGTCTGCTATCGATACAGATAGTGACGGGACTATCGACGCATTAGACGACGATAGTGACGGTGATGGGATCCTCGACAGTACTGAAGGTGCTGGAGACGCCGACGATGATGGGACAGCGAACTATCGAGACCTCGACTCTGATGGAGACGGCATCGACGACGAAGACGAGGACGCCCTCGGCACCGATCCGTACGATGCGGACTCCGACGACGACGGGATTCCCGACGGTGTGGAAACAACGCGACTAGACGGAACGGGCCCCGGCGAGGCAGTCGACACGGACGGCGATGGCACCATTGACGCACTCGATACCGACAGCGACGGCGACGGCACGGAAGACACGAACGAGGGAACTCGCGACAACGATGGTGACGGTACTCCCGATTACCGCGATCCGAAAGATGGGGACGGTCCAGACGGCGACCTTGACGGTGATGGCCTGACCAACAGCCAGGAACGAACGCTCGGTACTGACGCCAACGACGGCGACAGCGACGACGACGGGATTCCCGACAACGTCGAGACGAACGATGGAAACAACGTCGACACGGACGGCGACGGCAGGCTTGATGCAAAAGATACGGACAGCGACGGGGATGGTATTTCCGATAGTGAGGAGGGGACAGGCGATCCAGACGGTGACGGCACCGCGAACTACAGAGACGAGGATTCCGACGGTGACGGCATTCTCGACAACACCGAGGGAACCGGCGACACTGACAGTGACGGCACGGCGAACTACCTGAGCGCCGACGCGGACAGCGATGGCATTGACGACTCGGTGGAGGGAACTGGCGATCCTGACGCCGACGGAACGCCGAACTACGCGGACTTCGACAGCGATGGCGACTTCCGGAACGATGCAGAGGAGGGGACCAGTGACGCTGACGGCGACGGGACGCAGAATTACCTCGATACCGACAGCGACGGAAACGGTGTCCCGGACAGCAGGGACAGCGACGGGGACAACGACGGCGACGGGGTTCTGGACTACCTCGACACGGACGACCAGGACGGGCCGGACGGCGACCCCGACGGTGACGGACTGACGAACAGCAAAGAGGATTCACTTGGAACCGATACCCAGGATAGCGACACTGACGGAGACGGCATCAGTGACGGGACGGAGGCACCCGACGGAACGGCCGTCGACACGGACGGTGACGGGACCATCGACGCGCTGGACACCGACAGTGACGGTGACGGACTGTCCGATAATGTGGAGTCGAATCTAGGTACGGATCGAACGGATAGCGACTCCGATGGCGACGGGATCTCGGACGCTGTCGAGACGAACGACGGAAACAGTGTCGACACGGACGGTGACGGGACTATCGACGCGCGCGACACCGACAGCGATGGCGACGGGATCGCTGACAGCACGGAGGGAAGCGGCGACGCCGACGGGGACGGAACGGCGAACTACCGGGCTACGGACGCCGACGGTGACAGCATCCCGGACCGTATTGAAGGAGCAGCAGACGCCGACGGTGATGGGGATGCGAACTTCCTCGATACCGACAGTGACGGCGACGGTATCGACGATGTTGACGAGTACACCAACGACCCAGGTGCCGGTAACAGCGACAAGGACACCGACGACGACGGGGTTCCGAACTTCCTCGACACGGACAGCGACGCAGACGGGATCCCGGACACGACTGAGGGACAAAGCGACTCTGATGGGGACGGCATCCCGAACTACCTCGATGCCGACAGCGACGACGACGGCGCGTTCGATCTCAACGAAGGCACGGACGACGCGGACAACGACGGGGCGCCGAACTACCTCGACCCCGACAACCAGGTTGGGGGCGGGTTCGATCCCAACGGCGACGACGACAACGATGGTATCCCGAACCTCGTCGATGGGTTCGGTGACGCCGACGGCGACGGGGACCCGAACTACTTCGATACCGACGCCGACGGCAATGGTATTCCGGACAGTACTGAGGGCAGCGACGACGCCGACGGCGACGGGACCGGGAACAACGCCGATATCGATAACGACGGCGACAGGATCGACGACGACGTCGAGGGAACGGACGACGAAGACAACGACGGGACGCCTAATTACTTCGACCCCGATTCGGACGGGGACGGTATCGACGACGAGGTCGAAGGCGAGTCCGACGAAGACGGCGATACCACACCGAACTTCCTCGACCTCGATTCGGACGGTGACGGTATCGACGACAGTGCCGAAACTGCGAGCGATGCCGATGGCGATGGCACGCCGAACTTCCTCGACACCGACGCCGACGGTGGTGGGATTCCCGACAGCACGGAGGGAACCGGCGACCAGGATGGCGACGGCACGCCCGATTACCTCGACAGCGATACGGACGGTGACGGCATTGGAGACGGAACGGAAGGATCGAACGACCTCGACAGCGACGGGACGCCGAATTTCAGGGACGACGACTCGGACGGCGACGGGGTTCTGGATAGCACCGAGTCAGCTCTCGGAACCGACCCGCGTGATGAGGACTCCGACAGAGATGGAATCACTGACGACGTCGAGACGACGCGCCCAGACGGCACGGGGCCCGGTGAATCAGTCGACACTGACGGCGACGGCACCATCGATGCGCTCGATACCGACAGCGACGACGACCGAATCCCGGACAGCACAGAAGGAACTGGAGACCCCGACGACGATGGAACGGCGAACTACCGTGACGAGGACGCCGACGGTGACGGCATTGCCGACCTAGCCGAGTCCGACGGTGGGCGGTCGGTCGACACGGATGGTGACGGGACAGCGGACTATCTGGACACTGACAGCGACGGTGACGGGATTTCGGACAGAGCCGAAAGCGACACAGGCCTTTCTGTCTCGAGCCCACCGGCATACCTCGACAAGGACGCAGACAACGACGGGATACCGAACTATCGCGACACCGACGCTGATGGCGACGGTATCCCCGACAACACCGAGACCGATGACGACGCGGACGCGGACGAGTTGGCGAACTACCTGGACCGGGAGTCTGACGGCGACGGGATCAGCGACCGCGAGGAGACGGACGCCGATACCGACGGCGACGGGAACCCGAACTTCCTCGACACCGACGCAGACGGCGACGGCGTCGACGACGCGACCGAACAGACGCTCGGCACCGACTTCCTGAACAGCGACTCGGACGGCGACGGTATCGACGACGGTACCGAGACGTCTGACAACGACGGGACGGATCCCGGTCAGGCAATCGACACCGACGGCGACGGCACCATCGATGCCCTCGATACGGACAGTGACTCGCCCGGCCTGCCCGAGGTGAGTCCGGACAGCGAGGAGACCAGCAGCGACGAGGACGGAGACGGCATCCCGAACTACCGGGACACCGACTCGGACGGCGACGGCTTCGACGACGACGTTGAGGGGAACGATGACCTTGACAACGACGGGACGCCAAACTACCTCGACACTGATTCCGACGGCGATGGGATCAGCGACGCCGATGAGGACGCAATCGGGACCAACCCGTTCGACGAAGACTCTGACGCTGACGGGATCACCGACGATACCGAGGGTGCCGGCAGCGAGACCGACACCGACGGCGACGGCACCATCGACGCACTCGATGATGACGCGGACGGTGACGGGATTCCGGACACCGACGAGGGAGGTGGCGACAAGGACGGGGACGGCACACTGAATTTCAGGGATGATGATGCGGACGGGGATGGCGTCCCGGACAGCACTGAGGGGACGGTCGACACAGACGGCGACGGGACGGCCGACTTCCTCGATACCGACTCCGACGGCGACGGCGTGTCGGACAGCACCGAAGCCTCGTCCGCGACCGACCGGACGGACAGCGACACTGACGGCGACGGTATCGACGACGGCACCGAGACGACTCGTGTCGATGAGACTGGTCCCGGTGAGTCAGTCGACACGGACGGAGACGGGACCATCGACGCGCTCGATTCGGACTCCGACGGCGACGGCATCGACGACTCGACAGAGGGCGCGGGCGATACGGACGGTGACGGCACCGCAAACTACCGGGACCGAGACAGCGACAATCCCAACGACCAAGCTGGCGATGGTGATCTCGATGACGGGTCTGCTGATGAAGGAACGACGGACGTCGACGGGGATGGGACACCGAACTATCTCGACGACGACAACGACGGCGACAGCATTCCGGACGCAGATGAGGGGTCTCTCGGTACAGACCTGAACGATGCCGACTCTGACGGGGATGGCATCGACGACGGGACCGAGACGACTCGTACCGACGGGACCGGTCCCGGCGAATCGGTCGACACGGACGGGGACGGAACGACTGATGCACTCGACTCGGACTCCGACGGCGACGGCATCGACGACTCGACAGAGGGCGCGGGCGATGCGGACGGTGACGGCACCGCGAACTACCGGGACCGGGACAGCGACGATCCCAACGATCAAGCGGGTGATGGTCAACTGGACGACGGCTCGGGTACTGAAGGGACAACCGACACGGACGGAGATGGGACACCGAACTACCTCGACGACGACAACGACGGCGACGGTATCTTGGACACCGACGAGGACGAGAACGGCAATGGGTCACTTGATGCCGGCGAGACCGATCCGAACGACACCGACACCGACGGCGACGGGCTCTCGGACAGCACGGAAGGAGCCGACAGCGAGACCGATACCGACGGTGACGGCACCATCGACGCCCGCGACACGGACTCAGACGATGACGGCATCCCCGACAGTATCGAGGGCAACGACGACCCCGACGGCGACGGCGTTCCGAACTACCGGGACACTGATTCGGACGGTGACGGCATCGACGATACCGACGAGGACGAGGATGGAGACGGTGTGCTCGACACCGGTGAGACCGATCCGTATGATCCCGACACCGACGGCGACGGGCTCTCGGACAGCACGGAAGGAGCCGACAGCGAGACCGATACCGATGGCGACGGTACCATCGACGCTCGGGACACCGACTCCGACGACGACGGCATCCCCGACGACACCGAAGACCAGACTGCCGATGATGGGCAGGCAACCGACACCGACAGCGACAACACTCCAGACTACCGCGATGACGATTCGGATAACGACGGCATCGCTGACAGTATCGAAGGGTCCGACGACACCGACGGCGACGGCACGCCGGACTACCTAGACGAGGACAGCGACGACGACGGCATTCTGGACACCGACGAGGACGAGAACGGCGACGGGGTGCTCGACGCCGGCGAGACAGACCCGTACGACACCGACACCGACGGCGACGGCCTCTCTGACAGCACCGAGGGCGCTGCCAGCGATACGGATACCGACGGTGACGGCACCATCGACGCGCAAGATGGCGACTCCGACGACGACGGCATCGACGACAGCGTCGAGGGAGACGGTGACCCGGACGGGGACGGCGTCCCGAACTACCGTGACGGTGACAGCGACGATGCGAGTGACAGTACGTTTGACGGTGACGGCTCGCTCGACGACGGCTCGGCGACCGAAGGGACGGCCGACACAGACGGCGATGGCACCGCGAACTATCTCGACGACGATAATGATGGTGACGGCATCCTGGACACTGATGAAGACGAGAACGGCGACGGCAGCCTCGACGATGGCGAGACCGACCCGAACGACCCCGATACCGACGGCGACGGACTCTCCGACAGCCTCGAAGGGGCCGACAGCGAGACCGACACGGACGGCGACGGCGACATCGACGCCCGAGACACCGACTCCGACGACGACGGCATCGACGACAGTACTGAGGACCTGACCGCCGACGATGGAGAGGCGACGGATTCGGACGGCGACGGCGTCCCGAACTACCGCGACGGCGACAGCGACGATGCCAGTGACAGTACGTTTGACGGTGACGGCTCGCTCGACGACGGTTCAGCGACCGAAGGGACGACCGATACTGACAGCGACGGGACGCCGAACTTCATCGATTCTGACAACGATGGGGATGGTATCCTGGACGGCGACGAGGACGAGAATGGAGACGGCAGCCTCGATACCGGCGAAACGGACCCAAACGACCCCGATACCGACGGCGACGGTCTCTCGGACAGCGTCGAGGGTGCCGACAGCGAGACCAACACCGATGGCACCGGCGATATCGACGCCCGAGATACTGACTCCGACGACGATGGCATCGAGGACAGCGTCGAGGACGTAACTGCCGACGACGGTAGCGCGACTGACACGGACGGGGATAACATCCCCGACTATCGCGACGACGACTCGGACGGCGACGGTATCGCCGACAGTATTGAGGACCAGACTGCCGACGACGGTGACGCCACCGACACGGACGGCGACGGCACGCCCGACTTCCAGGACACCGACAGCGACGACGACGGCATCACGGACGACATCGAGGACGATACGGTGGCCATCGGCGACTCGCCGACAGACACCGACGGCGACAACACGCCGGACTACCTAGATACCGACTCCGACAACGACCGTATCGGCGACGATACGGAGGACCTGACCGACGACGATAGTCCGGCGACGGACACCGATGGCGACGGCACGCCGGACTACCGCGACGACGACTCGGACGGGGATGGCATCTCGGACGATGTCGAGGACGACGACAACACGGTGGGCAACGGCCAGGCCACTGACAGCGACGGCGACGGAATCCCGGACTTTCAGAGTACAGATTCAGACGGTGACGGCATTCCCGACACCGACGAGGACACGAACGCCAACGGCGTACTCGACCCGGGCGAGACTGACCCGAACCTCGCCGACACGGACGGTGACGGAATCGACGACGACATCGAGACGACCCGGGTCGACGGGACCGATCCCGGCGAATCGGTCGATACGGACGGTGACGGAACCATCGACGCCAGGGACACCGACTCCGACGATGACGGTATCCCGGACAGCACGGAGGGCGCTGGGGATGCCGACGGCGACGGGACTGCGAACTACCGGGACCGGGACAGCGACGATCCGACCGACCAGGCCGGTGACGGCCGGCTGGACGACGGCTCAGCCACCGACGGAACGGGCGATACCGACAGCGATGGCACGGCGAACTACCTCGATGCCGACAACGACGGCGACGGCATCCTGGACACCGACGAGGACGAGGATGGCGACGGGATCCTCGACACCGGCGAGACCGACCCGAACGATCCCGACACCGACGGCGACGGGCTCTCGGATAGTCTGGAGGGTGCCGACAGCGAGACCAACACTGACGGCACCGGCGACATCGACGCCAGGGACAACGACGCGGACGACGACGGTATCGAGGACAGCGTCGAGGACCTCACCGCCGACGACGGTAGCGCGACTGACACGGATGACGACGGCACGCCGGACTACCGCGATGCCGATTCGGACGGCGACGGTATCGCCGACAGCATCGAGGACCAGACCGCAAACGACGGTGACGCCACCGACACTGACAACGACGGTACACCCGACTTCCAGGATACGGACAGTGACGGGGACGGCATTGAGGACGATGTCGAGGACGACACCGAAGCGATCGATGACTCCCCGACCGACACGGACGGCGACAGTACTCCTGATTACCTCGACACCGACTCCGACGACGACGGCATCGACGACAGTACCGAGGATCTAACCGCCGGCGACGGGCAGGCGACGGACTCCGACGGCGACGGCGTCCCGAACTACCGTGACGGTGATAGCGACGATGCCAGCGACAGTACGTTCGACGGTGACGGCCAGCTTGACGACGGGTCGGCCACCGAGGGAACCACCGACACGGACGGTGACGGGACGCCGAACTACCTCGACGACGACAACGACGGCGACGGTATCTTAGACGGTGAGGAAGACGAGAACGGAGACGGCAGCCTTGATCCGGGTGAGACGGCCCCGAACGACGCCGACACCGATGGCGACGGTCTCTCGGACAGCACTGAGGGAGCCGACAGCGAGACTGACACCGACGGTGACGGCACCATCGACGCGCGGGATACTGACTCCGATAACGACGGCATCCCCGACAGCATCGAAGGGACGACCGATACCGACGGCGACGGCGTCCCGAACTATCGAGATACCGATTCAGATGGCGATGGCATCACAGACGGTGGCGAGGACAGCAACGGGAACGGGTCCGTCGACGCCGGTGAGACTGACCCCTATGCCGTCGACACGGACGGCGACGGCATCACGGACGACATCGAGACGACCCGGGTCGACGGGACCGGTCCCGGCGAACCGGTCGATACGGACGGCGACGGCACTATCGACGCACAGGACGACGACTCAGATGGCGATGGCATCGACGACAGCACGGAGGGCACTGGCGATGCCGACGGCGACGGGACAGCGAACTACCGGGACCGGGACAGCGACGATCCGACCGACCAGGCCGGTGACGGCCAGTTGGACGATGGCTCGTCTACAGAGGGAACGACAGACACTGACGGTGACGGAACGCCGAATTACCTCGACGACGACAACGACAGGGATGGAATCACCGACAGCAACGAGGACGAGAACGGTGACGGCGTGCTCGATAGCGGCGAAACGGACCCGAACGACGCCGACACTGACGGTGACGGTATCGACGACGACACGGAAGGCGCTGCCAGCGATACCGACACCGATGGAGATGGGACGATAGACGCCAGAGACGACGATTCCGACGACGACGGGATTCCTGACAGTACGGAAGGAGTCGGAGACGAGGACGGCGATGGGACGGCGAACTATCGCGACGACGACTCAGATGGAGACGGTATCCCCGATTCCACGGAAGGGACCGACGATGTCGACGGTGACGGGACGCCGAACTACCTTGATTCCGACAGCGATGCTGACGGTATCTCCGACTCCGAGGAGGGAACTGAAGATGACGACGGTGATGGTACCCCGAACTATCTCGATGCGAACGATGAGGACGGCCCAACGGGTGACACAGATGGTGACGGGCTGACAAATAACGAAGAAGAGACGCTCGGAACAGACCCCACCGATAGCGACTCCGATGACGACGGAATCGATGACTCCGTCGAAACTGATGGGGGGACTGCCGTGGACACCGATGAGGACGGCGACATCGACGCCCTCGATACGGACTCTGACGACGACGGCATCTCAGACAGTGCTGAAGGAACGACCGACACTGATGGCGACGGGACACCGAACTACCGAGACACCGATTCGGACGGTGATGGTATCCCCGACAGTACCGAGGGTACGACTGACTCTGACAGTGACGGTGTCCCTGACTATCTCGATTCAGACAGTGACGGCGACGGTATCAGCGACGGTACCGAGGGGACCGATGATGTCGACGGTGACGGCACGCCAAACTATCTGGATACCGACAGCGACGATGACGGAATCCCAGACGGGACAGAAGAAGCCACAGATGCCGACGGTGACGGAACACCAAACTACCTGGACACTGACAGCGACGGAGACGGGATCCCAGACAGTACAGAAGGCACTGGAGATGTCGATGGCGACAGCACGTCGAACTACCTCGATACTGATTCAGATGGTGACGGGAAGCTCGACGCTGGCGAAGGAACTGGCGATTCCGACGGCGACGGGACGGCGAACTATCTCGACCCCGACGACGACGATGGTCCGGACGGTGACAGCGACGACGATGGGCTGAGCAATACCGAAGAAACAGCACTGGGAACCGATCCCGACAGTGCTGACTCGGACGGAGACGGAATCAACGATTTCATCGAGACCGACGAAGGGATCCCCGTCGACACTGACGGCGACGGCACCATCGACGCGCTCGATACCGACGCCGACGACGATGGCATCGGTGATGGCACGGAAGGCACAGAAGACAGAGACGGCGACGGAACGCCGAACTACCGGGACACCGACAGCGACGACGACGGAATCACCGATACTACCGAAGGAGCGACCGACTCCGACGGCGACGGTGTCGCCGACTACCTGGATACCGATAGCGATGGTGATAGCATCCCCGACAGTACAGAGGGGGTCGGCGACGCTGACAGCGACGGGACGCCGAACTACCTCGATTCCGACAGCGACGGTGACGACATTCCCGACAGTACCGAGGGAACCGACGACGCCGACAGCGACGGGACGCCGAACTACCTCGACACTGACGCGGACGGTGACAGCATTCCCGACAGTACCGAGGGAACCGACGACGCCGACGGCGACGGGACGCCGGACTATATCGATACTGATAGCGACGACGACAGGGTGCCGGACAGTCAGGAGGACTCACTCGGCACGGACCCGACCAGTGCCGACTCTGACGGCGATGGAATCAATGACTTCATCGAGACCGACGGCGGCGACTCGGTCGATACCGACGGGGATGGAACCATCGACGCGCTGGACAGCGATAGCGATAGTGACGGCATCCCCGACAGCACCGATGGAACTAGTGACGCTGACGGAGATGGCACGCCGAACTACCGCGACACTGACGCTGATGGCGACGGCATCCCCGACAGCACCGATGGAACCAGTGACGCCGACGGAGATGGCACGCCGAACTACCGCGACACTGACGCCGATGGCGACGGCATCTCCGACAGCACGGAAGGGACCGACGACGCCGACAGCGACGGGACGCCGAACTATCTGGACGACGATTCCGACGGCGACGGCATCCCCGATGGCACCGAAGGCACTGCCGATATCGACGGAGATAGCACGTCGAACTACCTAGATACGGACGCCGACGGCGACGGGACGCCAGACAGCGAGGAGGGGCCCGGTGACGCCGACGGCGACGGCACACCCAACTATCTCGACCCTGACGACGATGACGGCCCGGACGGCGACAGCGACGACGACGGCCTGGACAACGACGAGGAACGGGCTCTGGGCACCGACCCGAACAGCGCCGATTCGGACGGTGACGGTATCGACGATCGTATCGAGACCGACGGCGGTGATACGGTCGATACCGACGGCGACGGAACCGTCGACGCCCTCGACACTGACAGCGACGACGACGGAATTCCCGACAGCATCGAGGGGACGGCGGACACAGACAGCGACGGGACGCCGAACTACCGCGACACCGATGCCGACGGGGACGGGATTCCCGACAGCACGGAGGGAACGACGGACACGGACGGCGACGGGGTGTCGAACTACCGGGATACTGACAGCGACGGGGACGGTATTCCAGACAGGGCAGAGGGTACCGACGATGCCGACGACGACAGCACGCCGAACGCGTTCGACAGAGATAGCGACGGTGACGGCATCCCCGACGCCACAGAGGGGGCCGACGACGTGGACGGTGACGGCACGCCGAACTATCTCGACCCCGTCGACACCGATGGACCCGACGGCGACACCGACGACGACGGACTGACCAACGGTGAAGAGACGACACTCGGGACGGACCCGAGCGACGCTGACTCAGACGGAGACGGAATCAACGACTTCGTCGAAACTAACGGTGGCAGCGCCATCGACACGGACGATGATGGGAGCATCGACGCGTTGGACACGGACGCCGACGGAGACGGCATCCCAGACAGCACGGAAGGCACCACCGACGCAGATGGCGACGGGACGCCGAACTACCGTGACACTGATAGTGACGGTGACGACATCCTCGACAGCACCGAAGGGACAACCGACTCGGACGGTGACGGGACGCCAGACTACCTCGACCCCGATACGGACAGCGACGACGGGGGCGACAGTGGGGACGGAGATGACAGCGATGGTGGAGACAGCGGGGATGACAGCGATGGTGGAGACAGCGGGGATGACAGCGATGGTGGAGACAGCGGGGATGACAGCGATGGTGGAGACAGCGGGGATGACAGCGATGGTGGAGACAGCGGAGATGACAGCAACGACAGCGAAGACAGCAGTGACGGGGACGAGCGTGATGACACCGACGGCGATGGCCTGACTGACGAGGAAGAGCGGGCCCTCGGGACGGAGGTGAACAGCACTGAC
This sequence comes from Halostella pelagica, assembly GCA_005954745.1. Lineage (GTDB taxonomy): Archaea > Halobacteriota > Halobacteria > Halobacteriales > Natronoarchaeaceae > Halostella > Halostella pelagica. Next base: position 22,237 of record CP040680.1, read on the forward strand.
TCGGACGGAGACGGTATCGCTGATAGCGTCGAGACGAGTGGCGGCAGGTCGGTCGATACGGACGCCGACGGAACCATCGATGCGCTGGACACGGATGCCGACGGGGATGGAATTCCCGACAGTCTCGAAGGGACGGCGGATACAGACGGCGACGGTACGCCAGACTACCGCGATACCGACAGCGACGGTGACGGCATCCCCGACAGTACCGAGGGAACCGACGACACCGACGGTGACGGCATCCCGAACTACCGGGATACTGATTCGGACGGGGACGGTAGGCCAGACCGGATTGAAGGCACGAGCGACGTAGACGGCGACGGGAGGCCTGCGTATCTCGACCCAGTGAACGACAGCGTCGATGGGGACGGCGACCCAGAATCCAGTGCGACACCGACTGCGACGCCGACCGGCTCCGCGCCTGCCGACCACGGGAGCTGTGAGCTGTTCGGACTCGACTTCGGGTCGTTCGTCGTGTGCTGGTACTGGTGGTTCCTCGCAGCCACCGCTGGACTGGTCCTCGTCGGCTACCGCGCCTGGCAACGAGAGACACTCAGTGTCATCCTCGGCGTCGGGGCAGACAGTTATGACGATGGAACCGGAGGTGAGGGCGATGAGTGATAGCTCTGAGCCCAGCGAGGACGCTGTCCGGTGGACGGGCCGTCTCGCCGCGGCGGGGCTGGGTATCGCCACAGTCGTGGGGACTGTCGCCGCTCTCGGCATCTCCTTGCCCGGGTCGGTGTACTGGCTCGGTATCGTTGTCGCACTCGGCGGGATACTCGGTGCCACAGTGGTCATCTCCCGAGCGTCGAGCGCGAGGGACGCTCTCGGAGTGATAGCCGCAGTGTTCGGTGTCCTACTATGTGGGTACGGCGTTGAGAACGGGGTGCTCGTGGCCACGGTCGTCGGTGTACTGTTCCTAGTTGTGGGCGCTACTGGCGTCGTCGTTGACACACGGCCTGAGAAAGACTGAGACGGGAGCAACGGTATTGTGCGAACGGTGTCCCGATCCGGGAAACGACTATAGATAGCTTCTATCAGAATGTATCGCACAAGATGGATGGCGCGTCGAGGGTCGTAAACTCGCCTATGAATGGGAAAACGCAGAAAAAATCGTCGTGCCACAGGTCGTAGTCAACGGGCTGAGAGGACCGACGACAAGTAGTCACGACAGCACAAACAACCGGAACGGACGGAAAAACCGGGCCAGGGCACGCCGGGTATTGTCCCGGACGAACGCCCACGCTCCGATTTTCGACTCGTCGAGATGCCACTGGTTGCCGTCCCTGTAGGCGGTATCTGCCCGCTCGTGGTACTCCAGTGCCTCGCGGACGCGTGACTCGGTCATGTCACAGGCGTCAGCGAGTTCCGGGGCCGTCTTCGGGCCGTCTTTCAGTTCCTCGGCGACGAGGTGGCCAACCTGCATCGACAGGAACACCTCACTGGAGTCGGCCTCAACCATCCCGTCGTCATTCGACCGGATGCCCTCCCGGAGGCTATAGAGTGCGTCCAACGCGAGCCAGCCACCGCCGCCGACCCCGACCGCTGCGACTGTCGTGTCTCCCTGCACCCAGTAAGCAAGGCCACCGGCAGGCATGGCGACGAGACCGAGCGCGAGTCGGACGTCGCGTTCGTCCAGTCCGGGCAGCGGACGCGCGAGTTCGACGGACTCACCCACGAGCACGATGACTGTGACGACGATGGCCTGCGACCAGGTAAAATCGAACACGACGCCGAACAGCGCGACCAGCCCCACGGCGTAAGCGGCACGACGGACGGGGCTGGTGCCCGGCAGGGAATCAGTCAGGGACGCCATGTGTTGAGGGAGGGTTCGACGGTCCCTAATGGCCACGGGACGCTAATGGGCCCGAAAACGGTGCAGTGGGTTTAAACGAGTCACGCTGGGGGGCTATCCAATAGCGTAGTCTGTTTGCTGAACTCCTCCTCTTTACTGAGCAGTTGGACGAATACTTGAGCGTGTCACCACCACCATCCCGCTGTGGCCCTGACACGTGAATCTTGACGTACTGTCTTCCGGCAGATCGCCCAGCTATCCTACGTCGATTGGCCCACGTATGAGTCGAGCCCGCTGTTCGATCGCACGTCGCTGCCCGGAGTAGAATCGGATGTTCGTCTCGTTGCGGAAACCTCGTTCCAGCATGACGATCACGATACCGTTGATCAATTCGTCCCTGCAGTGCCGCTCGCATACGTCCAATTCGATGCTCACAACCAATATGCAGGCTTGACGAGCTACGAGATGGAGACACTGTTTCGCCTGTTCCTGCTGAAAGAATGCCACGGCTGGGACCACGAAACTGCCCTCGTCGAATACCTCACCAAACACCCCGATCTCTGTGATCAACTCGGCCTAGAGTCAGTGCCGAATCAGTCGACACTCTGGCGCAGCTGGCACCATCTGTTCACTGCTGCTCTCCAAGACACCGTCGAGACAGCAGCGCGGACCATCCTCATTAAAGCGCAAAATGTGGGCGTCTCAGTCCCGCGCAAACCAGAGCGTCAGAGCCGCAGATACGATACTGAGGATACGGAATCAGACCCATCTGACCAAACCGTATTAGAGCAGGCTGAGACAGTCACTGAGCAGGTGAGTCGCGTTGCGTTTCCAGCGTTCTCACTGGTCTGTGGCGAGGGCTGTGAGATCCACGAGAACGCCTACTGGGACTTACAGACGTATCTGGGGCTTCGAGAGAACTTAGCCGCCAATGAGGCTCGGGCGTTCAAGGCCCGCGAAATCGCCTCCCAGATCGGCGTCGACGAGGGTGCAGTCAGCACTGCGCTCTCGCGGCTGAAGGATCGTGGTCTGGTCGAACACAAGGCGACGTACTGGGCGATAACCGACGACGCCGAGCGACTCGACGGATACAGCGGATACGAACGAGCAACGGCGCTGTTCAACGACCAACTGGGTGCGGAGGACAAGGATTCCTGGCGCGAGCACACACCGCAGGAATCACACCCGAGCGTCGAGGACGAATAGTGACCGACGAAGAGACACCAGTTTTCGAACGTGGCGACGTCGTCTACGGGGCTAATCCGTTCAAAGGTGACGAGGACGCTCGGCCCTGGCTTATCCTCTCGAATCACGAAGGCCGTCCGTTCCACGGCGACCAGTATATCGCGCTAACGTTGACGTCGAAATCCTGGATGGACGGTCTCATCGACATCCCCAGAGAGAGTTAGCTTCGCGGTGGGACACCCGATGAGAGCCGAATCGTCCCGTGGAGCGTCCAATCGATCGATCATGAAGACATCGACTTCTGGCAGGGTCGTCTTGATAGCGACCTTGTCGACAGGGCGGTCGCTGCCCTCGTCGAAGAACTGGTGTCCATGACCCGATGAAACCCTCAATTCCGTCGTGCAGGGTAGGGTTCTGATCGGCTGGCTCCGACAGAATGACGGGCTCCTATTCGGTCCGTCTTTGTGATTCTATTCGGTCTGGGAGTTCGCTGCTGCCAGCACGCGACCGATATAGATCTGCCTCCAGATGAGCCAGGCGCCGAGACCGATCCCGAGCAGCCCGAGACTGGTGATTCCGACCGCGTCCCAATGTGTCTTGGCGAGGGCGCAGTCCAGTGTTTCCGTTGCACAGGCACCGAACAGATGCTGGGTGATGGCGCCCGTGTAGACGAGCCAGCCGCCGATGGCGACGGAGCCGACACCGGCCACGGTCTTCGACACTGCTTCCTGGACCGTGGGCGGGTCCGCAATAATCGCTGCCTGCACGTCCTCACGCGGCCCGGCTAGCTGTGAAAGAACGGCCGCCCCGAGGAGGAGCAGTGCAGCCGGGGCGATGACGAATCCAATCGACCACATACCGATGATGGCGAGCCCCGTCATCAAGAGGGCGGTCACCCAGACCAGCGGCGTCCGATTCGTCCACGCACCGAGTGAACCGGTGAGGGCGAGCAGAATGCTGAAGAGCACCCAGCCGGCGAAGAACGCGTCAGCAAGCGGGTTTGGCGATAGGAGCAGTCCGGCTGCGACGATGGTGCTGAGGACAGCGAGACCGCTCAACATACGGGCACCGGTCGTCGCTGTGGAGGGCTGGACCGCTGGGGCCATACGAAAGACTAGTGGGGTAAACTCCTAATAGGGTATCGGTGACCCACTCATACTCACGAGGATTCATGTTCTACTGCAGGAAACGGTGGTTCCACGGTGTGATTCATGAAACAGCGATTCCAGAGATGGTTTAGTTCTCCACGGCGAGACGATCGGTATGGTCCACTGTCCTGACTGTGGGACGACGCTCGAGGAGACAGCTGATATCGAGTTCGTGGAGATGGATGCCACGACGGGATTCCTGAAAGCATCGAAACGGTTCTATACGGCCAATTGTGCGGCATGTGGCACGGTTCTGGGGAGCGGCGTTGCCGGGGCGAAAGCGGGCGGTGGAGGCGGTGGTGCTGTCTGAGAGAATAAGAACTATACCTGTGTCTGCAGAACCTGAGAGCGATGGTTCATTGCCCTGAATGTGAGACGACGCTCTCCGAGAAAGCCGATGTCGAGTTTGTCGAGATGGACGCGACGACGGGCTTCTTCAAGGCCTCAAAACGGTTTTATCTGGTGGCCTGCACCGACTGCGGCGTCGCGATCGGCAGCGGTGTCGCGGGCGCGAAGGCCTGAACACGACTACACGCGGACATAACCCTCGCCGGTGCGAAATCACCGATGGTGGACTTCCGCGGTGATCTCGGTGGCCGGTCGAAGTTGAATTGACGGAATGAACGTCAGCGGCCCATCGGTGGTCACGTCAAGGGTGACGTGGCCGACCATTGTTGCCAGCGCTAACGTCAACTCCTGACGGGCGAAGTCGGCACCGATACAACTGCGGGGTCCGCCGCTGAACGGGAAGTAGGCGTACTCCGGGCGGTCGACGCTGCGGGTCCATCGGTCGGGAACAAACTTCTCCGGTTCGTCCCAGAATCGCTTGTCTCGATGAGGGACCCACTGGGGAATCAGAAACTGGGCCGCTGGGGGCAACTCGTAGCCATCCAGCGTCACAGATTCAGTCGCCTGCCGGTTGATACCTGTCGTCGGCGGGTAGAGTCGGAGGGTTTCATCGACGACATATTGCGTGTATTCGAGGGCGTCGTAGTCCGCGATGGTTGGCCGGTCCCCCTCGACAACTTGGTCGTATTCCTCGCAGAGGGACTCATACACGTCGGGATGGTCGGCAAGCAGATACCAAACATGGGTGAGCGCACCCGAGGGGGACTCGTGGCCTGCCAATAGGAATGCAACCAAGTTCTGCTTGACCTCTGTACGTGTCAATTCACCATCTTCGTGGGCGGCAAGCAACATCGCGCACACGTCCTCGTTGGTCTCTGTCTCTGCATATTGCCGTTCGGCGACAAGGTCCTCGACAAACGTATCAAGATGCTGTACCGCTCGACGGAAGCGGCGCTCTGTTGGCGTCGGTATCCAGTCCGGGAGCAACTGGCCGGGTCTGCGGAAGTTGGTCCGGTCAACGAACGCGTCTGCTGCTTCAATAACTACGTCCTCCTGCCCGCGAATGTCCTCATTGAGAAGTGTCTCAGCTAAAATCTGAACCGTCAGCCGGCGAATCTCGGGATGCAGGGCGAATCGCTCACCCTCGTCCCACTCGTCGATAAATCGCGCTGTCACCGCCGCCATGCGGTCGCCATAACTGGTGATGCTCTCACGGGTGAACGCCGGATGTGACGCTCGTCTGAGGCGTTTCCACCGCTCACCCGTTGCGGTCGTCATAGCCGCATCTTCAATTCCCTCGAAGGATTGTTGCTGTTCCGGGCCGATGGTGAACTTGTGCTGGTCCTCGACGAGTATCTGCTTGATAAGTTCCGGGTGGGTCACCATGTACAGGGACTCGTCCATGAAGCGGAGGCGAACGAGGTCCCCGTGGGTAGCCCACGATTCCATCGCTCTGACCGGGTCCCGAGAAAATGCTAATCCGTTGCCTAGGATCGGGATACCAGCTGGAGATGGTGGATCCCCAGTCTCGCTCATATCACCGTCTTTCGGGTGCGCCGTCTTAACACTATTCCGCCGTGGCCCGGACAGAACCATGCTGGCCCTTATTGTGACAAACGTATACGGTTCGCGGTTGGTCCGGAAACGACGTACTACAGTCCGTATGCAACGGTACTGCTACGGGATGAGGCGAGACAATCAACCCACGTTTCGTCGACAGGAGTTCGTCAGTCCTCGCCGGCAGCCGAGACGGCAGCGTCGTTCGCCGGTGTGGTGCTGTCGGACTCATCCTGGTCTACGTACTTGATCTGCCAACCGGTCGCGCCCATGAACAGCAAGACGATCGGCGAGAAGATACCGAAGAAGTAGTAGGGGGCATACTGCACGGTTGGAACACCAAGCACCCCGGACATGTAGACCGCCCCACTGGTCCAAGGGACGAGCGCGCTCGTCGTCGTCCCGGCGGCTTCAACGGCACGTGAGAGGTTCTGAGATTTCAGTCCTTGCTCGCTGTAGAGGTTCCGAAGCGACATCCCTGGTACGACGATACTGATGAACTGTTCGGCGGCGAGAACATTCATCAAGAAGGCCGAAAGAGCAGTCACGCCGGTAGTACTACCAGCACCGTGACACATACGAGCCAGATGATGGGCGAGCACCGCGAGAATTCCGGTTCGTTCGAACATCCCACCAAGAGAGAGCGCGGCGATGACTATGGTGATGGCCCACGCAGCGTCGGTCATCCCGCCGCTCTCTAGCAGGCCGTTGACGAGTTCCATGCCCGTCTCAGGGGCTGTCCCGTCCAGCGCTGTAGACCACACGGTGGCGAAGTCAGTGCCCTGTACGATCATCGCTGTCGGAGCACTTGCGAAAATGCCGGCACCGAGCGTCGGGATTGGTGGAATCCCGTAGATGGCAAGTCCGAAGATGAGGACTAACGGCATGAAGACGAGTGGCGTCACGACATAGGAACCCTCAACGGCCGACTGAATCGCCGCGATACGACCATCAGGGATACTTCCGGAGACACTCAACCCAAGTACCGCGTACAGTACAACTGAGATCCCCAACGCGAGCGTGGAGCCAGGTCGCATAGCGCGGATGTGGTCGTAGAGATCGGTGTCTGTCACCGCCGCCGCGAGGTTCGTGGTATCCGACAGGGGGGACAGTTTGTCACCGGTGTATGCACCCGTGAGGATAGCGCCAGCGGTCATCGGAGCGGGAATGCCAAGACCGGAGCCAATACCGATGAAGGCGACGCCGAGCGCGCCGACAGCGGTCCACGAGGAGCCGATTGTCATTGTGATACTTGCGATGAGGATCGCAGTCAACGGGAGGAATATCAGAGGAGTAAGCAGCTCTACCCCGTAGTACATGAGTGTTGGAATCGTCCCTGCCAGTATCAGCGTAGAGACAAGCGTGTAGGCGAGAAAGATGATGAGGATCGCTTGCATCCCCATGAGGAGACTGTCACTGATGCCGTCATACAACTCTTCCCACGAAATCCCGAGGCGATACCAAGCGAACAGTCCAGTGAAGGCAATACCCCACAGTAATGGAAATTGTGGGCTGAGTCCGAATACAACGATTCCGACACTGAGAAAGCCGATCATCCCTATAATGGGAACGAACGATTCAGTGAGAGTTGGTCGGTCCTCCGGTGAGATCTCTTCAAACTGACGAGGCTTGAACTCTACCATTTACCGGTCTCCTTTCGCATCTTTTGTCTGGCCACGCCGATTCCTGCATTCACTCTCTGAATGACGAGTGGAGATGTCATGTATGAACTATCATGGAATATTCCCGAGAGAATCTAACCGCTCCATATGGAAATGCAATTATATGTATATAGCTGTTGATCACTCTTATGCATTGTTTTCTGCGCCCGGTAGCTACATCCTTCACATGTTAGCGTACAAGAGAGAGTGCCGTGTCGATATCTCCATGCCAGGGGTTACTGTGTCCGGGCAGGAGCGTCACCGACCCCAATCCTTCGAAGCGAACGAGCGATGCTTTGGCTTCCTCGTGGTCATCGTCGGCCGAACCGAGTAGTTGCGGGTCTCCCTCTTGTTGCGTGAAGATATTCCGCGTGGCGAGTGCATCGCCACAGAAGAGGACGTCGCGGTCCTTTATGAACAACGTACATGACCCCGGGGTTCCCTCTACAGGTCAGTCAAGCGAGTGGGATGCTTCCTCTTTTGTCTCGTCTTCCACCGAGACTTCGTCACCAAGTTGGGCATTCGGGAGCGTGAGTGCAACCACGAACCCGGTTGCCATAATCAGTATTGCTGCCAGGAATACCGCGCTGAAGCTGTTTTCAAGCGCGGTTATCACGACCTGGAGCGCTTCCAGCGACAGGTCGATGAGTATTGACGGGGTAATTTCTCCGCTGGCTTCGACGAGCCGGTGCCTCGTCGTTTCATCGAGGTTAACGGCCGATATATCGGATCGGACCCTGTCTCAACCGTGCGAGACCCAGTTTTCGAAGTTGTCCGATTGGTACTGATGGAGGAGGGGTTGAAGGGAGAATTCCATATCTACCTTTTAGTCAAAGATTTCGACCAGAGAAACTCTAATCTCTGAAAGGGAAGATCTACACGATCCGGAACCCATATGTATAGACGATCTGCTCATCACAGTCCACAGTTTCAGTCACAAGAGCGAAGGTATAAACAGCTGTCTCCGGTTCCCTGGGATATGTCTGGCCTCAAACAGTTGCTCTCTGGACCACCTTTTGAACAGTACGACGAGGGACGATTCTTTCGGGCACTTACTGAATCTCTCGAGAGATGGAAACAGAACGACCTCTACAGACGAAAGCTAGAACGCTCCGAGGTCGATGGTCCGGTAACGTCGTGGGGCGATGTACATCAGTTACCGACGATCGGAATGCGGGAATTTAAGCAGCATCCAGAAGAGCTTGCGATCGACGAACTCAACCCGGACCAAGCACTCTACAGTAGTGGGACGACCTCCGAGTCGAAGAGTTTTGCTGCTCGATCGACAAAGACACTAGAGATACACCAGGGCAACTTAGCATCGTTCTCACGAGCCATCATCGGCGACGTTGATTACGCTGCCGCACTTGGTGTCCCTCGTGGCGATCTGGCCCGACTCCCCGCAGATGTGAGTCGCCGTGCTCTGTTCAGATATCTACTCTGGCTGATGGAGCCACACGATGCGTCGTTTTTCCTGCGCGTCAGTGGTAACAAGGAGATCGAGCCGGAGTACGACCGTCTCTATGAATATCTCGACCAACACAGCGGTAAGGGGGTGCTGAAGGGATCTACATCCGGGATCGCTGCCTTCTGCAATTATCTGGAGGAGCAGGATGCATCCCTTGATCTTGGCGAAGACGGGATGGTCATAACTGGTGGTGGATGGAAAGGTCAATCAGAGATGACACGAGATGAGCTTCGGACGTTAATCGCGCGTCAGTTTGGGATACAGGAGGAGAACCAACTTGACTTCTATAGTGCGACAGAGTTTACATTCTTCACCGGGAGCAAGCCGGGGGACGATAACCCGAGTCTGAAGCGCGTTCCCGCGCAGGCCTATTGTTATATTGCTGATATCGAGACGTTCAGGACACAAGGTGTCGTTGAACCAGTGGCGAACGGAGAAGAGGGTCTGCTTGTCGTCGTTGATCCACTCAACCGAAGCCACCCAGGAGTGATTCTAACGGACGATGTGATGCGAAAAATCGGGGGTGAATACGGTCAAGACGTACGAATCGATCACATGGGACGCTCAACGAGGATATAGGGTCTCTCGGCCTTATTGAATTCCTCCGCCGCTGGCATCCGGAATAGACGCTTTACTTGGTACTTACAGTTAAATCAGATTGAAACCAGCAGACATACAAAACCGCAAGACTCGAAAAGGGGTTCAACAGAACCGAACACACTCATTGGGAAAGCCTAAAATGGCAGGCGAATAACATAATTCTTATGTCCGCTATCGAACGTCTTGTTCGACATGACCCACTCACCTACGATTCGACATCCTTCTTCGATGCGGTGAACGCCGCACTGACAGAGTGGCGAAAGAACGACCGCTATCGGCAGAAACTGGAGCAATCTGAGTTCACCGACGATATCGAGTCTTGGGCTGATGTCCATTCCCTTCCCACAATAGATATGCGGGAATTCAAGACACGTCCCGAGGAACTCGCTATCAAAGAGTTAGACCTTGAGAAAGCCTTCTACAGTAGTGGAACGACATCCGATACGAAGAGTTTCGCTGCACGGACGGATCGTGGAATCGAGTGGGAGAAACATAAGACGGAACGATATGCCGACGAACTGATTGGCGATGTGGATTACTCTGCTGTACTTGCGCTTCCGGTTCCTGAACTTGAGAAATTACCGACTGACATGAGTCGCCGCGGCATCTTCCGGAAAATCCTCTGGGTGAAGGGCGACAAGTCGAAGTATTACCTCGAGATCGAGGATGACGCGATGGTCCCTGATTTCGAGAAACTACTGACTGACCTCAAACAGCAGAACGGCCGTGGTATTCTACAGGGCGCGACCACACAAGTCCATGACTTCTGTGAATTCCTCGCTGAGCGGGATGAATCAGTTGATCTTGGCGAAGATGGTGTTGTTCTGGTCGCCGGCGGGTGGAAAGGCGAACAGCATAAAACTAAGAAAGAACTGCGAGCGGACTTTGCTGAGTATCTCGGAGTACAGCCAAAGAACGTGATGGACGTCTATGCGACCACTGAATTCACCTTCTTCACCGGAAACAAGCCGGGTGACGATACTCCTGATCTGAAACGTCTCCCATCTCAGGCCTACGGCTACGTCGCCGATGAAGAAGCGTTCCACAAACGCGGCGTCGTCGAACCAGTGGACGTAGGAGAGACCGGTTTCTTGGTCATCGTTGACCCAACAAATCTCGATTACCCAGGGATCATCCTGACTGACGATATCGTCCGTAAGCACGGCTCGGCATATGGTGAAGATACTAGGATTGAATATGTTGGACGAGCGGAATGAATACGTATAATCCATGAGTAGAGAAGGCGATTCCAAGCAACTACAGGCACAGTATCGAGGCGGATGCAGGGTTGAGAACATGGAGTCCGCCGATCGGGCGGACGATATCCCGAACGAGATCCCCGCGGAGGCCTACGTTCTTGAAGAAACTGAACAGAAGTCATTCCCCGAGAACCCCCGTCGTGCAATCCCCGACGAACAGCCACTCACAGATCTCTCACCGGATCGCCGGGTCGAACTCCTCTCTGAGATGGTTACCGTGTACGCCGACCGACTAGCCACTGCTGAGGTGCTCGAGAGCCTCGAGGAGATCACCGGCGAGTCTCGGGACATGCTTGAATACGACATCCAGGTAATCCGGATGCTATCCGATCCAGACGTGTTGTATTCAATGTATGATGTGGGGGATACGAACCTCGCTAGATTTATCGAAGAATGGCGAGAAGCAGACGGCTTCTACCAGAGAGCAACATCTCTGGGACGCGGTGTGAACATTAATGCCGGCCACAACGTCAGCACGGTTGTTGTACCTGAGATTTGGCAAGTACTCTCCGGAAATGCCGTTCTCCACAAGATGCCCTCGAGCGATCAGGTCACGCTTCGTGTACTCCACGATGTCTACGCCGAGTACGACAACCCTGTAGCGAATACCTGTCGAATTTCTTATTGGCCTGGCGGGAGCGAAGATCTTGAGGAGAACCTGTTCGCATCAGACTACGTCCTCGCATGGGGTGATGACCCAACGATTGACGCGATCCGGTCTCGACTCGCACCAACGACCAAGTTCGTTCCATTCCACTTCGAGTTCGGCACATATCTCGTTGATGCGGAGACCCAGCACGATTACGACCGCGAACTGCTTCAGCGAATAGCAGCGGACTTCTCATGGGGAGATCAACTCCTTTGCTTCTCCCCGCTCGTCATGGTTATTGAGGATACGGATGCCACTACAGACTTCTTGACCGATCTCGCCACTGTCTTAGAAGAGTACGAAGCCGAATATAATATGGGGGCGGTCCCAGACAAAGAGCGGATGGGAATCACGCGATCAAAGAAAACCGCAAGAGACTACGGGAATCTAATCTCTGACTGGGAGAACAAGACTACTATCGTCCAGCGAGACGGCCTTGAACGTTCCGACATCTCTGAATTCCATAGCTTCCGCTACATCCAGGCTCACCGGGTGGATAGCCTTGAGGAATCTTTGGACGAGGTCGGCCACGTCAGAAATCTTCAGGAATTTATCCTCGCGACGAGTGAGGAGAGTCGCCAGGAGCTCAGAGAACAGATTCTTGAGACGAACGCCAAGCGAATTGTCTCTCCTGGGGGCGCACCGCCAACACTCCCGATCCCGTGGGACGGAAAGCACGCTGTCAATGAACTCGTTCGATGGGTAACGGACGAATACCATCATGAACAGGCGTGACTGATCGGGCGCTTACATCTCGACAAGTATCGGTGAGGTGTATGCTCTCTTCTATAATAGCGCGGCGTCTCCCGGTTCTGAGAAGGCGACTCACGTAATGAACTTCAGGGCTGCGTTCGATCGCGTGCTTGATGACCTTGCGGTAGAACACTCATTCGGCTATCCAGACTTCCAGAGTTCGGAGTTCTTCGAGTTTGAGTCAGCAGAATTCCTCCTCAACGAACAGCTCCGTGTGTATGGCGTCCATATCCACAGCTACCTGGGACAGCGATCGTTTTGCTTCTTCAAGAACGCCGGCTTCTATTCGGACTATCTGCAGATAATGAATGCCTCTGTTCTCGGTGCGAACGCCGCGATGGTCGCAATCGACAGATGATGTCAAGAACGAGGGGTCAGAAACCATTCGTTCCTCCGACGACCTTCGAACGCTGGTCCGAGGAAGTTCCTGCTGACCAATTCAGATGGAATCGCGCATTACATCCCCTCTATGCTGGATGTAGTTTCAACTTCACGCCCTGGTATTTTGTATCGCGGTAAATGATATACGAGTTCATTTAGTGCGATAATCCGGCCCCAGAAGCCTCTAAAATCCATAATTCTGGCGATCGTCCGAATACTTCGAGTGGTCCTGATTATGCTCGTAATCACGACCACTTTGAAGTATCCCGCCGCTGTCGGGGAAGCACGAATGCTACAACCGCCTCACGACGCCGCTTCCCCCAGGTAGAGCCGCCAAGAACGGGGTTCGATATCTTTCTGGGTATCCTCAGCTGAGCTCAGGGCGATACCGAAGAAAAGGATTCGATATAGGACTAATAACCTCAATCTATATTAAGACACAGCCGGAACGATGTTGTATGACCGAAGACGGATCGAACTCCGAGAGCCTGATGAACCGTCAGACCACGGGTGAAGACCGCGCGCGGATGGTCGCCCGACAGCTGTCGGAGCCGCGAACGGCAAACTGGATCGCCTCTGAAGCGGGATGGTCACACGAGCCAACGAAGCGCGTTCTCGAGCGGCTCGTCGACGACGGGATCCTCCACCGGGACGAGAGCGGTATACACACCACGTACTACCCTGATTATCGCCGTCAAGCGATGCAGGAGGCGATGCGTCTTCGGGACAGCGGGCACACTGTCGAGGAACTCACGGACCGTCTCGCCGATATGAAGACGCAGATCCGCGACTGGGAGGACGAATTCGACGTCGAGTCACCGAACCAACTTCGCGGAACGCTCACTGACGAATCTCTTGACGCTGACGAGGAAGACCGTCGCCGTGAGATCGCCCGCGAGTGGGAGCACCTTCAACGGCGTATCCAGATCGTCGGCTTCGCCATCCGCGAATGGGACTTTCTCGCGCCGACGACAGAGCCTGCCGAGGCCAACAGCTAACGGATGTCTGTTCCGCATCCAGGTGGTGATCCGAACACGAACCTCTATGCTCAGCTAAAGCGTGATGTCCTCGACCGTGTTCCACAGGTCACGGCCGTCGAGTACGTTCCTGACGATATCGAGGCCAAGCAGCTGCGAGCGATTATCGATCCGGCTCGCCTTGATCCCCCGACGGGCCCTGAGTCATCGGAACTGACTGTCAAGTGGTATCGACAGGATCCAGACGATTGGTTCCGTATCAACTACACGGACTCGAACACTGGCTTTCACGCCGGCTGGCACCAAGACGAGGACCATCCTGATCTCGGACAGGCGCATTTTCAGTACTCAACCGCCGATACGGAGGACCGCTGGGGGATTTCATTCGAGCACGAGACCCCCTCCCTGATCCTTTGGGAAATCATCGAAGCGCTTCTCGAGGACGTCCGTCCCACCTACCAATACGGGAACGAAGAATCATGACTCCCGGCACACCTCGAAACCGTTCTGATCAGTCACTCGCGAGTTCCTTCGAGCGCTATCTCCAGGACAAGGGGAAAGGCCGCGGTGGCGACGGCGGAAACTACCGCCGGAACGCTGCGCGCGAGCTCGAGCGGTTCGCCGAGTGGGCCGCCGGCGACCGCGGCGACGACTGGACCGGGGTCGTCCCCGACGACGTCGATCGCGAACCCTCCTTCGAGGATCTCGACGAACGTGTCTTCCGCGAGTACGCCCGGCATCTCGCTGGTGACCGTGGACTCAAGCAGAATACCGTACAAACCTATTACCGCTATATCTCTGCGTGGTGTGGCTGGTGCGTCAACGAGGGATATCTCGAAGCCCATTACGCCCAGCGGGCAAGTGCGATGGCACCGCTCCCGGAAGACGACGGCCGCAAGCCCGGCGACCAGCAGGCCTGGACGTCCGAGCAGCGCCACGCCCTCACCCGCCACGTCGAGGAGCGGGCCCGCGACGCCGTGGAGGCGTACACCACACTCCCGGACGATACTGACCTCCTCGACAAGCAGCGAGCACGCTACGCGGCGCTGAAGGCTGCTCGTGACCGGGCGCTAGTGTTCGTTCTCGCGTACACGGCCGTTCGTGTCGGTGAACTCCTCCGGGATCCGAACGACCCGCGCCGACGTGGCGTCCGCTGGGAGGACCTCTCGCTCGATGAGGGGAGTATGGACGTCTACCGGAAGAAACAGCAGTGGGACGCCGCCAGTCTCCCCGACCCAGTGATCTCGCCGCTGCGAAGCTACCGGAAGCTGATGGACCCGCCGACGGAGCGCTGGCCGGTGTTTCCGACGTACGACCAACGGACGCTTGCGGGTCTAGTCCAGGATGAGCTCGCCGACCGAGGGGAACGCCCAGAAGCAATTACTGAGCGTCGTGAAGAGTACGCTCGCGACCTCCTGCTGGCGCTCGATGAGGATATCCGGCCGCCGTCGATTACGACGGACGGCGCGCGGTCAATTCTCCAACGGCTCTCAGAAACTGCAGAGATAGACATCGACCATCCGAAACACGATTACCTTGCTCCACACGGCGGCCGGCGTGGAATGGGTGAAGTTCTCGTTCGAGCATTCGGATACACGGTTGCCGCCCGGTATCTCGACAATTCAGAGGAGATGGTGAGAGAGCGGTATTCACATATCGAGGCCGGAGAACTCGGTGATGTCGCTACTGAGGCGCTCGAGGAGATCGATAGTATACCGTAGTAACATATTTCGAGTGTGAGGGGTAGACCGTCACGTTCACACCGCGTCGACGGTGAACAGCGAGTCGTCGCTGAGGACGACCTGTACCCGGCGGTGCCAGGCGTCAGCAAAGGCCTCCCGTTGCTGGTCGCTTGCCGCTCCGTCGAGAATCCCCTGGAGGTTCCCGATCGCGGGTCCACCGTCAGGAACGTCGCTGACATGGTAGGTCACTTCGATGGTCTCGTCCGTGTCGGTTCGCCGGAAGCGGGACGTCGGCTCCGCCGTGTCCGGGTCGAAGGCGTCGAAGGGAAGGAGATCACGGCGGCCACCGTAGCCGCCGGCGAGCCCGCTGAATCCGTCGTCGTCAGTCGCGCCAGTCACGTACGAGATGATGCGGCTCATCACGCCGTACGCAGCATCGTCCTGCGGGCCGGCCGCCTGGACCTCGATTTCGATCCGGACTGGATAGTCGTCGGGATACAGGGCGTCGAGTCCGAGCTGGACGATCCGGTAGGCGCCCGAGGCAGTCGGACAGGAGTGTCCCGCCTCTTTCACCGCGTCTCTATAGGTGATGACGAACGGCCCGCCCGGTTCGAGGACACCGAGGGCCTCCGCGACGGGGTCGCGGATTTCGATCGGATCGACGTCGTAGTCGACCTGCCAATTGGTTCTAGTCTGGGCCGTGTCAGTCGCAGTGGAATTCGATGTCATGAGTGGTGGTAGTAGTGTCTCGTGGTCAGTAGCGGAGCAGTCGCATCCCGTTGAGGATGACGAGGAGAACGCTAGCCTCGTGGACCAGCATTCCCGACGCGAGGGTGACGTAGCTGGTGAGCACGCCAGCGAAAAGAACGGTCACGGTCAGGACCGCGAGACCGACGTTCTCGAGGATGTTCCAGCGCGTCGCTTTGCTCAGTTTGACTGCGTAGGGGGATGCGTTCGAGGTTGTCGGCCATCAACGCCATGTCAGCAGTTTCGATAGCGGTGTCCGTTCCCGCAGCACCCATCGCGATGCCGACATCGGCAGTGGCCAGCGACGGCGCGTCGTTGATGCCGTCGCCGACCATCGCGACGACATGGCCGTCGGCCTGGTAAGCCTCGATGACGGACTGCTTGTCCTCGGGGAGGAGTTTGGCGCGGTACTCGTCGATGCCGACCTCTTCGGCGACTGCGGCGGCCGTCCGCTCGTTGTCGCCGGTGAGCATGACCGTCTCGATGCCGGCGTCCTGAAGCGCCGCGACGACGTCGGGTGCGGTCTCTCGGAGTTCGTCCCGCAGCGCGATTGCGCCGATGATATCCCCATCCCGGGCGACGTGGACGACCGTCTCGCCGCGCTCCTCACGCTCGCGGACGTAGTCGGCGACCCGACTGGGGACGTCGATGTCGCGGTCGTCCAGCAGTGCGCGGTTGCCGACGACAACTTCGTGGCTATCGGTATGGGCGATGACGCCCTTGCCAGCGACCACGTCGAAGTCGTCCGGATCGGGGATCGACTGGCGCCCCGCGTCCGTATCGTCCGCCTGGGTGACCGCCGTTCCACCGTCCGTCGCGGCGGTCGGACTCTCGTGGGCCGCGTCGACGATGGCGTCAGCGAGGTGGTGTTCGCTCTTCTTCTCGTTGGACTCGGAGACGAATTCCCTCCTCTGTGTTGCTGTCCTCCACAACGTCAACGACCTGTGGAGTCGCATCAGGATCCAGAACCGTCAGTTCGTCATCGTCGGTGACGATTCCGTATCCGCTTTCGACGCAATGACCCATCATCGCGCAATCCCGTGAGTGGGTCCTGGCCTTTTCAAGGAGATCATCGCGGGCGTTCTTCCGAACACAGCCGACGTCGATAACGTATCCCTCAAGCGCTTCTGGTGCCATTATGAATCCTAGTGGCAGGTGGCCTTTGCGTGTTGGGGGCACTTCTTCTCATCCCACTAGTGGGGCGCACAGAGACTAGTGTATACCGTCTAATATGCTGTGCTGCGTAGAATGACCGAGCGCGACCGGGACGGCTACTTTTCTTCCTTCTCATCCCCTTGTCAGTCCATTCTCTGGATCTGCCGAATAAGATTCAGATGGAGTAGATGAAGATGCACAGCGATACCAAGAAGCAGGAACGCAATTCCGACGAATATCAGCGGCATAAGGATTGAATCTATAGCGTTCGATGCGCTGTTCAGGTTCTGTGGGAGTAGTACAATCACTGCCAAGAGAAACGCGAGACTGATTACAGCAATCCCGATTTTAGCGAGGGACGAGTACCATTCGGAGTTCTCTATTCGCTCGGCAATATCGCCTGGTGAGTCCTCTCGTGACATAGAGTATTTACCCTACGACAGCATTAGGCCTGAAGCTTTGTTCCAGTTTTGGCAGTCATTTACTACCACGCCTCACACAGAGCATTTTCGCGTCAAGGACGAATACAGGCTAATGGAAACGCCAATCAGCGCCAACACTCGTGTGCCAGCACCAGGGATAGTTGAAGTCCGGTTTGCTTCCAATGGAAATAGGCCGACCGCGGGGAGGCGGCTTCAATGAACCTTCTCTACTTTGTTCTCGGCTCTCTCCTCCTTTTGCTCGTGATCGTAGATCTCCTATGGACAACGGTCTGGGTAGAACAGGGTGCTGGACCGCTGACATCTCGCCTGATGTCTTGGACATGGAACTCGATACGAAAGATGGCCTCTACAAACTCGATCGTTTTGACCCTGTCTGGCCCATTAATCTTGATACTGGGCCTTTCGATCTGGCTCTCGTTTCTCTGGGTCGGATGGACGTTGATATTTGCAAGTGTCGAAGGTGCGCTCGTAGATACAGTTAGTAGTCGGCTGATCTCTTGGCCTGAACTCCTCTACTTTACAGGCTACACGGTCTTCACTCTCGGGAACGGCGATTTTATCCCTAGTGGGCCAGTTTGGCAGCTTGCT
Source organism: Halostella pelagica (assembly GCA_005954745.1). GTDB lineage: Archaea > Halobacteriota > Halobacteria > Halobacteriales > Natronoarchaeaceae > Halostella > Halostella pelagica. Next base: position 40,633 of record CP040680.1, read on the forward strand.
ACCGTGCTGGCTACGGCGAGTGGTATGCTCTTCGTCACGTTGAGTGTCACCTACGTTCTTTCCGTTCTCGGCGCCGTGACGCAAAAGCGCTCATTCGCGAGAGGGGTCCATGGACTCGGCACGGAGAGCACTGCTATCCTCAGAACGAGTTGGGATGGAAACTCGTTCCAGGGGTTAGACGTTCCACTCAACACACTCGCTACGGAACTCAACGCGCTCACGTCGAACCACAAGGCGTACCCGATTCTCCACTACTTTTACAGCGAACAGCGGGAACAGGCCCCGACTTCAGGCATCACTATACTCGACGAAGCGCTTACACTACTCCGCTTTGGCGTTTCTGAACAGAAACGTCCAAACGAGATGCTCCTCTTGCAGACTCGGTCAAGTGTTGATGGCTACCTTGATACGGTCGGGGGCGCCTATGTCGAGCCTGCGAATCGCTCCCCACCACGGCCTGATATTGAGGAACTCCGCGATGCAGGTATCCCGACCGTTTCCGACGAGGAGTTCGCTACTTCGGTAGAAGAGTTAGACGAACGCCGACGAACACTACTGGGCCTCATTGAGTCCGACGAGCGGCAGTGGCCGACGACAGACCCGCCCCAGGGCAACCAATCAGATACGTAGCCCACACATCCAATATCTTGAGACCCATAGTCACCGAACGAGATACCAATGGACAACCACGACCATAATCACACATCAGATGGGGCCCACCACCAGAGGAACATCCCCATCACGGTCAGAACACCAATACTGTAGAAGGCGAAGTAGACTCTGACGACGAAGAACCCTGTGTAGAGCAGTCGATACTCGAGGAGGAGGCAGAGGATGCCGACGAGGCCGTACGAGACGTCGAGGAGCACTACGAACACGGCACAGAACACGGGGACCACGGGGCTGAGCACGGTGACCACGGTGGGATGCACGAAGGTCACGAGCAGATGTTCCGCCGGCGCTTTTTCATCTCGACAATCCTGTCAGTCCCTGTCCTCCTGTACAGCGAGATGCTGCAGGAGTGGCTCGGATTTTCTGTCCCAACGTTCCCGGGGAGTGAATGGATCAACCCCATCTTTGCGATTATTGTCTTTGCATACGGTGGGATTCCGTTCCTCCAGATGGGGGTCCCGGAACTAAAAGACCGGTCGCCGGGGATGATGACGCTCATCTCGATGGCCATCTCGGTCGCATTCGTCTACAGTCTCGCGAGCGTCGTCTTCCCGACGCAGTCGGCGTTCTTCTGGGAGCTCGTCACGCTGATCGACATCATGCTGCTCGGGCACTGGATCGAGATGCGATCGGTGCGCCGGGCATCTCGGCGGATGAGCAGGCCCGCCCGGCCGACTAATGTCTCTAACCGGTTCTATCGACCCAGATCGTTCGTCCTCGTGGAATTTTGAAGAGCCGTCCCAGTAGCGGAACAGAATCCTAGTTTTTCAAAGCAGGACGGGCCGAGCGTGAGGGCGACCGCTCCCATGAGACCGGTCGCATTGGGGATACGCAGCCGAATGCGGATATGAGGCGAGCCGATCAGTCACTGTCGGCCGCTATTCAGCCGGAAAAGCACGCGAAAGTAGTTCGGTCTGTAAAGAATCACCCAGTTGTTGGTTTGTACTCCAATATTCACTCTCCATTGAGACACGGGTTCTCTAGGCATAATTCCGTTAGGGACGGACCTCCATCTAGTAGATATGGAACGGACGGAATACGCGATCCTCGCGGTCATCGGGCTAGCGACCGTCGGTATTGGCGTATTCACCACGTCAGAACCGCTCTCGACGTTCTTCGTCGAGAGCACGCAGGAGTTCCTGACCACCACAGCGGCGATGGCATAGATCACGTGGTGGGCGATCGTCATCGGGTTCGCGATTGCTGGCGGCGTTGAGGCCTGGACCTCTAACGAGGAGGTATCGGAACTGCTGGAGGGGCACGGACCACGTGAAATCGGGTACGGATCACTGTTCGGATTCGGCTCGTCGTCGTGTTCGTACAGTGCTATCGCGACTGCCAAGAACCTCTTCAAGAAAGGCGGCTCCGCGGCAGCGACCCTCGGAGCCTTCATGTTCACCTCGACCAACCTCGTCATCGAGATCGGCGCGGTCATCTGGATCCTGCTGGGCTGGCAGTTTCTTCTCGCGGACATCATTGGCGGATTTACGCTCATCGGCCTGATGGCAGCCGGTTCGTCTACGTGGTCCCCAACGAGATCGTCGAGCGGGCCCGCGAGAACGTCACCGACGAGGGGGACTCGAGCGTCCAAGACCCCGTCTGTGGAATGGAGGTCGACCCCGACGATGCCGACTACTCCACCGAGGTTGACGGCGAAACCTACTACTTCTGCTCGCAATCGTGTAAAGAGAGCTTAGACCCCGAGGACGCGAACACAACCGTCCGTGAGCAGGCGACGTCGCTGTCGGGGTGGAAGGCGCTCGCGGACAAACAGTGGAAGGAGTGGGGGATGCTCTGGGACGAGATCGCGATTGGCTTCGTCTTTGCCGGCCTTATCGCTGAGTTCATCCCCGAACAGGTGTGGACGTCGGTGTTCTCGGGTCCCACGTTCGGACTGCCAGTGTACATCTTCTGGACTGCAGTGCTCGGCGCAGTCATCGGCGTCGCGACGTTCGTCTGCTCGGTCCGAAACGTCCCGTTCGCACACACTAAGCCGCATTGAACGACCTCCGCTATTTTCACCCGACAGATAGTCTGACCAGTCCAATGAAAAGCGAATTCCTGTAGAATAGACCACGTTGGAGGCTAAACCATACTCAAATCGTGGACTATCTGGGTATCCGGTTCGGTCTGAGGAGGCGCTTACTCACTCGTTGCGGTATGATAGACTGCGGCCCCGGAAACGAGCGCAATCACCAACCCGGCACCTGCACCGATCGTGATTCCGGTCGCCAGCTCACCCCCCATGATTTGCGCCATTACGATCCCCCATCCGGCACCGATCCCGGCCCCGATCCCGATACCTGCACCGATCGCCTTCGAACGGTCAGACTGACCAGAATCGCTCACAACTGAGTGATTCCCTCCCTACAAGGTCAATTCCGGGGGAGAAAAGGATCCGAGGAAAGGTTTGTCCACACCGACCCGATCTCACCTCATCTCTGTTCAGCAACGCTACTCTATTCGCGTGCTATCCAGCAGACACTTGAACACGCGTGAGTAGTCTCCTCAATCTCTGGATAATTGAGATCACTCTCGATAATATTACAACGAGGGTGAGTATCGGTCAAATCGCCGCACTGCCAGTCGATACGAAAGAACGGTTATGACGACTGCACCGACGACGAGCAGACCACCACCGACAAGCTGGAACGACTCACCACTGACGGACTGCACAGCTGTCCCGATACCGTAGAACCATGTCGAAGCATCCGAGAGCACTCCGACATCCTCTCCGGCGACCAACTGCAGGAGCGCCGCTGGGAGGAAGCCAACGATGCCAGCGACGAGTGTACGAGCGAATCGAGGATTCAGCAGACATAACGTGAGGAGCGTCGCTGGACCCGTTACTCCGAGGAAGTGAAACGCTGTAGTCACCAATCGTGGGGGAACGACCTCTCGGCTCTGTCCGATGCTGATCGCGCTGAACCGGGGGAACCATATACCGACGGCGGGGGCCGTGGAGACGGCGACGACGGTAGCAAGGAGCGCAACTCCCACGAGTCCGACCGCGGCCGGCAGTTCAAACGGGCCAACGAGCGCGGCACCTCCCGTTACGAGGACGGCGATGGGCAATCCGAGCAACAGACCCGGCAGCATCACCCCGCGGACGTAGGCCAGGCCCGAGATGGAGATGAGCGTGATGGGGAGGACAGAGCCTTCGTCGCCAAACGGGTTCATCGCGAACGTCGCACCAGCCATCCAGGGGAGCAGAACGGCAGCGGCTGGAACGAAGACGGCCAAAGGCGACTCGGCTTGCATCCCCGAACTGAACAGGGCACTCCCCACAATCACGACGGGCAACAGCAGGAAGTTGAGGCGACGTGGATCGCGTCGTGTTCGCAAGATGCTCCACTGTGCGACCCGGCGGGTCGGTTGCGAGATCCCACGCGGAATTCGGACCGGAGCGGTAGCGTCGGCCAGTGCTGTTCGTGTCTCCTTACTCGTTGTGGCGGCGGGGTCGGACTCCTCTTTCTGTCCTTCCTCCCCACTGACTGGATCGGTGAACCAGAGCCGGGTTGCCTCGCGTTCGATGAGTGCGATACCACCAACCACGACGAGGAGACTCCCGACACCGACGACGGCTGCGCGTGTCATCGACCCTTGAATCGGGCTTCCGATGACGGCGAGGTCCACGAACCACCCGACGGGGAGGACCGCGAGCGCTTCTTGACCGACTCCACCGAACTGCGGGAGCGTCACGAAAAGGTAGCCACCCATCGCTGCGAGGACGGCGACTCCGCCGAGGACGGTCTTGTGGCGGGCGACGAACGGGGAGGTGGCAATCAGCAGTGCAACAGCGTAGCCGAGAACCATCCCGACGAGGACAGCGGTGAGACCGAGGAGGACGGCAGCCAGCGGTATCAGGAGGGCGCTCGCCGGTGAGCTGAACAGGTAGACCATCCCGCCTGTCAGGACCGAGACCGGGAGGCACAGGTAGGCAAGGACGCGGAGTGTCTCGGCGACGAGCAGCCCACCGACGACAGTCCGAGCAGAGACGGTCGTGAGAATGAGCGATTCAGCGTCGATGCGTGGACGGGCGGAGACGACGCGCTGCGTGGCGATGAACACGCCGAACAACCAGAGGAGCGCGACCGTTCCTCGGGCGACTGGCGGGAGTGAGACCGTTCCGATATCGCGGATTACCCCAGAGAAGAGATAGATGAACCCCACGAGCATGAGCGACGGGAAAACGAGGCCCGCAGCCATCAGGAACGCTCGGGCCTTGTCCTGCCAGATAGCTCTGACTGAACGCCGAAACTCGAAGACGCCAACACCGAGTGCGTGCTGCAGCCAGTTCGGCTCAGCCATACGTTTCCTCCGTGTCGTCCTGCGCCGGATCGGTGCTCGTGAGTTCGAGAAAGGCGTCTTCGAGCGTACGCGTCTCGCCGGTCTCGGCGCGTTGAGTCAACTGGTCAGGGGTGTCCTCTGCGACGAGTTTGCCGTCGTAGAGGATACCGACTGTGTCGGCGACCTCCTCGACGACAGGGAGGATGTGCGTCGAGAGAAATACCGTCGTGCCCTCGTCGGAGAGTTCGCCGATGAGTTCGCGGATAGTCCGTGCGGCGCGCGGGTCAAGTCCTGACGTGGGTTCGTCGAGGAACGCGACGTCAGGGTCGTGGAGGACGGCCTGGACGTACGCCACCTTCTGGCGCATTCCTTTTGAGTACTCCGCGATGCGCGTCGCCGCGTCGTCCGGTGAGAGGTCGAGTCGGTCGAGCAACTCGTCAATACGATTCTGAGTCTCCCGGGAGGGAAGGTCACGGAGCCCGGCGACGTATTCCAGCTGTTCGTAGGCGGTGGCCTGCTCGTACAGCGGGGGCTCCTCAGGAAGGTACCCGATGTGTGGTCGGAGCGAATCTCGATTTGTGACCGGGACGCCAGCGACGGTTGCCGACCCGCTGGTCGGTGTTGTGAGACCTGTGAGAATCCGCATTGTCGTCGTCTTTCCGGCCCCGTTCGGGCCCAGGAATCCATAGACTGTGCCATCGGGGACCGAGAAGTCGAGCTGATCTACTGCGGTCGTCGAACCGTAGCGTTTGGTTAGCGCGGTCGTTTCAATGGAGGGCATCGTTGGAATTCAGGGATGATGTCGGTTGCTGAGTGGATATAGTTGACCCTCTTCTTCTAACAGTACAGGATATGTTGGGATTCTGGTTACGTGCGCTATCGCGTTGAGTGACTGGAAGCATCGATAGGCATTTTCTATCGACGACCGAATCTGAGCATATGCTGCTTCGTATCGTCCTGGCGGTCTTCGGGATCGTAGAGCTGCTCTTCCCGCGAAAGATCGTCGACTACATGATGGATGTCTCGACCACGGCGGAGACGACATACGAGCTCAAGCCATGGGTATACAGTCTCGCCAGACTCGAAGGACTTGTATTCGTTCTTGTTGCATTCTGGTGGGGAAAGAACCCGGATGACGACAGTTAGAAGGTTGTCTCCTAGATTGTCAAGAACGCTAGACAGGTTTGTGGGATCCCGATCCGAAAGGAGATATTCGACCAAACTCATTGATCTCCGAGAATACAGTGCCGAGAATTGATGTTCACGAGAATACGCGATCTGACCCCTCGTTACCCCGCAACCTGTGCTATCGCGACGACCTCCCGGTAGCAGGCGACTGCCAGCAACAGATACCCGCCGATCAGAAGCATCCACTCACGCCGCGCTAACGACCAGTCGCTGGGGGATTGTACCCGGTCAAACTCCTCTTTCCACCGGGGGCCGGATTCCTGATGCCACAGCATCACACCACGCGTCGCGACCACGATCGCGACGAGTGCCGTGATCTCTATCGGACCACTTCGTTCGATGAGTACGCCCAACGACGGCACGATGCGCTCTCCCGCTCCGATAGCGAGCGATCCGGTTCCCCAGACTGCCCCGTACCAGGGCGCCTGGACGACCTCGATGACATACCCATCGGTGTGTTCACCGACCGGAGCGTGTTCGCGCCGACAGCGATCAGGGAGACACCAACATTCCACCCGAACAGCCACAGGAATTCCCGTGTGATACTCCCTGCGTACCCAGTAGCTGCACCCGGGTTCCCTCCGCGTAACAGCCCCTGGGGGAGAAAGAGGTAGCTGAGGACCCACGCTGCCGTGAACACGCTCGCGACGACGATCCACAGGGAGACAAATCGGACGAGGATGTCGTCGTGGTTGACGCACCGTCCGATTCGGTTCGAGACGCGACCGATCAGTTCGGTCACGTTCGACGCTGCCATACATGCAATCGTTGTACGCCCTCCGAGAAATACGTTAGCGAGCCGGACGGTCAGCGCCAAGCGATCTCCTAGCGGCGATGACGAGTGTGAGGACAGCGACGGTAAGCGCCGCGACGAGAAGTCCGAGCCCGAGGGGCGTCGTCACACCCACGACACCCCCAACGGGGTAGTAGTTCAGGAGCGCGTTGCCACCCGCGTGCAAGAGTATTGCCGGCAGAACACTCCCCTCGACCCGGTTCGTGAGCCACGTCAATAGTATCGAGAGTTCGACGAGCTGGAGCAGGTATAGGCCAAGCGGAAGCGTGTGCTGGATAGTACCCGGAATGAATACCAGCGGGAGGTGCCACCCAGCCCAGACGACGCCGACGAGGAGGCCGGCCGTGAGCGGACTGTACGTCTCCTGGAGTGCCGGCAGGAGGTATCCGCGCCAGCCGGGTTCCTCGAGCCCGCCGCCGAACAGGATGACGAACCCGAGAAAGAGCGGATACTCGATGACGCCCGGAAGCACGTCCGGTGTCACGACGACATCGAAGAAGACGACATGGATCACGGCGGCACCGAGAAACAGGGCGACCGGAAGCGCAAGAGCGAGTACGTAGTACCGCGGTGCGATGTGCGCCTGGAAGATGTCTCGGAACACGCCTTCAGGGATCGGCCCGATGCCCGAACGAGGATGGCGCTCGCTACGACCGGTCCGAGCCCACTGAGCACGAACAGGACCGTTCCTGTGAACGTCGCTCCGGTCTCGCTGATCGCCCACACGCTCCACAGCGACCACGAAATGATGTACGTGAGGACGGTGTACCCGAGGAGTGTCGCCCGAGGCGACCAGCCTGCGACAGCGACGTCGTGCGGGCGCGCCGGCATTCAGTTACACCCGACGGTTCGGGGACGCGATTGTCGTCACGCCGGGACTGTAGTAGTGCACCGGCTCGGTTTCGGGGTGGGCGAATCCATTGGCCTCGAACAGCGTGTTGATCTCGATCGTCGGGTCGGCCTCGTACAGCGGCCACGGCTCGTGGTCGATGGCTGCGTACCGTAGCGAGCCGTCTTGTGCCTCTGTGTAGTACCGGTAGCGCTCAGTGAGGAACGCTTCGAGCGAGTCTGACTGTACGTCGAGTTCTGTACCCGTCGGACCGTAGGTTCCCTCAAAGTGAGCGGGGCGTTCGCCGGGATGCAATCGCCTGCTCCGAAACCGGATGTCGCCGTTGACTTCAACAAGCGAACAGCGCGCGTAATAGTACGGGAGGTGATGGAAGAGACGCGCGCCGATGACGCCGAAGATGCCCTCGGCGTCGAGACTGAAGAAGTACACTCCATCGTGGTCGTCATGGGTGACGTATGTCCGGAGGTTGAGTTCGGAGAGCGGGAATCCCCACCCTTCGGGGACCCACGTCGGGCGAACGTCGACGTTCGTAAAGGGGACGACGGACAGCCACGCGTCGCCGTCGTACGTATCGACCGAGAGTGTCGATGGGAGATGGGCGTCGACGATGTCAGGGTTGACGGGCCAGTTCGCGAATAGGACGTGCCGCCAGCCCATGTGGAGTGCTGGTATCATCGCATGGATACCTCGATTCGGGTACTGGGGTCGTGGAGTGCTTCACACATGGCTAACTTCCTCCTGGGATGGCGACAGGCTCGAACCGTTGGAGGCCGAAGTATGTGTTCAGAACGGCGCCGAACCCGACGACTGCGACGAGCAATTGTGTGATCCCACCAAGGTACGGTACAAGCCCGAGGAGCTCAAAGATGAGCAGGAACGCGGCGATACCAGCGAGCGTCGCGACGCCGTCTCGCTCGATCGGGAGGCGCCTTCCGATGAGGTATCCGAACACGGTCTGTCCGTAGAGAATGATCAGGAACTCGGCGAACAGCCCGATGATGGCGACCGGGAGCAAGATGAGGGTGAACGCCATATAGACGAACAGCACGAGGAGGGTCGTTGCGCCGAGGCTGCCGACGACGCCGCTGACGAGTGCATGCTCGGTGATCGCGGTACCGACGTTCTCGATCACGAGCGGGTGGCAGGTAACGAGCCACCACCCGAACCCGCCGAGAACGAGGAACTGTAGGAGGAACGCCCCAATCCGTTGGGCAGGCGAACTCGAGGGAGTGGGCGCCTCGAATTGCGAGACGGCCCCGACTGAGGCGTCCGAACTGACCGAGGCGGATCCCGAATAGGTCTGGATGGTCCCGGTCACAGTTGCGGCGTCACGTACCGAAAGGTTCCCGTTGAGGAGTGTCACGTCCCCGTCAATGGTTCCCTCAATAGCCGCAGTGCCACCGATTACGTAGATGTCTCCGTCGACTGTTGCACCCTCGGGAACGGTGGTGGTTCCGCCGGCGACGACGTGGATATCCGCAAGGGAGTCGATATTGTTGTCGCCTTGGAACGTCACGGACATGTCTTGGACGTCGCCCCCGCCGATGGAGATCATGAGGAGGACGACGATGAGCAGCGGGATGGCTTCCGTCGGACTCATGCACTCGCACCTCCGTTCTCACGAGCGAGTTCGATCATCCGGTTAACGTACAGACCGACTGCGAGCCCAAATAGGAGGAGGAGTGAGAGTGCCTGCACCACGTTCAGATGTGAAAGGAGCGTGAGGTCCGCTGCCTGGAAGTACAGCGCAAGCGCAGTACTGGAGAACGTAGCGAGCCACCCGGCGACGCCAATCCCGATGGCGGAATGGGTGCCGATCGTTTCTGGCGTGGAGAGATCGGGCCAGATCGCGAAGTTCAGCGTCGTGTAGAAGCTCACGGCGATCGCGTACAGGGCGGGATTCAGGGGGGAAGTTCCGGCGCCCGCGATCGCGGGGAACACCTCGGCAAATCGCAGGTCGGACGTGTACATGACGTGTGTGAGCGCGAACAGCGTGAACGTCCAGAGGAAGATGCGCGAGAGCGAGTAGTTCGCATAGATGACGCCAGCCATTACGGCACCGACGACGTGTGCCACGGCGATGAACAGTCGCGTCGAGAACTCCGGAGACTGCCAGGAACTCAGAAGGAGTGACGGCGTATCGATAATCCGGAGAAACCCAAGACTGTCGATGAAGAACACGCCGAACATCAAGACAACGGGGATCGCGAACGCGAGACTGCGAGTCCGAATCAGGTCATCATAACAAAACCGCCCCCTGCCGTACGTCTCGTGTTGGACCCCGAGTGCGTCGATGATCGAATCGAGACGGTCGACATTGGCGAACGACAAGATGCCGAGTACGAGGATACCTGGGGCCATTGCAGCGACCATCAGCCGACTGAAGATGTCGACCGACCAAGAGAGCGGAATTGCGTTCGCCAGAAAGTACGCAATCGCTGTGATCGCCGCGGCGACATACCCCCGGTCCGGCACCGGAACGAGATCAATCGCAAGCGAGAACGAGACCGGAAATCCGACCCCGAGCCCGATCGACGCGAGGATGATCCATGCACCGAACCCGGGAACGGTCCGAACCATCGGTGCGACAAGCGTGAGCGCGAACTGCACGCAGACGACGCCGAACAGGAGTCGGAGCTTCGTCCGGAGATCCGTACTCCAGCCACGACGATCCATCGTCACGCCGGCCACGGCCGCCACGACGAGGGTCACGAGCGCGAGCGCCGCCATCCACATCGAGACAGCAGTCTCGGACATTCCGACGAGGCGCGTCCCGAGATCGATAAGCCCCAGCTGGACGAACGTGATATTGTAGTAGTACCCGGCGACCATCAGCGCGACGAAGAGCCCGTATCCTGCTATCGTCGTCCACTGGCGTTCTCGAACATGCGTGCTGAACTCCATTTGAGCCGTCTTGACCAGTCGTACACACGGATTGCCATTAAATACGGTGTCGTCGCTAATCGAACCCTCGTCGCTGCGTTCCCTCGATCCACGTATTCATCATCGTGATGGACCGTCGTACCTTCCCATTCCGGCATGGAGATGGCCATCGAGGTGCGTCCATCCCTGGCGGTCGTCCACATAGATTGCAGGAGACGTTGTCGCTTCGAACGTGTTGAAACTGTTCGAGAGCCAGAATCCCCATTCGTTCCAGGCTTCGAACCTGATCTCGTCGATGACAACTGTCGCCTGGTTCGGTGACTCGTACGTGGCTGCAGCGGCGGTAGCGAAATCCCAGCACGTGTCCGAGTCGTCCCATCTATACTCGCAGTCGGCGGTGGCCACGTCAGTGATTGGTGCAAGGAACGACGCGTTCCCGATCGGGTATCGCGTTTCGATGTCGTGGTCGACCGAGTGCTGCCACGAAATCGAGTACCGAGTCGGGTCTGGTGAGAGTTCCTTGTTGCTCATATCGTCAGGGATTTCGTCGGGACCGATCTCGTCGCGGTCTATCACCGAGCCGTTGGGTGCGTAGGTCCAGAGGATGTACTGATCCTCACCAATGAGTCGATCAACGTTGAGACGCAGCATCGGTCCGCGGTCGGTCTGGACGATAGCGGTATCCCAGTTTGTGAGTTCCGTGCCGTTATCATCGTGGATCCACAGGTTCGATAAGGCGTCAGACTCCACGTTAGCGCCGGCGGGGAACGGGAGATGGACCGTGGCGTTCTCGATCGTCGTATTCGTACTGAGAGAGGTGGTATAGGAGTACGTCGATGTATGCGAATACGCGAAGTCCGGAGGGAAGGAGAGAAAACCCACGGCTGCGATCGGTACGAGAACGACGAGGACCGCGACTGCGAGCACGAGGAGCTGCTTCAAGGAAACCATACCGTGACTACGTTCATATCAACGATAATCCTGTTGAGCCCCCGGATAGCACGCGACAGCACTCTGACGACCACGAACTTGCGATAGGACATTGAGGTATATCTCTTTCTCACAGCGATCAACCTCTGAACGTAGCAGTTTGACGGATTACCGGATCCCCACCCTTGGCCGTCACGACTTTCAGCGAACGAATCGGATCGGAGTACGTCCCAGTGGCTGTAGCGCTGAGATGCTGATTTCGGGGTTCTGACAGTCTCTGTTCCACCGAAAATTCGCATAAATTCCTTAATCGGTTGGTGTAGCGAACCGAGGATTTTCTGTTCGAGAGAGCATTGTCTCACGGTCTGCGAGAAAGGAGTTTGCGCTGAACCGGCCAACACCGAACGGTTGCTCCCCACTGCCATGGTGGTAGATGAGCGTTGGATACCCCGCTCCGAGCCATTACCAGGGTAGATACGCCGCTTCGAACTCCCCCAACGGGGCATCGACCACGACGTCGTGTCGACCAGCACTGCTTGGGTCACCAATATCGTCGACCGGTGGCGTCGTCTCCGTGGCGATCTCAACGAGCGGTGGCGAATCGATGGAGTGCGCGAAGAACTTCGAATCACCCAGGAAGAGAGAACTAAGCCGGATCGTCGCGATGTCAAGGAATTCGTGTCGGTTCATCGTTGTGGGTCGTCATCATTCCTCATGAACTCTGTCATGGATTGGGAATCCGCCACTTTGGAGGAGAGCCGCGATTCGGACGAGGAGTCGCGTACTTCGTCTTCCCGTATGCGTTCGCAACGACCGAGACGCGATTCTCGCGCAATCAGTTCATCGTAATTGCACTCGCCCCACTTGTGATACTCTCGATACTCGGTGTGCCAGTAATGCTTGTGTTCGAATGGCCTTGGCTCGCTCTGCCGTTGGCGCTGAACGCTGGCGGCGCCGTTGGTGACCTCTGGATGGTATTGACACTGCTGAGTTATCCTCCGACTGTTCCGGTGGTCGATACGACGACTGGGCTCGAAATCTACGGAACATCGTCGCTTGAGCGAACCGAGACCGCCCCGGCAACCGTCGTCTGGGATCTGCTCGTCGGCATCGCAGGCGGCGTCGTGATCCTCGCCGTCTCTGGGGGTATTCTGGCACCGCTCGTCCTGGGTGCAATCGGTCTCGATTCATTCACCCTCGGCGTGTCAGACACCCCACTGTTGATCCTCGAGTTCGTCCAAACGCCCGACGGCGGTATCGATTTCACGATGGGCACTGGGATCCTCGCCGTCGGCGTCTTCATCGGGATCTGTTACGCGTATCTTCGGGCGAGCGGACGACATTGACGGCTGTGTGGGATACCTCAGTACTCCTCTGTCAGTCTATTCGTGTTTCAGCTCCCGCGTGCGGTTGGGTTGTGAAGGAACTGTGTGGGATGGCGCGGATAAATCGAGTCACGAGAGCGAGACCAGTGAGACTCAGGAGGGCGAACAGCACGATCTGGGGAAGCGGGACGGTCTGGCCGTTCTGAAGCATGAATACGATCATGGCGAGGACCGCGAGGCCGAGCGTGGTGCCTTTTACGAGGAGGACGCCGGTGAAGACGTAGCCCCACGCTCGCTGCTTCCGAAGGAGGGCCGCCGAGAGAGCGAACGATGGGATGACGACGCCGAGATCCAGGGACTGGATGACGGGGACTGGAAGCGTTGTCTCGGCGATGCTCCCGGGTCTGGTGCCAGCAAGGCTCGCGGGGCCGACATCAGCAAGCCACATTAGGGCCAAGAGTCCGGCGACGAGGGCTTGGAAGGCGACGTATCCGCGAACCGGGTGATCGTCGAACGCTTCCCTCAGAACTGTTGGGTCGATACGGGCGATGCCGCCGATGAGCGTGAACAGCGTTAGTGCGAACAGCGCAACGTAGACGAGATACAGTTCGTTGAATGCCGTGAGGAATGCGTACGAGGCATACGTGTAGAGGAGGTAGCCTGTGACGCCAAGCCAGACGACGTAACCGCGGAGTGACCCCTGGTGCGCGGAATAGAGGGCGCCGGCAAGTGCGGGGACGGCGACGACGAGCGTCAGCAGGTCCTGCCCGTACAACTGTGGGAGGAGGACCTCAGCGTCTCGGTAGAACTCGGGGACGAACAGTCCGACGCTAGTCGCCACGACCGCGAGCAGGAGGGTCAGCGTCGACGCAACAAGATAGAGCCGAGGGAGGCGTCGGGGCGGTTGCGAAACCGTCATACCGGCGAATCATCGGTGGTGTCCGGGGCAACGCCGAGACGGCCTTCGACGAACGAGGCGACATCCGCTGCGAACGCGTCGACAGCGTCCCAGTCGGTGAACTCGATGTCACCCTTCAGTTTCCGCTCCCCAGTGAGCAGGTCTTTTGCGATCTGTTTCATCATGAGGCGTTTGAGGAACCCGTACTCGGAGAACCGGAGCGCGCCGCCGAACTGGCCGATCCGATCCGGATACCACCCGGTTTCCGTGAGAAACGACTCGACGTACCCCGCAGCTTCTTCGCGTTTCTCCTCGTTCGCCGAGGACAGCGAAACCTGAAAGAACGCGGTCGGCATCTCTGATAGGGTGTCTCGATTGTCGGTGACGAAGTCACGAACCTCCTCCTGGTGTTTCCCGACGTGGATCGACGCGCCCACGACGACGGCATCGTACTCTTCCAGGGTGAACGAGTCCGGTCGGTCACGCACGTCGATCTCGCTCGTCTCGTGACCGCGCTCGCTGATTGTATCCGAAATCCGTTCTGCGATCTTCGCCGTCTGGCCTTCGCCCGTCCCGTAGAGTACAAGGAAAGAGCTCACGTGTTCTCACATCTCCGTACGTGCGTTCAACACGTCAGCAGATAAAGTCTGGTAGATCCCGTAACTCCATCCGAGTCATGGCTCGACACAGGCATTGATTCACGCCGGAGCAACTCGGTACTTGTAATGGATGTCCATCGTTGGTAGGTTTCACTCTGCGGCGTCTGCTTCGGTCTCCGCTGGGAGGCCGGCATCTTGCGGGCTTGGTGGGTCGCGGTTCGCGAGGCGATCAGCGCCGTAGACGACGATCAAGAGGATCGCGACCAATACGAGGGGAACGGCGCCGGTGACTTCGGCAAGCAGGTTCAGCCAGGGATCAGGCACACCGTTCGGGATGAGTGCCTCCGGGTCGGCGGGGTGGAAGATCCCCATGACATTAATGCCGGCATGAAACACTGCGACGGCAAGGACACTCCCGCCAGTGCTGTTGTACATCCATGTCCAGAGGATAGATCCAGCCAGGATGGAGACCATCCAGAGGAGTTGCTGGGAGAGCGGCCAGCCGCCGTGGGTTGTGGTAGCGTTCAGGAACAGCGGAAGGTGCCAGGCGGCCCACGTGACGCCCACGATGGCACTCGACACTAGCGCACTGTAGGAGTCCTGAAGAATGGGCAACATGAAACCACGCCATCCGAGATCTTCTTGGCCGCCACCCCACACGGTCCCCCACGCCATCGCGAACAGGTAGATGAACGGTGATTCGAACTCGGTGAGGTCGATTGGACCACCGGCGACGACGAACAGCAAGACGCCGAGCGAGAGGATGATGAACGGGAGTCCGAGCGCGAGCGCCCACCATTTCGCGCCGATCCGCCATTTGAACATCTGGCCGACCCAGGTGCGCAGGCTCCCACCGGAGGCCCAGATGACGACTGCGGCACCAATTGGCGGACCGAATCCACCGAAGCCGATAAGGATCGAGTGCGTCCAGGAGGCCTCCATACCCGAATACGCGAGCGCCCCCTGGATCGTCCAGGTGAACGCATACGCGATTGCGACGAAGCTCAGGAGGCGGTGTTGATCGATCCACGTGCGGAGATTAGACATACCAACGATTGTGGCCACGTCGCAGTTAACGGTACGCCCAGCTGCCGAGCTTTCGGCACTACACTCTTTTCAACTCATCTCGAATCCATTCGTATGCCCGACAATGTTCTCGTCGCCTTCGACGGTTCCCCGCTTTCCGAGCGTGCGCTCACCTACACTCTCGAAAACTTCCATACGTTGGTGAGCCACACTCGTCATCGCAATCGCGGACGCAGATTGGATCGTGGTCGAATATCCGGGATTCACAGTACGCACATGTCTCGTCTGTTTAGGGGGTTGAGACAGTCGTCGACACACTCGTGCTGAGGAACTGCCCACAGAAATGTTTCTTCGGGCTGTGATCAGTGAAGGAATCTCGATCACCCCCTCCTCGAATTAGCAGTCTTCCCACCACTTTTTCGAACAGCGTTGGAGACAGTCACCTGTTACAAATCCTCAGGTTTCGGGTCGCGTCATCCGTCGATATCCTTCGTACAGGGCTGGTAATCCGAGAGGAAGTGCGAGGAATCCAAACACGAGAAAGGCATATCGGTCTTTGTCCTGGTGTCGCACAACGAGGATGGTCGTGACGATGCCGAATAGCGCAATAACGTATGCGGTGTTGCTCCAGAGCACGTCGTAGGTCGAACAGTACAGCCAGCAAACGAACGTGTAGGCCGGGGCGTTCGCGCGAACATCGACGGCAACGAGGTATACGTCGGCGGGCCGAACCTGTTGACCCAACTCGATAGCGAGATACCCGACCACCTCCACCGCTTCGCCGACGAGGCCGGTCAGAACGCGCAGACGGTCGTGTATCTCGTTCGTGAAGGGGAGTTGATAGCAGCATTCGCGATGGCTGACGTGATCCGCGAGGAGAGTTATCGAGTCGTCGACGCGCTGCACGATCTCGGGATCGAGGTAGCGATGCTGACTGGTGATTCCCAGGATGTCGCAACCGCCGTCGCCGACGAACTTGGAATCGACACGGTATTTGCGGAGGTCCTCCCGGAAGACAAAGACGAGAAGGTCCAAGAACTGCAGGATCAGGGCAAGATCGTGGGCATGGTCGGCGACGGCGTGAACGACGCGCCGGCGCGGCGTCCGCTGGGAGGACCTCTCGCTCGATGAGGGGAGTATGGACGTCTATCGGAAGAAACAGCAGTGGGACGCCGACAGCCTTCCCGACCCGGTTCTCTCGCCGCTGCGGAGCTACCGCCAGCTGATGGACCCGCCGACGGACCGCTGGCCGGTGTTTCCGACGTACGACCAACGGACGCTGGCGACGCTCGTACAAGACGAGCTGGCCGACCGAGGGGAACAGCCGGATGTAATCGATAAGTGACGTAACGAGTACGCTCGTGACCTTCTGTTGGCGCTCGACGAGGATATTCGGCCGCCGTCGATTACGACGGACGGCGCACGGTCGGTTCTCCAGCGGCTCTCAGAGGACGCAAAAATCGACATCGACCCTCCGAAACACGATTATCTTGCTCCGCACGGCGGTCGTCGAGGGATGGGCGAGGTGCTTGTCCGCGCGTTCGGGTATACGGTGGCAGCCCGGTATCTCGATAATTCGGAGGAGATGGTTCGTGAGCGGTACTCACATATTGAAGCTGGTGAACTCGGTGACGTCGCAACTGAAGCACTAGAAGAGATTGATAGTCTCACGTAATCTTCGATCGCATTCTCGTCGTAGAGATAGTGACCGAACTCGGGAGGGCTGGCCATGAGACACACGTCGTCCCAGTCGAGCTCAGGCTCTCGACCGTAGAGACAGAATGTACTGTGTCCTGACCACTCTCGGTGATTCGTCATTACCCGAACTGGGCAGTACATATACTCTCGGAGTCCGATTAACGGCTGGTCAGAATGCTTCATCCAGAGCGTTTCTCGCCGCCCGCATTCGTGAAACCCCCTTCGAACCCCGGCAGTGCTCTATCTCAGGTCGTGTCGCAAGCAGTTTCTCTACCTGTGCACAAGGTACTAAGCCATTATTCTTGTCATATGTTGATGGCTCCTCGAAAAGTTATCATAGATTCCCAGAAGCCTGGACATTGGGTTAATCAAATGAAGTGGTTGTCACTAAGGAATCGTCTATCTGAATCGTATCCGCATCAAGGTAAGTGAAAATTGATGTCCCAAGGGTCAGTTTGCCCCATTGTCACACAGGTATCGGTCGCGGCGAACTCGAAATTCCAAATCGGTCCACTGGTCACATCTACATCGTGACCTAAGCAGAACGAGATTAGAGCCGTATCGTGGAGAAGGTATTCACCAACGGTAAGATAATCGATGTACCCACAATGTGCGCACGTTACGTGAATAAACACCTCTCTGAGATCTTTCCGAGGATGGCACTGCAAGATTGAGATTGAACTGAGTGGAGTTCTTCGAGGGAAGTGGAAACATGCTGTTCGAAGAACTCCAAGTCGATGTAACGGGTTCTTCTGATGTGGAATTTTTGAATAGCGATCGGACGCGCACGCCACCCTGGCTGATCAGGCTGGCGTGCGCTGTCCATGCTGGAGCAGCCTCGTTAGCGGAGTGTCGAGACCTCTGTGAGTGGTTCGGCGTCGGACGACGCCGAGCCACAATTCAGCACTGGTACCAAGCGTACGCTGATTATTACGAGCAAGACTTCACAGCAGAACCAGATCGGGTTGTGGTCGATGAGAAACAGATTCAACTCGAGAACGAAGAGAAAGCGTGGCTCTATGCTGCGATTGATGTCGATTCGAAAGTCGTGCTCCAAGCACGACTTTCGAGGCACAGGGGCCGAGATCCCGCTGAACAGTTCTTAGAGGGGCTGAAAGAGAAACACCGCGTCGCAGACGCGGTGTTTCTCGCTGACGGCATGGGCTACCTGACTGCCCTTGCCCGAACTAATCTCAGCGGCGTTCTCAACTACACTGACCGCAACATCGGTGAAAAGCTCTTTGAGACCTATACGATGCGAATCGAGCGGTTCCACGAAACATGGAACGGCAGTCAGACCAGCGCCGAGCGCTGGCTGACTGCCTACACCGCCTACTACAACCACCACCGCAGTCATCAAGCACTCAAACAGAAGGGTTCAATCTAGCAGTGCCCCCGAACAAATTCTAGCCCTCCTCGGTGACGTTGTACAAGGGACCCAGTGAATTTGCGGTATACCACGTTCACCGGCGTTCGCCCTCGATTCAGACATGAAGGGTATCGACGCGAGCGTCACGAGCCACGCGCCATCCGGCGACGATCGCGCCAAGCGTTCCGATACCGACTGCGATGACGAGTCCCCCAACGTAGACTTCCGGTGGCGTCCGTAGCAGGCCCTCAAAGCCGACGACCCGTGCGGCGACGTGATCGAGGCCGAACGCAAATGCCGGGGTCGCAAGGAGACCGAGGAGGCCGCCGATCAGCCCGAGTATCAATCCCTGTCCACCGACGATCCCAGCGAGGAACCCGCGTGACAACCCGATCGCTCGCAACGCGGCGAGTTCTTTTCGCTGCTGGATGGCCATGAGGACGAGCGTGTTCACCGTCAGCGCGATACCAGCTATCAGCGCCAACACGACGAGCGTCGCACCGCTGGCGAGTACCAACAGATACTCACTCAGCAGCGACTTGAACTGTTCCTCGCTCGTCCGGACGTCGTATTCGGGATACGACTGCTGGAGTGCGTCACTAACGGCCGCCCGGTCGGCATCCGCTGCCGTGGTGACGGTCACGTACGTCGCCCGATCGGTGCCAGTGGTTCCCGTGACGGTTTGGAGCTCGCTGAGTGGCATCGTCACTGTCGAGGTTCCAAGGAACTGCGAATACGCATCGGATATCCCGACGACCTCGAACTCGCGTTCGGTGGCACTCGAGCGACTCGCCCCGACGTAAAGCGTGTCGCCGACGTCGACGTCGAACCGGTCGGCCGTCTGTGGATCGATGAGTATCTCGTGACTCATCGGGCCGTCGTACGTGCCGTTCGCATAGTGGCTATCGCCCTCCGAGAACCCATCGCCGCTCTCGAGCGAGAGATCACCGTGGGTGTTCGGAACGCCGAGGCCGGTCACTAGTTCGAGATCGTCCGGTCCCGTCCCGACGTAGACGCCGTGGAACGCGAGCGGCGACGCCGTCTTGACGTCGTCGCGTCGCTCGAGGTCCGCGGCGAGTCGGTGTGAATCGGTAATCGGGTTTTCGATGCCGCCAGTCTCAGTCAACTCGACGCCATCGGCCGTGATCCAGACGTCCTGACCGGCCCGATCGAACCGTTCCTCGCCGGTCTGGAGGACGCCGAGGCCGACGCTCGCTAGAAGCGTGACGGCCAGTACGGCCAGTGCGATCGAGAGAACCACGAACACTGTCCGTCCGCGTTCGTGACGCACCTGGCGGAGTGTAAGCCGAGCGACCGCGTGCATTTTGGTGAGTAGCTGGCGCATGCTTATCACCCCAGTTCAGTGACGACGTTCGTTCGTGCGACGAGGTAGAGCGGATACGGAAGCGCAAGGACGCCGGCGACCAGCGCGACGGCGATGGCATAGAGTCCGAACGTGGGACGGAGCGTCGCGATCGGCTCCGGCGCAACGGTCGCCGTCGCGACGTAGTTCGTGACTGCGGTGCCGATGGTTCCAAGGACGATGCCAACCAGCGCGCCGGCCAGCGTCAAACTCAACGTCGTGACCGCGACGATCGCAAGCCGGGACCGGGCCGAAAAGCCGATCGCTGCGAACACGGCAATCGTCTGTCGGTCCTTGTCTACCGTCAGTGCTGCCGAAGTCGCGATGAACAGCGAACAGATCACGACTGCGACGATCATCGCGACCAGACTCGTCGCGAGCGCGAAATCGTTACTCCGGATCAATTCCACCTGACCGTCGTCACCCGTTTGGACCGTTGCGTTCGGATACGTGTCCGCTGCTGCCGATTCGACTGCGGCCGTCGACGGATCCGGGTCGGTTTTCACGAGTACTTGATCGGCCAGATCATCGTCGTCGGCCCCCGATATCGACTGTAGTTCACTCAAATGAAGCATGACGAGCGGAAGTTCCCCACTTACGCTGTTGGTTTCCGTGTCTTCGATGGCGGTCGTGGTGTACTCGAGTGAGCCACCACTGTTCTCCTGACGGAGTGTTGCAGCCGTCGTCGAACGTCCGATCTCGAGGGAATCGCCTTCCGAAGCGTTGATAGCGGCGGCTGCTTCGTCTGTCAGCACTACTTCGCCGGTTCGAGTACCGTCGTACGTTCCGTTCGCGAAATGGGGGTCCCCCGGCTCGAGTGGGGCAGTCGACAGCCCTTCGATCGTGATCGGCTCGGCCGGCGGGACGACGCCCATCGCGAGGACGGTCTCCGTTTCGTCGCTCCCGTCGACCTGGATACGGAGTGCTTCGACGAAAACTGGTGTCGCGGATGCAACGTCCTCGCGCTCATCGAGCGTCGCGGACGTCTCGTGAACGTTTCCGAGCCGTGCGTTTTCGACGTCAATGACCGACGAGAGCGTCCCGCCGCCAACCGGAACGATACGAACGTCGGCTTCGCTTTCGTCAGCTGAATCGGCCGCAATGCCAGCGGCGATTCCGGTCACGATCACCAAGAGGGCGATAGTAACGGCGATGAGGGCAACCGTCACGACCGTCTGTTTCGGCACTTGGCGCAGTCGTGATACCAGCCGGTAGATCGCGACCCGGAAGAGTCCGATCCATCGACGAATTCGGCGGCCACGTGGTCCGTCTCGATTCCGTTCCGGGAGATCGCCACTCATTGCTCATCGCTGAACTGCCCAGCCTGTCGCATCTCCCCGTCGAGGAGTCGAAGAACACGGTCGGTCACTGCCATCGCACGCTCGTCATGTGTCGCTATTAGTACCGTCCGTTCGTCCGCGACGTCGACGAGGAGTTCGAGGACTCGCGCTCCAGTCCCTGTGTCCAACTCGCCCGTAGGTTCGTCGGCCAGAACGACCTCGGGGTCGGCGACCAACGCCCGCGCTATCGCGACGCGCTGTTGCTCACCCCCGCTCAGTTCGCTCGGCAGATGATCCATTCGGTCGTCGAGACCGACCTGTTCGAGTAACTCGGCCGCTCGCCGCTGCCGCTCGCGTCGTGACACGCCACGTTCGATCAGTGGGAGGGCAACATTGTCTCGAGCGGAGAGCGCCGGCAGCAGGTGAAACTGCTGAAAGACGAACCCGATATGATCACGTCGCAGTCGCGTTCGCTTCGCTCCGGAGAGTGCCGTGAGGTCCGTCCCGAGTACGTCGACGGTTCCGTTGTTCGGTTCGAGGAGGCCGCCAATGATATGGAGTGCCGTGGATTTGCCGCTCCCGCTTGGACCTACGAGACCGACGACTTCGCCAGTGGCCACCTCGAACGAGACATCGCGGAGGGCCGTGACTGTCCGTGACACCGTCGATCCTGTCCCGTACTCGTGAGTCACTCTCTCACAGCCGACGGCGACCGACGACGGCTCCATCGTTCGATCAGCACCGCCGCTGATCGGGCGCACTCGAGATCTCTCGTTCTCGGTCGGGGATGAGTTGCGGGCCATTCGCTTGACTGTTCGAAGAACGACGAGCGACGACTCATTGTTTCGAGCCCCTTACCGTGCTTTGTATAATCTTACGAGCCAGTAGTACCGCCTTCACAGGTCTCGTATACTCGGTGGCCGATCGGATGGCCTGCCGTCTGAAACTGTTACAGCCAACCGCCCGCGTTCCCTCTCGGAGGGACTCGAGTGGCCGTCCATTGGCTCATCGTTTCGACTCGCTCAACGGTTTCCGGTGACGCGCTCGAAACCGCACCGAACGTAGCCGAGACCGGGTGCGCCGTCGTGATACCAGGCGACGAATGCGATGCCAACGAGCCCCAGCTGGACCCACTCGTATCATCCCATTGAGTACCGCAGGAAGCCGGCAAGAATACTTCCGAGACTCTCGTACTGCGGTGGCTCGAGGACGGGCCAGAACAGAAACGTCGTCGCCGACAGGTCTCGAGCGAGGACTGCCGTCGGCGGGATATCGGCAACTAGATGCGAGACGTGCCCGATAGTGAACGCCACTCCGGTCTCGGGGCGACCGAGACGGTGGGCCAGATCGTAAGCCGCCGGGAGAAGCAACGCCGCGCCGAAGATCGAATGCGCAAGCGTCCGCCCGCCCGGGAGGAATCCGAACGTCCACGCGGACGGTTTGTCGATTAAGTCCGGAAACTGCGACCCGATCGCGAGGGCGATCACCGGACAGGCTCGCGGTGGCCGGCGGTCGCGTCGCCAGTGATAGCCCGTGTAGAGCAGGTACGCGACGGCGAGGTGTCCCCAGGGCCACATCGGGTCGGGTTTGCAGCGGGGCCGGCAAAGACGTGTCGTTGTCGCCGGGAGCTTCGCTTTTCCAGTCTTCGTTGTCTAGGCGGTATCAAGCACGCCGAAGTTGCGGAACGTCAGTCAACATTCCCGAGAGCAAGTTCCGAGAGATTGTGTTTCGTCGGAGTAAACGCAGCGAAGTCAGCATTGTTGGTAAAGATCATTGGTTCCCGATCACCATGCTCGAATACGTGGACAACGATCGGGATGTCTTTCGACTGCACGGCGGTAATTCTAGCGAGGAGCTGGGTATGAACGTTCGCTCGACGTTCATCGAGTAGCGAGTCGGCGAAATCGCGACTCGAGGGGGCTTCAATTAGCCCGGTCATTCGGGTAAGCCGAGTTAGGAATACCGTTTTCAACTCGTCTCGTTCCCTCCCTGTTAGTCCGGGTGTCCGATCGAACGCGTTGAGCGCCTCCTGCACGATGTGTGCATTGATCGCCGATACCGTCCCGCCTCGTTTGATATCGTCGAGAAGACGTTCTGCTCGATCGTTCGTCCCAAGCGTTCAGAAAACCCAGCGGTTCGTATCGAGGATTTTCACGCGTGGTCAGTGTACTCGTCGGCCGTTTCTTCGCGAGCGGCTACAACCGCGTCTGCGACTTCCGCTTCGTCGACACGCTACCGGAGACCGTCGAGTCGGGCGTGCAGATCGTCGTCGCTCACCGGGTCCTGCTCGGCGCGAGCGAGTAACTGCTCGACGCGCAGCGCTGCGATTGCTGGCTCGTTGTTCAACTCAATCAGATGGCGACGGACCGACTCCTTGCTGAACTCGCTTTTGTTCGTGTAGACTCCCGTTTCCTCGAGGAACTGATCGATTTCCCGGCCCAGTTCTTCCGGGAACTTGACGCTAACGTTTGTGTACTTCATGGTAATACTATAGTAGCACACGTCTGTAAAGTGTGGTCGGCCCTATAGCCCGCACCTGAATGACGTGCATTCGTTGAATCTCATACCGACCCAATCAAAGACCGACGAGTAAGTTCTCGAGTTCGCGGAGAGTGCGCTACGTTTAGGTGGCCCGCCATACCTTGTTGACGTAGATGCCAACGTCGCGTCGGATGCAGTTCGTTCGCGGGAATATCGCGTGGATGGTTGGGACGGTCCTCGTACTCGCGTTACTGGGTGCTCTCTCCTACGAACTGGTGTTCGTCTGCTCGCTGATCGGGTTCCTCGTCATCACGGAGCTGACGGCCCCGTTCAACGTCACGCCGACGTGGCGACGCCGGCTCCGATGGCTCATCGCGGTCGGACTCGTCGTCTTCGCGATCATCGTCGTACGGCGAATCCTCGATATCCTTCCGCCGGGGGTCGTTCCGATATGAGCCACCAGTGCGTCCGCCCTCGAGAGCGGTCGTTCATGCTTGCTTCGGAGGTGTCGCGATGAGCTGGCACGGGGGCCTGTTCGGCGATGGGGACGGCGTCGAGTGGCCGCGCGTTCTCCTGTTTGCACTCGCCGTCACCGTCGTCGTCGCGCTCGGCACCGCCGCCGCGACATCGTCGACTGCGTTCGGCCCTTATAATCCATCCTGGGATGGCTCGTCCGACTTCCGCCAGGGCGTCGAGACCGACTCGACCGTTGAGCGTCATCTCGTCCGTGACACTGCGCAGTACGACCGCGTGCCGGCCAACGAAACGGTCGCGTTCGTGATCGCGCCGGACGAGCGCTACGACGGGGACGACGCCGAGCGTGTCCGTGAGTTCGTCGCCGAGGGTGGGACGCTTGTCGTCCTCGAGAACTTCGGCGACTCGGGGAACGCGCTGTTGTCTACGGTCGGTGCTGAGGCGCGAACCGACGGCCAACTCTTGCGGGACGAACGCAACCACTTCCACGGACCGACGATGCCGGTCGCAACGAACGTCACAAATCACCCGGCTACGACCGGCGTCGAGCAGTTGACCCTCAACTACGCGACGGCAGTCGAGCCCGGAAACGCGACTGTACTGGTCGGGACCAGTGAATTCGCCTATCTCGGGCCAGAAGATGCCGACTTGGACGAACAGGACGATCTCCGATCGTATCCGGTCGCAACGGTCGAGAACGTGAGCGAGGGACAGGTGGTCGTCGTCGGTGACCCGAGTATCAGTATCAACGCGATGTACGACGAACCCGACAACACCGCGTTCGTGCGCGGCTTGTACGCGGACGCCGACCACGTGATTATCGACCGGTCCCACGACGCTGCGGTCCCGCCGCTAACTGCCACGTTGCTGGCGATCCGAAACTCGCCACTGTTACAGTTGCTCGTCGGGGTTCTCGGTATTGGGCTCGTCGGGCTCGTCTCTCGAGTCTGCAACCGATCCCCGCTCGAGGCCGTTCAGTCCCGTGTGCCGATGCGGGTGCAGCGTTCGGATGCCCGCGACAGCACGTCCGGGGCTCCCGGTCTGTCCGACACCGAGCGGGCTGAATATCTCCGCCGACGCTATCCCGACTGGGACGAGGATCGAGTTCAGCGCGTGATAACAGCCCTTAACCATCCACGTTCGGAAGATACCATAGACGAATGAGCGGCACCACCGATCCGGCTGACGGGACAAGTGGCGATCCCGAGGCAG
The DNA here is from genome assembly GCA_005954745.1 of Halostella pelagica. Lineage (GTDB taxonomy): Archaea > Halobacteriota > Halobacteria > Halobacteriales > Natronoarchaeaceae > Halostella > Halostella pelagica. Next base: position 65,964 of record CP040680.1, read on the forward strand.
TCTACGAGAAGTTGCAGGCCGAAATCGGCCGCGTCCTCATCGGGAACAACGACGGCGTCGAGTATCTGACGATTGCCCTTCTGACTCGCGGTCACATCCTGCTCGAGGGCGTGCCCGGAATCGCCAAGACGACACTTGCGAATCTCTTTGCACTGACGTCCGGGCTTGACTTCAACCGGATCCAGATGACGCCGGACACCCTCCCTGCTGACATCACGGGGACGCACATTTATCGACAGGGTGCGGAGTCGTTCGAACTCCAGCGTGGCCCCGTCTTCGCCAATCTCGTCGTCGCCGACGAGATCAATCGCGCGACGCCGAAGACCCAGAGCGCGCTGCTCGAGGCGATGCAAGAGCGGCGCGTAACGATCGAGGGCGAGACGCTCGCGTTGCCGGATCCGTTCATGGTCGTCGCGACCCAGAACCCGATCGAATCCGAAGGCGTCTTTCAGCTCCCGGAAGCGCAACGCGATCGCTTCCAGTTCAAGCTAACGCTCGACCTTCCGGATCGGTCGGACGAACGCGAACTCCTCGACCGGTTCGACGAGAACCCCGAACTCGGTCCGGAAGAAGTCGAACAAGTCGTCGATCCTGACCAGATCGCCGATGCGCGTCAAACCGTTCAGACGGTTCATGTCGCGCCGGCCGTCAAGGAGTACGCACTCGATCTGGTCGCCGCGACTCGAGACCATGCCGATGTCGCTCACGGTGCCTCGCCGCGTGCGACACTGGCGTTTCTCAACGGTGCCAAAGCACAGGCCGCGATTCGCGGGCGTGACTACGCGATCCCCGACGACGTGAAATCGATGGCAAAGCCGGTGTTACGCCACCGACTCGTGTTGAACACCGATGCGGACCTGAGCGACGTCGATCCTGTGGCGGTCGTCGCGGACATCGTCGACGCGATCGAGCCCCCGAGCGCCGATACGGGTCCGACGTTCGGTTCGGCTGCAGCGAGCGACGGTGGCAACGTCGACTGAATCCCGTTACTCGCGGCCTCCTTCTCCCACACCGGTCTCACGGTCAGTCGTCCCCGTCAGTTGCTTTCGTCGGCGTCGATATCCCACCGGCAGGTGACCAGCCAGTCCGATCGATCGTCACCAGCCGCGACTTCGAGACGGATCGGGCGCTTGAGGCCGGTCCCGAAACCGACTGCGAGAAACGAGGCAATTGGGTGGTCGAACCGACCGACTGCACCGAACGCGCTGTCGACGATTGCGACTGTCACGCGTCCGTTTGCGGCATCGACGTCCGATTCGGCACTGTCTGCAAGTTCGAACTGCTCGACGAGCCCGTCGGTCAACTGCGTCGCGAGCGGTTCGGGTACGGTCGCGAGTTCGCCGGAGAGTGATCGCTCGAACGACTCGAACAGCCCTGCCCCGGTCGGCTCGAGAATGAGGCCGCGATGGTCGGGGTCGGTCACGATCGGCCCGCTCCGTTCGGCCATGTTGGGCAATTCGTCGGTCGTTCGTTGCGGAACGTATAGACGTATCTCTCCGGCGCTGCCGGTCGGGAGATAGATACGGTCGTCGGTCAGGCCGAGTTCGTTGGCGATCGCTGCTTCGTTCGTTGCCATCGCGGCGTAGATCCGTTCACCGACACCCGCGGCGACGAACGTCTCGGGGGTCACGTAGTAGGTAAGGACACCACCGAATAGACCCACCGCAGCGAGCGTGAAGAGGACAGTTCGGGCATCGGGGAAGAGGAGACCGGCAAGGCCTGTGAGAACCCCGACGAGCGCTAATCCCGTCGCAGTCCGGCGATACTGTGATTGACGGGCGCGAGTGTACTCGGATTGTAGTCGCTTGGTTTCAGCTTCGAGGAGTTCCGCTCGCGCTGCGAGTTCGAGTCGGTCCCCGTCGTCTTCATCGGCTCGATCAGCGTCCATCTCTGTCGTAATCTCGGTCTGGTCGGCATCACTCATAGCTCAGTCTCCTCGATCTGTTGCTGGGTATCCGTCCCGACAGATTCGGAATTCGACTCATCGGTCGTCGACCTGCCTTGCCCTCTGTCGGTGGGAACGAGTCCGAGGCGAACGATTTCGAGTCGGTGCAGGGCGTATGCGGCGATCGCAAGACAACCGAGTACTGTCAGCGCCGCGAGAGCGGTCGGCTGTGAGTTGACGACAAGCCACGTGGTGCCTGCGATCACGAGCGTACTCGCAAGCGCGACGCCAACAAGGGCGACCGGGCTCGTCGTCCGCCGGAGCGGGGCGAGTAAAACGGCAACGAACGCGGCTTCGACGATGATGACCGAGATCGGATCGATCCCGATCGGGACAACCGCGGCGAGGGCGACGTGGCCGAGTGCGAACGCGTACGGCGTCCCGAACAGATAGCCGACGAGTGCGGTCGCGATCCCCGCGAGGATACCGATCGGTCCCGAGACGATGCCGAACGCGACGATGATGATACCAAGAGCAGCGCCGCTCACCCAGTCGCGGCCGACTGCTGCCGGTCGTGTGTCGATTCGAACGCTCATGCGTGCCCTCCGGTTGATCGCCCCGCGTCGAGAATCGCTGCCAGCCGATCTGCTGGTCCCACCTCGAGCGCCGTCACGTTATCGAACGCCGAGAGTTCGCGTCGAAACTCCTCGAACGAGACGTATCTGTCGTAGGCGCGTTCGATATCCGCCAGGCCGCCGGGTTCATACAGAACCGTCGGCGCGAGCAAGACCATAACGTTGCCCCGTCGCCGTGCGAACGATACCGTCTCACGGAGTTCCGCCGGCCGTGAATCGTCCGTGCAGATGACAGTCCAGAGCCGTCCCTGTGCGTTCGTCGTGCCCGTCCGGACGGCGTCGTACAACGGATCCTCGCTCACTCGATCGCGATACACTTGCCGATCGGCATAGAACGGGCGAAGCGTCCGCGAAAACGCGTCATCCCCCTTCTCGAGATCGCTGAACGACTGCTGGGCGTCTGCGGGAGCAGCCGAGTTCGAACTCCGTTCGTGAATCTGGGATAGCGATCCGTCATGGGAGACGGCTGTCGCTGGCGCGTCACTCGTTGCTGTCGGCTCGAGATCGAGCAGTTGGCGACGAATCGCACCGTAGGTAACCGCTGGCAACGCCAGTCCAGTTCGGCCCGTGATCCCCGCGTCTCCGACTGTCACCAGTCCAAGGGGGTCATTGAGACGGCGGGCAGTCCCCGCGATCGACAGCGCAACCTCTCGGAGCGAATCGAGTTTCGTCTCGGCTCGTGTGCCGGTACTAAGCGCTGCACGGTGGTCGACAACGAGGAGGGTCCGCCGGTCGGTCTCGGCCTCGTACTCGCGGACGTACGGTGTGTCGTACCGTGCGGTCGCTTTCCACGCGATTTGATTTCCGGTATCGCCCGGAACGTACTCGCGTAGTTTGTCTAGTTCGATCCCCGTCCCGGACCGCTCAGTCCCGTGAGTACCGTACGAGGCAGCGACACGCTCACCGCCCTTGCCGACGTGAAGCGTTCTGGGGGTGGGCGGTTCGACCGTCATCGTCGGTGCTGGCCCCATCGTGATGGTCTCCCGGAATAGTCCGTCCGTCGCCGTGACGGTGGCGGCGTCGAACGCGTGGTGACCGGCGACGGGCCAGGCGACCGTCCGCGTCCGGTCCGTTCGTTCGGAACCGGGATCGAGGGTCACCGAGATCGGCTTGGCTGTCCTCGCCCCGACCGGGAGTCCGGCAGTGATCTCGAGGGTCAACGCCGTCTCGGTCTCGCGCGTCGCGGTGAGCGTAACCGGGATCTCAGTTTCAGTGTGAACGGTCGTCTGTGCGGGCGATTGTACGACTGACAGGGTGGAAGCCGTTCGCTCGAGGTCGCGAAGGAAGCGATACTGCTGGGTTAGCAGCCACGCACCGACGAGGACTGCGCCGCCGAGTACGACTGGGCGCGCAAACACCACTGCGAGGACGGCCAGTACAACAGCGAGTGCAGCGACCGTCCAGCCCCAGCGCATGGGATGCATATCTCGACAGATTCCGCTGAGTGAGTTGAAAGTACTGATTCCGCTAGCCGAGACACTCCAAGCAGCTAGCCGTCTCGGGAGAGAGAATATCTCATCAGTAGTTACTAATATGATCTTTTTGCGTCGGAGTATCCTGAGGCGAACGACTGCTCGTCCCTTAGTAGTAGTAAACCGAGAACTGCGACGATTTCTGGCTCTGTCAAGAGAAGGTACTGAAGCAACGCGAGGTGTTCGGCTGGAGACGGTCGATCACGGTCTGGTCGTAAGTATCTCAGCGTCATTGGCGAACGGTATCATGAATTAGCGGGCGAGAACTGATTACCAACAACTGTTATTGGGATGCGTTGCGAACTGCCCGCCCGTGAACACTGTTGGTGGGCGCGCTCTCGTGCTGGCTCTTTCCCTCATCGTTCTGGTGATTATTGGCGGAATCGTCCCACTGGGCGCGGCCACTGCCGTTGCGGACAGTGAGACACAACAGCGCGTCGCTGTCCAGCAAAACGACTCGGCCGAGGAGCGAAACGAGACGACACCGCATCGAAACCCCGCCGAATACTCCGAGGACGGCGACCTCAAGGGTGTCGAACGCTGGCTGTCGAATCGCCTGGCGTCACAACTCGGTGAGAGCGCGATCCAGTTGAGCGAGGGCGAGTACGAACTCGCGAGCGAGTACGTTGGCGAGGAGTACCGCGACCGGCTCGAGCAGTACGTCGACGTCGCCGGCCAGACCGGGGGAGAGAGCAACGAAGAGACGTTCAAGGAGACCGGTGAGCAACAGGCGCGGTTGACGGAGGCTGTCCAAGAATATCGGGCCACCAAAGCCGAGTACGAAGCGGCTCGTCAGGACGGTAACGAGGAGCGCGCCCGTGAACTTGCACGCGAACTCGAGTCGCTGGCCAACGAAATCGAGTCACTCGGAGGTTCCATTCGCGAGGGGTATGCTGACATCGAGACGGAGACGGATGCCGACCTCTCTGAACCCGACGCCGCAATCGAAAACGTCACTGACGAAGTCAAGTCCGAACAGGCCATCGTTCGTGAACAGGAGTTCGAGGAGACGGTCCTGTCCCTTACGACCGAGCGCGAGGAAATCTCGTTCCGCGACCCGTTGGTCGCGACCGGAGAACTACGGACGTTCGACGGGAGTCCGATCGCGAACGAAGAAATCAGACTCGATATCGGCAACCACTCCGAACGGGTCACAACCGACGCAGACGGCGGGTTCTCCCTCGAGTACCGCCCGACCGACGAGTCGCTCTCCACCGACGAACTCGACATCGAGTACGTTCCCGACACTCAGTCGATCTATCTGGGCAACGAAACGACAGTCGATGTCTCGATCGAGCAGGTCGAACCGACGCTCGTCTTGACGGAGACGCCGAGTGAGGTAGCATACGGCGAACGACACTCCGTTACAGGGGAGCTAACCGTCGACGGTCGTTCGGTCGACAGTGTCCCGGTTTCGGTCTCTCTTGGCGGCCAACAGATCGAGACGATACCGGTCAGAAACGGGGTGTTCGGGTCTTCGAGTCCAATTCCGGCGGCCGTCGAAGACGGGGACCGGGAACTAACCGTTCGGCTCCCGTTCGAGGAGCAGGCACTCGCCGGAACGGCTAATACGACGAGCGTGACGGTTCGCGAGACACAGAGTACGCTCTCGATCGACGAAGCGTCGGTCAGCGGGCAGGAAGTTACGGTCAATGGATCGTTCGCCACGGTCGACGGGGACGGTGTTCGAGGAGAGTCCCTTCAGATCCGAGTCGACGGATCGACTGTCGATACCGTCACGACCGAGGACGGCGGATCGTTCGGAACGACAGTTTCCGTTCCGAGTTCGAGCGGTGGCGACGTGACAGTTACCGCGGTCTATACAGGTGAGGGGTCGAACCTCGCGACAGCGAGAGCCGAAACCACCGTGACGGTCAGCGGAGCAGGATCACAGATTCCGACATCAGTCCTGCTTGCGGTCGGCTTCGTCGCAGTAATTACGGCTGGAGTCGGTCTCTGGTGGGTCCGTCGCTCGGACGAGGGAGCGTCGCCCGGCAGTCCGGAACGAGATCAGGGTGCCGTCACTGGATCACGGACTCCCGCCGACCGATCGACCGAGTCCACGGCGGATCCAGTCGAACCCCTGCTTGAACGGGCGGCCGACCAACTCGCTGCCGGTCGACCTGACGACGCTGCACGAACAAGCTATGCGGCCGTTCGTCGCGCGCTTGCGTCCCGGATCGATGGACAGGATTCACTGACTCACTGGGAGTTCTATCAAACGTACCGCAGTGCCGATGCGACGGAGTCGGAGTCACTCCGCGCTGTCACTCAGGGATACGAACGAGCTGTCTTCGACCGTGATGATGTCTCGAAGACGGAATCCATGTACGTTCTTGAGGCCGCGCGCCGACTGTGCGGCCTCGAGGAGTCGTCGGACGACAGCGTTCCTGCGGACGACTGACCGGTCGCTCAGGTGCTTGACTTCCCGATATGATGAACGGTCTCGCCATCCTCGAAAAGCTCTAAGCCAGTAGACAGGGGAGTCCACTCTCGTACCATTCGATGAAATATGAGTGACACGAGTCCGACTGGCGCCACACGACGAACCGACACCGATCCGCCCTTTCCACGCGCGGTCGTTCATAAACGGATCCTCTCGGAGGCAGAGTCGCGTCCGACGGCGTCGACGGAGGCGATCGCCGATGACGTCACCGGTGCGACGACATCACTGGTCGAACAGGTACTCTCCGAGTACGGGGACCCGGCCGAAGATGAGACTATGAACGACCACCACGGCCGATTCGCCGACGGCGCCGAGGTGACGTGCCGTAAGCGTGCCGAGACAGGCCGCGAGGTCTGGGTCCGATCGGCCGCTCGCGCTCGCTCGGGTCGGGGAAGTCGCGTCTCGTGCCTCGCGGTCGATACTGTCCGAAGCGTCGTCGTCCCAATTCTCGGATGGCAAGGCGTTCCCCGCGGACGACTCCGCAGTCTTGAACGCCACGTCCCCATCGGTGTTACCGCCGTCACCGAGTGCCGGGTCGGCCGGGTCCTGTTCCGATCGACGTACGTCAGCGACGCCTTCGGGATCGTGGTCAGCTGACGGGTCACCGGGTGTTGGGTTGTCCTCGTCGATCTCGGCTCTCCCGAAAACCCGCTTGACGAATGTCTACCTGTCGCTCCAGTCGAATCCGTCGATGCCATTGACCCGCTGGCAGACGGTCGCGCTGGTGACGCCGAGGCGCTCGGCGAGTTCAGCCTGTGTCGCGTCCGGTCGCTCGCGGATTTCGCGCAGGGTTTCTCGCTGTTTTTCGGAATCGAGTCACTCGAACAACGGATAGGTACATCCCGGTCGATCGATCCGGACCTCGCACGGAAGGTCCTCCGTGCGTGTTTCGAGTCCGAGCGGATTTCGGCCGATGAGGAAGTACAGGTGGTAGAGCGAATTCTCGGGGCGGACACGCGGACGAACGCGTCGCTCGACTCGAGCGACCGCTAGCTGCGGATCGAGACAGTCATCGGCTGGGTGTTTTCGGACCGTTTTTACCGCCGTCCCCGATACTATCGGGTGAATGGTCGCTTTCCGGTCGGTGTGGCTCCTAATCCCGCGGCCGATCAGGCAGTTGCCAGCCGATCTTGCCGCGGTCGCGGCGTTCGTCGTCGCAACGAATGTGGCCGTGTTCGCCCCGATCATTCGGGAGACACCGCTGCGCGTGGCGCTCGGGCTCGTATTCGTTCTCTTCACCCCCGGGTATGCGTTCATCGCAGCATTGTTTCCCGAGGCCGGCGAGACGCCCGAGGAGACGGCTCCTGATACAGAAGGAGACGAGACTGCGGATTTGGACGGCTGGTCCGACTCGCTCTCCGCTCGGGACGGGATCGACGGCATCGAGCGCGTCGCACTCTCGTTCGGACTCAGCATCGCGATCGTCCCCCTTATCGGGCTCGTGCTGAATTTCACCCCCTGGGGAATCCGCCTCGCCCCGATCGCGGTGGCGGTCAGCGGCTTTACACTCGTTTCGACGGCCGTAGCGGCCACTCGCCGCTGGGAGCTGCCGGCCGAGGACCGCTTCCAGATCCCCTACCGTGACTGGTACGCCGCCGGCCGTTCGGAGTTGCTCGAGCCCGACACGCGCGCCGACGCCGCACTGAACGTCCTGTTAGTGCTTTCGGTCCTTCTCGCCGCTGGCAGCGTGGGCTACGCCGTTCTCGTCCCGCCCGAGGGCGAGCAGTTCTCGGCGATCTATCTGCTGACCGAGGACGACGACGGCGACCTGGTCGCCGACGACTACCCCGAGGAGTTCACACAGGGAGAGAGTCAGGAACTGATCGTCGGGATCGACAACCACGAACACGAGACGACGGACTATACGGTGGTGGTCCTCGAGCAAGATGTCGAGGTGAGCGGTACCGAGACGGTTGCGGGGAACGCGACGATCAACGAAACCGTCGTCCGCGAGCAACGCGAACTCGACAGGTTCAGTACCACGATCGCACACAACGAGAGCTGGCACCACGAGTATGACCTCGAGCCAACCATGGTCGGTGAGGACCAGCGGATCGTCTGGCTGCTCTTCCCCGATGGCGACGTGCCGGCCGAGCCGTCGATGGATGACACCGAGTACTTCGTTCATCTCTGGGTCGATGTCGCTGCATCATCAAACTCGAGCGCTCCGAGTGGGAGCTAACTTGCTACGGACTGCGAGATGACGGTTTCGTTCTCTTCGGGACTCTCTTTCTGTGAATCCGATTCAAAATAGGTCCCTATATGTGCCATATGTCCCCTAGCAATTATTATCAATTCACCTAATACCGAACGCTTATCCAAGGGTTTCCAGTATAGCGTATCACCAACAGATACCGGGGCCGACAGAAATACCTAATATGAACGTGACTACCAAACCGATGTCAGACTGGGAGAGTCTTCCGTTATGAGTACAAAAGAGAGCGAACAGCAGCACTCGTCGGCAACGGAATTAACACAGCAGCTACTAGATGACTCCGAGACGGACACGAGCCGCTACGAGCGTGGAGGCGATCGCGAGGCCGACGACTTACTTCTCGGTCCCGACAGCGAGCAGACGCCGGCCCTGAGCATCGTCATGCCGACGCTTAACGAGGAGGCGGGTATCGCCGAGTGTATCGGTCGCGCGAAAACGGCGATCAACGACCTCGGCATGACTGCTGAGATCCTTCTCAGCGACAGTTCGACCGATCGGACGCCCGAAATCGGGCGGGAGCTAGGCGCGCTCGTCTACGAACCCGATCAGCCCGGCTACGGCTACGCCTACCGGTACGCGTTCGATAGCGCTCGGGGCGACTACATCGTCATGGGCGACGCCGACACGACCTATGACTTCGAACAGATCCCGCGCCTGCTGGCTCACCTTCAGGAGCAAGACGCCGATATCGTGATGGGGAGCCGACTCGAGGGCGAGATCAAGCCCGGTGCGATGCCGTCGCTTCATCAATACGTCGGGAACCCGCTGTTAACCAAGTTTCTGAACGCCTTCTATGGCGCAGGCGTGAGCGACGCACACAGCGGTTTCCGGATTTTTACGCGGGACGCGTACGAAACGATGGATCTCGAGACGACCGGAATGGAGTTCGCGTCGGAGATGATTATGGAGGCTGGGGCCCAGGACCTCGACATCGTGGAGACGCCGATCGTCTACCACGAACGCGAGGGCGAAGAGACTCTCGACAGTTTCAGCGATGGCTGGCGTCACGTCCGATTCATGCTCGTGAACGCGCCCGGGTACCTGTTCTCGGTGCCGGGGCTCCTGCTCGGTCTCGCCGGACTGGCCGTGATGGGAATCGCCTACACCGGCGTGTCGATGGGGAACGTCACCCTCGGGACGCACTCGATGATCGCCGGCAGCCTGCTGACGATCGTCGGCTATCAGATCGGCAGCCTCGGCGTCTTTGCAACCGTCACGAGTGATCCAATCCAGAAACCGACCGATCCGATCACCGAGCGCGTGACGACATCGCTGTCGCTTGAACACGGCGCGACGGCCGGACTCATGCTGTTCGGCGTCGGTAGCCTCTACGCGGCAGCACTGGTCTACCAGTGGGTCACGAGCGGGTTCGCGTCCCTCGAGTTCACGCTCAATTCGCTCATCGCGTTCACGGCGATCATCATCGGCCTTCAGACCGTGTTCTCGTCCTTTTTCCTGAGCGCGATCAATCGGTAGCGATCGTCCGTTTTTTGAACACACCACTAGTTGCTAACGGCACGACGAGTCCCGCTAAAACGACCCACGAAGGTGTTACTAGTAGGGTTCGCAGACTCGCTCGATCCCGTCCTCGAGATCGGTTTTCGGTTCCCAGCCCGTTGCTTCACGCATCTTGCTCGAGTCGGCACAGGTATCGTGGACGTAGACGTCTTCCGGAATCGGATTTTCGACGTATTCGGGCTCGATGTCGGTGCCAAGTTCGTCGTTGAGCATGCCGACGAGTTCGTTGAAGCTATAGGCATCGCCGGTGCCGAGGTTGTAGACGTCGGTAAGTTCGTGATCGGCCGCGAGTTCGAGTCCGCGGACGATGTCGGAGACGTGCGTGAAGTCCCGGGTCTGGGTGCCGTCGCCGTAGAGGACGGGCGCCTCGCCGCTGGCGAGGTCGTCGGCGAACTGCGCGATCACGTTGGCGTACTCGCCCTTGTGTTCTTCCGCGCCGTTGTAGCCCTGATAGACCGAGAAAAAGCGCATGCCCGCGACGCTCATATCGTAGTGGTTGGCGAAGTACTCCCCGTAGCGCTCACGGGCCAACTTGGAGGCTTCGTAGCCGGTGTCGACCGCGACCGGCATGCCCTCCGGGGAGGGCTCGGTCTGGCTGCCGTAGATCGACGAGGTCGATGCGTAGACGACGGTCTCACAGCCATCCCGTCGCGCCTGCTCGACGACGTTGACAAATCCCTCGACGTTCACCCGAGCGCCCTTCGTGGGGTCCTCTTCGTGCATCGCGTAGGAAGACAGCGCCGCGAGATGGAAGACGATGTCAACGTCAGTCGGCAGGTCGTCCTCGAGAACGCTATGAGCCCGATAATCGACAGTTTCATTGAGGTTCTCAGGTGTACCGAGGTACTCGTCGTCGATCGCAACGACATCGTTGTCCGCCGCGAGATGATTCGCCAAATTTGAGCCGATAAACCCTGCGCCGCCCGTAATCAGGGTTCGTTTGTTCTGCAAGCCAGCATGACGGGTTTCCATCGACGAGAACACTGTGGTTTTTCGAGGCACGGATTTTCGAATCGGCACGATCGGTCGTTCGTCCCAGAAAACAGAGTGGTCGGTGTTACCAGAATTGCGCGCCGGGGGTCTCACATGAATCACAGATAACGGCCGTGTTTCCCTTATAGTCCCCTCGAACGAGTTCCCCTTCGTCGCAGAACGTACAGTTCGATCTCTCGAGTGCGGCGACCGGCGAGTTCTCGGCGGCTTCATGTTCCTGCTGTTGCATATCACGTAAGCTGTTCTCTCATACCATAATAAACCCTCTGTAACTGAGGGTAAAACCGACTGCCGTAGGGCAGTTCACCTTCTCCGTTACTAGTGAAGTTCGGACACAAGGGGAGACTAGTGTCGGGTAGCAGGCCCCGAGTCTTACTCGTCGGTACTCGAGCGGTTTGAGACACTCCATCTAGTTCGGGAGGCCGGCTTGCGTTCCGTTGGGAGCAGCCGGTTCTTACAGCGTTGGTAATATCCGTTGTAGTCTAGAGAACTCAATAGTACTCCGAGTTACCACGTGGATCTCTTGTAGAGCGGTGCTAGGTGACTGATCCGTCCCGTCTAGTAGTCCGGTTCCCACGCATATCTGGGACCTTTCGGCAGTTGATTTTTCGGTGACTCGTCTCTGCTACCACGTCAGCCCATCGTACGTGATCCCGTCCCGGAGCTCGACGATACGTCGGCCGTCGACGACGACGGGGTTCGCCATCTCGTCGAACGCATCGTCGAGCGCCGCGAACTCGTCCCAGTCAGTCACGACGACTGCGCCGTCACTATCGCTCAGTGCGGCCCTCGCGGTCGTGGCGTACTCGATTGCCCGGATTCGCTCCCGCATGGGTTCGTTCGCGACCGGGTCGTACGCGACGATCTCCGCGCCGTGGTCCTGAAGTAGTTCGATCACCGGAATCGCCCTGGAGTTCCTGATGTCGTCGGTCTGGGGCTTGAACGCGAGGCCGATGACCGCAATCCGCGTACCCTCCAGGTCGACGCGTTGCTTTAGGCGGTCGACCAACCGTTCGGGCTGGCGCTCGTTCACCTTGACGGCGGCCTCGAGGACGGCGGGGTCGTAGCCGGCGTCTCGCGCGGCGGCCCGGACGGCGTCGACGTCCTTCGGGAAACAGGAGCCACCCCAGCCGACGCCGCTGCGGAGGAACTGCTCGGAGATCCGGTCGTCAAGTCCGACCGCCTCCATCACCTCGTAGGCGTCGAGGCCGAACTCCTTGCAGACGTTGCCAAGGTTGTTGCCCAGGCTGATCTTCGTCGCGAGGAAGGCGTTGTTCGCGTACTTGATCATCGCCGCCGTTTTCGGATCCGTTTCGACGACCGGTGCCGCGTGGGTCTCGAGCAGCGGGTCGAACACCGCATTCAGTCGGTCCGTCGCCCAGTCGGCGTTCGCGCCGATGACGACTTTGTCGGGGTGGCGGAAGTCGTCGACGGCGGTCCCCTCGCGGAGGAACTCCGGATTCATTCCCATCTCGATATGTTCGGCAGCGGCCCCGGCACCACGCTCGAGCGCCGCCCGGACGCGTTCGAGATTCGGCGGCGTTACCGTACTCTTGACGACGACGAGGTGGCGGTCATCGATCCCGACGAACTCCTCGCCCGTCGCCTCGGCGGCCGCCTCGAGGGGACCAGATCGATGCTCCCGTCGTCGTTCGACGGCGTGCCGACGGCGAGGAAGGTCACGTCCGAGTCGGGGACGGCGTCGTAGGACGTGGTAGCCGTGAGGCGGTCCCCGGCGTGGGTTGCGAGGAGGGACTCGAGGCCGGGTTCCTCGATCGGCGCCCGCCCGTCGTTGAGCGCCGCGACGATCCCCTCGTCGATATCGATCGCCGTCACCTCGTGACCCACCTCCGCGAGACAGGCCGCGAGCGTCGTCCCGACGTAGCCGCTTCCGATGACCGAGATGTCCATACCGTACTCAGAATAGGCTGGATAAATCGGTCTTGTGGTCGCCGGAGTGTTGGATTCGAGCTTCCTTTTGAGCCGGCCTACCAGAGCCGGAAAAACCATATGGTGACGCCATGGGGTGTCAGTCATGAAAGCTGTCGTACTCGCTGCCGGCGAAGGGACGCGGCTTCGACCGCTCACCGAAGACAAACCCAAAGGGATGGTCGAAGTTGATGGGCAGCTGATTCTCACCCACTGTCTCGATCAACTAGTGTCGCTTGGCGCTGACGAACTGATCGTCGTCGTCGGGTATTTGAAAGAGAAGATCGTTGATCACTACGGCGATGAGTACGAGGGCGTTCCGATTACCTACGCGCACCAACGCGAGCAGCAGGGTCTGGCTCACGCGTTGTTGACTGTGGAAGAGTACATCGACGACGATTTTATGTTGATACTGGGAGATAACGTGTTTCAGGCGAACCTCGAGGATGTCGTGCGCCGACAGCGGGAGGATCGTGCTGACGCCGCGTTCCTCGTTGAGGAAGTCCCGTGGGACGAGGCCGATCGGTACGGGGTCTGTGATACGAATAAGTTTGGTGAGATTACTGATGTGGTGGAGAAGCCCGACGATCCGCCGTCCAATTTAGTGATGACCGGGTTCTATACTTTTACGCCAACGATCTTCCATGCGTGTCATTTGGTACAGCCGTCTAATCGGGGCGAGTACGAGATCAGTGAGGCGATCGACCTCTTAATTCGAAGTGGGCGGACGATCGATGCAATCGGGCTTGAGGGTTGGCGTGTCGACGTGGGATATCCCGACGATCGAGAGGAGACAGAGGAACGACTACAGAACAGCGAAATAGAGGTGGTCTAATCTCAGGTTTTATTGATGAAGGACCGTGTGAAGACATTATCCGGGCAGCCGGTTTTGACGGGGAGTATACCATAGCGTATTTGATATCGGATCGTCAACGGTGAGTCCTGTGCTTGACTGGTTTCATTCGATATACCAGCGTTTGACTGCGGACGGATCGACCACAGAGCAAGCCGTACGGAGCGGAATTTGGGCTGCGGGAATAAACGTCGGTGACCGCATTCTGCAGTTGCTGAAGGTCGTTATTCTTGCTCGATTGCTTTCTCCAGGAGCGTTCGGATTACTCGGAATCGCACTACTGGCAATTGCGGCGCTCCGACAGTTCTCAAAACTTGGATTCGACGAGGCATTGATACAGCATGAAGACGAGGACGTTGACGCCTACCTCAACACAGCCTGGATGATAAAAATCATCCGAGGGTTCGTGATTGCGCTTACCGCATTTCTTATCGCCCCCTATCTTGCGGTGTTCTTTGGTGAACCGAAGGCGGAGCCTCTCATCCGTGTAATTGGTGTCTCTCCCTTAGTTCTGGGATTGCAGAATCCGGCGGTAATGTACTTCCAGAAGAACCTCAACTTCCACCGAGAGTTTATCTATCAGGTCGGCGGACGGCTAGTTGATTTGGTCGTAGCGGTAGTTATCGCGTTCGTATTCCGTAGCGTCTGGGCTCTTGTAGCAGGTATCGTCGCAATGAACGCGATAAAACTCATAATATCGTACAGAATACATAAATTCCGCCCAAATATTGAATTCAACCTGGGGTATGGGAGGGAAATGTTTGGATTCGGAAAATGGATGTTTGCGTCGGCAATACTTGTGTTTCTATACCGGCAGGGGGATGATGCCTTCGTTGGTTGGTTCTTTACAGCTACTTCACTCGGATTTTATCAAATTGCATATCGGTTTTCAAATGCTCCTGCTACAGAGGTAACTCACGTCATATCACGGGTCGCATTTCCCGCGTTCTCGAAAGTACAAAATGATAAAGAACGCCTCCGAGAAGGTTATTTCCGTGTCATACAACTTTCAACTACTATTGGATTCCCAATGGCAGCCGGTATTGCTGCAGTAACTCCGCAGTTCGTTCAGGTAGTTCTCGGCAATCAATGGGGCCCCATGGTACCACTTATGCAGGTGCTAGCGATAGCCGGAGGTCTACGTGCCTTTGCAGCGAATTCTGGGGCAGTATTCAAAGCAGTCGGAAGACCGGATTACGATGTGAAACTGCAGGCATTTAAGACAGGTACAATCGCTATTACGATTTTTCCAGCAGCAGAACATTTCGGAGTACCAGGTGTTGCCTTCGTTATTTTAGGTAGTGCCCTACTTATGCAACTCCCCCTGATCTATGCCGTTCTCTTCGTTATAGAGGGAACAATTCAAGAGTTCATTGACCGTCTTATCTATCCTTTTATTAGTAGCGTTCTAATGTTCCTGATTGTAGTTGGAGTTGATCGATATCTTTTTGTTCAAGTGGGGTTCGCCGAGATGGCGTTGTTAATTTCCACGGGTGTTATAAGTTATGTTTCATTCATGCTCATTGCGGAGCGATACACAGAGTGTGAATTCCTCCAACTTTACTACTCAATTAGACAGGTTATTTAAGCTAAGAGAGGGAATAGCATATCCAGTACATCAGAAAGCATGTAAATTGAGATAATCGTCGGCGGACTTGCCGACGAGACCTTGTTCCCCACGTATTGTAACTATAGAGAAAATCCACTATTAGAACACAGCTCTCTATCGTCTTAGAACAAAGTTTGAGCGGAAATGGTCCGAATAAGTCGTTAACATGCTTCTCCGAAGGAATCCCTTTGAATTGCTCCTTATCCCGGTGAGGATATATGCGTACCTTCGCCTGCAATCCTAGTCCGGTGGCGAAAATGACACGGAATATCGTAAGACGCCCAATTCACTTCGTGGACTAACCCTGCCGCCTGATTTAATAATATTTGGTGGAGAAAACCCTCCGGCAGTGGCAACATCATCACGCCAGCGGCTGATCGTCACTGCTTGTGACCGTTCCTCTATTAGATTACCTTAACGGCTAACGGCGACTCTTCAGGACAAAATACTGGACTTAGATCGTATTTGCTTGCAACTCCTCATTAGTATTGAGATCGATAGATGGAACAGTTATGACGTTATAGGAGTATCTATAACTTATGACATCTGTCGTAGTTATCTGTCTTGATTCCGTACGAAAGGACTATTTTGACAGACATGCAGACAACCTTCAGCGAATGTCGGACTTCTCTATGAGCCAGTGCCGAGCAGGAAGCTCATGGTCAGTGCCGAGCCACGCATCCTTTCTCACTGGGTCACTTCCTAGCGACCACGATATTCACACGTATAATATGGACTTTTCTACGGTGGGGAGAGAAAATGTAATAACTGGTGAACTGAATAATCATCATACTACCTACGTTAGTGCTAACCAATTCACAACTCCAGAGTTTGGGTTTGATTTCTGGTTTGATTCTGGCTATCCAATTTCGCCGGGTCAATATTTCTACGAAGGGATTGATGCGAAAAACTCAGATGGTATTCAGGATCATCTCTATCGGTCTCTCCGATCGGATTACAGAACAAAGAGCTTATTAAATGGGGTCCTCTTGGAATTAGACTCTTTGACGAACGGCAGACCAGTCGCCGGACTCTTAGACAATGGGTGTAACCCCATTTCGAAAAGAGTACTTGACATCGCCACAGAGCAGAAGGAAAACGTATTCATGTTTATTAATATGATGGAGGCACACCTCCCTCATCGTCTTTTTCGAGGGATGGATCAGGATCAGTTTAGTCTGTCCTCTTCGTGGACCAGCCATACTTTCGACCATTGGGAATATAATGAATCGGAAATAGACGAGTTAGAGACGTTTACTGAGGACGTTGAAAAATTTAGAGAGTTCTATGCGGCCGCTATCGAGTATCTTGATCGGCGGGTTTCAACACTAATCGAACAACTGGAGGAGACTCTAAATGACGAAGTTGTAGCCATCATTATGTCCGACCATGGTGAGAACCTAGGTGGAGAATCTGATCGGTATCTAATGGAACACACAGGTGCCCTAACCGAGGGACTACTCCACGTGCCCTTTGAAGTAGTGAACTCCCCGATAGAAATCAGTCAACCAAATAAATTATTCAGCCTGTGTGAGTTACCAGCGTTGGTAAATGCAATAATTGAGGAGGAGGATTATAGGCTCGGAAAACAACCTGTTTCTGTGGAAGTACTTGGGGAAGGACTTCACTTAGACTCTAAGAAAAGCGACTACTGGGACAGAGCAATTCGGTGTACGTACGATGACGGAGAGAAGTTTGAATGGGATACAGCCGGAAATAGCTATCGAATTGCAGTTAACACCGAAGGCTCTTCAACAGAAGCGATTGTGGAAGAGGAAATCTCAATTAATGATAAACTGACTAGCCGCTTTGAAACGAACTTACAATCGTATATAGACCAGGAACCGTTTGAGAACAACACGCAATCGAAGGAGGTGTCGGAGACGACCGAATCGCGTCTCCGCGAGCTAGGATATTTATAGATTGCTTGTGGTAGTACGGTCGTGTTTAGTTTGTAGCATTGTGCCAGACGGCAAAGGCTTGGAGCCAGGGTTCTGCTGTTGACGGGTTTGCGTGACTAAAACAGTTTGAAAACGAAGAGGTACAACGTTTTATCCCACGGAAGACACGTTCAGCAGCGTTTCGATTTCCCTGTTTTTCGTATCGAAATCGGAGCCCGGATCGATGGAGTACAGTTTGGAGATGTTTTGCTCCATCAACGAAAAACACGGTACCGTCGAGATCATGTTTCTCGGTGAGCTCCTGCAGGAAGCGTTCCGTCAATACGGCCGTAGTCGTCGAGTACAGCCGGTATGGAGAATCTTTTTCGTCTCTGGATCAACAGCAGTGTACAGCCAATATCGATGTTTGTTAAGTTGAATCACCGTCTCGTCAAGCACAATGTGATTCGGTTCTCGTCGACAGCTGGCTGTAGACCGCACTTGTGAACCCAATCGTGAACGGCCTTTCGACTGCGTTGAACACCCAACTTCTCTAATTCCCGAACAGTATTTGAAAGCAATAGTCCTGCAAGGTGGAGTCGAATACCAAGGTCCATCAACTGGCGCGGTGTCCACTCTCGCTCCACAAAATTCAAATCGATCCAGTCGCCACACCCGCTGAGGCGGACGATTTTTGGCATGGACACGATAAAATCGTACCGCCTCACGTTTCACGCTTAACGAAACAGCGCCGGTAGTACAGTCAGTTTCTATTTCACAGCCTCAAAGACTTCTTCTAATTTATCAATTGACCTTGAAATATCGAATTTTGTTTCAACTGTCTCTCGCCCCTTCTCCGCAAGTTCACGACATTGCTCCGGGTTGTCGAAAAGAGTAGCTATCGCATTTGCCAACGCCTCCGAATTCCTCGGATCAACTAACAAACCATCCTTTCCATTGGTAATTAACTCAGGAATTGCTGAAATAGATGTCGAGATACAAGCAGTCTCCGATGCCATTGCTTCTTTGAGAGCGACAGGTGCGGCATCTCGATCGCCATCAGACGCTATAACGCACGGCATGACGAACTGCTCCGCTTCCTGAAGTTCTGTCTCCAATCGTTCGTCGGAGACGTGTCCTAGAAAATCAATATTTTCTTCGATACCATGTTCACGGACTCGCTCGCGGAGAAACTCTTCCCGTTCTCCCAGACCGACAAGATGGTACTCGATGTCGTACCCCGAATTGACAAGTTGCGCAACAGCGTCGATCGCGAACTCGTGCCCCTTCTTTTCGACAAGCCGTGCAACTGTAAGGAGTCGACCTGGGACATAGCTGTCAGAAGCATCGAATTTGTCGACGCTCGTCGTCGCTGGTACGACGGTCATGTCCGTCTTGATGCCGATCTCCTCACGGAGGTAGCGCCTATTGTATTCCGATGGAACGACCACGTGGTTGAAGCGAGTACCGACGCGCTGGAGACGTCGAACGTCTGGATCCTTGAAAATCTCGTAGGCGTGAGCGGTGACAGTACAGGGAATGTCGTGGTACGCCGCGGCGTACGTGATAGCAAGCCGGTTCGGCGCTGCAAAATGTGCGTGTACTAAGTCGATATCGCCCTCGGATTCCACTGCTTCGATAAGTTGTTTCCCCAAATGAAGGCAGTAGGCGTGGTAAAGGGGGTCGTCGATAAACGCTGCTTGACGTAACACGGCTGGGCTCAGGATTCGACTTGAGAAAAGATCAGGCAGTGACCGAAACGATGGTTGCTCAGCGTAGTGGACAGTGAGGTCCATCTCGCGAATTTCGTCGTGGGTAATCCTCTCATCTGGCTGATTAAGCGAAAATACAGATATATCGTGTCCACGGTTGTCAAGTTCGTGGATCTCATTTAGCACAAAGCTCTCTGATAATTTTGGAAACTTATTGACGACATAGAGGGCCTTCATGATGAAGTCTTTCGTGAGGATTCACATACATTTTCGTATTTTGGAATCGCCATTTATAAACAAAGAAATATTGGTGGATAGAACTATCTAGTTGAGCCAGCTTGAGAAGTGAGCAGGCCGTTGAGTTGCTTTGGACTAATGCTCGCAGACCTGCTCAGCAAGTGCTATGACGTGGATTTAGAGGAATCTTGGGAGAACGAGCGGACGGCGACGCCTTAACAGGAGTCGCTGTCCGCCTCCATCAGACCGATTGTTCGCTTCGAGAGACAAGAACGATTCTTTCGGAATTAGGCGTTGAGCGCTCGCACGGTGCGGTCTGGAATTGGATACATCGGTTACTGACTGCGGACACGACCTGCCGACGGCGTCGCCGCCGCGGGCCGCTGTTGACGAGACCGTTGTCAAGATTAACGGCGAGTGGTCTTGGTTGTACGCTGCAATAGACATCGAGACAAAGTGATCCTCGATGTCGCATTATTTGATCGGCACGGTACCGATCCGGCAACTGCGTTTCTGCATGGACTCCGCGAGAAACACGCTCTCTCGGATGCTGAGTTTCTCGTTGATCAATTCGGTTATCGGACTGCCCTTAGCCTAAGTAGGATTGAACGGTCGGGTGAACTACACCGACGTACCTCATTGAAAAGTAATTTCATACTCTCAAAATGCGTATCGGCCGTTTCCACAATTCGTGGGTGGGCAGTCGGGCCAGCGCACGCGAATTATTTGAGCAATTCAGGCACTACTACAACCGCCAGAGACCGCACCAAGCCGTCGAGGGAAAGACACCGATCGAAGAGGTTCAGAACTAGACAGTACCAGGTAGGTAGAGAAACCAAGGTAATAACATGTATCCTTTGGACAAATTGAAACATATCGCTGTCGTAAATATGCTACCATGCTTCGGATCAGTTATATTGGAATCTACCATCATCGAGCCATTTGATAACAATATGATGGCCTTCTAATTAGTTATTTGTCAAACAGTAATTGAGTGATAGGCCTCCGTTGTCATATATGCGGCCATGGTTGTAACTGACATCAAGTTTATACCCAGGTCTATCGACAAGTAACGATTTTGAGGGGCAAACATTAAAATATGGATCTGAATATTTATTGCCACCAAAATACTTCCAGAGGTCTTTTTTCTCTCCCACTACAAGACTGTCGCTGTAATGATTCGCCCATACCGCAGCATCCCGTTCCTGAGAGCTCCGGTGCCCCTCTTTTAAGGACTCGTCAGTTGGGTCTGAGTACATAATATGTGGGGGGACAGCGGCTACCTGAACTACCGCAAAAATAATGATCAGAAAAACACCAATTTGACGCCGAGCCGGCAGTGAAATATTAGTTTTTAACCCGTCGAGAACACGAAGAGCGAGTAACACAAGCGTTGGAACCGAAAATATGAGTGTTCTCGTCGGGTCAAGAGGGGTTATCGCCCCAAATACTGATTGGAGGCCAAATAAGCCAATAAAGATCCCATTGTAGACAAGCACACCTATTTCCCATGATTTCACATCATATCCCGGCAAGAGGACCAGCCCATTCAATATTGAGAATGCTAGAATAACTAGGAGCTGTACATTTGCTATAAAGAGCTGAAGCAGATCTGGTGCGGTTCCATCACTGCCGACACTTCCTCCGGGAGACGGATTAAGCAAGGATAATACCAGAACACGAAACGTCCTTGAATCTAGGAAAACAAATACCACCGCAAAGATGACGCAAGCAAATACAGAGACTAATAGCAATCTACTATTTGTAGAAGGATTTATTTTATTTTTTGATCCCAATTTCATTCTCTCAGAGAGTGCTATTAGTCCAAATAGGAGAATAATCGAAACAGTGGCCATACTATGAGTCAAAGCAACGACGGAAACGCATAAAATTAACATATTTGATGTGTATGATGACTTCTTCTCGCTCCATTGTCGAAATTGAATGAAATACATAAACACCCCCATATACAACATTGGAATTGCAAGTGCTTCTGGAACATACTTTGATTCAAAGAGAAACATCATCCGGAGGATCGCAGTTGCAAACCCGACACCAACAGCCTGTTTTGGAGTTCCAAATGTCCTTGCGATTAAATAAGTAAATATGGGCGTGAGAGAGGTAACAATAGGAATATATTTTGATATTGATATCAGCGGACTCTCTGTGACCTTATAAAGAATAGCTACTAGGATAAATAATATTGGTCTATCACGGTGAGTCTGGAGGACTTCCCAGGCTGATGAGCCTGACAAGAGTTGTTGAGTAGCTACAAAAGAATGGTTTGAATCCCATCCGTATAGTCCGATTTCTACAGGGTCAATGACAATAAGCAAGGGACATGATATTACGAAGAATAATTGTAGATAGACTACCGGTGATGATGAATGGACATACGAAAAACTGAACCCAGACACAAATAACAGTATCAGTGCGACATAGACGGTGTGTTCTGGCACGTCTGTGAAGGTAAAGGCAGTCAAAAAAGTAACTGCAGCGAGAAGAGACGATATAACCACCCCAGATTTCTCAATGACGTTCATAACACTATCTCTCTGGTTACGAGTTTGAATCTTCCTCTTCGATTCAGCTGTTCGTAAGTGTCTATGTTTGATGCAAGGGTATCGACCAAGACTGCATGTCGCGTCTGGTCAGCCTTCACTGTTTGGTCGACTGAAAGGGTCGTGTTTAGTTTGTAGCATTGTGCCAGACGGCAAAGGCTTGGAGCCAGGGTTCTGCTGTTGACGGGTTTGCGTGACTAAAACAGTTTGAAAACGAAGAGGTACAACGTTTTATCCCACGGAAGACACGTTCAGCAGCGTTTCGATTTCCCTGTTTTTCGTATCGAAATCGGAGCCCGGATCGATGGAGTACAGTTTGGAGATGTTTTGCTCCATCAACGAAAAACACGGTACCGTCGAGATCATGTTTCTCGGTGAGCTCCTGCAGGAAGCGTTCCGTCAATACGGCCGTAGTCGTCGAGTACAGCCGGTATGGAGAATCTTTTTCGTCTCTGGATCAACAGCAGTGTACAGCCAATATCGATGTTTGTTAAGTTGAATCACCGTCTCGTCAAGCACAATGTGATTTGGATTCTCGTCGACAGCTGGCTGTAGACCGCACTTGTGAACCCAATCGTGAACGGCCTTTCGACTGTGTACGACACCGAACTTCTATAATTCTCGAACGGTATTCGAAAGCGATAGTCCTGCAAGGTGGAGTCGAATACCAAGGTCCATCAACTGGCGCGGTGTCCACTCTCGCTCCACAAAATTCAAATCGATCCAGTCGCCACACCCGCTGAGGCGGACGATTTTTGGCATGGACACGATAAAATCGTACCGCTTCACGTTTCGTGCTTAACGAAACAGCGCCGTGCCTCCTGGATCAATATCTAAGTTCTCTAGACTGATCACTTATAGCCAAGTGCCTCAAGTCGCGCAGATACCTCACCAACCTCCTGAACGTCGTCCCCATCAGTGAGCCAATCTCGTTGTGGTCCAGATAATTCTGCGGGTGCTGCATCAATGCGTTCACGCCCGTTTGGGGTGATTTTGTAGGTTTCGGTAGTGACCTGTGACGATTTCCAAAGACATGTGTGTACGGTCTGGGTATCCTCTTCGATGATGCCGATTTTCCGCACACCGAGTTCATCTACCAGATCTGCCCCATAGTCGTCTTGGAGTTCCCCGATATTCCACGTGGGACCGTCAACGCAGGTAACCACGTCTGACTCTGTCCAAACATTGAGGAATCTATCGGCATCTCCGATTTGACCTGCAAGGGTCTTCTCGATCGCTTGGACCAAGCCAGTGAACGAAGTCGGATGTTGAAAGTCCGGTTTCTCGGTTGACCACGCATCAGGGAAGGAGATGAAGACTGGTACACTAATCCCGTGCGGATGGAGCGAAGTGTGGTGGCCGACCATCCCTTCTGCACCGAACATCTGCCCGTGATCACCCACGGTCACTACCAGTGCATCCTCCAAGCGATCTTCGTGTCGTTCAAACCAATCTGAGATTATGTCATCGACGTAGGCCACTTGCGTTTGATAGATGTCGTGCATCCGAGTCTGTACGGTGTCCCGTGATTCGAAACCATCTCGAGCGTCTTTGGGAAGGGGTTCACCTAGAATGTACTCTATATTTTGGTTCGCAGCTGCAAGTGCTTCTGATTCCTGGGCTGAGACAGTCACATCGAGGCGTCCCGCTCCTCGTTCAGGCGGCGTATAATGGGGGTTATGGGTATCAAGTAGATTCACCATCGCGAACACCCGCTCGTTATTCTCTATATGTGTTGAAAGGTGAGATAACACTTGCTCTCCGTGGTGTGGATAGTCCGTAGGCGGTTTGGATTGAATGTACTCATATGTCCCATATACCGCGTTAATGCCGTTTCTGAGGATGGAGCCGCTCTTGAGAACTCCACTAATGAGGGTTAATGCCGCTTCCAGAGAGATGTTCGAGATATCATTCGCGGGAGAGTCGGTTGATGGATATTTCTTTAAATGGACATCTTCGTCCATTACGTCAACTCCTTCCTGAAAGCCCGTCCCACTCCCAAAGGTAGGGTTTTCGCTTACCAGTACCGTCGTATAACCATTTTTCCGTGCAACCTTCGGCACTTGGACTTTCCCTCCAGAGAGGGTGTCACCCCGCCGAACAGCCACATGGTCATACGCAGATTCTGCTGAATACAGCGTGGCATGGGCGGGGAGGGTCCATGTTCCGCTCGAATAGCAATTCGCTGTCAAAAAGTCCGACCGACGCTCCAACTTCTCCATCAAGTCGATTTCAGCTGAACGCAAGCAATCCGGGAGAAGAACAAAGACGTCCTCTGCATTCATGAAGCCATCATCATTTGGAAGAGTGAAATACGTATTGGTGCCTCACTACAGGTTCGGCATATCGACAGCCACCTTCCACGCCGTCCCACATACTCAACCCGCTCCCCTCTCGTCGCCGAACTCGTTGATGGTCACACCATCGATCTCGGAGTTGCCTGTACCGTTGAGGTGGATTCCGGTAGCGTGCGGCCCCCACCGAAGGAACCCGGGTTGACAGTAATTCTGGTTCCAGGGCTGCTCGTATTAATGACAGGCGACGTTTTGCCTCCGTTCTGTCGCACGCTAATGTGGAATTGTCGACATGAGAATCTCATCTCGGATGGTGATTCCTGCACTCTGGATAGTTGTCACATTATTAATCAACCAAAGTCCCGAGACGCTGAAGCCGTCTTCGAGGGTTATGGCTTGCTCGTACACGGGAATTTGTCTGCTTGAATAACCCCACAGAACTGGCCTTTAGTACTGATATTTTTGACATTGATGCCCGCCGCGCTGTACTTCCTGACCCTGATGCAACTCTTCTGAGAGTTTTTCTCGAAGTTGAGGACGCCGCCGTCGTTGATCGTGACGTTATCGGTCCCATACCAGTTCCCATCGGGTTTCTGGATGTCAAAGGCAATCATTGATCGTAACCGCTAGGGTCTATGGACGAATGATCTCATGCTCAGTGTCAGCAAGTTGCTATTCTAGTCCCCGATATTGGTTGCTCCGCAATCGATAAATTGGATTCCGAGGGTGTCATCTCAACAGGTAAATCCGCTTTCTCCACTATTGTACTCATAGTAGGGTCTCGTTCTGGTCGCATGGGTGGTGATGACCTTGTTCTCCTCTTTCTCGACATTGGGGCCGAAATGGAACCGTGGAGTTGCTTGATGATTGTGTCGGTCTTGGTTCGGAGCGTTGCCATCCAAATGTAATTTTCAATCGAAAATTCTAACAGGGGATTATTGACGCTAAATTTGAAACCAACGACGTGCGCCCCGTCAGCGCATTTGAGGATCGGTTCGCCGTTCCCTGCTTGGGGGCTTTGAAACACAATATCGAAATTTGTTCGACACGACGGTCCAGTCGTAGGGTGTATTGGGAGTCGCGACCGCGATCGTCCATCCCGGTTTTATATCAGAGGGGAGAGTATTGATATCGCTGACGAAGTCGATCATATAGTCGAAATTGCCACGTAGTTCATCTATATTGAGCGAGACCTTCCATTAGCCCGGATTTGTGGAGTATCCTTTCTGTATTAGTTGCGGTCTCGTAGGCGGGTACACCATCTATTGCACTTGTTGATCTACGGAGCGCCCAAATCCATCTGGATTCAGAAGTTCTCGCAACGAAAAAGTGGGAAGCGAATATGCAACTGGACCAATTTGCCTGATAGCCAGTTCATCATTAGTATCGATCCGGTCCAACTTGACAAGTTATCTGAAAAACCTTCAGAGAGAGTGGCTACTGGCATAGGCGGCCAGAGTGTGTCTCCAGCGTACAACACACCGGTATCGATGACTGCTCAAGACGGGCTTATTGTTGATCGAGCCGCCTGGCATTCTTCTACCAGTACGAGTACGGTTTTTATAATGACTTTAGAGGCGAGAGGTAGCGTGATATATACGAACGGTCCTATCACTTTCCCCGTTCATAGAAGGAAGATCAAGAAAAACGACGGTTTAAATTTAAACACAAACTAGTTTTTCTACTGTCACTTATCTTATGGTGACATTGTCTAGTTGAACCAGTTAGAGGAATGAGCAGGTCGTTGAGTGAAATGGACTAGAACGCTCGCAGACCTGCTCAGCGAGCGCTATGACGTGGATTTAGAAGAATCTTGGGAGAATGAGCGGACGGCGACGCCCGTCAGGGCGTTCGCTGTCCGCCTCCACGGAACCGGTTGTTCGCTCCGTGAGACAACAGCGACCTTGGCTGAATTAGGCGCTAAACGCTCACATGGAGCAGTTTGGAATTGGGTTCCTCGGCTGGCTGACAGCGGCTGCGACTCGCCAGGCGCAGCCGAAGCGGGTCGCGGTTGACGAGACTGGTGCCACAATCAACGACGAGTGGTCTTGGTTGTACGCTGCAATAGACATCGTGACGAAACTAAGACTCGACGTCGCAGTATTTGGTCGGTATGGAATCGATCCGGCAGCTTCGATTCTGCATCGACTTGACGAGAAATACGATCTCTCCGATACCGTATTTCTCATGGATCCATTCGGCTATCGGACTGCCCTTGCTCGAGTAGGGGGTGAGCGGTCCGGGTCAACTATACTGACCGAATCCTCATCGAAAAATGGTTTCACGCCCTCAAAATGCGCATCGGCCGTTTCCACAATTCGTGGGTGGGCAGTCGGGTGAGCGTCCGCGAATGGGTTGAACAATTTGTACACTACTATAACCTCCAGAGACCGCACCAAGCCCTTGAGGGAAAGACGCCAATCGAGGAAGGGCAGAACTAGACAGTGCCCTTGTGGCTTCCCAAAGACTGAAACTATAAGATATCCACTACTATATCAATGCCAACGATAAGCGTTGTCCTGCCTACCTACAATAGATCAAATATCTTATCAAGAGCTATAGAGAGCGTTCTCCAGCAGACGATTGACGACTTTGAATTGATCCTCGTTGATGACGCATCAACAGATGATACTGAACAAGTCGTATACGGGTACGATGACCCCCGGATTACGCTACTATCTCATGATGACAACAGAGGCGGAAGTGCAGCAAGGAATACAGGTATTAACAATGCGAACGGGGATTTCATCGCGTTCTTAGATTCGGATGATGAGTGGGTCCCGAGCAAGCTTGAAGAACAGTTGAACGAACTCCGTTCACTCTCGTCCGATTGGGTTGCTACTTACTGTGGTTATACAGTAAGTGATCATCGGCAGGTAAACCGGATACAGCGCCATCTGTCTGAGTTGTTATTTACTGATGACGGGTCTACCCCTCCTAGAGAGGGCGGTGAAGAATTAATACCGTCCATCTTGATGATGAGTTTCCCCCTGGGTGGAGCTTCAAATTTATTTATTAGAACTGATGCCGTCCGTGAGATTGGGGGATTTGACGAAGATTTTCAACGTCATCAAGACTATGAATTCCTTATTCGACTACTGAAACGAGGAAAATTATCATATATCGATGAGGCCCTTACGATAAAGCACGAGTACGACTCACCAACCGCAGAGAAAGTAGAGTTGGGAAAAGAGAAGTTCTTCGAAAAATTCCGGGATGATATTGAGCAGGTTGAACAAAACGGATATGACGTGTATGATGAACATATGCGGCAACTAATGCGATTACACTGTGGAGAGGCGAATTTCTCCCAAGCATATAGGTATTATAAGTGTTTTGACGGGATAGAACCGAGGGTTTACGTCCAACTTTGCTGGGCTGCAGCTATGGGTATAGTTAGAAAGATTCCACCATAGTGGCTACTGTATTTGATGACGATTCAATGTTGCAAAACTCCTCAATCTAAGTCTATAATAAATTATTCAGCAGGGATTCACTAAATCTAATATTTCTATGTAGTGTCAATTGATCCCAACGCATACCGGTTAGGTTATTGCCACTGCATTATATGACTAATCTAGGCCAGCATTAAGCGATGAGGACATGAAACAGAAACCAAATCGCCGAATTTTGATTCGGTCCGCTCGTTCGCTTCACCAGTTACCGTCCGGCGGCGCAGGAAGGTTGATGTGTAACATTGGGAGAGCCTTGAGTGACTCCGGATGGGCGGTCAATATCATTTGTCCGACCCCTACAGAAAAAACCTCTAAAAGAAATACATATGGGACCTTCTACGAGTTTCCTTACCAAAATCCGGAAACTTCAGTTGGTCGTCTAACTGGATCGATAAGGGGCGTTAGAAAATTCCGGAAAGTGATTAGGGAGACAGAGCCAGATATAATCATTGATGACATTTCTCACATTCCGTACTATCCTGCCCATTTCTTGTCTGGGGACTCGACGAATGCGATTTTCATGCACACTGCCTTCTTCAACGAAGCGTGGACGTTCAACGGTCCAATCAAAGGGACTGTCGTGAATTTGATTGACAGATTTCTCCCGTACATGAACAATCCAGCGGTGGTCTGTGCCAGTGAGAGTACGAAGACGCGAATGACGACCAATACGAGGATCGATAATGGAAACGTTTTGAACCCCTGCATCAATCTCTCGGACTTCCAGTATACTTTCGACCCGGATTCAAAACGGATTCTCTATCTGGGTAGAATTACACCGAGGAAGAACGTACGGTGCCTAATCGAAGCATGGGCCGACATTGGGGGAAAGTACGACGACTACACACTCTCGATCGCCGGTACGGGGAACCGCGAGGAGTCGATCCGGCAATTGGTGGACGAGCGAGACGTCGAGAACATCGAATTTCACGGCTATGTGGATGAGGAGGAAAAACAACGCTTGTATCGTGACTCGCTCCTGTTCGTCGTCCCCTCGCTCATGGAAGGCTATATGACAACCGGGCTTGAGGCCTTAGCTTCAGGAACACCTGTGATTGGTTCTGATACGTATGGGATCAGGGACTACGTCACGGATGGCTTGAATGGGTTTTTATTTGACACTGATAATCAGAAAAAATTATCGAACGTCTTAGATGGCGCATTATCTAACCCGAAGGCGCTTCGACCTCTCGCCGAGAACGGCCGCGAAGTAGCGGAGGCTCATACGTTCGAAAACTTCAAAGACGAGGCGAATTCTGTTTTCTCGGCTCTTGCTGACTCAGATATAGCCTAAATCTTCCAACCGATCCTGCGTTGACTCGTCAACATCGTTGTCGCCGCTCACCTCTATCGGGGTGAAGGACTGCTCCCAAGTGTCGAGTTCATTGCTCATCTCTGCGCTAACATCCGGGTGTTCGTCGGACACATTGTGTCGTTCGTTCGGATCGTCAGCAACGTTGAACAGTTCTGTGGCACCATCCGACCCGCGAATAAATTTGAACGTCTGGGTACGAATCGCCCGCAGTGAGCGGTCGTACGTGTCCATCACGTTGTCTGGGTCACCAACCCGTTGCTCAATGGATTCACGCGAGGGCTGTGGAGCGATGTATTCGGCAATCACTGACTCTCGCTCGCCGTCGAAGATCTCGGTTGCCTGCGTCTGCTCGTGGAACGCCGGACTCTCGATGTTTAGCTCTGAGAGGAGTGTGGGGGCGACATCCGTAAGTTGCACTAGGTCTTCGTTGACTCCACGGCCGGTGAACGGACCGCCGTGAGCGACCAGCGGAACGTGTAACAGTGAGTCGTAGAGACAATACTGGTGGTCCATCAGCTCATGGTCGCCGATGTTTTCCCCGTGGTCGCCGAGTATTAGGAGGATTGTATCGTCCCACTCTTCCTCCGATTTGAGGTGGTCGACTAATTTCCCGATCTTGGCGTCAGCGTACGCGATCTCCGCCGCGTATAGACACTCCAGGATGTCGAACTCTGACTCCGTGAGCGACAGTTGGTCAGTGACGTACTTCCACGCGTTCTGCGGCACGTCCATGGCTTCCTCGTAACTGATATTATCGGGGAGGAAGCGCTCTGCTACCTCACGCGGTGGCGAGTAATCCAAATGGGGCTCAAGATAATTGATGAACATGAAGAATGGATCGTCGCTGCGACGAGAGGTTATCCAATCCGTGATCCATTCGTTCGTCCGCCGTGCACCATCGTCGTTGGACTCGCTGAACCGCAGTTTGGCGTATATCGCATTTACGAGATTTTTCGCGATGTCCCCGTTGAACACTTCTTTCGCGACCGCTCGCCACATATCCCGCCCTTCATTTATCAAGCCGGCTTTCCCCAAGTCGGTTTCAGACTGGACGTATTGCCAACCTTTGTAGAAGTCGTCAAATCCGCGGCCGAACCCGAAGGACTCGCTGATCCAGGCGTTGTTTGAGGCGGCGACTGTATCATATCCTGCTGAGGAGAATGCCTCCGCGATTGTCGCACTGTCTTCCGGGAGATGTTTCGATTCAGCGTGAGCGCCGTGCTTGGATGGATACTGGCCAGTGAAAAGCGAACTGTGAGAAGGCAACGTCCATGGCGCAGCGCTAAATGCGTTTGTGAATTTCGTGCCGGACTCCGCGAGACTGTTGATCTCCGGTGCGACCTCCACCCCGTTTTTTTCCCCGTAAGCAAAGTCGTATCTAGCGGTGTCCATTACGAGTAGAATCACATTATGTCGCTGACTCATTTTCGAGAACTATTTGACGACGACAGATAATAGGTTTACGCACTCCGATAGAAATTGGCAACCTCTCAGAAAACGTTTTGATACACGTCGCTGACTTCTCGTGCTCGCTGCTCCCACGTCAGGTTATTGGCGACGTACTCGCGCGCGTTCTTGGCGAGTTCCGCCCGGAACGTTTCGTCCTTGAACAACTCGACGATTGCCGTTTCAATCTTATCAGACTGTCTAGGTTCCAGCAGGACCCCCGTTTTGCGGTCGGTGACGACTTCGGGTACACCTGCGATGGCTGTGACAACAGGCGGAACTCCGGACGCCATCGCTTCGAGCATTGTGAGCGGAAGGCCTTCTGAATACGACGGCCGGCAAAACACGCTCGCGCGGTCGTACATCTCGGAAATGTCCGGCACGTAGTCGTAGACAGTTACTGAGTCCGAAAGCCCGGCTACCCGAATCGACTTGTATACCTCCGCTTCGAGGGGCCCATTTCCGACGATGTGGACCTCCGCGTCTGGATGTGCTTCTAATACTCCCGGAAGTGCGCTGAGCAAGTCCTGGATGCCATTGTTTCGGACGAGGCGACCGATGTACAGCAGCGACTTCTTCTTGGCGGGAACTGGGGAAAACTCCTCAATGTCGACAGCGTTCCGAATCACTGCGGTTCGTTTCGCTCCGAGAGATCGTGCAATCGACTCGGCAGCCGAACTCACGCAAATCACTTGGTCGCTCCGCGAGATGACGAACCGGCTCACTGTCTGTTCAAAGGTCCGCGCGGCGGCACCTCCAACTCCGGATATCATCCCAATGTCGCCGAGATGAAGTGTCGTCACCAGCTTATATTCCGCGCGAAGTGAGTAGAGGGCAGCCAGCGCTGAGGTGTAAAAGAACCGGTTATGCACGTGTACGACATCTGGCTGAAACCCTTGCAACACATGTCTGAACTCCCGCAACGCCGACAAGGAGAACATGCTTTGCAGGCCAACCGTGTCGGTGAGATCAATCGCCGAAGCCGTATAGAACGAGATATCAGGATTGTTCTGTAAGTCGAACTTACGAGTTCCATCATTCAGCGTAAAAATCCCCACCTCGTATCCTTCTTCAATAAGGTGCATGGCAAGCTTCTGTACTACTTGCTCGACACCACCGTCGCTCGGTGGGAGGTAATCTGAGCAGAGGAGAATCCGCATCTTAGAGTGTCGCGCCATGCAGCTACATTCCTCTTGGTGTTCAAAAGAGTATCTTCTCGTGACATTGAGTGCTTCGAGTGGCTGACGTTACTCGGAGTTCGACAAATCCTGATAGCCTCGGTGCGGGTGTCACGACCGCGTGTACGGGTCCTTCGAGAGAATCCACATCTCGCATGCAAAACTAAAATGGGCGCTACGAACGAACATTCGTTGGGTTCGGTAAATGTGGGTCTCCTCGCTCGAGCAGTTATCGAAGTCATCACTGAGACAGGCTTGAAAGGTTGTTGGGAGAAGACAGCTATCCACGGTGCGGGGTCTGATGAGCTACTCTTGGACAGACATCGAGACTACTCGAGTGAGGAGTTACTGTCACGGTGACTGCGTTTCCCAGTCGAATCTTGATCGTCGGATGTCCGGTCCGACGGGTCGGCGTCTTGAGCGGACGTCCGCTTCTTGGACTCGATCTGGAGCGACTTACTGGACGGGCTCCCCACCTTGCAAGCAGATATCATCCTGCCACGGGACCGTAACGCGCACTTCACGAACCATGTCACAGTTCGGACAGTGGACCGTCCTCGTGGTCGGATCGTCCCCATCTTCCTCCCCTATTTCATTCTGTTCCGTCACTCTATGATCAGAACCAACACAATTTTACTTAAACTTCCGTGTCGGAACATTCTATGTACATAAATAAGATCTAATAGAAAGATCAACCAATCCTGGCAACGTTCGCCTGGAAAAACGGTTCCCTGACCGGGAGGTTCAGTCAGAGATCACGTCAGTCAATGCGCGACCAGCAGCGGGCAGACAGAGCTAGACCACCTTCAGGAGAAACGGAAGACACTGATTAAACAGAGTACGACTGGAAGTTTATCACCCGTTGAATTCATCGATTCCGGGGGACTGGGTAGGCCAGGTTCCCAAACATTGGGATGTCGTCCGCACCCGTTTTGTCGCTGAACTCCACTCTAGCCACACTCCCGACCACTCTAATGACGAGTACTGGGAGGACACCGACATTCCGTGGGTCACGACCTCCCACATCAAGTCGTTCCGTGAAGGACGCAAGCGCTATCTCTACGAAACCGAGCACCAGATCAGCAAACTCGGGATGGAAAATTCCGGGGCACATCTTCTTCCTGAGAGTACAGTCTTCCTCTCGCGTACCGCATCGGTCGGCTTTTCGGGTATCATGAGCGAACCGATGGCGACTTCACAAGACTTCGCCAACTGGGTCTGTGGAAACGAGCCCAGTGTCTCACGCAGTCAGAAGTCGTTGAGGTCGCAGATATCTCACCGGCAACCGTTCGGTCTCACCGAGACGCGCTAGACGAATTGGCTACTTGAAGCCTCTCACTCTGTTGGTTTGCGTGCCTAGGATGCCATAGAGCGGTTCACCTATGGTAGCGCGGAGGCCCCGGCCTCAAGGACCGAGCGAGCGTACTGCGGGAGCGAGGGAGTAGGGCGGGGTAGTTTACCGCGGGGAGAACTCACACAACCAGCCGCTGAAATCGCTCCGACACATATTCCACTGGTCAGGAATTTCCGTCTATCCATCTTATATGATAGAATATTATACTGTTATAGGCACGGTCTAGTCAACAGTTTTGCACCTCCTCGACAGGCGTTCGTCGAGCGCTTGATTCGGTCGCTGGAAATTATAGTAGTAGACGAAGGCGGCGAACCAGCGCTGTGCGCTGGCGCTACCGCCCATCTAGGTCTGATGAAAGCGGTCGATCCGCATCGCAAGTGTCTGGAACCACTTTTCGATCAGATTCCGCTCGACGTAGTCGAGGTGGCCGCGCAGATCGTACCGCGCGAGCGCGGTCAAATAGCCCATTCCGTCGACGAGAAACGTCGTCTCAGAGAAGTCGTGTTTCTCGGCCAGTCGGCCGAGAAACTCGGCAGCTGGATCGGTTCCACGCCGCTCAGATCCGACTGCACCGAGCAGAAGTTTCGTCTCGACATCGATCGCGGCGGACAGCCAGCGCTGTACTGTGCCAATTTTCACTGCAGCTTCGTCGACATCGACCCGCGACGGCTTCGCCGTCGGCGGGTCTGGCACATGCTCCGCCGTGCGGTGAACCCACTGCCATACCGCCTGATGTGACCGGATCACGCCGAATTGCTCCAACGTGGCGGTCGTCTCACGAAGTGAAATTCCTGTCGAATGAAGCCGCACCGCGAGCGCTCTGAGGGCGCTCGCGGTGCTCTCGTCGTCCCAACACTCAAGCGGATTCGGTTACAGAGAGACGGTGAACAGTTCTTGCGCGGTCATAACATCCGTCTCTAAGAACTGTTCGCTCTTTGGCTAGACAGTGCCGTGAGCGAAGAAATGCATCAGTTCTGGCGTGAACTGCAAGACACGGAAGATATCGACGTCGATGCCGTGCAATCGGTTCGAAACCATCTCGAGAACATCGCGCATCGACATCCTGACGTATTTGAACGAGCGATGCGAAAGTTCGAGATCAACCGCGAGATGTAATTCTACTACTTAACCAACAGTAAGTCCGGTTCTATCTGAGCGTTGGTTACCCATGAACTTCCTCAGTGGTCGGTTGTTGAAGTGGTACGTACACTTTATGGCGGTCCCACAGACTTTCGCGCCGAGTCGGGAACTGCGTCACCTGTGAAGATGACGGTACGAGTTCCATCGTACTCTCGACGGTCGTCCCCCAGGGGACCATCTCCCCCTGCTCGGTCCAGAGCACGACTGGCTCTCCCTCTACCGTCGGTTGATCGCCCTCTGTTCTAAACTGAACTACCAAAGATGTTGGTAACTCCAGGGGATTACAGGCGATCCACCAAGCTAATCCCTTGTACCCTTTCTCTCTATAAATCTCTGAAACAAGGGACGTCGGATCGTCTTCCACGCAGAGTGACCACGAGATACGCTTTTCAGCCTCGCAAAGCGCCATAAACTGATGGCTACCGCGACGGGTATCGATCGGAGCAATGCGCTCCAGAGTACCTGGTGCAATGGCCCCCCAGAAAAACAGCGTCGTATTTCGTGGTACTTTGAATCGATGATAACCGTCGTCGAGTGGGAGTTTGAATTCAACCGACGGATGATCCATGTCCTGAAATGTTACTAGTGATACTTAGAGATACAGGTGCCTTGGGAGAATCCGATGCACATACTTCGCAGTAACCGATAACCCGTAGGCGGGTGCCGCTCCTACTCCATCCATGAATGAAGTCGAACTCATTGACGCGTACATCGAGCATCAATCTGAACCGTACGAAGACGAGTATCCCACAGGAAACTGCGTACAGCGACAGTACGAGACAGTTCAGGGCTCCGCCGGGATTCTAGGCTATAGTATAGATCTACTCGCAGAACCTCCAAGAGGAGGTGATGTAATCCTTGTAGAGGCAAAAATACCGGGGTTGAATTTCAATGCTATCGGACAGATTCTCCAGTATTCGTACCTCTTCCCCCGAGACCGCTCGATCGTTCGTGAGAAGGCCACTGAAAACGGTGGCTACTGGGACTCAAAAACCCAGGTGAGCACGTTTGAGCATCACGTCTATCCAGACACTGGCGAGGACGGGAAGACCATCTATCGGCCCAAACAATCAGTTGGGAAGATAGAGCAACGGATAATCGTCGAAAAAATTCGACCGAAGGATCTTCGCCTTCTCGCTGTCTGTCAGGCTCTTGGAATCGATGTCAAAGCCTATGCAGGGGGGCAGTGGTATGGCAGAGGAATGTACGATGTGAGCCCGCCAGTCGATACACAGCGACCGCAACTCACATCATGGATATCACGTAACAGCAAGCAATCACTCAATAGCCCTGCTGAAGATGAGCTCGCTCGAAGTTTCGTTGAGTGGATCTCGAATAACGAGGCAGATGTTGAAGTCTTCTGTGAGGTTCCAGTTGGCAGAGTACTGTATAATGCAGGTAAATCAGTTATCGCGGATATGATTATCAAGATGGATGATTCCTGGTTCGTTGTCGAAGTAAAGAATAGTGCTACTAAGACCTCAACACGTGACTTCCAGAAAGCGTTTGGACAGGCAGCTGGATATGCCTCATTATTCTCGTGTGAGTGGAGAAACCAAGCTCAAAACATTGCGCCTGTTGTCCTCCAAGAGTCAATTCCGGTTATCGGAAACGCCTACCGTCGGGATCGATACGGTAATGACCACGATGAGATGCTCTCCGCAGCAATGCAAGACGTGACTCAACCGTGGGTGTTTGGGCCTGCTGAGACATTTGGATAGGGACTATACTTGCCAGTTCGTCTAAATCCACACAGCGTAGTTTGGGGTAGCGTGGCTGAGGGCAGGAATACCGCTGCTGACCGACTCTTTCAGGTATTTAAACGAACATTCCCCGACTTCCACCCAGTGTCTGACGTACGTCAGCCCTATATTTCCAACCCAACCAGTCGTTCCATCCTTTAAGTCAATGACCCCCCACAATTTCCATCGTACGTAAAGAAAAATCGCTCACTAGCGCTTCTACCCGTTCCACGGCTTCCAAGTTACTCAGTACGCGTAGTCTGCTGATTTGCTTGTTCACGTAGATTATCGAGATTTCCGATTTCGCTGTCCTCTTCCTGTTCTAATACATCAATCACGGTTTCAAGGGGCGTGTCAAGCTTGTATTTGTTCGGTCGCCCACGTCCCGCTGACTCGATTCGCGTTCTTGAGAATACCGTTATCGCACATTTCGAGCAGATGTTCGTGGGTTCCACATCGAGTGAGTGGATCTCGTCCGCACTCCTCCGCCACGGATTTGTAGTACTCGTAGATGTCCCTTGTCTGAGCGGGTGTCTTCCCCTGAGCAGAGAGATTCGGAGTAGCCAGCAAGACGTACTACCGATGTGACGTGAGTTTACGGATGCCCGTCGTCACCTGCTTTCCATCGATGAGGACATTCGGCCGCCGCCGATCACGACGGACGGCGCACGATCGATCCTCCAGCGCCTTTCAGAGGCCGCAGAGATCGATATCGATCATCCGAAACACAATTACCTTGATCCGAACGGCGGTCGCCGAGGGACGGGAGAGGTGCTTGTCCGCGCGTTCGGGTATACGGTGGCAGCCCGGTATCTCGATAATTCGGAGGAGATGGTTCGTGAGCGGTACTCACATATCGAGGCCGGTGAACTTGGAGATGTGGCGACAGAGGCACTTGACGAAATCGAACCACGATCCCAGGGCTGAACGACCGAAGTCAGCTCTCAGTTCTTGCTCGTCGGGCTCCCTCGTAGAGGGCAGGGAGGCCGAGAGGGAGGGCCAGTATGCCGAACCCGATGAGTGCGTACTTGGTTCTGCGTGTTCGCTGCAGGATCATAATCGTGGTTACGGCGCCGAGAAGCGCAATCAGGAACGCTGTGTTGCTCCAAATGGTGTCGTAGGTCGAACAGTACAGCCAGCAGACGAACGTGTAGGCCGGGGCGTTCCAGGTCGGTGGATGGAGTTTCGGCCAGAAGAACCGGCAATACGTGGTCCAACCCAGCATCGCGACGGTCGGCAACTCAACGAGCCACATTGCTGTCCCACGATCTAGGTCGCCGTATCGCTGGTATCCAGCGAGGAAGAGCGCGGGAAAGCAGAAGACCCACAGCCAGATACCAATAGTGTAGGTCACCGGCCAGTGTTCGATCCGAGGCTGTGCAATCGGCAGCCGTAGTGACTCAGGAAGCGTCGCCCACGGAAAGGAGGGATCGGGAACTGGATTCGTGAGGAACGCGACCAAACAGAGACCCGTCCCGACGAGAAGCCCGTACAGTCCGAGCGTCGTGTATCGGTCAAGCCATGCTGGAAGTTGCGGACGGGTCGACTGTTGACGGTGATCGGAGAAACCGGGCATAGTTCAACTTTGTCTGGTCGTGATCAGGTGTCTCGTTCGAGTGCTTCGCGGCGCTGTTCGTATTCTTCGTCGGTCAAGTCTCCGCGGGCGTAGGCGAGCCGAAGCTCTTCGAGTGCTTGGTCTGAGTCACTCTCATCCCCAGTAATCCCGCGATAGATGAGGTACCCACCACCGACGAGGGCGGCAAGGAACAGGATCTGCATCACGATGCCGACGACGAACATCCAGCCAGGCATCGTCCCGTCGCCCCACATGTGACCTCCCCACATCCCGCCCATCATTGGACCGAACCCCATCATCCCGAAGCCCATGAAGAACATGGGTAAAATGATGACGGCGCCGGTGATAACGAGGAGAAGTGTAACAAGTCGCGTCTCGTCTGAGCTTGTAGGCATATTGTGATCCCTCCGTGAGTGTGGGTTTCAACTAATACTACGCACTAACTATTCAATGCGGTTGTGCTTTTGAGTTGTGTGTTCTGTCCACCGCTATTCTTTTGAATTCCTACTTACCACGGCTCTATCCCGAACCATCTAAAGGAAAACTGCAATAGATGATCCCTTCGAAATGATACCATGGTGGCGACAATGATTGATGGTATCTTCGAAGCTCTACGTATCGGTTTAGGCTTCCTCTGGACGGCAGCCTGGGCGATCATCATGGGGCTCACGATCACGAGTCTCGTCCAGGTCTACGTCTCAAAAGAGCGAATGGCACAGGTGCTGGGCAACGGGGACCTAAGCGGACTCACCAAGGCGACTGCGTTCGGCGCGGCCAGTAGTGGCTGCAGTTTCGGCGCTGTCGCCATCGGAAAAGGACTGTTCAAGAAGGGAGCGCACGCGGTGAACTTCCTCGCGTTCATGTTCGCGTCGACGAATCTCATCGTCGAACTCGGATTGATGATTCTAATTCTGCTCGGCTGGGAGTTCCTCGTCGCAGAGTTACTTGGCGGGCTCATTCTCATTGCCGTGATGGCCGTCATCGTTCATCTCACGCTCCCGGAGAATCTCTTCGACGAGGTACGAGAGACGCTCAACGAGCGCGATCACGAGTCGGGCGTCACTGAGGACCCGACCTGCGGGATGGCAGGCAAAGACGAGTACACGCTCACCACCGATGGCGGTGAGACGCTGAAGTTCTGTTCGAAGGGGTGTATGGAGACCTACCGCCAGGAGACATCGAGCCGTGGCGGGTGGCGCGAAGAGCTGCTCTCGTGGGGTGGCTGGTACAAGGTCGGGAACCAGTACCGTAAGGAGTGGTCGATGATCTGGAAAGACGTCATCGCCGGTTTCCTGATCTCGGGGTTCGTCATCGTCTTCGTTCCCCAGTGGGTGTGGAATACCCTGTTCATTCAGGGCGACGGGCTTCTCGTGACTGCCGAGAACGCGATTATGGGCGTCGCCATCGCCGTCCTCAGTTTCGTCGGCAGCATGGGCAACGTCCCGTTCGCCGTTGCGCTCTGGGGCGGCGGCATCAGTTTCGCGGGCGTCATCGCGTTCGTCTACGCCGACCTCATCACGATTCCCGTCCTGAACATCTACCGGAAGTACTACGGCTGGAAGATCATGCTGTACATCCTCGGCGTCTTCTTCGTCACGATGGCGTTCACCGGCTTCCTCATGGAACTGCTGTTCGACGCCCTGGGGATCGTTCCAGATCTGGCAGGTGGCGAGACGGCGACCGAGCAGACGTACTTCGAACTCAATTACACGTTCTATCTCAACATCATCGCCTTCGCGCTTTCGGGCTTTCTCCTGTACGTCTATCGTCGCGGCCTGGGTGCGCCCGGCCAGTACCGTGACCCCGTCTGTGGGATGCGGACTGACGACAGCGAACCAGCGGCGACCCACGACGGCAAGACGTACTACTTCTGCTCACAGACCTGCAAGGAAACCTTCGAAGAGGACCCTGACGAATACGCCACCGGCCACCCGATGGTAATGGAAGGCCATGACCACGACGATTAATTCGAACTCGGATCCAGTCGGCAGGAGGAACTCTGCTGTTCGCCAGTATAGCTTCTCCAAGAGTAGCCCGCGAAAGAACGCTCCGACTCGTCACTCCCCCTCCAGCTGGGGCAACCGGGCGTGATGAGCGTTGCCCTCGGCCTACCCAAGCGGGGTCCCGCGCAGTTACTCGCCAGACTTGCGTTCCAGTCAGTCAGATATAACTTCCCCTTCTGATGAGAGAGGGAAGTGTATTTTCGGTGGCCCTTCGGGCTTGAAGTACGAATCTGAATAGACGAGTGGGGGAAATGGTGTACGGTGAGTCCCCGCCGGTGGATAATGGAGGTAGATTTATTGTTACTTCCTTTGAATTCCGACTGAATGTACGACCGAATTCTACTGTCGACCGATGGAACTGTCGCGTCTAAAGAGGCTGAAACGCACGCACTTGAACTCGCCGCCGCCCACGACTCAGTCCTTCACGTGCTCTACGTCGTCGACGAGGACGTCGTGACCGCATACAGCGGCGACGAGTACGTCAACGAAGCCGAAGGCCCTGAACACGGCCTCGAAGAACACGGCGAGGAGACGCTTTCGGAACTCCGACGTCGAGCATCGGAAATGGGTGTCGACGTCGAGACGACGATGCAACATGGCCGTCCCGCTGAGACCATCGTTGACCACGTAGGCGACTGCGACGCGGATATCCTCGTACTCGGTACCAAACGCCGGCCGGACGAGTATCGTGCGCTGCTCGGAAGTGTTACCGACCGCGTCCTCCGATTGACGACTCGTCCGGCAACCGTCGTGAAAACTGAAGTCAGCGAGTAGGAAACGACCGATCGCTACCGTTCATCGGCAGGTGTGAGCGGGCCACTATCGATCGTTCCAGTCACGTACTGTTTTCCAAGGGCCGTTATCCTATATTTTCCACGTTCGACCTTCTTGACGAATCCGCGCTTCTCTAACGTGCGTAGACGGCGATTCACTTCCCCACGACTGTACTCAATGTTGTATGCGATAATCGCGGGAGTAAGAACCAGCTCTTTCGAGTTGAAGAGTTCGAGGATGGCGTCGTCGATCGGCAACATCCAGTCTGCTTGCTCTCTGATCTGGATGGGCTTCTGGAGGAGCACGTCTGCCCAGGCATCACGACGCAGGTCTTTCTCGACGGGATCGTACAGTCCGAGAATGACCGGTAGTGCAGCGGCTCCATGCAACCAGTGGACGAAAGACGGGAAGAACAGTTCCACCACTGGTCCGCCGACGAGGAATAGCATCAGCCCTGCCACCGTGAACAGCAGATACTGCTGATACTCAACGACAGTCTGCTTGAAGAACAGAAAGTAACAAACGCCGAGACCGGTAACGAGCCCAATTGCAAGATTATAGTAGGCAAACATGGAACTGTCAATCACTGGATCTCACCTCTCGGTCGCGCTGCTGTCGATTTGTTGGTGAGTCACAATCACGAGCCAGAGGAAGATTGCAATGACTGTATAGAGGGCACTCCGGAGCGTGTCAAGGAGTAGGATGTTTGGTTCGACGAGAAACAAAACGACGTGGTAAATGATCATCGCGGACATCGTCCCAGAGAGAAGCGCAATAACCGTCCCGAACGGGGATTCACGGAGCACGCGCCAGAATAGGAGAGAAAGAAGCCCCGCTGCAGTTCCGCTCACGAGTGCAAAGAGAGCACTCAACGTGTGGAAAGTCGTGTCGACCATATCTAGAGTACGGGCCTGAGTCCCTTGAGTCCAACTGCAGAAGACGAGATCATCTATCCCTCTTCACTCAAGAGCGCTCCTGAGGATGTCTCTAAGTAGAAATTACTAGATAAATTGGCGGCCTCCGGCTTGTCCTCCTCGGCTTCGCGGCTTAGTATTCTGAATAAAGCAGGCATTATCCCCTATCTCACCAATCTTCAGTTCCGGGTCGGGGAGTGGATAACAAAGTCCGATGGGGTCGAAGTCTATACTGCTATGGCTTTGACCGAGATCCCGCACGTTAGCGAGAACGAGAAGATGGCCGAGTGCATTGACAACTGCCTTGCAGCTGCCCAGGCGTGCGAGTGGTGCGCCGACGAGTGTCTCGGCGACTCAGAGATGGAGGAGTGCGCTCGTCTCTGCCGGGACGTCGCTGACATGACGACGTTGCACGCCCGATTCATGGCGCGTAATTCGAACTACAGCCAGCAGCTCGCGACGGCCTGCGCTGACGCGTGCGAGGACTGTGCCGAGGAATGTGAGCGCCACGATGCCGAACACTGCCAGGTCTGTGCTGAGGTCCTCCGCGACTGCGCTGAAACCTGTCGCGAGATGGCTTCCTGAACAGACCTAGTCGGAAACCTGATTCCTGTTCTTTGAATGACGTCCCCTACTCGTTGGATAACGATAGCCATCGGACTACTTGGAGCCTGACTCATGGCCGCTCCGTTTATACTGGAGGCGCCGCTGGTCAGCGCCTGGAGACGTTGTTGTCGATGGTGCTCTCTCGCTTCTCGCCGGCCACAACTACTCGTGTGAGCGGGAACAGGGAACGCCGAGTAAGTGGAGCGCTCTCACCTTTCTTGGAGTCTTGCTTCTCTTCGCCCCGTTTGTCTTGAGCGTATCCGGTCAAGCCCGATGGAACGACGTGTTCGTTGGCGTGCTCGTAACGGAATTTGCTGGATACAACGCGTCCGCAGCACAGCTTGCCGATCTGCGGGTCGGATATCCGTCAATCGATGAGACCTGAGGATCCCTGCCGAACCCGTCTCCCCCAGCATGTTCGTGCCGCGACTCGCCTCGGACCTCGAGTGTCCGGACGCAATCCGAGGCCGCGGACGTGGCGAACGCCTCGAAGGCGACAATTCGGACGCACCGCGATACGCTGACCGGGATATTGGAATGACCGCTGCCCGCTGTTTTCTCCAAGGAGAGTGGGCTCATTGGTGAATGAACTGGAAAGTACTGATGCGCCGAGAGGAATATTCGTGATTTTTCGGGTCGACAGCCATTTTGCTTCTCGTCGATGGTGGGTGGTTAGCCTCGTGTGACCTAATCAGACACAGATTGCCTGAACTATATTCGATAGACGATTCTATATCAATCCAGAACAATGGACGCACGACGCATCGACCACGTTCACCTCAAGATTCCGGAGGACGAGATAGAGCACGCAATCGAATTCTATCAGGGTCATCTCGGATTTCCACTCGAAAGGTTCGAGGACTACGAGGAGGGCGACACGCCGATTTTCCACTTTCGGCTCGCACCAGACACAATCATCCACGTTAGACCGACCGAGGAGTTCGTCCACCCCGAGCGAGAGAACTTCGACCACCTCGCAATCATCCTAGATGAGGACATCGAAGACGTCAAGCAAGAACTCGAGGACGCCGGCGTCATTATCGAGCGAGAAGGCACGCCTGACGGGGCAACCGGCGAA
This sequence comes from Halostella pelagica, assembly GCA_005954745.1. Taxonomy (GTDB): domain Archaea; phylum Halobacteriota; class Halobacteria; order Halobacteriales; family Natronoarchaeaceae; genus Halostella; species Halostella pelagica. The sequence continues at coordinate 108,784 of CP040680.1, forward strand.
GCCCCAGCGATCTACGTTCGAGATCCGTTCGGCTACCTCATCGAACTCAAAGAACCCGTATCAGAGACAGCGTAATCGCCTCACGCCCACGACCATCAACAGAACATAGTTCAGCACACATGGGACGCCTCATCGACGGCCACTGGAAGACATCTGACGAACTGACTGAAAACGACCAGGAGCGGAGTGACGACGGGTTCCGAGAGCGCATCTCTCCTGACTCACCATATCCTCCGGAATCGGGACGCTATCACCTGTACATCTCCCGGGCCTGTCCATGGGCCCACGGCGTTGTCCTAGTGCGGAAGCTACTGGGCCTCGAGGATGTCATCTCGATGGACATCGTCGACCCCTACCGCGGCGAGGATGGCTGGCAGTTCTCCCCTGACAAACCCGGCTGTACGCCAGATTCGATCCATGGCTCGGACTACCTCCACGAAGTGTACACGGCAGCCGACCCAGAGTACACAGGTGGCGTTACTACGCCAGTTCTCTGGGACCGCGAGACAGAGACTATCGTCAATAACGAGTCCATCGAGATCATGGAGACACTCGCGACGGGCTTCGCAGACCAGAGCGACGAGTACGACCTGTATCCAGCAGGAAAGCGCGATCAAATCGACGCGGTCGTCGAGAAAATATACGAACCGATCCTTCAGGGGGCGTACACCGCCGGCTTCGCGGACTCTCAGGACACCTACGAGCAAGCGGTCGAGACGATGTTCGACGCCCTGGACTACTGGGAGGAGATCCTCGACGACCAGCGATTTCTCGTCGGCGAGTCGCTCACCATCGCGGACCTTCGACTGTTCCCCGCGCTCGTCCGGTTCGACCCCGTCTACTACACACACTTCAAATGTAACGTTCGACGTCTCGTCGACTATCCCAACCTCTGGGGATACACGCGCGACATTTATCAACACGACGGCGTCTCAAAGACGGTTAACCTCGATCACATCAAGAAACACTACTACCGGAGTCATACGGACATCAACCCGACTGGATTCGTCCCAGTCGGACCGAATATCGATTTTACGATGCCTCACGGTCGCAAACGAATAGGGAGTGAGTGACATCGGTCCAACGAGTCCCTAAGTTACCAGAGAGAGAAGCGCTCATATGAACCGTTCCAACTCGCCCGAAACGGGATTCATCGATCCGCGTGGGGATAACGCCGAAGCCATCCGGGATCTCACCGAGGACGTACTCGATCAGCTCCTCGAACAGCTCGGAGCGGCCGAAAAACGGTCGCCGTTACCTGCCGAGTCGACCGCCCCTGTGGGGGCGATCCCAGAATCACCACGCTCCCAGACCGACGTTCTCGATGCCCTCGAGACGATCGTTGCGGGATCGATGAACCCCGCTCATCCGGGATATATCGGTCATATGGATACGATGCCGACTACGGTGTCGGTACTGGGTGACCTCGTCGCATCGGCGGTCAACAACAATATGTTGAGCGTGGAGATGTCGCCAGTATTCTCGGAACTCGAGGTTCAGTTGACCGAGACCATCGCCAGCGAATTCGGCCTCGGCCCCAACGCCGGCGGAGTCCTCGCCAGCGGGGGGTCACTCGCGAACCTACATGCCCTCTCGGTCGCTCGGAACAAGGCATTCGATGTTCACGAGGGTGGGATCGCCGGACTGGATGGTGAGCCAGTGTTGTTCGCATCACAGGTGGCACACACCTCCCTACAGAAAGCCGCGATGCTACTGGGGCTCGGGACCGACGCCGTCATCGCCGTCGAAACGGACGCGAACTCTCGAATGAAGCCGAGCGCGCTGAACCAGGCAGTCGAACAGGCCGAACAAAACGGTCGCGCGCCGTTCTGTGTCGTCGCGACCGCTGGCACAACCACGACTGGGAACATTGATCCGCTCCCGGCGATTCGTGATGTAGTCGATGAGCATGCCCTGTGGTTCCACGTCGACGCGGCCTACGGCGGGGCCCTCGTCTTCTCTGAAGCCGAACGGGACCGACTTGATGGAATCGAGGAGGCCGACTCAGTGACGTTCAACCCCCAGAAATGGTGTTATGTTGCGAAGACATGCGCGATGACGTTGTTCGCCGATTTGGACATCTTGCAGCAGGATTTCAGGGTTGGGGCACCGTATATGCGCGGCGACGATGCGATTCCGAACCTCGGTGAACTGAGCGTCCAAGGGACCCGGCGGGCGGAGGTTCTGAAACTTTGGCTTACCTTCCAGCATCTCGGTCGTGAGGGACTCGGACAGTTGATCGACGAAAGCTATCGCCTGACGGCTGTGATTCGCGACCGCGTCACTGACCAGAATGCGCTGGAGCTGGCCAGCGAGCCAGAGATGAACATCGTCTGTTTCCGTGCCGCGCCCGATTGGTGTCCACCGGACGAGCGAGATGCACTCAACGGACGGCTCCAGCGCTACCTGCTCTCCAAACAGGACGTCTTTGTCTCGCTACCGACCTATCGGGACACACGGTGGCTCCGAGTCGTCCTATTGAACCCGTTCACAGACAAAACGACGCTTGATCGACTGTTCGACGGAATTGGTTCGTTCCTAGAGGCTGAACGTCCGTAGCCTACTGGAGATGACCTCATGAGCGATACCAACTTACTTCCCGATTCAGCCATTCCCGTTTGCTCATCTAAATATAGAAGTCGCGCTACCAGCTACTATAAAGACGTAAATCACTTGCACAGCCGGTACGCTCATCAGTATCTGAGCGGCACAAGACGACCCAAGACAAACGCTTACATCGGAGGACTACCGTATAGCTGGTATGGTTCCAGCGCCCGACGAGGAGATCGATGACAATCTCCGAGAGGTTCGCGAACTCACGCCAAACGCATGTGCAGGTGTCCAATCACTTGATCAGTTCGGGACCAAGTGGCGGCTTCGGATTCTGTACAACCTGTTCGATGGCGACCATCGATTTAACGAGTTGAAACGAGCATCCGGAGCGAGTTCGTACACACTTTCTCGAGTCCTCGAATCACTCGAAGAGGACAGGATCGTCGATCGCCGTGTCGAGGAAGGCCCACCCGTCGCGACCCACTACAGCCTGACTGAGAAAGGTGCGGCACTCGAACCAGTGTTCGCTGCAATCGACGAGTGGAATGCAGAGTGGGTCGGTGAGCCGGACACAAACCCGGCTGAATCGCCTGACGTTTAGTCTACTCCTCGAGGGCGTGGGGGGCGACCGCAAGTTTTCCGAGGCCGCCTTGATTGGCGATCAATGGCCCTCACTTCCCGACGCGGTGTGGCTGGTTCCAGCGATGGCGCTGAGCGAATCCACTGGCGAGACCGCGGCAACTGATCTGGGAGTGCCGGGTGTGTGGCTCGGTTCGCTACGGCCCCAGTCTCGAGTAGCGCCAGTGCTGGCCATCGATTAACCAACACCCTGCGAGTGTTGTCGAGGTTCGTTGGTTAAGGCAGCGAGCACCTGCAAGCTCGACGCCAGTCTCGATGGGAAGTCTTTCCGCGCCGGCGAGCAGTGAGGAGCTTCCGATGGAGCAAGAGTTCAAACAGGGCTAATGCATCGTGTGCTCAGCAATCCAAAACAAGAACCGGATCTGGTCTGGTAGTTGCTCATCAGTTATTCCTCAAGTCGGTGACGACGCTCTTCGAATTCCTCCTCGGAGATCTCTCCACGAGCGTACCGGGAGCGTAGCGTCGACAATGCAGTGTCCGTGTCAGATCGCTCAGTAGCCGGTGTACGTCCGTGTGCGTAGACTGTATAGCCGACGATGAGCACCACACTCAGTAAGATTAGCGACCAAATGAGGGGCCACCAGCCGAAGCCACTCATCCCGCCGCCCATCCCACCCATTCCACCAGAGTGACCACCGCCGGACTGTGCGCTGGCAATCCCGGTAAATGCGATCAATAGGACGGAGCCAACAGTACTACGAACGATGGTGGTAGTGAACTTGGAGGTCATGGAACAGATTGTTCCTTTGTGACTGTCGCTGGAACGGCCGAGTCACTCGCGTCCTGAAGCGCCTCAAGGAATTCCTCGGCATCGAGGGCAGCCATACTTCCGGTGCCGGCGGACGTGATCGCCTGTCGGTAGCGCGGGTCAGCAACGTCGCCAGCTGCGAACACTCCTTCGACGGCCGTCCGGGCTGTGGGCCGACCAGCGGCGTCGTTTCGCGTGAAGATGTAGCCGTTCTCGTCCCGTTCGACGCCGGTGCCGTCGAGGAACTGCGTATTCGGGGTGTGGCCGACGGCGTAGAACACGCCCCCAACGTCGACTGTCTCTCGTTCGACGTCGACACCGGACTCGGCTTTCTTTCTGGGATATCCCTCGGGATGGGAGACGAGCGTGGCGCCGGTAACGCCCTCCTCTTGCGAGCCGTGGATTGCTTCGAGCTCCGTGTTCCAGCGGAACTGGACATCCTTGTGGTCGCGAGCACGGTCGGCCATGATCTCCGATGCTCGCAGCTCTTCGCGGCGGTGAACGACCGTCACCGAGTCGGCGAATTTCGCGAGGAACAACGCTTCCTCCATCGCGCTGTCGCCGCCACCAACGACGAGAACGTCGTCGCCGCGGTGGAACGCGCCGTCACAGGTCGCACACGTCGACAGCCCGTGCCCCATCAGTTCGTCCTCGTTTTCGGCGCCGACCCAACGCGCGCTCGCGCCGGTCGCGACGATCAGCGACCGTGTGTAGATCGTGTCCCCGATCGACAGCGACAGCTCGAGGAGTTGGTCGTCCACATCCGCGTCCTCGATGCGGCCGTGTCGGAACTCCGCGCCGAACTGCTCGGCCTGCTCCTTCCCGCGTTGGATCAGATCCATGCCGCCGACGCCGTCGGGGAACCCGAGGTAGTTCTCGACATCGGTCGTCAGTGTGAGCTGCCCGCCCGGTTCGTCGCCCTCGAGGACGAGTGGGTCGAGATCGGCACGTGCGGCGTAGACCGCCGCCGAGAGACCGGCGACGCCTGACCCAGCAATGACGAGGTCGTGGATGTCCTCGGTCATTTATTCGATGTAGGTCTCGATGAGCGTTCGGAGTTGGTCCTCAGCTTGGAGACCGACAATTTCCTTGACCTGTTCGCCGCCGGCGAACAGGACGAGGGTGGGAACCCCCCGGACACCGTAGGCGGTGGCGAGTTGCTGGTTGGCATCAACGTCGACTTTCGCCACAGTCGCGTCGGTCTCGGCGGCGAGCGTCTCGACGATCGGTTCGAGCATCTGGCACGGCCCACACCAGTCGGCGTAGAAGTCCGTGAGCACGACCTCGTTCTCTGCAACAATGTCATCGAGTTGGGACTGACCGTCGACGTGGAGCGGTTCGTTCGTGGACGCGGTGCCAGCGTCGGATGCAGTATCAGTTGCCATCAACAGTACGTATGCACCAGCGCTAATTAAGAGTTTTGGGAAAGATATGCAATACTATTCAGGATAGTCTGTCTGCCGAAATACTGATCGGAACCCAAGATCGCGCAAAATTCTGCTCCCGAGATGAGTCTTAGGATCAGAGATAGAGAGAAGTAGGGCGTTAGCTTTCGGCTACAGGAGCCGCAGTTTCGGTCTGTTCGTACTTGGTTTCGAACTCCTGGATGAGCTGCCCCATCTTCGCGTACCAGTCGTTGAGCAGGCGTTGCATGTCATCGGCGATCTTGGAGGGGTCAGTCGGCGAGTAGACGTGGTAGTAGCCACCCTGGTCGTAGTTGATCTGGTCTTTTTCGATGAACCCGGTCTGCAGCAGCCGTTGGACGGCACGGTAGGCCGTCGAGCGCTCACGGTCGACCGTGTCGGCGATTTCGTCGACAGTCAGCGGTTCTTCGGACTCGACGAGCGCCTGGAAGCACTCCTTATCGAGTTCTTTGAGACCGTGGAAACACTCCAGCAGCCCTTCGCACACCATGTCCCGACGGAGCTGTTCAGACATCGAATCTGGCATTGTTATCGAAACTACGTACGTACTGAGCCATTAAAAGACTTTTGCGCAGTTCGCACAATTTCGCGGTGAACCAAGAGAGGTAAACAAAAAAAGGTGTAAACAGCTACTCGTCACTCTGGGGATATCCAGGGAGTAAACAACCAAATCAACCCGACCGGGCAGCAGGTTGGCGCAAAAACAGATTAGTCGGTAACCGAGGTTCCCTGATGACGCTTCTGACGAAGCGACGAAATCGTCGTGTACAGAATCGCGAAGGCGACGACGACCGCCGCGCCGATAACCAGTACCAGTCCGAGCAACTCGAGCGTCGGGCTGCCGACGTAGGAGCCGATCTCTCCGATACCCACGGCGACGGCACCGATCAGGAGCATCCCGCCGAAGTAGATCTTGATGCCGTCAGCGTCGACGACGGCGGTCGCAGCAGAGCCGATACGCGCACCGAGTGCGCTCCCGAACAACAGCGGGGCGACGATACCGAGGTTCACGCCGCCGCCCTGTCCGTAGAGGTAACTTCCGAGACCGCCGGAGAAGACGATCTCGAACAGGTCAGTGCCGACGGCGACGGGCACCGGGACCCCGATCGCGTAGATCATCGCCGGCATCCGGATGAAGCCGCCACCGACGCCGAGGAAGCCGGACAGAAGACCAGTCGCGAATGCGACGGCCGTGATAACCCACACGGAGACACGGACGTCGCCGCGGAGCGACACCATCGGTGGTATCCGAACGGTCTGCTGAATTGTTTTGGCGATTTCTGGGATCTCGTACTCGTCGAGGTCCTTGTCAGCAGCCTCGTGATCGATACCACCGCGATTACTCTTCAACGCGTCACGAGTCACCATCGCCCCGACACCGCCGAGCAGGACCACGTAGGCGACGCTGATGATACCGCCAGCGAGTCCTAACGACTCAAGGTAATAGACACTGGCACGGCCGGCCTCAATACCGATTGTCGTCCCAGTAATCATGATGGCGCCGAGTTTGTAGTCGACCTGCCCGAGGTCATGGTGCTTCAGGGTCGCGATGACGGCCGTCCCGAAGACGAACGCCATTCCGCTTCCCACTGCGACGGGCGCCGGGTAGTCTAGCATCAGCAGTGCAGGGGTGACGAGGAACGACCCGCCCATGCCGAAGAACCCGAACAGGACCCCGACGACAAGGCCGAACCCGACGAACAGTGCCACCATCTCAGGACTGGTTCCCAAGATCCCGAGGCCGTCAAGGAGACTATCGAGCATTGGCTTCACCTCCGACCAGGAACTTCATCAGATAGGGCCCGAAGAGCCGTTCGAGGCCACCGTAGCCCACGTATAGCACGATCGCTTCCAGTAGTATCGTGCCGATAAGCAAGGCTGTCTCGGGATCCCATGTGGGAATCTCTAATCCTGCCATCGGTTCTCCCTCGGAGTTTCGAACACGGAAATTCGCTGTTTGCACATTTCTGCTCAGTAGCACTTATCCGCCTCGTGCCTATAACGTTTTTGGGACTACTATACAATACTATATTCCGGTAACATCTCTTAGAGTATCGGTAACTTATAAGAATCATATAGACGATGGCAGCGCACGAAACTGCTCAGCAGAGATGCCGTTTCGACTAATCCTACAAAACCGAACAAAACCATATTGTGGACACTCGACAAAAGTGTCGCTATGAGGGCCCTGTGCGCGACCGACCTGTCGGCTGCAAGTGAGGCCGCAATAGAGAACGAAACCTGTCTCGAGTGCTTGGGCCGTATTGGCGTCGATACGATCCACCTCGTGACGGTCGTTCCGGCGAACGTCCACTCCGGAATGCCCGGCGTGAATTTCGAGGAGCAACGTCGACGAGCACTCGACCAGTATCAGACGGTGATCGAGGCCGCCGGATTCGACGTCGAGACCCACGTCGTCCGTGGAACCCCCTATCGCCGTATCAACGGCATCGCTGAAACCGTCCACGCTGACCTCGCGGTCGTCAGCTCTCGGGGCCAGAGCCCGCTCGAGAACCGGATCATCGGCTCGACCGCCCGCAACCTCGCGCGGACGACTGTCGTTCCGTTGTTGGTCAACCGCGTCGAGCGGGGGACCGACGACCCCGACGTTCTCCGGGAACACCTCTTTCAGCGTGTTCTCTTCGCGACGGACTTTTCTGAGAACGCCAACCGAGCGTTCGACGCCTTCTCGTACCTCCGTCACGCGACCGAGGAGGCAACACTCGTTCACGTTCGGTCGCCAAAAGACGAGGGCGCCGACGCCGATGGCGGCCCACGGGAGCGACTGGCCGAGCGGGCGAGCACGCTCGAAAACTGGGGTATCGAGACGCGGATCGAGGTCCGGCAAGGCGATCCAGCCAACGAAATCCTCGCCGTCGAAGCAGAGGTAACGCCGTCTACGGTCCTCGTCGGATCGAAAGGGAGAAGCCGTATCCGGCGGCTCCTGTTGGGCAGCGTTTCGGAGGAGATCGTCGCACAGGCGACGGGGAACGTCTTCCTCGTTCCGCCACCCCGGGCAGTCTGAGAGGGACAACACCAGAGCTGCGATATCGTTGGGCGTCGGCAGCCCCTGCTAGCTCTTAGGTCGCATGGGAGTCCCACGAGACAGGGCTCCCACGGAGCATTCAGTCTTCGAGTTCAGTTGTCGTAGTCATTGGTGCTTGCGCTCAGCAGATTCAGTTGTGGGTTACAGTAGGAGGAACGCGGCTCCGTACGCGAGCGCGAACGAGAGGAGGAACGATCCTGCCCACGCCCCGACTGTCAGGAGAATCTTTCTGGTATCCACAGCTTCCCGACCACCAACGGCGGCACCGCTTCCGATGATGGCGCTGACGACGATCTCGTTGAACGAGACCGGGACGCCGAGCAGGACTGCCAGCTGTGCGATCAGGAACGACGGAACGAGCGCCGAGATGGAGCGCCGCGGCCCGAGCGACGAGTAGTCCTGAGCGAGCGACTTAATCATCCGCGGCGCGCCCGTCCAGGAGCCGACGAGCATTCCGAGGCCGCCGCCGACGAGCACGGCGAGCGTCGACACCATCCCCACCTCGTCGAGCAGTGGGAGCAGCGGCCCGACAGCGAGCCCGACCTGGCTGCCGCCCGCGGAGAACGCCACGAGCGACCCGAGCGCGAACAGCACGCGCCGCAGGCCGCCGCGCTCGTCGCGACTCACGTCCCACCAGACGACGGCCGCGACCGCCAGTGCTGCGAAACCGGTAATCCCAAACGCCGACACGAATCCGTCGGCTGACAGCACTTGCTGTCCGAGGCCGCGGGCAGATCCTGACGTGCCTCCCTCACCGAGGAAGCTGAACTGGACGTTCATGAGGACGGCCCCGACAAGGCCAGCGAGGACGGGGACGCTGTACCGTTCGGGGACGTCGGGGCGCGGGAGGAGGCTCGCGATGGTGAACGCGATACCACCACCGACGAACGGCGTCAGCACCCAGACGGCGGCGATCTGCTGGTACTTCGGCCAGACTGGCGTCCCGCCGAGCGCGAGTCCGACGCCGATGACGGCGCCGGTCACGGTGAACGCGGTCGCTATCGGGTAGCCGGTCGTGATGCCGACCGCCATCAGTCCCGCGCCCAACACGAGCACGAGGATGACGCCGGCGACCGGGAGACTGATACCGCCGATGAGGCCGCTCCCGATGGCTTCGGAGACGTTTCCGCCCTGCGTGACGGCGCCAGCGAACCCGAAGATGCCGACGATGAACGCCGCCCGCATCGTCGAGACTGCGTTCGCGCCGACGGCGGGCGCAAACGGCGTGGCGCCGCTGGACCCGGCACCGATGACCCAGGCCATGAAGAGGCTCGCGAGCGCTGCGCCGGCGAAGAGGAAGATGAGAGCGGGGTCCATAGACGTGGGTTAGTCTGTGCCCGTCGCGGCGGTGTCACGTGCCTGGCTGCGGCTCCGCCAGTACCCCTGGGCGTACGCGCCGACGAACATCCCCGCGAGCGCCCAGAGGATGGTGACGTTGCCGACACCGAGGCTGGCGTAGGCGGCGCCCGGGCAGATGCCGGACAGCCCCCAGCCGACGCCGAAGACGGCGCCGCCGACCAGGACGTTCCGGTCGAACGGCTTCAGACGGCGTTCGTAGGGGTCGCCCGTGAGGGGGGCGCGGTCGAGGAGTCGCGGCATCACCGCGAAGGCGATGCCTGAGACGATTGCCGCCCCGAACATCACGAACGGGAGCCCGAGGTCCTCGAACTGGAGGAAGTTCAGCACCACTTCCGGTCGCGCCATGTGGCTGAACCCGAGCCCGAACCCGAACACGATGCCGCCGACGAAGATCAGCGGCTTGAACAGCGGGTGGCGGTCGCTCATGGGCTTACCCCCAGCGCGGCGACGACCTGCGCGGTTCCGATTGCGACGGTCAGGAACGTTAGCACGCCGACCAGCGACGTCTTCGACGCCGACCCGACGCCACAGACGCCGTGCCCTGACGTACAGCCCTTGCCGATTCGGGTGCCGATTCCGACCAGGATGCCGCCGACGAACAGCCGCCACGGCTGGACGTCGGTGATCCAGAGCGTCACGCCGCCGATATCGTACAGCTGGCCGGTCGTTCCGGGCTGGTACAGCGGGCTCGTGACCAGACCGGACTGGAACGTCGCCGCGAACGCCAGCCCGCCCAAGATGATGCCGGCTGTGAACACGAGCCGCCAGTCGCGCGAGCCGACGTACTGCTGGAAGCGATATTGGTCCGAGACGTACGACAGCGTCGACTCCAGGAACGTACTCGCCCCGGCTGGGATTCCCGTCCCGATGTAGATCAGGACGGTCCCGAGGCCGACGAGTAGCCCGCCAACGGCGTACCGACTGATCCCGTTGGGGAACAGGTCGGCAGTCGCTTGGAGCAGTACTGGGTCAGTGACCATCGCCGTCGTTAGTCACCCGCGAGGGAGTCCTGGCTGGCTGCGCAGTTGTTCGGCCCGAGTTCCAGCGTGAACGCCTCCTCGTCGCCGACGGCGTTCTGGCCGAGGTTCGTCGCGATGATGTCCTCGTAGTTGGCCGGCCGCGGCGGCATGTCCGAGAGGATCAGGTCGACGAACTCGTCCTCGTCCATCGTGAGCGCGTCCATCTCCGCGACGAGTTCGCCGACGGGTGCGGTGTAGGTGCCGTCGTCGGCCGGCTCCGCAGCGTCGCTGAAGTGAGCGCCACCGATGAGCGTGTCGTCGGGCAACGTCAGCACGCGCTCTTGCAGGGACTCGTAGAGCATGCTGGCTGCCTCGGGCGCGCCCTCGTCGCCTTCCTCGAGGTCGGGGCGGGCGACGCTCTCGACGAACAGCCCGTCGCCGGTCGCGAGCAGGCTGTCGTCGACGAGGTACGAGGTCATCCCAGTCGTATGCCCCGGCGTGTAGACTGCTTCGATGGTGGCGTCGCCAACTTGGAAGGTGTCGCCGTCCGCGGCCGTGGTCAGTTCGTCAGCGTAGGTGACACCGCGGTCGACAGCGGCCTCAGGGATGATACCCTCAACGTCCTCGTCGTCGAGGTCGCGGACGCCAGAGATGTGGTCGGCGTGGACGTGCGTGTCGAGAGCGTACTTCAGGCCGACGCCGAGGTCGTCAGCGTCGTCGAGGTACCGGTCGGTAAACGCCCGCAGCGGGTCGATGATCGCCGCCTCGCCATCATCGTACAGCAGGTAACCGAGACAGCCCGAGGAGGGCCGCTGGTACTGCAGTAGCGTGCCGGCGCCGTCGTAGCGCTCGACCTCGACGGCCTCGTAGATGCTGGCCCAGCCGTTCATGCCGTCCTCGAGATGGTTCACGTCGTAGCCATGCTCGGCGAGCGTGCCAGCGACGAACTCGCTGGCGCCGCCCTTCGCACACAGGACAGTCACTTCGCGGTCGTCGGGGACCTTGGCGAGGACGTCCTCGTCGATGTCGTCCTCAAGGAACTCGAAGTACGGGACGTTGATCGACGTGACGTTCTCGCCGTCGATGTGCCACTCCTCGTAGTCCGATTGCATACGCGCGTCGAGGAGCATGACGTCCTCGCCGGCGTCGATACGGTCTTTCAGCGTTTCCGGGTCGACGGATTCCACGTCGACGTCCGGAGTCGGGAAGTCGTCGGCGTTCATGTTGTGCAGTCGCTTCTACCGGGTAGACGCACAAAAGCATTTGCATAGTAGTTCCTTCTACGAACAATACTATTATGAGTTCCTCTGCACCGTAACGGAATTACACCGCCTGAGTAGGCCCTAAATGCAGTTCAACGCCTGAATTAGGACTCGTAGTAGTTGGTAGTATCCACAAAGATCGACAACCTTTTACTCGGGTAGGAGGTATTGTGCGGTAGCTCCAATACAGACTCACGGAGCAGATAACCAATGAGTGCTGAATTCGACATCACGGAGACGCTCGACGTGAAAGGCGCATCGTGTCCCATGCCAGTTGTGAAGACGAAGTCCGCCATCGACGACCTCGCGGAAGGTGAGATCCTCGAAGTGCTGGCGACCGACCCCGGAAGCATGAGCGACATCGACGGCTGGGCGTCCGGCACCGAGGGCGTCGAACTTGTCGACCAAGAGGAAGGCGACGACGTGTACAAACACTACGTCCGCAAGACGGAGTAACGATGAGTACGGACACACCCGACGCGCCGCCCGACGACGCGCCGTCGCGTGCGGAACTGGCCGCGCGCGTCGACGAACTCGAGGACGCGCTCGCCGAGGCCACCGACGACGACGGCCCCAAGAAGATGAGCATCATCGCGACGAAAGGCACGCTCGACATGGCGTACCCGCCGCTCATCCTCGCCAGCACCGCGGCCGCATTCGGCTACGACGTGACCGTCTTCCACACCTTCTGGGGACTGGACATCCTCCACGAGGAGCGCTCGAAGAGCCTCAAGCTCAGCTCCATCGGCAACCCCAACATGCCCGTGCCGAACGCCGTCGCCGCGCTCCCGGGCATGGACCGCGTGACGACGAAGATGATGGAGCGAAAAATCGCGGACAACGACACCGCGACCATCGAGGAGCTGCTGGAGACGAGCCTGGACATGGGCGTGGAGTTCCAGGCGTGCCAGATGACCATCGACCTGATGGACTACGACGAGGACGACTTCTATGACGGTGTCACCACGGGCGTCGGCGCGGCGACCGCCCTCCAAGACATGGCCGATGCCGACATCCAGCTCCTCGTCTAAACTCCAATGAACAAATTCGAGAACCCGATTCCCAAGATTGTCAATGCCGTCGCGGAGGAGGAGGGCGTCGAGCCGGTCACACTCGATCCGCCGCTAGCCGAGGTCGTCGATCCGGATGCAGTAGAAAGGGTGGTCGAGGATTCGACGGCGTCTGACCTCGAAGTTCGATTCGCGTATCGTGGTCACGACGTCGTCGTCGACGACAGCGGTCGCGTACAGGTCGACTGAAGCAGACAAAATTTCTCTCCGATAGCGCTATCCCGCCGACGGCCACGCCAGCAGCTCCGTCCGATTTCTACGAGTAGATTCTGAGAGACAATCGTAGCGAGAGAAGCGGAGAACGGTGGTCGCGTCAGGTCCACTCCGGTTCTAGGACATCCAGCAGCCGTTCAACCTCCTCACGGGTGTTGACCGCGTGGACCGACGCGCGGACGGCGTTCGGTTTCGGCAGAGCGCGAACGACGATTCCCTCTGACGCGAGTCGGTCGACCGTCGCTTCGGGGTCGTCCACGTCGATCGTCACGAGTCCCGACTCGGGATCTTCGGGGCTGAGAAGCCGCTCCTCAGGGATACCATCGGTCAGCTGGCCGGCCAATTCCTGACTCCGGTCGGCGATACGCTTGACGCCGACCTCTTCGATCACCTCCATGGCCTCGGCCAGGGCGACGTGTGGAGCCGGGTTTGCTGATCCGACCTCGAAGCGCCGGGCGCCGGCTGCGAACTCGTAGGGATCTGCAGTCGGCATTTCGACGCTTCGGTACCCAACTGTGGTGGGCTGGAGGGAGTCAACGGCCTGGCCGTCGACGTAGAGGAAGCCGCCGCCCCACAGCCCCAGCAGCCACTTGTGTCCGGCCGCCGCGACGGCGTCCGCATCCCACTCACCAACGTCCATCGGGAGCTGTCCCGGCACCTGCACAGCGTCGACGAGCGCGAACGCGCCAGCCTCGTGAGCGATGTCAACGAGATCGGCGACGGGCAACTGGGTGCCGTGGGTCCACGTCACTGCACTGAAACACGCCACCTGTGCGTCATCGACGGCCTCGGCGAAGGCATCGAGATCGACGCGGCCGTCCTCAGTCTCGACGACACGAACTTCGACGCCCTCCTGTTCCAAACGTTGCCACGGAAGCGTTCCTGCTGGGTGCTCGAGATCGGTTCGAACGACGACGTCACCGGGCTCCCAGTCGATCGCGGTCGCGACGGCGTTGATGCCCGCCGTCGTGCTCTCCGTGAGCGCGATCTCGTCGGCGTCCGCACCAACAAAGGTGGCGACGCGCTCCCGCACGCGGTCATAGGTGTCGAACGCCACCTCGTAGGGGTCGTTTCGCGTGCTCGTCTCGAACTCGTGTGATCGTACGAACTCGTCGGCCGCCTCGACGACGTACTGCGGACTCGGCCCGTGAGCGCCGAAATTCAGGTAGACGTCCTCGTGCAGGGCGGGCGTGTCGGCGCGAAGGTCTCTCGAGTTCATCTCGTTCTCGGTGAGTTAGTCACTATACTCCGCGATCAGGTCGCGGAGTGTCTGCTCGTTCTGTCCGCCGCGGAGCTGTTTCACCGGTTGCCCGTCGACGAACAGGACGAACGTGGGCGTGCTCTGGGCACCGAATTCGATCGCCGTTTCGAGATTCGATTCGATGTCGATCGTCAGGATCGTCGCGTCAGTGTCTTCTGCGAGTGCTTCGAGAACCGGCTTCATTCGTTTGCAGGTGCCACACCACTCCGTGTAGAACTCCACGAGCGCGACGCTGCTGTCTTCGACGACTGTTTCAATGTCGTCATCGCCGAGCGAAACCACGCCGTCCGTCTTTGTTGTCTGTGTTGCCATTACCAGACACTACGCATTGAATGTTTAATAGTCTTGGGCCCACTGTACAATATAAATGGGGCGGTCATTTTTCCGTCGGCCCAAGTGAGGAGAGAGCGAATCGGAGGCCGCTAGCAAGCGTTATTCGCCGGCGATATGCTCACGACCGATCGCGCCGGCAAGCGCCAGCAGGTAGCCCAGCCCGTCCTTGACATCTTGATCACGTAATCCGCGAAGCAGGCCGACAGTCCCGACCTGTTCGGGTGATGTCCGCTCCGCTTCACCGATACTCTCTAGCAGCGTCTCGATGACATCACGGGTGTCGTCGTCGGACGCCGTCTGCGCGACCTCACCGAGTGCGGTACCGGTGCCGGCCAGCGACGTGACCATTTCGTCGTCGAGCGCGCTCTCGCCAAGCGAGAGCACATCCAGTAGCTCGTTGATGGCGTCGAGGTGCTGTTGAACTCGGCGACCGCTTCGGAGTTTCGTTCAATCGCCGCCTCCAACTCGAATGGCTCAGGGTTCTGCGGTTCAGACATGGTCAGAGCAATCCTCGTGCAGTCAGCCAGTAGGACTCGTTGTACGCCAGTTTCGACCAGTAGAGTTTCTCCGAAGGCGGCGCGGGCGACGGGGGATTCTCGTAGTCGAACTCGACGAATGACGCCGCATCGATTTCCGTTTCGATGAAGCACAGCGTCTTCCCGTCTTAGGTCGCCGTCGCCGGTCGGCCGCGAATCTCGCTGGCGAGGCGCTGTCCGACGATGCCGGCCTAGTAATGGGCGACGCTGCCCGCATTGGGGACGCCGGTGTCGGTGGTGTCGTTATGCTCGATGTCAGTCATAGAGCTCACAGGCGGCAGTTAGAACTGTCTAATTATAGTATTGTATGCGAATTGCAAGATTGTAAAAATATGTGGATCGAGAATGGGCGACAAAGGAGTGATATTGAAATCGTAGAGTAGGGCGTTTACCGCTCGAATACTAGCGCGTAGTGGTACGGCGGCAACTCGACCTGCCGGTCGAGCGTAAACGGTGCGGCTGGAAGTACGGCATATTCAGTTTCTCTCGGCGTCATCCGAAGTTCCGTCGGGGGTCCCCGAGGTTCAGTCCCGACAGTCGTCGTTTCACGCGGGCGATCATGCCAGTTGACGATGACCAGGCTTCCGCCAGGTTCGATCACCCGGAACGCTTGCTCGACCAACCCGGACTGGTCGTCGACGCCGTGGAACGTGTTTGCCACGACGAGCGTGCTGACTGAATCGGGGAGGACGCCAGTCAGGTTCCTGGCGTCACCGAGAATCGGAACCACGTTCTCGATGTCTTGCTGTTCGGCTAAGTCGTCGAGTTCATCGAGCAGTGACGCATCCAAGTCGATAGCGTAAACGGGCTCAGGGTCGACAATTCGAGCGGCTGGAAGCGCAAAGTAGCCGCTTCCACAGCCGACTTCGGCGACCGACTTGCCGGACTCGACGCCGAGTTCCCGGAGTGTCGCGCCGGGTGTCGGCCAGAGTTTGCTCCACCAGTCCCAGTCGGGCTGGCCGGTATTCTGGAAGCGTTCCATCCCTAGCGGGACCCCGACGTGTCCACTCCCAGCAGGCGGTACAGGAGACAGACTCGAACGAACCCAGTCCCGGCGAGAACGAGACCCAGCAGCGTCAGCACTGTGCCGACCACCGTCCCAACTCCAAGCAGCCCCGCGAGTGTGGCCACTCCGACAGCAGCCAAACCCAGCCCGATACCGATCCGGATTCGTCTGTCTGCCGCACCAATATTGTTCTTCATACCCACAAATACACTATACTAACGCCTAAGTCTTTCCCAATGGCTTCCTCTCACCGCCCAAGCAGTCTGGCACAAGCGCCAGCCTGGAGGCGTTACTAACCGAACTGGAACTGCCACTGTCCTGGTAGCTGAGCATAGACGACGGCGTTGTCGACGAGTACGTCTACCGGAACGTACTCATCCGGCACGTGGACGGTGTCGGTTCCTAGTGCAAACTCGACGGTCGGGATGTCTGCATTCCGGAGTTTCTTGGCGTCACCACCACCCGTAGCGCTCCGCCTGAAGACGCGATCACCCGTGGCCTCCTCCGCGGTCGACGCGACGGCTTCGACGAGGGGGCTGGCGGGTGCTTCGGCGGTACCGACGCTCCAGGAGACGTCGGCTATCGTGATACCTTCGCAGTCGGCGACGCACTCCCGAATCTTCGCGAGCACATCGGGCGTGTGGACACCTGCGGTCAGTCGTACGTCAACTTCGGCGTGCGCAGACTGCGGGACGGTGTTTATCGCGTCCCCGCCCTCGAGGACGCCGAGATTGATCGATGGGTACCAGAACAGCTCTCGAGCGGCGGCCTCACCCATAGAGGGGGCGTAGTATTCGACTGACTCCTCGACGATCGGTGCCACGTCGGCGTTGATCTCGAGTCGCTGGGTGCCAAACCGTTCGCGCATAGTCCCAATGGCGTCGTAGAGCCGGTCGATGGCGTTGACGCCGAGTACTGGCCGGGAGCCGTGGGCCCCCTCACCGCTGGCTTCGAGCGTCAGCCAAATGCTGCCCCGGTCCGCGATTGTGACGGAGTGGCGGCCTTCCTCGCAGGTCGGCTCGCCAATCACGCATGCGTCAGCGTCGAACTTTCCAGCGTCAAGTAACGCTGGCAAGCCAGCGTCACCACCCACTTCCTCGTCGCTCACGAACGCGAATTGGAGGTCGACTGGTGGATCAGTGTCGGTGGCAGCGAAAGCCTGAATTGCGAACAGCATCGACGCCACGGCACCTTTCATGTCGGTTGCACCGCGTCCGTAGACGTGTTCATCGACGCGCTTGCCAAGTGGATCGTGGGACCAGGCATCTGCGTCGAAGGGGACCGTATCGAGGTGGCCATTATATAGCAGTGTGTGGTCAGACTCACCCGGTAGTCGAACGAGCAGATTCGGCTTTGCTGGATCGACTGCAAAACGCTCCACATCGACCGGAAGCGGGGCGAGGAATTGGTCGATTGCGGCGACCATTTCGCGCGTGTCGCCGGGCGGGTTCGACGTATCAATTGCGAGGAGGTCGAGGGTGAGCGCGACCAGTTCCTCTCGGTGTGCTCGCACGTACTCGGGTGGCGTAGCGTCGCTCATTCGCCCGCTAACTTCCCGTCGAGGACTTTCGCCGCCGTGAGTATCGGGTCCCAGACGGGGCTGAACGGTGGCGCGTACGCCAGGTCGGCGTTCCGAAGCTCGGTCACCGTCATACCGGCCGTGAGCGCCGTCGCGACCGTGTCGATACGCTTTGCGTCTTCCCGGCCGACGACGCTCCCGCCCAGCAGCCGGCCGGACTCCCGGTCGGCCAGCAGCGTGACGGTAAGTTCCGAACCACCGGGGTAGTAGTGGGCCCGCGTCGGTGCCGATATCGTGATCAGGACCGGGTCGAAGCCGGCGTCCCGCGCCCGCTGCTCGTCGACGATTCCGGTTCGAGCGGCACCCAGGTCGAACGCCTTGACGATGGCCGTTCCGGCGATCTCGCCGACCGGCTCCGGCTCGCCGACGACAGTCTGGCCGATTGCGCGGCCGGCGCGGTTGGCGGTCAGCGCCAGCGGCACGTGGTCCGGCTCGCCGGTTACGACGTGGCGTGCCTCCGCGCAGTCGCCCGCGGCGTAGATGTTCTCGTAGTTCGTCCGACCGTACTCGTCGGTCGCGATGGCTCCGGTCTTGCCCAGTTCGATGCCGGCATCCTCCGCCAAGTCGGTGTTCGGTTCGACACCGACGCCGACGATGGCGACGTCGGCGGGATAGGACTCGTCGTCGAGCGTGACGCGCTCGACCCGGTCGGCACCCTCGAAGCCTGACACGGCGGTGTCGAGGTGTAGTTCAACTCCCTGCTCGCGGAGGTGGTCCTCGACGACCTCGGCCACCGCGTCACCGAACGGTTGGAGGACGTGTGGCAGCATCTCGTAGAGGTGGACGTCGACGCCGCGCGTGGACAGAGCTTCGGCCATCTCGATACCGACGTACCCGCCGCCGACGATGGCTGCGGAGTCCGGCGAGTGTTCGGTGATGTAGTTCTCAATGGCGTTGGCCTCGTCCATGTCATGGATCGTGAACACGCCGTCGAGGCCGAGCCCGTCGAACGGCGGTTCGATGGCGGTCGCACCCGTCGCGACGAGGAGGTGGTCGTAGGGCTGGTCGAGCGTCTCGCCGTCCCCCTCGACGGTGATGGTTTCGCCCTCGGGGTCGATGCCGACTACCTCGTGGCCGGTTCGGAGGTCGATATCGCGCTCCTCGCGGAACTCCTCGGGCGTCACGGCGACGAGAGCCTCCAGGTCCTCGACCTCGCCTTTGACGTGGTAAGGCATCCCGCAGGCAGCGTAGGATACCCACTCGCCCTTCTCGAAGACGACGACATCCAGCTCCGGGTCTTCGCGCTTGGCCTTACTTGCGGCGCTCATCCCCGCGGCGTCACCACCGACGACCACGAACGTGTCGCTCATATCTCAGAGTTGATGCGGTAGCGTCAAAAGTATTTTGTGGGATTCACAATATTGCTATATTCTCTCCGGTGGCTCAGAGCGATATTACTCGGAGAGAGAGGTACACTTCACGCGTGAGATCGGTGACCGCGTAGCCGATATCCGCTGGGTCGTTCGCGAGCACCTGGAGCGAGAACTGGGGTGATGAAGAATGAAACGCGAGTCACGGCCTCTTCATTCTCTCGTTAGAGCGGTTTTACCGCCAGCTGGTCCAGCCCCCGTCGACGACAAGTGACTCACCAGTCACGTAACTCGCCAGTTCACTCGCGAGGAATACTGCGGCCCCGCCGATCTCCTCGGGCTGTCCGTATCGTCCGAGAGGGATCTCCTCGAGCATTGCTTCGACCTGTTCCGGACTGATATCCTGATCGCCGGCGATTTTCGTCTCGATACTGCCCGGGTGGATAGCATTCACCCTGACCCCATCGTCAGCCAGCCTGTGTGCTAGCGAGTAGGTGAGCATAGTCAACCCACCCTTTGACGCAGAATAGGTCGGCCAGTTCCCGTTTCCGAAGAGGCCAGCGATGCTCGAGATGTTGATGATGGTTCCCCCGTCGTGTTCGACCATTCGTTGAGCGGCGATCTGGGAGCCGAAGTAGGCTCCTTCGAGATTGACAGTCATCAACTGTCCATAGTCCTCTTCGGTGACTTCGAGGAAGTCATCGGGGTGCCAGATCCCGGCGTTGTTGACCATTACGTCGATACCACCGAACTCGTCGGCGGTGTCTACTGCCGTTTCGAGGTCCGTTCTGTTCGTGACGTCACAGTTTACGAACGTCGACCGCGTGTCTGTCTCCTGTTCGATCTGTTCGTGCGTAGGGGTCCCCCCTTCCTTTGGCTCTTGTTGAATGTCTGCGACAATGATGGAGTGCGCCCCGTGGTTAGCGAACTCACGGGCGATGCCGCGGCCGATCCCTGAACTTCCGCCGGTTATGACGGCTGTCTGGCCGTCGAGTAATGCCATGTTGGAACACCGTAGTACAATTGGCGACGAGAGAGGTTAAATTCAGGCGGCCGGTTCCCGAGTACTTACATAAATATCCTGTCTTTGGGGTTCTCCCGGGTCGAGAGTGACCGTTCACCGTCGTCGAGGGGTTCTATCCGTTTTGTCGTTATGAGGACTCGCGGTCGTGGTGGTCTCCCCTAACGTCTGCTGGGGAGCGTCACGAACTACGTCGTCACGCACGCTGCTATCCCCGTTCACGTTGTGCCAACAGCCGATCAAAAGACATGATTTCGTTGGACGAATGACGATTTATTGATTCAAGATGACTCCCTCCTGGGTGGAACGAAGTAGGCCAGGTAGGTCACATTGCAGTGCTAGACTCCTTTCTGGAGGTCATCTCGTCGGGGACAAGTCGATAGAACTCGAATGGAACGTCCTTCACGGGGCGACCGAAGATGTCCACGAGCGGGATATGGACCTGTCGAAGGCCTTCGAGCGAATCCGTTGCGACCGACGCTTCGGTGGTCTCTTTCAATTGCCCTTTGGCGATGACGCTCTGCCAGTTCTCGTCTTGTTGTCCGTAGACCACGAACGTAACGTGACTGCCGGCTACATCTCCCTTGTCACTATCGGGGCCGACGGCGAGCCTGAAGTAAAAGGTCGTATCGGACTTATCGTAGCCGTAGGAGACGGGGACGGAACGCGGCGATTCGTCGTCCGAACTTGGAAAGGAGATGACGCCGGTGCCGCCGGTACCGAGGAACGCGTTGCGCTCTTCGGCGTCCATCGCTGTCGGTTCTGTATCACTCATGGTGGATACTACGATGGACGTCGGGATAAGTTCCCCCCTGAAATAATACGGACCAGCGGATCTTCGACGTACAACTCGTTGCGTATTCGCCGAGAACGAATGTCGAAATAAGTAAGTACGCTGACGAGCAGGACGCGGATTTGAGCGTCATCGGGCGACAGGGTATGACTGGAATCGGGAAGGGGCTCTTGGGTGGCGTTACCGCGCAGGTACTTCACCAGAGTGACATCCCGATGTTCGTTGTCCGGGGTGAAGATGCAGTTTCCGAGAAGAATAAGGGATATTCCCGGGTTCTCATTCCGACGGATGGGAGCGAAAACGCGGAAGCAGCTACCCCGCAGGGAGTAACTTATCGATACCGACTTCGGTCATTCCCCTGATATATACGTATTCGACGTGCTCCATAAGGAACTCCACGTGATGAAAACTCAAATAGACTCCTCGGTTATGAGGATCGACTGCGGGATTGGTCCTCTATAATACGCTCGGGATTGAGTATCCAATTGTGGTCGACGATCCGCACAGCCAGTCGGCCGATTCAGTCTTGTCGGCCTATGACACGACTGCTGATGGATTGGCTACTGGGGAGGCCAAGCAGCGGTTCGTGGAGTACGGCGAGAACGAGGTCGTCCAGGTGAGCGAGCGCACTCGACTATCTATCCTCGCCGCGCAGTTCGACAGCGTCCTCATTTGGGTGCTGGTTGTTGCGGCTTTCCTCTCGGTCTGGGCCGGCCATACCATCGATGCTGTCCTCATCATCGTCATCGTCATCGCCAACGGTATCTTTGGCTTCGTCCAGGACTACCGCGCCGAACAGAGCCTCGAAGCGCTTCGGGAATTGACTGCTCCGAGGGCGACCGTCCGGCGGGATGGGATGACGGCAGAGATCGACGCGACCGAACTCGTCCCCGGTGACGTTGTTGAACTAGAAAGTGGAGACGTCGTGCCTGCCGATGGGCGACTCCTCGAAGAGACGGATCTTGAGGTCGACGAGGCCGCTCTCACGGGCGAGAGTGTGCCCGTTTCGAAGTCCACGGAACCGGTCGATCCCAATGCACCGCTTGCGGAGCACACCAGTATGGTGTACAAGGGAACGAACGTCACCCGCGGGAGGGGTGTCGCAGTCTTGTCCACAACCGGAATGGACACTGAGGTCGGCGCGATTGCCCGGGAACTGGCAGCCACCGAGGAGACGCGAACACCCCTCCAACAGGAATTGGACCAGCTCGGCCGTCGGCTCGGCCTCGGCGTGCTGGTGCTGGCTGCGCTCGTTGTTCCACTGTTGTTGCTTCGCGATACGCCAATAATTCAAGCCGGTCTTACCGCGGTGTCGCTTGCGGTTGCCGCCGTTCCGGAGGGGCTGCCGGCTGTCGTGACGCTGACGCTCGCCCTCGGGGTGCGGACCATGGCGGAGGAAAACGCCCTCGTCCGAAGACTACCGGCCGTTGAGGCGCTAGGTGCCGTCGACGTTATCTGCACAGACAAGACGGGGACGCTCACCGAGGGGCGGATGACCGTCAGCAAAGTATGGGTGAACGACACCGTTGTCGCTCTCGACGAGACCGAGGATGTATTACTGGACGAGCGGGTAGAGCTGCTGTTACAGGCAGGCGCGCTCTGCAACGACGCGACCCGAGACGAGGGCGATCCCACCGAAAAGGCGTTGGTCAAGGCGGCTGAAGATCACGGATTCGATGTCGAGGCGTTACGCGAAAAACAGCCCCGCACTGATGAGATTCCTTTCTCCTCCGAAACAAAGTGGATGGGGACTGTTCACGACAATCAGGGGTATGTGAAGGGGGCACCGGACGTCGTTCTCTCGAAATCTTCGTGCGTACTGACGGCGGACGGAACGGTTGCTCTCACGGCGGAAGCAGCCGACTGCGTTCGAGAACAGGTTCGGACGTTCGCCGACGACGCGCTCCGCGTGCTGGCCATCGCATACGCGGAAGATCCGGCTGATATCGAGAGCGACCTCGTGTTCGTCGGACTGGTCGGTTTGATCGATCCGCCGCGGGAGGAAGTTGCTGACGCCCTCGCGGCGACCGCGCGCGCCGGCATCGACGTGAAAATGGTAACCGGTGACAACGTTCGAACTGCCGCCGCTATCGCATCGTCGCTCGGGATGGGCCGGGAGGTGATGAAGGGACGTGAGATCGAAGCGATGGATGACGGCACGCTCTGCGAACGTGTTGAAGCGGTCGACGTGTTTGCCCGCACGTCTCCCGAACACAAGGTGCGCATTCTACGTGCGCTCCAGGCGAACGGGCACGTCGTCGCGATGACGGGCGACGGCGTCAACGACGCACCGGCGTTGAAGAACGCCGACATCGGCGTCGCGATGGGCGTGCGCGGAACTGACGTGGCCAAACATGCGAGCGACGTGGTACTACTCAACGACAACTACGCGACCATCGAGCGAGCTGTCGAGCGCGGGCGAGCGATCTTTGACAACGTCTGGAAGTTCGTCGCCTACCTGCTCAGTGCGAATATCGCTGAAGTCGCAATCGTGTTTCTCGCGTCACTCTTTGGCTACCTCGTGTTACCAGCTGTCCAGTTGTTATGGATCAATCTGCTCACCGACGGATTACCGGCGTTGGCACTGGGTGCAGATCCACAGAGCGGCGACATAATGGAGCGACCGCCGCGTGATCAAGACCGAGGTATCGTCGATCGCCGAATGCTCGGGCTCGTCGGGGGAACCGGTACAGTATCGACGGTAGTCATGCTCGGGTTGATGTTCTACACCCTTGATGGGGCGGTCGCCATCACGCCGTACGCGATGACGATGGTGTTCACGGGATTTGTCGCCCTCGAGTTCGAGAAGTTGTACGTCATCCGTTGGCTCCGAGAAACGCCGACGTTCTCAAATCCTTGGCTCGCACTCGCGGTCGGGGTATCGTTGGTGCTGCAGTTGGCCGTCCTGTATACCCCGCTCAATCAGTACTTAGGAACGGTTCCGCTGGAACTCGCTGACTGGATACTTATCGGTACTGTACTTGTCGCCGCGCTTCCCGGATACTTCGTCGTCGTCACCGCGATTAGACAGTATCTCCCTCTGACGTCGACCAACTGTGAATCACCTGATTAGCTGATTGAAAGCGGTAAGCACCCTTCCTCAAGGAGCCGCCGAAGGCGGCGAGTAGGCAGGGGTAGTTCACAGGATCTCTCGATGCATGGTTCGTATATCGACGGGCAGATTCCGACACGCGATTTTTAGGGTGAACCCCCCTTTATTGAGACATGGCTACAGTCCGCCGGCTCGTAATCGATGTATTGAAACCACATGACCCGCCTCTGCTGGAATTCACAGACCAGGTCGCGGAAACAGAGAGTGTCGAGGGAGTGACGTCGTCTCTCATCGAACTGGACCAGGAGGTCCAGAATATCAAGCTCACATTCGAGGGGGAAGACATCGATTTCGCGGCGATCGAAGAGACGATCGAAAACCTCGGTGGGTCGGTCCACTCCGTGGATCAAGTTGCCTGTGGTGAATATGTCGTTACGGATCGGCGCACGTTACAGGATGCCTGACTACCAGTGACGTCGATTCGACAGCTCCTGAGGCGTCTCCTTGGGAAAGAGGATGTCCTCGCGATCTCACGTCGCTACTTCATCTCGAACGGGTTCGACGGCACGCTCACGAGTATCGGGATCATTGTCGGCGCCGTCCTTTCGGGAGTACCCGACGGGCTCACCGTCATCAAGATCGGGCTGGGTGCGGCGGTCGGTCTCGGGACATCCGCAGTCTGGAGCGTCTGGGAGATTGAGCGTGCCGAAACCCGAGCTGAAATCAAACGTATCGAACGAGCGATGCTCACGGACCTCGACGATACCCGCATTCAACGGGAACAGAGTGGTGCCCGCCTCATGCACGCCATAGCGAGCGGGTCAGGACCACTTATCGGGATTCTCATCCCGTTAAGCCCGTTCGTTGTCGAGGGGGCCGTTCTCACGATGCAAGAGGCCGCGCTCGTCGCGGTCGGGTTAGGAATTAGCGTGTTAGGCGTATTTGGGGCGTACATGGGCTCGATTTCGGGACAGCGCTGGTACGTTGCCGCCGCTCGGATGGGACTCGCCGGACTGGTCGTTGCAGTCATCAATTTCTTTCTTCCGGGGTAAGAAACCTCAGTCCACCTGCTTTACCCAATCGTCCCTTCCAAACGGGCACCTGCTGTTTTATTCACGCTCCTACTATAGTACCACATGATCTCACGAATTCTCGTCCCAATGGATAGTTCAGAAATGGCCCACGAAGCACTTGAATACGCTCTTGAGAACCATCCTGACGCGGAGATCACTGTCTTGCACGTTGTGGGTGAACCGTCGCCCATGTGGGGTGAAGCAACGGGGCTTGCGCTCGAGGATGATCTTGAACAGGCGGCAGAGGACCTCGCAGAATCGGTATTCACTTCCGCCCGAGAACTTGCAGCAGAGTACGATGTCGAGATCGATACTGAGGTTCGCCTCGGGATGCCAGTCCGAGCGATTCTGAACAGAGTCGACGACTTCGACCTGATCGTAATCGGGAGCCACGGCGGATCGGTGGCCGATCGACTGTTCGTCGGCAATGTTGCACAGAAAGTCTTCCGTCGGTCGCCCGTCCCTGTAGTAGTCGTTCGGTAGATAACTCCGTTACTGACTACCTGAACTGTGTCTCTTTCCCGCCTTATGCTCGCTTACCCAGTTACTCGAACGAGACGAATCCTGCGTTTTTTCGCCGACGAATGGCTGGATGGGTGCCGTACTCGGCATCGATTCGTGAACCGCCTGTAACCCCCTCGGCGGACCCATGGGAGGCCGCCCGGGGTTACCGGAACTGTTCATTGCGATTATTGGCGGTGCTCTATACGGTGTGATCGGCGGAGCAATCACGGCAGTCATTTATAACGCTGTAGCAGGGGTAGCGGGTGGCATCGAACTCCAAGTATCGTGTTGCTACAGGCATCAAGCTTCGACTAGTACCTTGACTAGATCTCTATACGTCTTGGTACTCTTAGAATCCAACTCGATCAAAGTGTATGTATTCTAATAGCACTGGTCTGCTAAGAGCTCTTATCAATATGGAGTCGATTCATCTACTCGATGGGGAATAAACTGACCATCCGTACTTTTGAACCCTCGGACGTTTCCCGAATCCTCGACCTACACGAGAACGCGATGCGCGATATCGGGGCGTACGTTGAAGGCGTGCCCGAAGAAGATTTGAACGCCATTGAGAGTACATATCTACAGAACGGCGCATTTCTCATTGGAGAATACGACGGGGAGATCGTGGCGATGGGCGGAATAAGACCGGTTGAAGGCCATCTCACAGAGATGCTGGAAGAATTTGACGAACAAACAGCAGAACTCAAACGACTACGCGTAGATCCATCGGTGCAGGGGAAGGGGTTCGGCCAAAAGATTCTGAACGAACTCGAACAGTGTGCTCAAAAACGGGGATTCTCAGAGATTGCTCTCGATACTACGAATAAGCAACCCCGTGCTCGCCAATTATTCGAAAGTAGTGGATACGAATTGGAGATCAAGACGGATGTCGAAGCATTTTCCGAACCAATGACCGTATTCGTTTACGAAAAACTCCGCTAATGGGGTAGGAGATAGAACTCACAGTGATAATGGGGAGTAAACGAAAGACCACAAGATGGGCTGGGACTAGATGGTATTCATAACCAACTAATGGCGGGCTGAACTGAAATGGCTCGACTAGATTTCTTACCTGAAGCGAGAGATATCACTACGAAAGAGTTGGTGTCTACCTTCCAGACACTGGCAAACCAAACACGTGTTGAAGCGCTCTGGGCAATCTGGGCCACAGAAAAGGATGTAGTGCCGTTTTCCGAAATCATGGACGGCGTATCCGCGAGGGATAGCGGAAATATAAACTACCACCTTGATCGCCTTGAGGGGGAGCTCATCACGCATACCCCAGATAGGGGGTATTCCCTCCAACCACCAGCATACTTCATAATAAACATCGCAATGTGTGCAACTTCTTCAGGTTTGCCGAATCGGCCCACAGGAGTTACGTCCTCCCCGAACGGGGGTCACGTAGCATATCAGTGTCAATAGCCCCAGGCGAAATCGCGTTCACCGTAATTCCATGTTTGGCTGCTGATTGGGCATAGAAGCGGGTCAGCCCAATGAGACCTGCTTTTGACGCTGCATTGTGTGGACCTACATATCCCCCATTTCGGGCTGAAATAGACGAAATATTCAGGATACGCCCCATCCTTTGTCCTTCATTTCTGGTATACACGCCTCAATCGGAAACCTGTCCTCTTGCTAGAGTCATGAATTCTTCACTGCTGATGCTCCGGATGCCGAGGTAATTGAAGAGGTGGGCATGGGGCATCCATGATTTCCCGGTATCATAGACAGTGGTGTCGAGTCCGTTCTTTCGGTGAACAGTGCTGCACTGAGTCATGCTGGGCCTCCGCCGACCACGATTACGTCACTCATTCGATCATCCACTGCCACTGATTTGAACTTAGTTCTCTCCGAAACTGCAGTTTAGTAGAATATTTATTAGCTCTGAACGCCCACCACATTGACCAAGCGAATTAATATAAAATTATCAACCAAAAAGGATTATAGCGGGGATACTTCCGTTCTGGGCGACTCTCCATTTTTGATGACTGCGATCGTAGCAATAGACGGAGGACAGGAGATGACGTATTACCACCAGAACGCTTCCGCCCACCACATCAAGGTTACCGGCGCAGAGACCTCCACGGAAGTGCTACCAAACGATGACCAGTTCCGACTGCTTTCCGAGCTACGTAACTAATCATGCTATCAGGATTGATCGCCGCAAATTAAACTGAACGATGAACCACTCATTCAACGACATAGATCGCACACACAATGTCACTACAACCGTCTGAAACCGAGCAGGTAGAATCACTCCTGACTGATTGGCTGCGTCGACACAATATACCTGGAGCCAGTATCACCATTTTTGATTCCGACTCGGAGCAATACGCAAACGGGGTTGGTGTGAGAAACCTAGAAACCACAAAACCCGCCACCCCAGATACGTTGTACGCGATGGGGTCTGTGACAAAGCCCATCACCGCCCTAGCCGTATTCCAATTGGTGGAGAACGGGGAACTGTCGCTCTCCGACGCAGTCAATGAGTATGTCGAACATTTCTCCAACGTGTCTGGGCCCGCAATCACGATTGGTGAATTACTCTCTCATACATCTGGGATGCCAACAACTGGTCCCGACCGCGCTCTCATCAATCAAGCAACCAAAGGAGTGCCTGCTGGGGTCGCTACTGAAGAGGACAGAGTCCGCTATCTTGAGCAAGCAAGCGAATACCGGGTCTCCGACGAAGAGCGATTTTTCTACAATAATACGGGCTATAATGTCATCGGGAGAGTGATAGAGGAAGTTGCCGGTCGTTCCTTTTCAACGTATGTTGATGAGGAGATCTTCCGACCGCTGAATATGGAGCGGGCCACGTTCAACGAGGACACATTCAGTGACGCCGATGAAAAAGCGCTTGGCTATCAGATAACAGAAAGTGGGGCCACCCCGGCACCACTGCCGTTCGAGGAACTCCTGATTCCATCCACTGGATTGATCGCATCTACACGTGATATCGCCCGGTTTATGCAGGAGATGATACGTGGAGGAGGTGATGTTTTCGAGGGTGCCACTCCAGAATTGGTAGATCAGATGCAGGCAGAACAAGCGATCAAACAGACGTTCCTAGATGGCACTAAACGTAGGTATGGACATGGTTGGATGCGTCAGTCACTCGGTGGGGATGAGGTTGTCGGACACGGGGGTGGAATCAGTGGCTCTACAGCCTTCGCGGGATATCTGACTGAAGCCGAGGTTGGCCTCGCAATTGCATGTAATGCTTCGCCAGAAACCCACCCAACGGATATTGGGTTAGCTATTCTGGCATTGCTATCCGGGTACTCTCGGACGAAAGTCCCTATATTTGCACTTCGAGAGAAATGCCAGGCTGTGACTGGACGTTACGAATCCTTCCAAAATAGATTTACTACGATTGTTGACCTTGCGGACGGCGGAATCTCTCTCCACACGCCTGAACAAAGTAAAGAAGAGGGCATCCGAGCATTCCCGCACCATCTTGATCCGGGGGAATTCAGCTTCTATACAGTCACGAATGATGGGTCGAAAAGAGACATCGAATTTGATCTCGATTCCGACCCGGCGAACATGTACTTCAGACGGGGCCGTTTGAAACGAGTTGTCCGCTAGTGGGAAAATATTCAAACCACTCAAAAGGCGTGTGTAAAATGTTAGATTACCGGGGGTTTCACCGTGGGATTGGCTGTCCGTCTATTGAATCACGGGCTGCGTAGGGGTCGTCATTTAGAATGGCCAGTGTGAGTCTGAGCGTAGTGTGACCTCCAGAGTGATTCTCTAAGCAACCTCGTGCCAAGAAGATTATTCCGCTGTACGACAGTCTTCGATATCTGTGATCAGGGCTTCAGCTTGTGCTTCTGCCGTTTCGGAGTTCCCCTCCGGGGTATCCGTTTTTCCATCCGAATCGAGGTTGGGAGTACCTGCTCCCAGTTCTCCTCGGCGTAGCTGTCATCGGGTGCTGACTCGAAGAATTGAACGAGTGAATCGAAGGACTCGAGCCGGAACCTTAGCTCACTGGCTCGGCGTGGGTGGACGAGGCGCCGCGACGGAGTACCAGCTGGACTCCACTGGAGAACACACGATTCACCGCCAGAAAGTATCCCATCGGCTGTTTGGCGCTAGTGTTCGAACAGCGTTGCGTCAATCTGCGAGCGTGCACGCTGCAGTGTAGCGAGAGGATCTGCACCCGGTGTGGCTGCTGTCCCGTTAACGTCGTCGACAGCCTCAAAAAGCCGATGGAGGCGAGCGTCGATGTCTCGAAGCGTCGTAAGGGCGCGGGTTTGTGTGTCTGTCATGCGGTGTTCTCCGATTCTGGCTTGTAGCAGGCCGTCTTGCGTCGGCGGATATACTCGGCGACGGTTCAGTTGCGTCCGTCGAGGTCACAGTCTTGGATCGGCCATCATAGTCAACCGCACCGACCTCATCGAGAGTCTCGAGATGCCGTTGGGTCAACGCCATATAGACTGATGTCCGTTCATCACTCCCGACCGTGCTGGGGTCGATCGTGTTTTCGATGCCCGCGATTTCGACCGCAAGATCGTCAGCAGTGATATCTCCGGAGGAGCGTGACAAGGACAACACGACGCGCCGACGGCGACTATTCCCAATCGCATTGAACACGGCATCGGAATCCATTGGGATCACGAGTGACGACGTGTCGTCGTTTGGAGCAGTCATTCAGCTCGCCTCCGTCGTAGGTGTTGTTGTCCGACGCGACTGTCACGTTCTTGAGGATGTGCTCTCGTTGATTAGGTACCCGTTGTGGCTTTCCTGCCGCCACGTGTACGACTCCGGGGATGCTTCAATAGACTGGCAAACTGTGCTATCGACATCGGCGCTACTGGTCGGTTCGTCGTGCTGGTGTGCGAGTTATACGACTTGGTGTGTCCGTGGATCGGTTTCCGGAGTGGCACTCTGAGAAACAAAGTTATCACTCCTGACCCCGGGAGTATGGCTTGCTATAATTTGGTTTACAGGACGATCCCTCCGGCGTCCCAGCGCCGGGGGTTCCTCTGGAACCGTGCTATTCTGGTGTAGGAGCGATTGTGGTTTTTTTGGACGTGGAGCGGTGAGAGAGGTGCCGACGTGGTACTATTGAAATCAACGGATCGCGGTGAGACCTTTGAGGAACGGTCGTATCATGGTGGGCCGACTTAGGTCATCCTCGCGTGGTCTGCCGCCGACGGGGATATGATAGCGGGGACGAACGAGGGCCGACTTGTCAGCCACGACGAGGATGGGCCATGGATTGATACCGGAATGATATCGGCAGGAATTCGCTCGTTGGAAGTCTGCTAAATTGAGTACTGCACTGGAGATCCGTGCAATTGAGTGCGTCTACCTGAATTACGTGTAATGATCGAGCAGCGACCATTCCTCACAGTGAGGGCATTTGTGCTTGGTTACGATTAGGCCCTTTGTAGGGAGATATTCGAAACAGCCCTCACAGGTGTAGTCGCCGCAAGTATCGCACCGATAGCCGTCGATGATTCCACCACCACAGTCGCCGCAACTATCCATCGGGTGACGCGTTTCTCCTGCAGCGTCTTAACCCCCCGGTGTAGAATAAATCTCCTACAGGAGTTGGTGTCCCGTACTTCGTATTGCCGTATCGCCATTCTGCTATTCAGGTGAGAACACGATAGACGATTGTTGTATAGGCCTCAACATATTTATTCACTAGTATATCTCTCGTACAGAAGACATATACGAGAGTAAGCAATATCACAGATTATCGGTCAATCGCACATGACCAACTGACGAATGTCACGGAACACCGTCAACACCACTGTGTCGATCATGCCCGCCGATGCGTTATTCCTCAGTTGGGCGACCGGCATCAACGCATCCGGGCTCTTCCGTGAGGCATTGGACGAGCAGATGGCTTACCGAGATATCGACCGCAACGAACTCTCGACGCTCACCGAGGAGGCGCTCATCGATACTGACCGAGACCTCGATGACCTCCTCGAACAGACCTCCAGCATGGAGGATATAAACGCCCTGCTCGAAGCAGACCCTTCCACCGACTAGCTCCCCAGAAAACGACTATGAGTCAAGCACCCTCTGACCCCGCGAGCGATGCACCGTCAACTGAAACAGCCCCTACTACCGACCAGACCACCGAGTCGACGATCAGCCACCGTCTCAAAACAATCCTCGCCCGAGCGCCCCCGCGGTTTGTCTCCCTCTCGATGGGGCTCGCATTCCTCGTTATCGCTGTTGGCCCGGCCGCCGCACAGAGCCAGGTCGGCGACGTGTACTGTGACACTGGCGTTGCGACAGGGATTGACCTCGTGTTCGGCGCGGTCGCTGGTCTCGGCCTCCCTGCAACCGGTTTCTACACCGGGAAGGCTGGCCTCTCGTACATGCGCGCCGGCGGGAACCCCGAGAAGAAGAACGATGCCAAGGAAAAACTCGTCATGTCCGGCATCGGCTTCGGCATCGTCACCCTCGCACTCATCTCGCCCGAACTCATCGACAAGGTCGGCAGTCAGATGGGCTTTGGCTTCTCGGACTGCGTGAAGCCCTTCTAAGTCCATCTAAGGTCGCCAGCGAACTGTCCCCGCGCCCCTCGCCCGGAATAGAATGCACTCCCCCCGTCCGATGGCTGCCGTGCTTGCCCTCTTTCTCGTGAGCAGCAGCGCTATAGTTGTCGTCGCGGGAGGCATGCCTCCCGATTCAGGATCTACTGTTCCTGACGATGGACCGGACTACGGCGTGAATAACAGTACGTTTCAGCGTCTCTGGTCCGAGGATGCCGACAACGGCAATCTCTCAGCCGACGATTTCGACGGTGCAAATGTTTCATCGCGCGCCGAATTCGCACACCGACTTGCCCGGTCGACGGACATCCCGTCCGATCAGCCACCACAGGCTGCTGGGGACTGGAACAATGGAGATTTCGGTGATTACAGTTCTGGTGACCGAGATTCGTCTATTCATCCTGAAAGTGCATCCCTCGAAGACGGTGTGTACATCAAGGATGCGTATGTCAGTATCTTCGCCACCCAACCGTCGACGATCCTCCACCAAGGGAACGAGACGACGCACTACGTTGCTCCAGACGGCCAGGTCCGCGCACTCAGTGACTACCGCGTTGCTGTTCCCCAGGGTGATCAGAACGGGTCACAGCGTGATTACTGGTCGATCGACCGAACGAGTATCGAATCTGTTGAACTCTCCGCTGATGGGCGAACCATCGACACTGGGAGCGGCCATCAGGCAACGCTTCAATATACCGACCTCTCGGGATCACCGCAGCTGACCGTCGAGGCCAATATTACGGTACAACTCCGTCATGTCACACTGGATTGTCCAGACTGGAACTCCTCGATATCCAGTTGTGACGGGGATTGGACTCGTGACATCGAAACCCTCGAAGCGTCGAAAACGGTGTCGACGTCACAGACCGTCGTTGTCAACCAACTTTCCGACATTTCTGGAAACCGCGTCCAGTTTGAGGCTTACGAAGACCGGGTCGGCGCAGTCGTCCATCCGAACACCGAGTGGTCGACGATTACGGTCAACGGCAATGTTCGAGCCCGGAGCAACTGGTGGTTCTACACGGCCGGAAGGTCCGGCTGGCAGACGATGGTTACGAGCACTGCGACTAATACGTCACAGGCTGAGTCGTCGGTACGTCCCGTTCAGGTTCATGCGTTCCCGAGTCAGCAAGCGCCGTACGTACCGACTGAACCGACCGACGACGGAAAGCGCCCACTTGCCATCAAGGAAACGTGGGGGACAGAGCTGGCAGGGCCGTCGCTGCCGGTGAACATCGATCTCGAGTCTGCTGACCCATACGTGAACGCAGATTCGATAGCTGTTAGTTCCACAACCCTCGACGAGAGCGCCTTCCGAAAGGTCACAGTACAAGGCATCGTCCGCGGGCAATCACGAACAGTCTCCCTCTCGGAGCAACAGACTGTCCGCGAGACGACGCTCACTCTCACGGTTACCAACGCCAACGCGACACACGCGGTCGTCCGTGCGACGGTCGCGGAAACAGCGACCGGCACGGCTGTGACCAACGGTCGCGTGACGGTCCGCAACCAGTCTGCGGCGCTGAACAGCAGTGGGATGGCCACCCTCACACTCTCGAATCCAGGGGCGCTCGTACGAGGGCAGTACCAGCCATCCGAGTGGTGGCGGACGGACCGACCCTACGCAATGGCAACGGATGTTGCAAAGATGCCAGGGAACTATCCCGATTTCCAGACGCTCATCCAGCTCGTCGTCGTGACAATTCTCTGGTTCATTCCGCTCGCAGTCCTGATCTTCGGCTTCGACTACATGTCCGATGGCGCACTACTCGGTCTCTCAAATTGAACATGAACGACACTACAGACGCATCCAGTCACGATAGGCGTATTGGCCGTCGAATGGTTCTCAGTGGGCTCACCGGAACACTCGTCGCCCTCGCCGGTTGTACAGACAACTCTGATACTGACAGCGACACCCCCACAAACAGTACTGATACGGCAACTGAGCCGCCTGTAGCACAGTCAGATACGTTCGCCGGTGTTAGAGTTGACGCCGGCCAGCTCGTCGTCACACTTGCTCGTGATATGTCCGCCAGGTGGGTACATCGCTTTGGACCAGACGGGAATCTTGCAGAGAAGGCGAAGGTAGCACTGGACGGCCGGGAAGCGCAATTCGATCTTGTCGGGCAGAACGTCGACGGCTATACACCTGGAGAGCATCGTCTCGCCGCCGTTAAGAACGACGAACCAGTCGGCGGTATGACGGTCGACCTTGAACCTGAAGTGTCACTCACCAGCTTCCATTGGGCGAAAAACCACCCGTACATGGGGTGGGATAAGTCAGCGAATAACTGGGAGACACACGCCGCATTCCATCTGGAAAACAGAGGGAGCGGACCTGCAATGCTCACCCGCACTCGGTGGCGGAACGCGCCGTTCGTCCTTCGCACTGATGAGGACGAACAGACATTCGATCATCCGAAGGTACTCCCACCAAATAAAACGACGACAATCTATGCGATACCGCCGGTCTACGAGACCAGCGGTGGTCTCGTCGGTGCGTCTTCCGTTGAATGCGAGAAGATCGACACGAAAACGCTGCACCTGACCGCTACCGTCGAACCGGGGGCTAACTCATCGTTCTCACAGATGATCGAGTACGGTGGCGAGGAGGGCGCTTGTGAACTCACCATCGTCGATAGCGAAACCACCGACTCTTCACAAACTGCAGGCAAGGAGAGTGAGTCCTGAAGATGGGTTGGCTAGAAAAGCAGGTTGAGAACGCCATCAACGATGTCCTCACCCGGATAAAGGAGGGGCTGATTGGATTAGCAGAAGACATCTTCCAAGCTCTCTTAGAGCCGATTGTCGGTGTTCCGGCTCCGGAATCCGACTCCCAGTACATCGTTGTTGGAACGCCATCGAACGATCCGTGGCAGTCCATCTACCAGGATTTCTATCTCCCGTATATCCTGCCACTGACGGTCATGCTGTTAGTTATCGCCCTCGCATTTGTCGGACTTCGAGCGGGGTCAATTAGCGAGTATCGGCGGAAGCGACTCCTCCGTCGTATTGGCATCGTGTTCATGGGATCGTTCGTCTGGTTCCCGCTCATCTCGATTCCCCTCCAGTTCGTGAACGCGATTGGGATGACGCTCGCACCCATCGGAGAGATGTCCGCTGGGTTGGGTGGATTGGCGAAAGCGGGACTCGGAGGGCTGATCGCGGCACTGGTGATGGTGTTCGTAGAGAACATCCTCCTACTCGCAGCCGCGTTCGTCTATGGCCTCCGATGGCTAGGTGTGATCGTATTGACGCCGTTGATGCCGTTACTCGGCGTGTTGTGGGCTGTTGATGTCTGGCCACTCAATTCGATGTCGAACATCGCCCGGCGTGGAGCGAGTATCTATCCAGGGCTCATCATCGCCGGAATTCCAGCGGCAGTTCTGTTCCGACTTGGATGGCAGACCGACCCAGCTAGCGGATTGAGTGCGCTGTTCGCGTTGGTTCTCGGTCTCTCGCTCATCCCTGCAGCCTGCATTGCAAGTATTCTAACCATCTACTGGAGCGCACCCACACTACAGCGGGTAGCAAGTTCAGGCGCAGGTGCAACCGCGAAGGGCGCACCGAAAGCGAAGAACACCGCAAAGCGAGGCACTGGGAAAGCCGCACGCGGTGCCCGGAACGTCCATCGAGGATACGCCCAGAATAAAGCTGGCCCGGTGACAAAGAGCGGGCAGACCCAGCTCGGTAGCGGCGATTCAAAAGCCTACAAACTCGGCTCGTCTGCGCAGTCAACGAAAGACCATGCAGGCCGCTACAACAACCTCCGGAAGTCGAGTACCGGTCGAATGCGCGACAAAGCGAAAAAAGACGCGAGTCAGGCCACACAGGCCGCGAAAGCCCGGTCGAAGCAGGCGTTCAGGAACACGAAAAGCAAGGTTTCGCGGTGGTGACGATTCATGAGTACGAACACTGACGATCACGAGTATAGTGCCCGACGAATTCACCAGTCCCTGGGCGGGACGACCGCGTTCTTCCAGGGGTACACCATCGGCGAGATCATGCTGTTTGTCGGCGTCGCGTTCATCACCCTCGTCGGCGCAGCACTGGTTCCAGCCACCTTCACGATTCCCGTTCTCGGGTTCGGCCTCATGCTCGGCCTCGTCCTCGGGATACTTCACAAAGTAAAACCCTCCTACCTGTGGCTCACCGAGTGGCTCGCGGCCCGTCTCGGCTGGGCGGTCAAGAACAAGGAGTACACCCACGGCGAGGACAACAGCGAAGTTCGGTACCTAACCCGCGTTGGTCAGGTATTCCCGCACGCTATCGAGCGCTCCGATGGCGCGCTCGTCGGTGCGATGAAAGTCGAACCCGCGAACATGGCGCTCGAAGACGAGGAGGCGTGGGCGAAAGCCGTCCAATCGCTCTCCGAGTTTGTCAATGCGACCATCGACTTCCCCGTGAAGTTCTATCTCACTAGCCGGGAGGTCGACCAGGACGACGTCGTCCGCGACCACCAGCGTCGTCTTGGCGACGCCGACGTCCGGTCGCGGCCCGTTCTCAAACGACTGCTCGAAGAGTACATTACGAACAACACCGACTCGAATGGTGATATCGACTCCGAGACTACGACCATCCGCGAATACTACATCATCACCGCCGTTCGCGATGCCGACGTCGAACAGCTCGACGAAACCAATGATAGCGTCCTCGCCTACCTCGCTAATATCCCTATGCTTGGACACGTATTCGGGCGGTTCCAGTCTGACGGCCTCTCTGAAGCCGAGCGTGATCGTCTCAAAGAGGACAAGCTGGAATCCCGGCTCGGTCAGATCCGCCGGGGTGGGTCGTCGCTCTACCGCTGTTCGGTCAGTCCGGTGGACGCCTACGACCTCACTCGTGTGACCAAAGAATACTGGACGGGGCGCACTGAGGAGTACGGCGATATCACTGACGCGATCGGCACGTTCCCGGTCGTTGCACACGGTATCAGCGACGACGTGCCGTCGACGCCAGACCCAGACGACGTCGTCGATTCGATGGACGATGGCCAGTACAGCAGGCGTGGCGCTTCGACCGACGGTTACGATCAGAGCGACGAGTGGGATGTCTCCGTCGATGACCTTGACAGTGAAGATAGTGAGGCCGCAGAAACGGACGACAAGACGGACGTCGACTATGAGGACCGCCTCGATGATACGTCGACGTTGCATCAGTCGGTTATTGCGCCGTCGACGGTCGACTGGGAGACGACCTACGCCGTCATCAACGACGAAACGTACGTCCGGATGTTCTGGATCGAGCAGTTCCCGGAGGAACCTGCCGACGGGATGCTCGAGCGATTGTTGCTGGAGACCGAACTGCAGACGGACATCAGCATCCATCTCGATCCATTCGACAACCAGTCGGCCGAGGACATGATGGCCGACTG
This sequence comes from Halostella pelagica, assembly GCA_005954745.1. Classification (GTDB taxonomy): domain Archaea; phylum Halobacteriota; class Halobacteria; order Halobacteriales; family Natronoarchaeaceae; genus Halostella; species Halostella pelagica. Next base: position 146,429 of record CP040680.1, read on the forward strand.
GATTTCGGATTTGAAGGTCAACCAGCACGACTCGAATAGCCTCAAAGCTGAGGACCTCCAGGAGGACATCGACCGTGGGAAGTTCATGCGGTCGCTTGTCCGGGCGAATAAGGCGTCATTCTACCGTGGAGGCGTCTTCATCCGACTCTCTGCCGAGAGCAAGCAGAAACTCGACAACCAGTCGACGCGTCTGCGCTCGATTGTCAAAGACGCGCCCGCGAACTGTACGCTCAAAGTAGCGAACCGCTGGCAGGAGAAGGGGCTTGCGACAGTCTCACCCCTCGGTCGGAATGAGCTTGGTCGCGACCGGATGTCGACGCTGACGAACCAGGCGGTCGGCGCGATGTTCCCCTTCAGTTCGAACTACATGATGATGGACGACGGCGTCGAATACGGCTACCACGGACACAACGGCTCACCTGTCCAGATCAATCCCTGGGAGCTCGAAACCGGCCACAGCGAACTCGTCGTCGGAATGCCCGGTGCGGGGAAGACGTTCGGCGATATCATGCGCCACTTGCGGATGATGAAGCGCCAGCAAGAGACGATGCTCGTCATGATCGACCCTGTCGGTGGGTTCAAAGGCATCGCCGACGCGCTGAACGCGAAGACGATCTCTGTCGGGGGCGACACACAGCTGAATCCCCTGGAGATCCGTGAGACGCCCCAGGAGGTGCTCGATTCCGAGGACGGTATCTCACCGTTGTCCGCGAAGAAGGACGAGGTGTACGCAGTCCTTGAGAATTTCCTGACCGCTCGCGATATCAATCTCGGAACCGAAACGGGCGTGCTCTCGTACGTCATCGACGAAGCATATCGACAGACAGGAGTCGTCGAGGACGACGTCAGCACTCATACCCCCGAGAATTCGCCGACGATGACGGACATCCATCGGATTCTCGCAGATATTGCCGACCATCCGGACGAACACAACATCGCAGCGTCCGAATCTGCCCGCGAGCGCGCCGCACAGTACGCCGACGAACTCGCCATTGCATTCCAGCCGTTCCGTGAGGGTGGCGCGTACGCGAATCTCTCAGAGCGGTCGGAGATCGATATCCTCGAAGGCGACAATAAGGTCGTTTACATCGACCTCGGGCAGATTGAGGGAAGTGCGTCTGGGATCGACCGCCAGACGTTCCTGATGCAACTACTCCTGTCGACGGTCTACCAGCAGGCAAAGAAGACCGATCGAAATGTCGAACTCGCCATCGACGAGGCGCACTACCTGTTCGAAGACCAGGCGAATCTCGATTTCCTCGAAACGGCGTTCCGGCACCAGCGCCACGCCGGCCTTCGAATGGTGCTGCTGTCCCAGACTGCCCAGGAGTTCTACGAGACCGACCAGGCCGAGAAGATTCTCGGTATGTGCCCTATCAAAGTCTTCCACAAACTGCCTGATTTGGATGACGAGACAGCCGACAAAATCGGGCTCACGCGCGAGCAGCGCCAGTACATCCGTGGGGCCGACGCAGGCAAGGAGGACCTTGGCTACAGTCAGGCGCTCGTCCGCGTTGAAGAACACGGGACGTACCCGCTGCACGTCGTCGCTGACGAGTTCGAGAAGCGCGTTATCGACTACGAGCCCGACGATCGCGAGTTCATCCAGCAGACGATTAGTGCCGAACCCGAGGATCTCGTCGACTTCGAGGGATTCGTGGAGAACGAGGCGCGACTGAACGCGCTTACCAACCGCTACGACCTCTGCGAGGACGAGGCCACGCGCATTCTCGATGAGGGGTTCACCGAAGACGAGATCGTCGAAGCGGTCGTCGCGAACGCACAGCGGAACGGTACGGTAGAGACGTCCGCCCTCGCTGACGGCGGAGACGACGCTGTCCAGTCCAATGAGGAGGGTACCGACGATGTTTAGTCAACTCCTGGGTGGCAACCCGCAGTACGACGCAACACAACTTGAGTTCGAAGAGCCGTTCGTCCAGCACCCGGAGAGTGCGCCGGGTATCTTGCTCAGGATTCGCCCGTTCAAAGAGAATCAGGGAGTCGTCGACGGCGCCGGTCTCCTACAGTCCGTTCACGACGTGACGACGAACTTCCGGGGGAAGAACACGAGTGACCATCATTCGTTTGAGGTTTGGTTCGACGAGGGGAAGATCAAGTTCTACATGCACGCTGCGACCGAGGCGGCCGCCGACAAGTTTCGCCGGCGCGTTGGGAACAACTACGCAAACAGCGAGGTCTTCCCCGTCGAAGGTGGGGCTGCCTTCCCCGTCATCGAGCCCGACGAGTACGTCGCTGGTGCGTGGCTAGAGATGGAGAAGCTCCCCTATTACCCGATTCGCCACCACAACAGCGAGGAGTGGGAGACGGATCCATATGGCGAGATCACGAGCGAGATGCTCTCGCTCGACGATAGCAAGGTCATTACGCAGGTCATCTTTCGACCGGCCAAGCAGTCCTGGACCGGTGGCGACCGGTTCAAGCACAACAGCGTCGACGACCTCGCCCACGCGCTCCGCCAGGGAACGTCGGTCGGCTGGCTCAATCCCCGCACGCGGCCAGCAAGCGAGAAGGACAAGCAAGCCGCCAAAACTATCGAGCAGCAGCGCGGTCAACAGGCGTTCCACGTCAACATCCGTGTCGTCGCAATCTCGGCGGACAAGGACGAAGCCGAGGCTCGGGCCCGTGGCGTCGCCGGGATGTTCAGAAAGTACTACAACGCGATCACCGAGCAGGGTCTCGACGATACGCCGGTGTGGCATCGGAAGGACGGCAAGCGTGCGAGTCAACTCCGCAAGCATATCACCCGGATGGCTGACCGCGAGTGGACTGACCGGCGGATGATCATGACTGTCGACGAACTCGCCGGCGTCGCACACATCCCGAACAACGAGATCGAGACGCCGAACATCGACTGGCGCTACACGCAACGCGGTGACCGCGTGCCCGCCGACGCAGGCCAATACGAACCGCCCACCGACAGCGGAGATGCCAACGAACACAATGCTGACAACAGAGGACATAATGGTGTTTGACCGATTCTTCGATCGTGGCGACTCCGAGGAGTCACCTCCACTGTCCGAGAAGCCCACAGAAGACGAGGAAGTAGATTCCACTTCGCAGACCAGCGGAGACGAGCGTTCAACGTCCGATTCACCACCGGCTTCCCAGACCCGACTCGGCGAAACGTACGATATCAGTGAGCGAGACACGGCCTACGTTGGTGGGAAGTCCGTCATCACCGAAACAGCAGGTGAGGGCACTGTCGCAGGGTCGCACGTCCGAGAGATGTTCGAATCAGGAGTTGATACCTCGCCCGCCCCACTCTGGATCGGCTACGACGAGGACGCGCAACGAGGCTTTCGTGAAGCACCGCTCCGCTTCGAGTCGCTCTTCCGTCACATCTGGATTACGGGCACCACCGGCTACGGAAAAACCACCGAGCTCCTGAATATGATGGTGCAGTGGGCGTATTCAGGCTACGGCTTCGTATACTTCGACCCGAAAGGTCGCGACTCCCGTGAACTCCTGCGGAAACTCCCCGAAGACCGTCTGGACGACGTCGTCTGGATCGAGCCCGGCTCATCCGAACACGATAAGACGGTCGGGCTGAACTTCCTCGAGGTTCCCGACTGCAATACCGAGGAGGAACGCGAAAACGAGATCGAGAATCGCATTGAGAATCTGAAGGCGATCTTCGATACGGACGAGTACTGGGGGATCAACATGGAGTCAATCACGGAGTCGATGGGCCGGGCGATGATGCAGTCCGAGAAATCGTTCTCGGTGATCGATATGTACTTCACGCTGTTGAACGCCGAACGGCGCGAAGAGTTCGCCCTCGACGTCGACGATCCGTATGTGCGCGAATTCTGTCTCGAAATCGCACGGATGGACGACGAGACAGTCCGGCCGCTGCTCAAGCGGATCAAATCATGGGTCGAAAACTCGGTCATCCGGCGAATCATCTCCCACCGAGAGAGCACCATCAACTTCCGCGATATCATCGACAACGACCGAATCGTCATCGTCCGCACGCCCGTCGAGAACACGGACATCAAGAAGATGGTCACGCTCGGCGTGATGCGAAACCTCTGGAGCGCAATTCAACAGCGGTCGTACGAATGCGATACCGACCCGGACCCCTACTTCGTCCTCTGTGACGAGTTCGACGACATCGCGAGCGACAATCTCGATATCGAGTCGATGCTCGCCCGCGCCAGATCGATGCGGCTCTCCGTGACGCTCGCCTCCCAGTACCCCTCACAGTTCGACGAGGATACGCTCAAGGCGATGCAGAACAACTGTGACAACCTCATCGCCTTCTCGGTGAACGACGTCGACGACGCCCAGCTCTTGATGAAGCGGTTCCGAGACTACACGGCAGAGGACCTCATTTCGACCGACCAGTATCAGGCCTGGACGAAACTGCCTCTCGACGGTGGTCGGTACTCTGAACCGGTCCTCCTCCGCTCGTTTCCGCCGTATCCACCGCTTCGGTCGGCTGATGCAGTCGACGACATCATCAAGCAGAGTTTAGACCGGTACGGGACCGACCCGCTGACCGACGCTGAGATTATGCAGAACCTCATCTACAGCGATGCCAACGAGGCAGCCAACCCGACGAAGATACTGGATGAAACGATGGCGGAGGCAATTCGTGCAGTGCAAATACGTGAGGATGTGCGGACGGAAAACGGCTGGGTGGACGTCACCGCCGTCGACGAAGAACTCTCGGTACGCCTTGAGAACACCCAGCCTGATATTGACTATGAGTACGAGGACTTGCCGGACGTGCGTGAAGCGTCACGGTTACTCGAAGTCAAACTGGAGAACGACGACATCGTCGCACGTCTCTCCGACGAGGGGGAAACGACGGTACAGCCTGAGACTGGGGCTGTCGGATCGGCAGGCGGAACGATCCACGATGCAGTACTCATGGATACTGAGACGGCGCTCACCGAGCGTGGATTCAGTGTCGATATCCTTGAACAGGACGGGAGCGAGCAGCCCGACGCCACCGCGACCCATCCAGACCACGACGTCGCCTTCAACATCGAGGCCGAGACGACGACACCTGACCGGCCTGCGAAAGTCTTGCAGAACCTCAAACGAGCCCACGAGACCGACCGGATACCGATCTTCGTCGTCCGTCCTGGTGATTCGGACACGAAGTGGGCCAAGCGTATCGAGAACATTCTCTCGCCACCGCTGCAAGAGCGGGCCGACGGCAGCGAGCAGTTCTATAATCGTGACGAGATCGTGATGTTCGGCGGTGGTGCGACGGCTCACGGTGGAGTAACCGCTGTTCGGCCACGCACATCCGATTCAAATCGCACGGTCTGGACGCGAGACGACGGCGAGCGCGTGCTTTCAGACGGCGAGACAGAGTTCGCTCGCGTTCCAGACGAGGGAACGCTCTCCAAAGACAGCGTCCCGGCCTACTACAGCCATGATCGAGAAACCGGCCAGTACACTGTCCACGAACCCGGAGATACCTGCGTCTATGACTCGAAAGACGACTTCGAGGCGGACTGGGTTCCGATCAAACGGCCATTCATCCCTGACATCGATCTACCAGATGCAGACTATTCGCGCGACAGCTACATCGTGCTGATTCTGCCAGCTGACGGTAGCCCGATGATTTTCCAGCATGGAGAGATGTATGGGCTGTCCGAGAACCCCGACCCCCAGGAGATGTGGCCGGACGATTCCACCGGTGATTCGGACCGGGTCGAGGTTTCGATAACCGGACTTGGCGAGGATGCTCCACTAGATGCCGATGCATCTGATTCGCCATCGAAAGACGAGTCGATGGATATCGACCCGGACGGCGACGGTGTTGAAGCGTTTACAGCGATGTACGTTAGACAGGCTGATGGAGCCAAAGTTCCACAGGATGATCTGTTTCAGGCGTACGCCACTTGGACTGAACAGCACGATCTCGACGGGACAACCAAGGGCTGGTTCACCCGGAAGCTGCGGAATGTCGTCAACCTGGATACCGACCGATCCAGAGTGGACGGTGACCGCGTACAGTTTTACATCGGACTTACCCTGACAGAAGAGGGGAAGACACTCCTCGATCACTGAGATTCAACAGAAATATGATATACTGTACTAGTGGTTCTGAGGGTATCCTTGCTCGATGGAATCAGGTCCGTAATTCTCTCCGGGATAGCCCCTCACACACCCAGAATCCAGCATCTGCATCACCTGTCCACGCAGACCGTCCATCCAAGGAATCTCCACAGATACAGCTGTCCACTCAGAATCGCATGACTGGAGCACTGTCCACGCACATTCCCCGGCCAAAACCAACTAGTATACACTGGGTTCCATCCGAAGAGCGATGCAGGGACAAGGAGATCGGCCTGTCTATCGATCATCGGTCGTTGTTTCGAGATTATGACAATGTTTGTTCGGAGGTTTCAATCAGTAGTCCTCGGAGAGATCAACGATGAATTCTGACACCTCAATCGACACAAGAGCGCTGCCAGCTAGCTTGCGAGAACGCGAGCAGTGGGTGTGCTGGAAAGAAGAAGATCGAGATGGGAAACCGACGAAGATACCGGTGACACCAGGGACAGGAGCACTCGCCTCGTCAACGGATCCAGACACCTGGGTCAGCTTTGAGACGGCGCTTGAATACACCGAGACCGGGAATGCTGATGGCGTAGGATTTGTCTTTACCGACGATGGTCCTTTTGTCGGCGTGGATCTCGATGACTGCCGCGATCCCGAGACCGGGGACGTCGACGACGCGGCACTGGACATCATCGAACGACTCGACTCCTATACGGAGGTCTCGCCATCCGGAACCGGCTACCACGTGCTCATCACCGGAGAACTACCGGAGGGCCGGAACCGCCGCGGGAGTTTCGAACTGTACGACACCGCGCGCTTTTTCACCGTCACGGGCGACCACGTCGCCGAGACACCCACTCATGTCGCGCGCCGACAAGACGCGCTCGTGGCGATCCATCGCGAGTACGTCCAAGACACGGATAGCGATGTGAAGGCCGAGTCCGGGCAACGTGGCGCTACTGACGACCAGTCAGCAACGAACGGTGAAGGCGGGGTTGACGTTGACCTCGAGGACAAGGAACTTCTCGAGAAGGCAACGAACGCGTCGAACGGGACGAAGTTCGAGCGGCTCTGGAACGGGAACACGGTCGGATACGACAGTCAGTCGGAAGCCGATATGGCACTCTGCTATCTGCTGGCGTTCTGGACCGGCGGCGACCAAACACAGGTAGATCAGCTCTTCCGCCAATCAGGTCTTCTCCGGGAGAAGTGGGACGAGGTTCACTACGCCGATGGGTCGACGTACGGTGAGAAGACCATCGAGCGAGCGATTGCGAATACCTCAGAGTTCTACGATCCAGACTCTAGAGACGAGTCCACGCAATCCCACGCCAGTTCGAGTACGTCGACTACCGATGCTGGACGTGACGAATCAGATCGTAGTCACGCGTATCTGACCGAGAAAAATCGGCTGTTAACCGACCGTGTCGACGAACTCGAGGCAGCGCTCGAACAGAAAAACGAGCGTATCGAGACACTCGAAGCAGAGATCAAGCGGCTCACGGAAGAACTCGCAGATCGTGACCGAGAGACAGACCGGACCCACGAAGAGCAACTCGTCGATGCTGGTGAATGCGATGACGGGTCCGAGACAGCGTCCGTGTGGGTTCGGACGAAACGGTTGTTCGGGAGTGGCTCCGAGTAACGGCGAGACCGCGACGTAGCGTTTATCCTCCCCGTGAGGGGTGACGGGGTTTCGAACTGCCCCAAAGCAACGTATGCATTCTGAGCGACAGCACCAGCGAGACCGTGGTATCGACCGAGCATCAGCCCATCACGACGCACCGACATCGCCCTGGTCGGATCTTCGCCTGTCCGTCCCGAATACCCGAAGTGGCGAATCGATCGTCTCGTTCGTCGAGTGCGTACTTGTCGAACTCACCCACGAAGAGGTCGGTGCAGAGTACGTCTCCGGGAACGTGTGGGGAGCGAAACGAACGCAGTTCATCGCCATCGACGACGTCGGGGAAACGTTCCAGAAACGCCACTACGACGAGCGCCTCGGGTGGCACGAGTCGACGGTCAGCCGGCAGGCTGTTCGCGACGAACTGATTGACCGCCTCACGCGGTCATCATCGCTGGCATCGGATCGTAGTCACGACGCCCCAGTCGACGGCGCGGATACGTTTCGCGTCAAACCAACTCGAGAGCTCCGACGGGATTGAGCCCATCAGGTTAACCAACATTCGCGCCGGACTTCTGGAGTTGTTGGTTAATATGGTGTCCCGCTCAACGTTACCCAGCGGGTAGCCCATGCCCCATGTTGATCGGGAAACTATTCCCTGAAGCAAGAAATATATCCATCGAGGCGCAAGAACACGTATGGCCGATTCAGAATCCACGAATGGACCTCCGCCGTTTGAGGACGCCTTCAGCGGCGAGGATGTGGAACAGCGCATCTACGGAACCATCCTCCAAACTCGCGAACCCGCCACCGCGAGCGCGATCACGGAGCGTGTCGACTGTGACCCGAAGACCGCCCGGAAGTACCTCGACTGGTTCGCAGACCTCGGCATCGTCACGCGCCACGACGGCCATCCGGCCACCTACGAGCGCAACGACGCGTACTTCGAGTGGCGACGCACCAACCAGCTCGCCGCAGACCACTCCGTCGACGAACTCCAAGAGCGCGTCCGCGAGCTGACGACGCGAATCACCGACTACGAAGCGGTGTACGACGCCGCGACACCTGCCGCGGTCGACGCCGTCGCCGTGGCGGAGGCGAGCGACGAGCGGACGATCGACGACGTGTACAGTGATCTGGGCGACTGGGCGACCGCCCGCGAGGAACGCGAGCGCTACGAACGCGCCCGCCAGCAACGCGCCGGTACCGAGGGCGAACAGGCCTCCGGGTAGGATCATCGATGGTACCGCCAGCAGGCGATGGGGACAGCCCCGCTCCCATCGACCGTCCGATCCTCGAATTTCTCCAGACGCGTCTCCGAGCGACACAGCAAGTCGAACAAGCGACCATCACGGACGCCAGCGGTCATCTCGAACTTCAGGTCGAGTTCGCGTCGCCGTACTATCCAGCGACCGTCGACGAGGCGACCCTGACTGTCCGCTGGTACACGAATGACGACTTCAAAATTCACTATCGAGAGGTGCATCCGGAGCGCGCCTGGGAATGCCGGTGGGACCGTCACCCGAACCCCCACAATACGCGAGACCACTTCCATCTCCCACCCACCGCCCCGACGCCCGGCGATGACGCCTCGTGGCCGACCGATCATCGTGATGTACTGCGGCTCGTCCTCGACGACGTCGAAGAACGGATCGCAACACTCTGGAACAAGTAGACGGCCCGGCAGCCGTGCTGTTTATCTGCGCCAGGTGGCGTGAGGCACGCTCTCACGTGTCTTCGTGATTCCCATGTCTGGCTCAGATACGTTCGACGATACCTCAGATGACCACGAACGGTTCGAAGCCGAACTCGTTGCCCACGATCAGGATGCCGTTCGCGTCGCAACGGCGGACATCGACGAGAAGACAGCCCGTCACCTGGTCAGTAACCTCGTCGACAGGGACGTCGTTATCCCTGTTCCCGGCGACCGAGTACTGGTCCACGAACCGAGCGGCGAGACCTTCGACTCGATCACCCAGCTCGCCGTCTTCCACAACGGCTGGACGGCCGCTCGTAACGCCAGCGAGGAGACGGCCTGATGCAGCAGACACTCGCTGGATGTGCCTTCTGTGAGGCGCTGCCCGGCGCCGAGGCCGGTGAAGCCCATACCTGGGGGAAAGAAGAGCGGGTCACCCACCAGATCTGTGTCGACTGTGCGATCCAGTCGCGACCCGATCCCGATGAGCGCGATCACCACGCCTGCGACGGGTGTGGGCTCGTCGTTGACACGCTCGCAGCGCTCACCCGGTTTCGTGTGGAACTCGGCCATCTCGAGGGGCCGCTGCAGCTTTGTGGTCGCTGTAGCCCCGGTAGACCCGCCACAGACTGGACGCGTGATCTCGAGGAGCATCTCGTGGCCGTGTGAGGCTCACATCGTACACACGAAAACGGCTAAGTATGTTGGCTCACAATGTACACATCATGAACGCTGATAAGAAGCGCGTGCAGTTTCGGGCCCCCAATCGGCTCATCGACCGGGCCGACGCACTGGCCGCAGTCCTCGGGGAAGACCGAACAGACGTCCTCGTGACCGCGCTTCGGGAGTACCTCCAAGACGCCGCTCACGACGACGCACTCACCCAAGAGATCGCCGCCGCCTATTACGACAATGAGATCAGCTTCGAGCAGCTCAAAGCACTCGTCGGCGCCGAGGAGGCGGCAAACCTCCGAGTATTGAAACAGCAGTTGGACGAGGACTTCATCGACGAGGTCGCCGACGCATAGATGTCGCGGCTTATCCCAGACGCCTCCGCCCTCGTGAGTCTCGGGATCGTTACTGACGACGACCCCGATCCACTCGGACTCTGTCTCTCCGAGTATGAGATCGTCGTCCCAACGGCGGTCATCGATGAACTCCAAGAGATTGCCTCCTACGATGACGTCCATGGACACGCTGCGTCCGCGGTACTCGACCAAGAAGAGTTATTCACGACACAATCGGTCGACCTCGATGCCGAGTTTCCACTCGATGACGGTGAAAACGCGGCGATCACGCTCGCGAACGATCTCGATGCTGCGCTCTTCCTCTGTGACGAGTTCAACCAACTTGGCTTGATCCACGCCTCACTCGCTGATACCCGGCTCGTCACGACACCGACGCTGCTCTCGGTTCTCGTTCGAACTGAACACCTATCAGCTGCCGATTCGCGGCTGCTCCTCAATGAGATTAGCAACGCCCGTAGCTGGGGCGCGAACAGTTACGTGCAGCGAGCTCGCTCATTGCTCAAGGAGCCCTGACATCGTGGAGGATACTTCGAAGTGAACAGGAATGCCCGATAACGACGCTCTCTACGACGTTCGTGAACGAACCAAGAAGCCCGAGCACGCATCAGTTGACGACGTGGCCGAACTCGTCCTCGAACGCGCTCAGAATCCCCGAACGGAGCACCGGTACGCGCATCTCGACGAGATGATGGCTACTGTCGTCGACAGATACGGGACCGATCCCGTTCGAATCGTTATCCATCGCATCCTCGTCGACCACTACCCCTTTCGGACTGCCACACACGACCTCGAGATGCGCAACGTAGATGGCATTCGTATCGGGACGGCAGCCAGCCAGTTCCTGACAGCACTGAACGCACAGGACGACGGCTGAGATCGGTGTGAGCGATTCGTGTCTCAAAGAGCGACACCGCACCCGCCCGGTTTACGGCCGCTCGAGCTTGTTTATGCGACCGATGACTGCCTCCGGATCCGTACACTGGGATGCTAGAACAGCTATGGCGTCCAAAACTACTCGGCTTAGTTAATACGGAACCGGAGGAGCGCCCCAAGGCCTCCGAATGCAGTCTCGAACTGGGTACCTCGATCGGTGTCTGTCGACACAACGAGACACTCACCGCCTTGGTCGGTCGTCGCTGCCTCCAGCTCACGAATCTCCGCTGGTGGCCGTCCGTCAGAAACGAGAAGGACGTCGACCGCTCCATAGTCGAGGGCGGTTTGCGTCTCTTCAGCTCCGTAGGCGACATCCCCGCCCTGTCCCAGCGCCGTGAAGAACCGATCGAGGGCTTCCCGCTCCCGTCGGCACTCAACATCAGACAGTACGTCCTCGGCACGCTCAACGAGCTGCGAGAGTCCCTGCTTGGTCGCGTACTCAATCGGATAGACGCCTAGTATGTGGTCCCGCAACTCGTGGTGAAGATAGTCACCCTGCTGGAACTCGTCGACGGTGATCGTCGTCCCGCCGAGGATGACGCCATCGACGGTGGGCTCATCGAGGAACGTCTGTTCGGCAGCGTCGGCGACCTGCTCGAAGAACTCGTGTTTCTGGCGGTCGCGCTCGCGTTCGAATCGCTGCGCACTCTGGCCGCCAGCACGGGATTTTCCCATCACTTGGCTCTCGAAGGTCCGGCTGGAAACGATGCGTTCGCCGGCGAGGCGACCGAGGGCGGCACGGCCCCGTTCGAGGACGACCAGACCGTACACCTCTGACGGGGTGAGCGCCTGCTCGACGGGAGTTATCTCGAATTCAGCTGCACAGCGGTACAGTGAGACGTCGACAGGGACGTCGAGATCGTCGAAGACGGCGTCCTGCAGTTCACCATCGACGACTCCGGCGTAGATGACGAGGCCGCTTGGTGGTGTCTCTTCGTACGCTTGGAGGAGGCGTCGGATGCGTCCGAGAGCGTCCTGGACGTGCGTTCGTGTTTGGTCGGATTTGATGTTCGCAGCCTGTGCATATTCGCGGTTGATGCGCTCACGGACCGTATGGAGTGATTTGTCTGGCGGGACGGCCACGGTGATGAGCTCGGTGCCCTCGCCACGGTAGTTGGTGAGCTGGTCGATTCGATCACGGAGTTCGTACTTGGTGGTCTGCATTTGTCTCGGTGAAAGCGGCGTCGCTGCTCGATGAGAAGGCGATACACCCGCCGGCGCCGCTACCAACTACGAAAGAACAGAGCAAGCGCTCATCGTCCGCACGTTCACCTGGTGCACCGGCGGTGTGTGGTGCATACTAAATCGTTCGTGACGGTGCAGGATAATGCTTCCGTCGAGACGGCAGGCGGTGGCCGAGAACGAATAGAAAGCCCTCGGCCGCTCGGCATCCCGCGACCCACACTGCGCTCCTCGTACCTGTGGTGCTTGCGGAGTCGGGGGACGACCGAGACGACCTCGCCCTTTCTGAGTCCACCAGGAGAGCGGCTGTGTCACTGAGCGTCGAGCCCGGTTGGACAGGTTCTATGTTACGGCACGCCCCGCTCGCCGCTTCCGCCCTCCGCGTCGCTCGCGACCGACCATTCCGGGCTGTCGCGGTCTCGTTCCTTCGTCACTCGACCGCGTTCCGGGCTAAAATGAATGTGCCCTCGCCGCCAGCGGGTATCCCCGTCGGTTGCGCCCCTCGCGGGCTTTCGCGTTCCAGCGCTTTGTGCCGCTGCGCGCGGCGAGCCACCCCGCGGGCTCGCCGTGCTCCCGACAGTCGCCCTGGACACGAGCCCGCAGTCCGGGCCGGACACGAGCGGGCATATCCCGCTGGCCGCTCGCTCCGGGCGGGTCGCTGGAAGACTCACCCCGTTCGTCTTCCAAGCCCTGCCTCGCTACGCTCGGCAGGACGGCGCGCGGTGCTGGTTGGGTGGCCTCCTTGGACGCGCTCTCGTTCGCGCCCGGGGGCGCTCGCGAAGGCGCGAACGAGAGCGCGAGATTGGTGAGTTGGTCGTTGTGGACTGCCACGGCTGGAGAGTTGTGGTGTCGGAAGAAGACGCCGAGTAAGCGCCTTCAGGTTAAGCAGCAATGTCGAGTAAGAACGTCACCAGTGAAGTAGTTTCGGTCGATGAACAGGCATTCGAGAAACACGATGAAGCGGCGGTCGACGAGGATGGCTTCGAGGTCGTCGAGGAGACCCCGGAGTTCCGGGCGACGGTCGACATGGAAGTACAGGCGAAAGTCGATTCCAACCATCCGGACGCGCGAGTCGAGGAAGGACCGGATCACATGTTCGGGAAAACCCTCGAACAGGAAGAGCGCATCAAGGCGCGGGAGGCTGAGCTGGAGCGCATCAGTGCCCAGGCCGAACTCGGAAGGCAGGAGGGTCGAGAGAAGCGGACGCGAGATATCGCGGCAGAACGAAGTGCGAAGCGGCGAACGGAGTTCCAGAAGCGGAGAGCGAGCGTGGACCCAATGGCAGACCCGGATCGACCGGACCCACGTGTCGAACTCGAACAGGCGCAGTTGGCGGCTGTGAACGAACAGTCGATGCGGTTAGCCAAGAAGCTGGATGATTGGTCGCGGGCGGCGATCAGTCGGCGGCTGGCCGAGGCGGTCGTCGGTGGGAAAGACATGATGAGTGCGGTCGTCGGGGTGTTCGAGGAGCTACAAACGGCGCCGGGCCAGGTGATCCCGATTGGGGAGATCGAGGACGTAAACCGAAAGGAGGTGAGCATCGAGGGAACCGTGACCCAGTTGTGGGATACGGATTCATCGGCGATTCAGCAAGTTGGGCTCATCGAGGACGAGAGCGGACGAACGAAGGTGACCGTCTGGGAGAAATCGAACCAACCGTGGATGGAAGAGGGCGAGCGCGTGCGGATTCACGGGGCGGCGCGGAACTGGTATCAGGGGCGCGTCTCAGTGGCCCTGACCGGGTGGAGCACCGTGCTGTTCCCCGAGCGCGGTCGATGGTGGGAGTAGTCGGCTAACGCGGCTCTTTTTTTTTTGCTGATGCCCGTTCACCCGCTTCCCGCCGCCCCACCCAACCTCCACGGTCCGGGCGGCTCTGTGAGCCGCCGGGCTTTCGCCACAGCATCCCACTGCGCCGGCTCCGTACCACTCGGTGTTTATCTGCCCCTGACGGGTGAGGGGCGTTCCGAGATGCGCGATCTGCGTGGTCCCCCTCGTGAGTATCATGGCAACGAGAGAAATCTACGCGACGGCATTCGACGAAGACGTACAGACTAACTCCAACACGAACCACTGTCCCGAATGCGATGGCTGGGTCACCACCAATACGGTCGAAACAGTCTGCGAGGAGTGTGGCCTCATCGTCGACGAGCAGCGTATCGATCACGGGCCTGAATGGCGAGCATTCGATGAGGACGAACGTGAACGGACGGGTGCGCCACTGACTGCGGCGCGACACGACCGGGGCCTATCGACCGAAATAGGCCGTGGCGCTGATGCGAGCGGGAACACACTCTCCGAGCGGAAACGTCGTCAGGTAGCCCGGATGCGCCGGGAACAGACCCGGGGCCGGTTTCAGTCGAAAGCCGAGCGCAACCTCGCACACGGCCTCGGCGAGATCCGCCGGATCGTGAGCGCACTCGAGTTGTCCGAGACGATTCGTGACCAGGCGTGCCAGCTCTTCCGGAGCGCCCAGAACGAAGACCTGCTACCGGGTCGGTCGATCGAAGCGATGGCCACCGCGAGCGTCTACGGCGCCTGTCGGTGCAACGGGCTCTCGCGAACCCTTGACGACGTCACCAACCCGGCACGCGTTGAGCAGTCGCGCGTGACGAACGCATACAAGACGCTGAACACGGAACTCGGCCTCCCGGCCAAGCCCGTGACGCCCAGTGCGTTCGTTCCGCGGCTCGCGTCGGAACTCGATGTCTCCGATCGAATTCGGCAACGAGCACGGAGGTTAGCGGAGGGCTCGGAATCAACGGGAGTTACGACGGGCGTCTGCCCGTCAGGGTTCGCCGCGGCCTGCCTGTACAAAGCGGGGCACGAACAGGGCCAGTTGCTCACACAGACGGACGTCGCAGAGGTCGCGAACGTCTCTCCAGTAACCGTCCGAACTCACCGAGACGCGCTGGACGAACTGGCTGTCTGACGACGCTCCTCCTGTTGGTTTGTGTGTCTATAGAGGAATTGACGTAAGAGCTACCCTTTAAAACCGAAGATGAAGCATGCTGCGACCAGACTACTCTATGACCGGACGGTACTCTGACTACGAAGATCTCCGGCCGATTGGCGAAGCGACGCATATCCCAGACGAAACACTCTCCAGCAGTAGTGACGGAGACCCCCGACGTCAACGAACAGGTAAAGCCCACACAGGCTATCCAGACGCCACGACAGCTACTGCGGCCGAGTGTACCTCTTGTGGGGCATCGATCCCCGCTGACCAGACGAAGTGCCGGTTCTGTCTCACGAATCATCTCGATGCACCCACCGATGACCAGGACACCCCTGATTCGGAGTGTGATATCCTCCATATCGTCCATGCGCTCGTCGAGTCGCAGACGTACTACGGCGCCGTGACAAAGGGATCTGCTGCGGCCTCTCTCCTCGCGAAACCGAAGTCCGACCCCGCGGTCGACGACTGCCAGCTCATTTACGACCTTGACGAGTCGCCTGCAGCGCAGGTTGCCGACCAATGGCCCTCGCTTCCCTCGGCGGCACGGGTCACGTCGGAGCGCGGCACAAAGTTGCTCGTGGCCGCTCGTGAACGGACGACGTGGACAGACACGGCACAGTTGCCTCACGACGGCGAGCACGCGACGTTCCTCTACGACGAAACCGGGAGCAGGATTCGCGACGAGACTCGTCTTGCGGCCCTTCGTGAGGACGCAGACGACGACGTCTGGATAGTGCCAGCGATTGCGCTTCAGCGATCCGTCACCGACGCCGGTACCGGGAACCCGCGACACGAGAGCCCGAACAGAGATTACCTCGAGTGTCAGGAGTGCAACCGAGAGACCGAGCATCGATTCAACGGATTCGAAGACGTGCCTGACGACGAGTGGGCCGGGCAGCCGATGTGGGAGTGTCAGATATGCGGGACTCCCCGATACGGACCGGAGCCTGAAATAGATCAGTAGGGAATATTTCGTCTCGTGTGGTATGAGACAACCGTACAGTAGACGTGCCGACCTAACAGATGTTTTGTCCGTTGTTGGATGGGAAGAATTAGAGCTATCTGCCGACTACATCCTGCATCCAGCACCCCAGTGTGACAGCCGTTGGGAGGTTCAACAGAGCCTTAGTAATCGACCCTCTGAGCTGGCGTGAGCGTAATAGACTCGATCTCTTCACGACGAACGTCTTTCTCAAGCCCATTCTCACTCACTAACCGTACTGCGCCCTCAGGACCGCCGCGAATCGCCTCGGCACGCGCCGCGAAGTACTCCAAGCGACCATCGTCACCCCATACTTCGACGCGCAACTCCGCGCCCTCAACGTCACTACCCCACTGCTGATCAATGTACGTCTCCCAGCACTCGCTACACACCGCTTCGACCTGTTCTGTTAGATTCCCGCTGAACGAGTCCGGTTCGAACGCTAAGGAATGATGAAGTGAACCTCTGCACACGCGCTCAGCCCGAGTGAGCACGCCTCCTGCATCCCTCTCGACGCGAACCAGACAGCCGTTCATGCCGGCGATCGAATCGTCGTCGAGGGTCACGTATGGTCGACCGAGTTTGTCCCGACAGTGTCGACACGTAATGTCCTCCTCTATCACGTCTTCTTCTAGTTCGAAGTGCTCTCCCTCAATCGGTACTCGCACCTCATTACAGAGGCTTGACCATCCGAAGCCCGTGCTTGGAGGCATATGGTTGTCATAGAAGACGTGCGTGAGACCGTCGTCAGTCGTCCAGCGATGGGGAGTCGGGTACATAGAGGGATCATCTCACTACAGAGGCAATAAAACCGACTCCGAAGTTGAATTCACAGCGAAACGGCAGGGACAACCGGTATGTAACACTGGGATCGTCGTGCAACTGAGACACACCTATGATCTCTCGATGGAGAATCGAAACCTGAGATATCCTACTATCCGCTCGTCTGCGTTTTTCTGCGTCCTCAGAACGCGAAGCGTTCTGATGGGCTGTGAAAGACCTCCGGTCTTTCGAACGCCGAAAATCGGCGGAGGCGTACACATAGACCCACGAAACACACCGGGTTACCGGCTGCACCGCGCGCTCAGTAATCTCAGCGATATCGATGTCGATGAATTGGATCCCGCTGACCGGGAGCGAATCGACGCAGTGATGACGCTCCTGGAGCAGGTGAGTCTCCTCACCAACCAGCTGCCACGGAAGAGGCCAACATCCAGATAGAGTCCTGACTACACAAACCGTCGAACGGCGCTTCTTCCAAGTTCACCGTAGAGGGAGAGTTTGTAATCCCCAGAAGGGTGAGGGGCAGGAGAACGCCCCCGAGTACAACCTATGGCAACACTCCAAGCAGCGACGACGTCGACCGGCGCGATCGTATCGGATGCACAGGCAGTCCGCCAGCTCTGTGAGAATCATTGCTTCGGAACCCTCAACTGGGAGGTGGACGAGGATAGAGAACTCATCATCTGGGGCTACGACGATTTCGAGGTGTACGAAGCCCATGAAGACGGCCTTCCCAATTATGACGGTGGGATCGTCACGCACGAGTTCCTCCGACAGCTCGCTGGGTACATCGATGGCGACGAGGAACTCGACATCCAGACGGCCGGGTATACGAAGTGTCGATTCCCGGTGCTCGCCAACCGGTACGTCGTTCGCGACGGTGAGGTCCTTTACGCCAATCTCAGCGGGCTGGGTCCCATCGACGAATAATTGTTGATCATCCCCTATTGGATGCAAGAGAGCTGTTTATCGTGCGGTGTTGAATAGCAAGATGACGCCGTGGTAGCCCGACAATTCAGGAGTTGGTAGCCAAAGAGGATGGATATGGTAGAGGTTTCTTACCCAATCCAGTGAACAAATGAAGCTATATACGTACGGGGTATGAAACTCGGTGAGATGGGTGGCGATGATAGTATGTCTCCTGATGATATAACCGGTGTAAATGTTGCCCAAGAAGTGCTTAGTTTGAGTCGTGATTCAACGGAGGAAGAGATACAGGCTAGGTTTGAAGCCAAGTGTAGTAACAGCGAAGATGATGAGTATTGGCTGTTTTTGAAAGCTCGAGAAGTTGCCCTAGCCCATTCTGTTATAGAAGGTACCGCTGTTTATAACGTGCTTCGCGACGATCCCCGGCCCGGAGATATTATATCGGTCGCTGATGCACAAAACCTGCTCGAAGTGGCACCTCCAAGCACTTCGCAACGAGGTAATTCAGGCCGGTATGAGCGGGGTCTTCGGCGTGTATATGAATACGTGCGGGGTCGCCTTACAGATCTTGTTGGCCACGGTGACGTGCCGGTTTCTGAGAAGCACGTAGAGACCGTGGATGTTGCCTATTACGCCCTTCACTTTCGTGACCTGAACAAGGGTAGGCGATGGGTGATAGGTCCGAAAAACGAACGAGAGCAGTCCTCATCGGGTCAAGAAACGCTCGTTACAGGTTGGAGGTACAGCTTCAATGTCGATGACGGGACCGAATATTACGTATCCAACGACAGGGAAGAGATGATTACTATCGAGACTGGTACGGACCGGTCAAATGGAGGATACAGTGTTACGCTGCGAAGGAATGATTCGGAGGTGAGTCGAGAAATTCACTCGCGGTATGGGAATGCGAAACGGCAGGTGAAACGATGGATCCTCGAAGAAGGTAGCTTGGACGACGGATAGATACCGCCGGGAGAGTTTTCACGATATCCAAATAATGGATTTGTAGAATCATTATGCGTACACCAATACCGGACGCACTCGAGCAACGAATCGAACGAAACTACGAAGGAGCGGGATACGCAACAAAGTCCGAGTTCGTTCGAGACGCGGTGCGACAGCGACTCACAGAGAGTGAAGAAGAACAGGTTGCTAAACCCATACCGAATGAGACTCATTTTTCATATTCGGTTCAGTCCCCCAAAGGTCCCACGAATCACACGATTAAGCTAACGCCGACACCGGATTCACCGCTTCATATGACGTATCACACACCCGGTCACCCCAATAACTCAGTTTCGCTCACTTACGGGGAGCACCGAATCAGCCGGGAGGCTCTCGAATCAGCACTGATTGACATCGAAGGTGTCGAACGTGCGGCGTTTAACACTGATCCCGCAATCGCAATAAAGATTCCAAAGGATACTGATCGATCGTTTTCTTCACTTATTCAGGACGTCTTTGACACCCTCTATTCCACGATTGACATCGAGACAGATGGCGAGTTCAACGGGTATCGAAAAGAGAAATTACGACGCGTTCTCGACAAGTACGCCGATACCGAGGGAAAATAGTCTTTCTCGTCCACTGGACATCACCATGACTCTCTCAGACGTAGTCCCGGTTGCAGTCCCGCTTGACCCGGGTGGTACTGAATCCGTTACTGTTCCTGCTAATACCCATGTCCTGTACTACTGTCACCTCGCACCAGTGGTGCCGGCAGCTGATCTCAGCAATCAGAAACATGATTCATGGCGACTAGATATTTTTAGCAGGCTTCTTGAAGCAACGTCTGCGAAGTTGGCAGTCAACGGAGAACAAATTGGCGTCGTCAAAGAAGTAATTCGGCCAAACGGTGTGACAGACCTCGGATTCTGGAACCTTACGGATCCGCTCCCAGTCGGAACGCATAAGGTAACATTACACTTGGCCGTGAACCCAGAACCGAGTGCAAGTACGTTATCGTGTATGGCCTATCCAAGTAAGCTCACCATTCAGTGGACTGATAAAAACACGGTAACCGTGGAAACGGTGTGTTCAGTCATCGAAACCAGCGCAGAAGAATTCCATTCGACTCGTGACCCATTCTGGGACAGGAAAACGGTCTATACCGCACGCCACTGACGGGACTACTCAATTAGTGGCGAGACTGCCCCGTTGAATAGTGGTACCTGCCCCGAACCAAACCGTCCAACTTGCTCCGTCAAGCGCCGTCGAGGGTACTTTTGAGCACAGTGTGCCGCTGACCCTCGCTCAAAGGGCCGCTACACCACACAACAGTTTATCGGGAACTGTAGGACTGACCCCCCTTGTGGGGCTCCGTGATTCCATGTCCGAACAATCACCCGACGACCCGTTCAAGGACTGTGAGCTAGGCCCTGACGCGATTCTCGGCACGGTCACCTTCAAAGGGGTCCTGTTCACTGAGGAGACCGAGACGCCCGCGCATTCGAAGACAAATGTCGACGAGGCCAGAGCTTTCGCTGCCGGAGTCGACAGCGACACCCCGCAGATCGCACTGCAAGCGTCGGTCGAGGCACAGATCGAAACCGCGAGCAAACCGTACACGGCAGCGGCGTTCTTCCACTTCAAGGCAACGGGGTCGCTCAAACGGCACCGGGCCTACCACGCGGCTTACGAGTCAGAGGCGTTTGCAGTCGGTTTCGAGACCGACTACGAATCCAGTGACCTGACGATTACCGACGAGAAGGTCACTGAGTTAGAGCGAGACGAAGCCTAGCGAGTGCGTATTCCGGCGGTGTTTATTGTGCGCCGGCGAGTGGCCAACGCGACCGTAGCTCGAATACGTCGACCGACTCGCCAGCTGTTGGTAGTCGACGTCCGGCCACCGACTCAGCGAGAAGTCGTCGACGCCGGCGTCCGTCGCCATCTCGTGGAGAGTCGGGACGATCTCGCTCGTCGAACAACACGACTACCACCGTCCCAACGGCACAGACGAAGAACCAGGTACAGAAGAGCAATCAAGAGACCGATCCACTGGATGAATTTGCCCAAGAATTCGGGAAGGAAGTAGGAAAACGGATCGGTACTGCACTCGCTGAGGAGATCCATGAGGACCCCGAAGTACGTCGAGCCGCCGCTACTGGTGCTGGCGTTGGCGTGGTCGTTGGGCTGGGGTTGCTCGCTCTCCTCACTCAGTAATCCCCAGCCGTCGACTACGACAAAACGGTAGCACTGACTGATGTACTGTAAAGCGCAGAAAATGAAGGACAACTTCTAATAGGATGTCCCCACACGTACTAGGTGGAGCGCCGCAGGCACCGGCGTTTGAAGCCCGTCGCACCGCTCCTGCCATCCCGGTAAGACGCGGTCCGAACGGGGACGCATCACATCACAATTGTGTCCTCGGAGAGGTCCTGCGTGGAAACGGGGGTGGAGGCGGGAATCAGTGCCTTTTCACTACTGCTCAGCAAGCCACGTAGCGACATCGCTACACCCCATTGCCTCAAGCCGCCCTACAACAGGTTGAACGCCATCACTCTCCGGAGGTGGGGCATGTGTCTTTCCAAATGTCCCGTGGAACCAACAGCTGACGCGTTCTCGGACGGAATCTGCATACGTTGTTCGAATGTCGCTCGTTGAACTTCTCCTTCCCCACGCGCAGCGGCAGAGTATCCACGTCCCCATCGACCTTTCCGAGATTCCTGTGTCGTCTCCAGTATCATCTCAACTGGTCCGGCGACCGAGGATGAAGGGAGAGCTGTAGGGTCCGCCGCAATTGTATCTGCGACAACGCCAGCAACAAGGTCCGCCAACAAGAGGTGTGGATAGTAGAGCTCTGACTGGGCACAGTTTGTGATCGATGGCGGGACCACGTCAATTGCAACGGCAGTCTGATACAGCTGGTCTGCTCGGCCCTGATCACCGTCAACGATGGCTATCGTATCGTCGGTTGTCACACTCAATTCGTCAAGGAGGATCGCGGAGTGGACTGCCTCAGCAAATGGCAGCTTGACATCGTCCTGATGAACGCAAATACCGACCTCCCCGTTACACCGCAGAAGAAGCTCCTGAACCCTCTCAGATGGGAGGGAAAGGTCACGGCTTTTCGTCCGGAACGGGCGATAACCGTCATCGTATATCGTCTGATAGAGGTCATCGAGAAGTGTGGCTTCCTGCGTCCGATTGAGAAGAACACCGACAGTCACCACGAGATCCTGTCGGTCGGTGGCGTCAAACCCGATAGATCGAGGCCGCGAGTCCTCATCCACAATGAAATCCTGCATTCGTGCGTAACTCAGTCTGTGAACCGTAGGGTAATGAAACAGGTCGGAACTGTGGTCACAACTCCTCAATATAGAAGAAAAGAGATGAGATCTCTCACCGAGTCACCGAACTTCTCTTCGGGAGAACCAGTGTGGCCAACTTGTGTGGCGTAAATCGTCGTCGATAACGGCCCTTCCAGGTGAATACATCAGCGGCGTCAGCTCGAGGTGGGTGTGGGCGTTGACCAGCCCCGGCATCACGAGCGTGCCCTCGCCGTCGATGACGCGGGTCGCATCGATGTCCGCATCATCGTCCCGGGAGGCTCGCACCTCGGTGATGCGGCCATCCCCCATGAGTACCGTACCCCGTTCATAGAGCCGATTTCGGTCATCGACCGTGAGAACGTATGCGTCGTGAATCGCTATGTCGGCGTCCATTATTGTTCAGCTATTGAATGGTTTCTCATCAGGGTTAGCATTGCCCGCCATCACCCAGTCAAGGGCTTGGCGGCGTTCCTGCAGTTCGTAGTAGCGCATCTCGTCCGGAGCAACCGGCCAGCCGGGGGCGATGGCCCGCCACTGGTGGTAGAGCAGTTTCGCCCAGCGGGAATCACCGACCGCGGCATACCGGCCGATGTCGAATTTCGGCCCGGTTCGCAGGTCGGGGACGATGCCGTGCAGGTGCGAGAGATACGTCGCCAGCGTCCACCCCGTCGTCTCTTCGTAGACGTGTACCGTCCCGTACTCGTCGTTCTTCTCCACGAGGATATCGTAGAACTCCCGATACCCGGCGGGCGTGCCACGCCCCATCCGAACTGCGACCACGTCGTCGCGGGTCGCCTCAAGAATCTCGAACATAGGGGAAGCTGTCCGTTCTGTAGTCGTGAAATCGGTGGGAGAATTATCAGTCATAATTAGTGGGCGTGATTATTCAGGTGTGTGTCGCGGTCGCCGTAGCTGGGATAGAGTTCAACGGTGGCGTGATCGACGCCATGGTGGGCGAGTTCCTCGTGGACGCGCTGTGTCACGTCCTCGGCCTCCGCCATCGTGTCCACGGCGGTTTCGACGTGCGTGGTGACCACGGTAATCTGGCTGCAGATCTGCCAGGCGTGCAGGTCGTCGACAGCCTCGACGCCCTCAACACCGAGGAGATGCGTTCGGATTTCGTCGGTGTCGAACGGCGTCCGGTGGAAGAAGATGGCTCCGCTCCCGCGCAGCACCTTCAGGGCCGACCACGTCACCACGACTGCAATGAGAGCAGCCGTGATGGGATCGACGATTCGGATGCCGGTCACCTCGATGGCGACCGTCGAGACGATGACTGCCACCGAGCCGCCGGCGTCGCCGAGCAGGTGGTAGAACGCCCCGCGCTCGTTGAGACTCATCTCACCGCCCTGCAGGACATACACTGAGCCGATATTGACGAGTAGCCCACCGAACGCAATCACCAACGTCGGTCCCGTTCCAATCTCGATGGGGTTGAGGAACCGCTGGTAGGACTCCCAAAGGATGAATCCAACCATCGGCAACAGCAGGACGCCGTTGAGAAAGGCCGCAAAGGGTTCCATTCGGTGAAGGCCATACGACCACTCGTCGCCGTCGCCGTAGTGGTCGGCCACGTGCGCGGCGGCGAACGCCATCACGTAGGCGAGCGCATCAAACAGCATGTGGAAGGCGTCACTGAGCAGCGCGACCGATCCGAAGAGCAGACCGCCGGCGAGTTCGGCGAGGAATCCGAGGAGGTTGATGACGGAGACGGCGGCTAGCTTCCGACTGCTCGTGGACAAGCCACCATGTCCGTGGCTATGCTCGTCGTGCGAACCGTCGTGGACGTGGCCGGACTCGTAATCACTCATGCTATCGGGAACTCGTTACGCCGTGATTATTAAACTGACTGAGAAATATACGAAATTTTTAGCTAATTACTAATAATATACTGCGACTGTATTATTAAGACTTCCAATCTCGGCTGACCGTCCATTATTGATGAGACTTATATCAGGTCGCGCCCACTGTTCTCAGTTCGACCTAGCTATGGGGACCTGAACGGTATGAGACGGCCAAGCATTCGTGCGGCTAATTCTCCTCAACAGACAAGAGGTCCAGTTGGATGGTGCCGATCTTCGAAAACGCAGAGTTTGTTAGCCCCATAACGGGTGAGGGGCTCGTCTCGAGGATGAGTTTCCCGCTAATACGGTACGATACCATGGCAACCAGAGACATCTACGAGAGCGGAGTCGACGAAGACGTCCGAACGGAATCGAGTGCGAACCAGTGTCCCGAGTGCGACGGACGGGTCACCACGAACGCGGTCGAAACGGTCTGCGAGGACTGTGGCCTAGTCATCGACGAACAGCGTATCGATCACGGGCCGGAATGGCGGGCGTACGACGACGAGGAGTGCGAACGAACGGGCGCCCCACTCACTGCCGCCCGCCACGATCGCGGCCTGTCAACGGAAATCGGTCGCGGCACCGATGCGAAGGGGAACCAACTCTCGGGAGAGAAGCGACGGCGACTCGCGCGGATGCGACGTGAGCAGACACGTGGTCGCTGGCGGTCGAAAGCGGAACGGAATCTCGCCCACGGGCTAGGCGAAGTGCGCCGGTTGGCGAGTGCTCTCGAACTCTCCGATTCGGTCCGTGACCAGGCGTGTCAGCTCTTCCGGAGCGCCCAGAATGAGGATCTGCTCCGAGGAAGATCCATCGAAGCCATCGCCGCGGCCAGCGTCTACGGGGCCTGCCGGTGTAACGGCCTATCGCGGTTGGTAGGCGAGGTCAGCGAGATGGCCCGCGTCACGGAGTCAGGGGTCACGAACGCGTACAAAACGCTGAACGAAGAGCTGGGCCTCCCTGCCGAGCCCGTCTCCCCCAGCATGTTCGTGCCGCGACTTGCCTCGGACCTCGAGTGTCCGGACGAGGTCCGACAGCGAGCCCGGACGCTCGCAGAGCAGGCCGAGAAGCGCGGCGTCACGACGGGCGTCCATCCGGCTGGGTTCGCTGCGGCCTGCCTCTACAAGGCTGGTCGCGAGGAGGGGCGCTGGCTGACGCAATCGGAGGCCGCGGACGTGGCGAACGTTTCGACAACGACGATTCGAAATCACTGCGACGTTCTGCAGCAGTTCGACAACGTACAGCGAGCAGATTGTGCCACTTCAGCGTCACGAGAGATACGTGCACAAAGCAGTAGGTAGTTAAGAGTTGTATCGGAAAATATCAACAATGGACGGGGAGTCGGAGTCGATCAGCTATCTATCGGCTGCTGATATCCGTGACATCCATGAGTTGATCGTGGAGTAAAATGCGGAGACAACCGCTGGTGTCGCCTCGCCAGGCGATATTGAATACACCGTTGAACATATTCAGGAAGGCCATTTCGGTCAGGTTCCCGAGTCGCTCCACGAGAAGGCATTTCAGCTGTTGCGGCTCATTGCGGCGAATCATCCATTCGTCGATGGCAACAAGCGAACGGCGCTCATGTCGACCCGAATTTTCTACGCGCTGAATGGCCGCCGCTTTGACTACGATCGGGAGGTCAAAGAGATTCTGAAGGCGCTCGCGACAGATGAGGGCAGTGTCGATGAAGACGACGTGATCGAGTATCTGCGAGCGCACACAGAGCCGCTTGCCCCGGAGTACGAAGCGACTATCAACCTGTGGCTAACACGAATTGAAGGCACAGACCAGCTACCGGCGGACCACGACACGGTCGATCAGGAATCCCACGAACCGAACGATTATGACGACGACCCCCATAGGGAGGAGTAAGGATGGCCGCTGAAAGCGAGCAACCCGAGATTCCCGATGAGATGTCCCCCGAGGAGGCACGGCAATATCTCATCCGGTTCCTCGGCCACCAAGACCTTGACGAGCACGAGGAAATCTACGACGAACTCGCGACTGAGTAGGACCATCTCTGAGCTGGGGTTCTACCAGGTACGCCGGCCAGTGGAGCGATATCGGTATTCCAGCAATCGGCTCTACCGCCGCCGGGAACTGCTGTAGTCAGTCATCTGTTCGCGAGCGGCTTCGACATCCGAGTAGAGTGCCAGCGCGTGCTTGATGAGCCGGCGGGCTTGTAGATTCTCCTCCCACCGCGAAATTACGTCACGGCGGTCACGAAGCTCGTCACTTGTGAGGTCGCCGTCGGCAAGCGACTGTTCGAGGTCCTCCCACGTCTCGACGTTGTAGGTGGCCTGCCACTCCTCGATCTCCTCGGTGATCGCAGCCAATTCATTGCGCAACTCCTCGCGCGTGTTTTCCTTGATGAGCGTCCGGATCTCCTCGAAGAGCAGTCGCGTGTAGTCCGGCTGGTAGCGCGTCGTCTCGCCGGCCTCGACGCGACGCAGCTGGCCCTGGTCGACAAGATCCTGGAGTTCCTCGTTGGTCGGGCCTGTTGACCGTTCTGCGACGAGCGTTCGTCCGCGCTCACCGGCAATCGTAAGCAAAGAAAGCGGCTCAGCAGTGGCGATAGCCACTACCTCGGGCAACGGAGCTAGGATTCCGGATCGAAGATTAGCGTCCTGGAATTGACGCTGCGGACGGCCGTCAGTCGTCGTCTTCTGCCATCACCCGGTTGGGAATAGTTTCCTCCCCCAGGGTCTCCGCGGGGTCCGAGACATCCCGGAGCGTGAACCGCTTTTTCACCATATCGTAGGCGAACACGAGTGTCCCGATGATGATGAGAGTATCACCCGGGAGACGCGCCCAGAACAGGAGTTGGATGATATCGCTGTTGTAGAAGGCGAGACTCCGAGCGGCACCGTAGGTCTGCGTGAACGCCGTCTCGAGCTGAAGGAACCCGACCGGGAGTACCGAGACGAACACCATGACGGCCAGGCCGATATTCCAGAGCCAGAATGCCCACCGAAGGCGGCCTTCCGTCCACTTGGACGGCACCGTCGAAATGCGGAGCATGTACGTGGCCATCCCGAGTGCGAGGAGGCCGAACGCGCCGAACATCGCGGCGTGGGCGTGTCCGACGGTGAGATACGTGCCGTGTTCGTAGTAGTTGACGATCGGGAGGTTGATGAAGAACCCAAGCACGCCGGCGCCCACGAAGTTCCAGAAGCCACTCGCGATGATGAACATAAACGGGAGCGTGTACGGGAACGTCTCGTCGCTGGTCGCGAGCGCTCGATACTGGCCCATCGCCTCGAACAGGATGAGGATGAGGGGTATGAGCTCCAGCGTCGAGAAGATCGTCCCCAACGGGAGCCACATGTCGGGTTGTCCGATCCACCAGTAGTGATGCGACGCGCCGATGACACCCGATCCCATCACGAACAGGGCTTGGAACGCGACGGCTTTCTCTGCCGAGCGCTTCCTGAGGAGCCCCATCGAGACGAGCGTGAGTCCGATGACAGCGACGATGAAGAATTCGAAGGCGCCCTCAACCCACATGTGGACGACCCACCACCGCCAGAACTCCGTCATCACGATGTTCGTCTCCGGCGTGTAGAACATCCCTGCAGTGAAGAGGAGGCCGATGGATCCGCCAGCGTAGATGATCATATGCGCGAGTCCGAAGCGAGATTCACGTTCGAGCATCGGTTTGAACCCGCGGTACACAAGGCCGGTCCATAACACGAATCCGACGAGCAGACCGACTTGCCAGAGCCGACCGACTTCGAGATATTCGAGCCCTTCGTTGCCGATGATCCACCAGAGTTCGCCGTCAATGTAGCCTTGGGATCCGAGCCAGACACCGGCGAGGCCCCCGACTGCAACGACAATAAGTGCTCCAAGTAGGACGTGAATGAAGGTCCGTTGCCGGTCAGGTTCGTGGTTGGTGAGGAGAGGTGGGAGGAATAGACCCGCACCGAGCCACAGGGCCGCAATCCAGAGGATGCCGAGGTCGAGGTGGAACGTCTTGGCGAGCGCGAACGGGAATACCTCGACGATGTGGATGCCGAACACCTCCTCGATTCCGAAGAACGCGTGGCGTTCGATGTAGTAGTGTGCGAGAAGCCCGCCTAAGAAGACCTGTAAGGTGAATAATAAACCTGCGAGTGGGATGAATCGGGTGGCTGCTCGTTGGCTGGGTGTCAGATTGATTTCGTCTGGCGGCGGGATCTCGATACCTTTGACCTTCGGTTCCGGGAGTTCAACGGACTTGTAGAGAAAGACGCCGATGCCGACGGCACCAACGAGGAGCACCATACTGATGACGCTCCAGATCATCGTCGCGCCAGTCGGTGTGTTACCCGCTGCGGGGTTATAGGGCCATTCGTTCGTGAAGCTCGTATCGCCTCCCGGTCGATCGGTGTGAGAGATCCACGCGGTCCAGAGGGCGAAATCGGCGAACTGACGGGCTTCCTCTTCGGAGCCGATGAAGTCGGCGGCGACGCCCCGCTCAAGGGCACCCTCGTGGTATCGTTGGACGTACTCCTCGCGGATCTGTTCGTGGGCGTATACCTCCGCGGCAGAGTACTCGACCGTCTCCGCACCCTCCTCGAACTGTTCGTCGAGATCGTCTTGGACGAGTCGATCGACACTCCCCTGATCGGCCGACTCTAGGTCCGAATACGGCGTATCATACCGTTCCTGAGCGTAGAAGTCCCGCATATGCTCAACTTTCAGGTCGAGTGTATCGGCGGTGTAGTCGACGCCGTAGTACGCGCCGTTGCCGAGAATCGACCCGTGGTTCATCAGACTATTTTTCTGGAACGCGATCTTCCCAGCTTGGACTTCCGACTGCGTGGCGACGGTTTCGCCATCGGGACCGACAACCTCTTGGGGAATTGGGGGGACCTCCTGCGCGGAATAAATCGCTCCCCCGCCCATCACGATCAGATTAAACACGAAGACCGTGATCAGGGCCTTTGCGATGGTTCGTCTCGTGATTTGCATGGAAAACCACATACATCATAAGGACTTGTAATCGTGGGGGTGGGGGATAGTCTAGCTCATCAGTAATTACCAGACCACCCCGGCCAGCCCTGCGGCAATCATGGCTTCCATTTGTCACAACTAGTTCCGCTGTCAAAACTCTCTGAACTAAGCAGCACAGGTTACGGTTACGTTTCGATCATTATCAATAATATAATACTTAATGCGTTGACGGGGACTCCATAGGTGACTGACCCACTCGAAGTCGGACTCCACGTTCATTCGTATAAGCAAAACGCTTCGGCACTAAAGGCAACATCTGGTCGTTCGTGTTGACATCCACAAGTTCCTGAGTGACTTACCGAAGGAGAGAATGTCCAGATTCGACGGAACGTAGTCAGCATACCCTCGATTGGCGATTGGCGGGTCTCGTTTGGTGATCTAGCCCTCAATTATTTAGAAAACATGCACCATCCACAGCTATAAACGGATATGGACCGTATATTCGATGTATGACAGATGAGAGAGTTACCGAGCTCCTCTAGCGGGCGTATAGTGACGAAATCCATCGTCCTCGACGGAGTCAGCGCGGAGGAGGTAAAACAGAGCCTTGAGGCAGACGTTCAGGAGGAATTGAATCACGCTCAAGTGTTGGGCAACCGCCTCAAACAACTCGACGAGCGCCCACCCGCATCCGCCGATTTCGAAGTTCGGCAGGAGAGTCTTCAGCCTCCGGAGGACAGCACCGACGTCGTGTCGGTCATTGACGGTGTCTTGCATGCCGAAGAGGATGCCATCCAGATGGCTCTGTTGAAATCCTATCGTTCCAACATTTGTCCCGATGGAATAGCCGTTAGGTAGGTGTGCGAATGTAGTTGAAAGTTTTATCAAATGTCAGGACATCCATCACCGTATGGCCCTCCAGTCACTTCCAGTTCGGGAACTCACGTTAGGTAAAGAAGCTGGTGTCATATTCACTGTACTTGTGGTCTTGTGGCTCACCAGTCGTGGAGAACTTGACCCACTCAGCTTAGTGTTCGTGTACTTCACTGCGGTCGCGTTAACCGGCCTTTACTTCGGCGTACAGTCGTTCACCGGAAAGTAAGTCAGCACTCGAATTTTGCGAGTCCGGAATAACGAGTGGTAGATAACTCATCTATATCTAACGTTCAGAGTGTCTTGTCGATGTTGTGAGTGAGACAGCCGACTACGAGTTCACGGAACTGCTTCCACCAGTGGCGTGAGCGGACGAATGCACCGTACTTGCGTTTGAGGCGAGAGTTTACCGTCTCGTTTTGACTACGCTGACCGTAGAGATCGGCATCCAACCGAGCATTCCACGCTTTGTGAAGAGACGAGAACTCGCGGTGCTTGATGAGCGGACGAACACCAGCCTCACGGGA
The DNA here is from genome assembly GCA_005954745.1 of Halostella pelagica. GTDB lineage: Archaea > Halobacteriota > Halobacteria > Halobacteriales > Natronoarchaeaceae > Halostella > Halostella pelagica. Next base: position 177,044 of record CP040680.1, read on the forward strand.
TAACGCGCGAATCTTCTGATCATCATATCCTTTGTCGCCAAGGAGAACCGCTACACTACTGATATTCCGCCTAATGAGCGACGGCGCGATCTTCGAGTCGTGTTTTCGTGTCGTCGTTACGTGTACGTCGAGAATCGCGTTCGACCTTGTGTCTACGAGAAGCGTGACTTTCAACTGCTGAATCGTCAGCTTCGCTCGCTTCGTGTAGTGCTTCGAGGCGTGACTACGGTCAAAACCGGAGGCATCAATCCCAACGACACCGTCTGTTGGGAGGAGCGTGGCCGAGAGGTTGAGCAGGACACGCCAAACCGCCATGTCGAGTCGGTTGAACGCTTTACACAACGTTGATGGAGAGGGGAGTTCCGTCAGACCGATGGCACTCCGAATCCGGGGCATCTCGATAAGCTCGTCAAGAAGCGTCCGGTACGTCGTATTCTTCCGCACCTTGAGGCAGAGCAGGACAATGTGTTGATGGCGTGTGTATCGCCGTTTCGAGAACTTCGAGGAGTTGCGAGCAACAGCTCGCCGTGACAAGTGATACGCCTGCTCAACGAACCGAAGTAACTGCGACTTTGGGAGGGCCTGCATCCGGTCAGACTACCGGGCGAACGTGTAACTCTCCGAGGATTTCAACAGAGCCATCCAGATGTATCGCGACCTCATTACAGCCGCGACTGACGCCGACGATCCAGTTACTGAAGATCTTGCAGTCACGATTCTGAGCGACGAAGAGGCTCACCGCACGGAGTTCCGTGGCTTCAGACGCGAATATAAGCAGGTCTGAAGGGTACCGATTAGTCTCGTCGGCCCTTGCAGCGCTGTTAAAATCTGAATTTCCAACTGGTGGAACCCCTCGTAACCTGATGGATTCACCGGATCGTATTTGACGCCGATGTTACTCACCTCGCCGGTGACATCGTCTTGGTCAATAATCGCGATGTATTTCTGGTCTCGAGAGTTTGTAAAGTCCGTAATGGAGCGTCGTCTCTGAGATTACTTGCGTCTTAAAACCGGCTCTGGAACCGAATCTCTCGAGGAGTAGGATAATCGGACTCACCTGGAATACCACCCGATTCCGGTCGGTTTGGCTGGTGGCTCCAACGGACTTGAGGGATAGGATTTGTCGGCTCGGTACGTGTGATACGCTGGTGGTGCGAGGTCGCTTGGCCTGTCCGGATAAAACAGGGAGGCGATTGCCTGTGAGTGGGCTCGGCCAGCGTCGAGTTCGAACATTCCGCCTCCATAGAGTTCGACCTCATGTTGCAAGCCATATTCGAGAATGCGACAGAGGGATTCGATTGTGCCAGATCGACACGGTTTGATGTTCAGAGCAGTTGGTTCCCACGGGAGGTTCTGGATGCGTTCGACGCACGTTATCGGAGCGTCCCAGGAAACTCGGTCAGAATATTCTTCGAGCACGTGTTGTGTCGTATCCGTGACGGCCGGGTCTTCGATGAGTGCATTCGGGAACGTCTCGAACAACCGCCGGTAGAGGTCCGGATCGGCGGGAGCCCCAACGTCCGAATCGTACTGTGCTTTCAGGTCCAGAATTCGAACCGCGCCAGTATCCGATAGTGCCGAGAGTAACCCGTCGCTAGGTGTGTCGGGGACATCGATCTTGAACTCAATATTTGAATTCGCGTTGAGGAGCCGGTTCACGGGGCGGATGTGGGGTGGATCTCCGAGCTGCAAACTGACTACGAATGCCATCGGCTCGTACGTACGGTCAAGTACCGATGCCAGCGTACGCTCTGACTGTTTGAGTGCCAGATCTAGAACTGCACTCTCAATCGCCCAGCGCAAATATTCGGGAGTCTCTCTGGACAGAGTCCGTGCCGAAAGACCCGAACTGGCATCGAGAGCGTCCGAAAACGTTCCAATCGTCCAGTCACCGGTCGGAAGATGCAGTTCGTCCTCGCGAAGACGCTCGTGAGCCTCTATGGACCGGGTGACGTCTTCCCCGTATCCGGTTACGCCTTCCCCGCGAATACGAATGATGGTTCGCTCGAATGTCCTGTCTTCCGTCTCGATATGCTTTCCCTCGAACGAAACCGCTTCAACCGTGACCGGTAATAATTTAATTTTCTCATAGAGGTCCGGGAACTCACCGTGTCTCGCGTCCCCCCGATCCGCATCGGGTTTGTGGTCGTCCATATGTTTAGTGCGTACTCTGTACTGAAATACCCCAGATGACCCCCGCTCCAATTGAGGAGACACCACCAAACCGTTTATACGAATAGCAGACCAAGATAAGTAGATGGGAAGTCACTCTCACGAACACGGCGACGACCACGACCATGCACACGGTGAGACCGAACCTGTCACCGACCGAAACCACGATAACTCCTGGTCAGCCAACCTCGAGAAACCACAGTACGAAGACGACCGATCGCTACTCGAGCGACACGGGATTGAGGCAGTCGAACACACGACCAGCGGTCACCACGTGAATCTCGTCACGCACAAGGCACACGGCCATCCCGAGGGGTTCCTCTACGATGCACTTGATGAGCGGTTTGGAGATGAGGACGTTGGGTGGGAGTATATCGAACAGTGCGGCTGTGGTGGCCACGTCGTCCGCGTCCACGTTCCCTGACAGACAAAGTTGGGAGACAGCAGCCTCTTTGACTCGACTCGATAGGGCTTGATGGCAATCTCAGCTATAACAGTCGGTTGCGAGCGATTACCGCACGGTACAATGCCTCCGACTGAGGACTGGTGAATGTGCGGTATTAAGGGGATGTACTTCACACGCCCGTTTCGGTAACATAGTGCTTGGGTGGATACTGATTTCCTGAGTTTTCTCCTCGTTTTTGAGTGACCTTTCCAACTCGTGAGCATACGGTCCCTCGTCACGTGCTCACACTCTTAATGCCCTGGAGTGTACCCCTTGGAATATGACCCAATTGACAGCACCCATACGAGTTTTGCACGTCGATGATGAGCCGGGGTTTGCCGATTTAGCAGCCGATTTCCTCAAACGCGAGGACGATCGGTTTGAGATCGAAACTGCACCGAGGGCAGAGAACGGTATTGAGAAACTCACACGGTCCGAGTTTGACTGCATTATCTCTTATTATGACATGCCAGGCAAGAACGGGATCCGCTTTCTCGAAATCGTTCGGACCGATAATCCGGAACTTCCATTCATCCTGTATACGGGGAAGGGGAGTGAGGAGGTGGCTAGCGAAGCTATCTCGGCCGGCGTTACCGATTACCTCCAGAAGGAATCGGGAACAGGCCAATACGAGATTCTCGCTAATCGGGTCGTTAATGCGGTCGAACGACACCGGATCGAACAGGAGGCCGAGGAGACGCGAGCGCAACTGCGAGCGATTGCCGAGCACTCCGCAGACGCCATCATCATCATCGATCCGGATGGTCTCGTCCGATTTGTGAATCCAGCTATCGAAGATCTGTTGGGCTATCCCCCAGCCGAGCTCCGAGGAAGCCGACACAGCACGACGTCCTGGTCGAAGGGAAAGCAGTCTTCGACCGTCTCGTCGGGGGGAACCCCCACGGCTGCGCCGTGTTTGACTACTACTGCACCTTCGACGAAGAGGATACGACGGTCGCCGGGAAGGCGCGCTGGGGAGACCTACCGACGGCAGCACCCATCAATTCAGAGGAGGGCGGTGAACTGCTCGATCGAGCCTGGAACGCCACAAAGGAAGAGTTCCAGCGGAATCTCGACCGCGTGAAGGAGGCGCTCAACGAGCTCAGCGATGAGGAGCTTATGCGTGGTGAGAACCTCGCCCGACACGCGTTCCATCAGGTCGGCGCCTACGAAGGGCCATCAGTACCGATGTACGACCAGCACGCGATGGGGATTCGCCACCGCGATCAGCTCGATCGTGTCCTCGAGGAAGAGGAAGACAGCCAGACGCTCTGGATCGTTCCCGCAGACGTTCACTTCTGACTGACGATGTCACGAATCACCAACTGGTCCCGGGAAAGTCGTACACCAACACTCGCGTATCGAAACACCGAGACTGGATCGCGAGCCGTTCTACACCGGGCTCCGGACTCATACCGGTACAAGTGGCGCGGGGTGATTTTCGTCGACGGCTACCCAATCTGGTCGCGAGGCTTCGAGACGAAAGAGGCGACAACGCTCCGGGATACGCTTCGAGATCGGCCAGCGCCCGAACTGAACTGTCCGGAGTGTCCGAACGACGACGTCCTCGTCGGTGAGAAGACATCTGATGGAGCGAAGGTACAGCGCTGGTACGACTGCCCGGACTGTGGGTACGAAGCCCCCTCGCGCATCGTCTACGGCTCTGAACGCTGAGAACATACACACGCAGGGTGTTTTTCGGCCGGGCGGAGAGAGTGACCCGGTCGAACCGGGTCAGCCCAACAATGAGTCTCGAAGTACTCGACCGACACAACGAGGCACTGTTCGAGTTCCTCTGGTGTCCCGTCTGCGGGCAAGAAGTGTTCACCCACATTCTCTTCGAGGGAGTGTTGTGCAAGAACTGTAACACGCAGGTCGTCCTCCGAGAGTCACGAGAAAACCGTGGCTACGAGGAGGCTGTGCTCGCGTGCTTCGACACCGACTCGACGTGGAACCTTCACGTCGACGAGAAGCTCCGTCGCGACCTACCTGACGGCTCGGCACGGGTGAAAGTCCTCGGCGCACCGGGGGCCTACAAAGTCGACTGGTGGAGTCCAGCACCTGGAGAGGACTGGGAGCCGGTCGAGCGCGGAGAGTTCGACGACGTCAAGGAGCCTAAGGAGGTCCCCCACCTAGCGTAACGAGAAAATTTTCGTTGTGAGATTGAGAGGACCACTTATCGGAGTAGGGGGTATAAGTGGGAGTGTATGCCTGAAGACGTCCTGTTCAAATCCGAGAGTACCCAGAACCGAGACGAAATCGCGTCGTACCTCCGGAACGTCGCCGAAACGCTCGAGCAAGGAGATTCAATCACCCTGAGGGCGGGGGAAGAGTCCGTCACGATGGACCCCCCGGAGCGTCCGGCATTCGAAGTCAAAGCCGAACGGGAAGGGCCGGCCGATGGCCCCGGTGAGCTAAGCATCGAATTCGAACTCGAATGGGATGAGAACAGTAAGAGTGCTGAGGGGGGCTCAGATAGTCTCGAGATCGAGTGAAGACCAACGCAACCGGCTACGACCGATCGTGGACGGTGATAACCGGCACAGGTGCTGATCGGACCGTCTTTTCCGCGACACTCCCGAGAAGAACTCGATTGACGCCACGGCGGCCACTAGCCCCCATCACGACGGCATGGACCTCATTCGTTTCAATATGTTCACGGATCACTTCCGCAGGCGACCCATGTTCGACGTACGTTTGGACGTATGCCAGATCGTGTTCATCGGCTTCCGTGGCCACCTCCTCGACAGCCTCTACTGCAGGTCGCTCGAGTTCGTCATCTGAAAGCACAGAGCGCACGTCAGGGCCCAGCGATGTATCATCCACGACAGAAAGAATGTGGACAGTGGCGTCGAGTGTCGCTGCAAGTGTCAGCCCATGCTTGGCGGCAGCAGTCGAAGCAGGACTCCCATCGGTCGGGATAAGAATATTCTCGTACGGGAATGCTAGCTGCTCATCAGATTGCATTCGAGCGGTCAGAACGGGGACATCGGACAAGCGCACCACTTTCTCCGTGACGCTTCCGAGGAGATAGCGTGAGATGCCGGTCCGGCCGTGGGTGGGCAAGACGATTAGGTCGTGGTCGTATCGCTCGGCGTAATCGACAATTGTTGGTGCTGGGCTGCCCTGAACGACGTCGGTACCGTGCTCCACATCGAGGGATTCGAGTGTCTCTGCAACGTCCGCGACGATCGTCTCTCCCTCCCGTTCCAGTGCGTCAACGACGTTCCCATTGACAGCAGTGACGCTGTCTCGAGTTGTATCGGCGACGAACAGCACTTCGATCGTCGCCTCAGTCCACTGCGCGAGCTCGGCCACATGATGGACGATTTTGGCTGCGTGTTCGCTGCCGTCAACCGGGAGCAGAATCGAATCGTACATGTCACTACCGGCCGCTACGGTGAACAATCACAAAGAAGTTCCCACGGCACGTACCTTCCCAGTGACCGACAGACATCACCTGTGTTCGGCAACACAGCGGCGAGAATCGTTCTACGATGTAGTATCGATGTCGACACGGAGTCAACTCCGATTCGTCCAACGAGTCGAACAGACCGGTGAGACAGATGGCAGCGCCGACCGCGCCGCGCAGGTGTACCGGCATTCAGATGGGTACCCGGCAAGCGTCCTCCGGGACCTCACCCAGCTGAAAGAGCTTCTCGATGCGACCCGTACCGAGCGCGGACCGGGCTACACGGCCGCGACGTTCGTGTTCCTCGACAAGCTCTCGACGGTCGGACTCTATCTGGATGGCGACCCGGAGCGAACGATCGATGCGGCTCAGCCAGCGGATCTCCTCGAGCCATCCAATATGGAGCATCTGGACCAGTCGCTGTTCCTGCTGGGTCACAGCGACGAGGATCCAGCTGACGGTATCCACGGCGACGAGGAGTACCTCTACGTCGTCGAGCTTCCGACGGAGAACCCGTTCGACGAGCCGACCGAGTGGACCGTCAAGGTGAGTGGTCACTCTGCGTTCCCGCGCTGGGATGGGCCGACCGACGAGGCCTTCGAACGGGCTAGCTGGCAGTTCAACGGCCCGCTTGAGCACGCGCTCGAAGAGATGGTCGCTGAGCCGGCGTGAACACCTAACCCGCTCAGATGATGCCGCCGATGACGAGGAATCCGACGACGAGCAGAATCGTCGCGACCACGCTCCCCCCGGCCAGCCACTTGTTCTCCATCGCCTTCTCGTGTAGCGGCATCTCGGCGTATTCCTCGCGGAACGCCTCGAGGTTCGCATCGTCGTATAAGTACTTCCTCTTCAGCGCGAACCGTTCGGTAACCGCACAGCCCGTACAGACCGGTTTCCCTTCGAGTCGTTCGGTCTTAATGTGGCTGTCGCAGGCGATCGCCCCGCAGTTCGGACAGTAGGTGTAGGTCTCGTCGACGCCACTCGTCTCGCAGTGGACGCACCGGTGGATACCGTCCTCCAGCGTGACCCGTGAAGGGCCAGCAGCATAGTATTCGTACGGATACGAATACTCCTGTACCGCTGTCGTCTGCCGAACCTCAGGGAGATACACCGGCTCAATCGATTGCACTGAGATGTCCGAGAGATTCGGCTCACACGTCTTGTTGTAGGTGACGTTGTTGTCGCCGGTGTAGGTCACCGTCGTCGTGTGGTAGTCCTGAAGGCGGTCAACAGCCCACTCCTTGTACTCCGTTTGGGTCTCTCCGAATCGGCGCTCCTCGACGTCGTCGAATACCTCGGTAAACTGCCCGGTATCGAGGGGAACCGTCGCGTGGAAGTTCTCGGTGACCAGCGTCGCGACATCGTCGTCGGCCACCTTCGGATGCCCACGCTCGGCGCGGACGACGAACTGTGTGCGGTCGTTGATCCGGTGGATGACGCCAACGGACGTCTCGAAGACAGTGTTCGTGTCCGCGGTGACCGCGACCACCGGACGGAACGTCACCGCCGAATACGGTGTCGGGAGGTCGGCGGCCTCGATGTTCTCGATGTCGCGGAACGCATCCTCGACGGGCGCGTCGACGTCGACCGCCGGGTCGTAGGGACGTAGCGTCTCGTCACAGAGAATCTCGATGCGCCCGTTGTAGAGGTCGAGGCCGATCTCGTCGGCGATCTCCCGGAGGTCCTCGCCGTCGAGCAGTTCGATTGGATGGGGGTCGTCGTTCTGTTGGAGGCGGTCGGCGTACTCCTGGGCAGGGTTCGTAAACCGGCCGGTTGTGACGACCATTCCGCGTTTGGGGCCGTCGAAGTCGAACGTCGCGATCGCCGAGTGGAGTTTCTGGACGACCGGCCGCCCGACCGTCCCCGTGTGCTTGCACTCGACGATGATCGCGCGCCGCGTGCCGTCGACGACCTCCTCCATAAGGACGTCGCGGCCCTCGTCGGCAGTTCGGTCGGCCTGACGAACGTTCTCGTAGCCGAGATTGCGGAAGACGTCCTCTATCACGTCCTCGAACTCGAACCCTGAGAGATCCTCCAGTACAGCCATCCCGATATACCTGGACAGTACGTTGGAACTGTCAAATACGTTGCCGAACGCAGCCCCGTTCTGTTTTTGAACCCCCGAGAGGGGTGCGGGGTGATCGAACGTGCCTCCCGCGAACCAACCTATGAGTGGAATCAGCGACCCATGCTCGCACGTACAGTCACGGACCTCGGCTGATCCCGACGTCATCTACGTCGGTTACCGTCATCGAGGCCGCGCCATCGTCGAGAACCAATCGGACCAAGAACAGCTCACGCCAGAGCGGAGTCTCGAACTGGCGAATCACAGTCCTTCGGGCTTCGAATGGGGATACAGTGGAAGTGGTCCAGCGCAGCTCGCACTCGCGCTCCTACTGGACTACACGGATGATGAAGACGTCGCACTGGCGCACTACACCGAGTTCAAAAACGAGGTCGTGAGCCAGCTGGACTGCACGGATCCCGACGGTCGCTGGCGACTCACCGGCAACGCCATCGAATCAGTCCTTCGAGAAACGGCCGACGAAGCGGTCGCACCGTCTATCTGAACACCGATCACCGAGAGCCACACATGTCGGAACACAAACAGCCGTCTCATACGGACGTCGAATCGACAGCAAACAATGAACCATCGTCGCCAATCGAGTACGTCGAACGCAGCGACGTCGGTGTCTCACTCACGGTGAAGCTCACTCGCGGAACCGGCACCCGTGACCAAGACAAGATCGTCGCGAAGGCGAAGGGCAAGACGCTCGAGGATGCCCGAGAGGACATGGAGACGCTTCGAGAGTACATCCACGACCTCGCCGAAGACGCCCGCCAGATCCAACCCGAGGAAGAAGAAGAGTAACGTCGGCACTGTCTTTTCGTCGCCTCAGTAGGAGCGGAGGCGATATTCAGTGAGTAACTCGTCAGAGCAATCCACGGTATCGGGTGGCCTATCACCAGAGCAGCGGCTTGAGCCACCAAATACAGGACTTCTCAACGCCGGTATCGTGACGATCCACGACATGGAGACACTACGGGCTTGCGTTGCCTACGAGAACGCAAATCAGAAGCGAGTCCAGATTCTTTGGCGACTCGAACACCGGGCCAACGAAATCCGCGCTGAGGAGGATTGAGACGACATTCGTAGGGCAGTTTTTCGGAGCCTCCAATGGGTGGAGGCTCGATTCATATGAGCGACCGACCAGAAATAGATATTCAACAGCAGACCGCGTTGGGCGAGGATGGCCAGCTCGAAGTGACCGAGACGAGCGTCGAAACCTCGCTCGAGGACTTCGGTGTGGACGTAGATCACCGTGACCGGGACTCGCGCCTCGATCAGCCGGAGGCGAGTGAGTTCGGCGTCGACGGCCGGCCGGAGGTAGAACGGTCATCTGAGGGAGATCAGTCTAACCTCTTCGCCGATACTGCCGAGGATCAGCAGACGCTCGCCGGCGATGATGCAGCGGATCGCTGTCTCTTCAAGGAGTAACCAACAACCAGTTCGTTTGACTGGCTGTGTTGGTTAAGTGTCGGTGAGGTGCGCGCTATCGACTCGCGAGACCACTCAATACAGGAACCAAGCGACTGCGGGCCTCCCGAACGCGGAGGTACCAGTACCCATGCCACGAATCACAAATTGGACGCGTGAGAGCCGTACCCCGAAGCTAGCGTATCGGAATACAGAGACCAACGCGCACCCGAGCGCCGGACTCGTACATCCACAAGTGGCGGGCCGCGGTTCTCGTCGACGGCTACCCGGTGTGGTCGCGCGGATTCGCAACGAAGGAAGCAAAATCGTTTCGCGACGAACTCCGAAAGCGCCCCCAGCCTGACCTACCCTGTCCAGAGTGTCCGAACGGCGATGTTGTCGTCGGCCAGAAGAGTGCCGACGGCGCGAAGGAAGAACGGTGGTTCGAGTGTCGGGAGTGCGGCTACGAAAGCCGGTCAGCAATCGTCTACGGCCCTGAATGCTGAACGAGAATTGGAGTACACTTGCTCGGTAGCGGACGGTGTCATAGAATAGTCCCTACGAGATGAATTCCGGGAAGACGCCGATGTCGTTCGCTGTGAGGAAGTCGACGAAGTGTGCAGAGAGGACATAGCACCAGCTCCAGATAAGGGCGGATCTGATCAAACGGTTTCGAGCGCGCTCTCAATTGGTTCGTCGCCTTCGATCATCTCGAAGGTCTTCCCGTAGGTATTCTCGGTGTCGAGTGCGGTAACAAGCGTGCGGGCAACGTCGGCGCGGGTGACTTGGCCACGTTCGACCCGACGGGCTGCCTCGATCCGCCCGGTTGCGGATTCGTTGGTCAACTCCCCTGGTCGGACGATCGTATACGTTAGATCGCTTTCTTGGAGATGCTCGTCAGCCGCCAGTTTGGCTTCGAGATACGGCCGAAGTGCGTCGGGGCTCTCCTCAGGTTTGTCGGCGTTAATCGCACTGAGCATGACAAAGCGCGGTACCCCTTGCTTTTCGGCTTCGTCGATTAGCCTGATTGCACCATCTCGATCGACGCCTTCGACATCCTCGCCACCAGACCCCGCCGCGAAGATGATCGCGTCGCTTACGTCAACGGCATGGGATACGTCCTCTGTGAGATCCGCGACGACCACCTCGACGCCAAAGGCCTCCATCTCCGAGACCTGTGACTTCTCGCGCACCATTGCTTGGGCTGTGTGATCGCTTTCGCTCAGCACCTCAGTAATATGCTGTCCGACCCCGCCGTGTGATCCAGCGATGAGTACGTTCATGGCGTAGTAACGGACGTGCGATAGCTCCAAAAGAATTCGTACGTAGGGGAAACTCCTGATCCGGTAGAGTGGTCAGCAGAGGCCACTGTTGGTTCTTCACGAGATAGTTTTTGAGCGCCCGAGAGGGGCGCGGGCGCAAGCGAACGTGCCCCCAGAGGTGACCAAAATGGACGATACAACCCAGACGACAGCGTACCGGCTGACGATAACCGCCGACGGCGTTGTGCTACCCGTCGATGAGGAAATGCACCATGTACTCCTCGGCGATCTCAGGGCAGCGATCCGAGACCGACTCGTGGAGTACCACGGCGTCGGGGTGGACCAGGACGACATCACCGTCGCGACGGGCTATCGGTATGTACAGGTTCCGGCAGAGTGTCCGCTTCTGCAGCGAGCGTCTCGACCTCCTGAGTGTTTATATGAACAACGAGAACGGCGCGTACGCAAGCGCGGAGTGTTCCAGCGACCACTGCGAGTGGAGCGGTGATGCCGTCTATCGAATCGTCGATCTCGAGGGTAGCGAGAGCAATGCTGTCGAGAGCAGCGTCCTGACCGGCGATATCATCCCGAATTATTCTCCCTACTGATGAATTCGATGGAAGACACGCCCACGTTCACGCGTATCGAGCCGATCTGCCCACCTGACGACTGCGACTCTCGCCTTGGCATCGGGAATCCCATCTACCTGGTGAGCAGACCGACATTGCCTACGCCGATGTCTGGTGTCTCGACGAGGAATGCTCGTTCACAGCCTGCGCGCAGTTCGCACTCGTCGATCTTCTTCACGAAGAGGCAGACTCACAGACGAGTCTCGTCCACGCCGGAGAGATCGAACCACTTGAGGCACGATATCAGCGGTGAGTTAACCAACATCAGGAGCGGCAAAGCTGCTGTTGTTGGTTAATATTAGGGTCTACTGCTGGTTTTTCTCGCCCCGAGAGCGGGCGCGGGGCGATCAACCCTGCATCTTCTGGGTGATTCGAGATGGCACTCTCAGCACGTCCGACCAGCAGCATCGCCGACGAAATTACAGCCGCTCGGCAGGCCGACCACGTAGCGTTCCTTCATCGCGTCCCCTTCGCGCTTGATGCGTTCCGACTTGGTTTTCTTACCGGCTTTCGTGAGGACTGTACCTACCAACAGCACCAGTACACGGACTTGGAGTTGCCAGTCGGAATGCTGGACAACGACTTTCGCAATCCCGATTTGGATCGGTACGTCGAGCGCTTTTTCGAGTACGAACCGCAGGTCGGCGTGATCGGTGACGCCTACGACATCGACGACGTCGACGAGTACGTGGCCGCCGCACGCGAGATTCAGGCGAGCATCCCAGATGTCGACCTCGTGATCGTCCCAAAGTGCCGTGCCGCGATTCACGCTGTCCCGGATGACCTCATCGTCGGCTATTCGCGAGGATACGCTGATCGATTAGCCCACGAGTTTTCTGAGCCACGCGATTGGCGTGGACGTCGTGTCCATATTCTCGGTGGCAGTCCACCCAAGCAGCTCGATGTAATCGACCAGCTCACCCGACCGACGCTGACGGGTGACCCACCTGCCGACATCGTCGGCCTCGACTGGAACGGTGTCCATCGCGGGGCGCAGTTCGGTGAGTTCTGGACGCCGGACGGCTGGGACGACAGCGGTCGCGACGCCGAGCACATGACGATTCGAAAGATCGTGCGCCATGGCCTTGCCCGGATTCGCGAGTTCTGGCAGGCACACGGTGTCTGGCCCGAGTCGACGCCCCAAGAGGATGGACTCGAACTCGAGTATCATGGTCCGTCACCGACCGATCTCGATGGTGCTGCATGTACTGAATGTGGGGTGAACGTCTGGATGACCCGGCGCAGCCCCTACATCGCTGAGTACGACACGGGCAAGATCTGTGGCTACTGCAGCTATGGTTGCTACTTCGCGCATCGTCATCGGAACAATCTTGAGGAGTTCGCCGGCGAGCAGAGCGTGTACCTCCCGCCCGCGTGACGCCATGAACCACGAACGGTTTTTCATGCCCCCGGAGAGGGCGAGGGCTCGATGGAGAGCCTTCACACTGAGGTGAACTCCTGTGAGTCAACAACAGAGTACGAACGATGTCTCGATTGATGAGATTCCAGTCGATGTCGCGAACACGCAATCAGGGGAGGTCGATTCCGGCGAGGTTCCCGAGGAGATCCGGACGATCACTCGTGGGCTCGCGAGCGAACAGCCACCGACGAATCCACTCGTGGTTCTAAAAGCGGGTCGGTGGTGGTACATCCACGGGAAGGGCGGGACCGACCCTGCGTTCCAATGGGCTATCGAGTGGGCGCGACACATCGCGACCGACACCCCCAGCGACGTTGATCACTTCGACGCGTTCCTCGAGTATCTCGTCGCGGTCGGCTTCGCTGACGAGAAAGCAGCCTTGCGGTGACCGCCAGCGCGAGTTTTTTGTGCGCCCCCAAGGGGTGCGGCGCGATCTGAACTGACGCAGTCGCCGTGAGCTCGGTTTGCTGAAAATTATGGCTACGACCAGTGACTCGTCGGTCTCCTTCGAGGAAACCGATACACGACACGACGAAATGCACAGTACCATCGAAGAGTGGATCGACGACCTCGTCGACCACGTTGACGATGCACAAGCGAGTGAGGAGTTCCAGGAGTGGTTGGACGTCCAGAGTCGCTTCCACGACTATTCGCACCGAAATACACTCCTCATCAAACTGCAGTATCCAGAGGCAACGAAGGTTACTGGCTACAACACATGGCGGAACGACTTCGATCGGCACGTCCAGGAAGGTGAACAGGCCATCTGGATCTGGGCTCCGATTATCTCCAAGCGATGTCCCGAGTGTGAGAATTCGCCTAGCTACCACGAGAACATCGGTTGTGAGTACGACGAGACGCCAACGGACGAATGGTCGAAAGGCCTCGTCGGGTTCAAACCAGCACCAGTCTTCGACGTCTCCCAGACGGACGGAGAACCGCTCCCCGAACTGGAGACAGCAGCGATGGGCGACGCCGACGGCCTAGTGTCAGCGCTCAAAGGGGCAGCTGATGAACTTGGTGTGACGGTACGCATCGTCGATGCCAACGACTGGGAACATGGCGACGCAAAGGGGGTCTGTAAGTACCGGAGTCTACACGACCTCCAGCCAGTCGTCGAAGCGAAAGCCCGAACGAATCAGGCAGATCTCGCTGTCACGCTGATCCACGAGTACGCCCACGCGTTGCTCCACTTCGATATCGAGGATGAGCCCGAACGGGCGAAGCGCGAGGTCGAAGCAGAAGCCGTCGCGTACATCGTCGGTCGGTATTTCGGACTCGACACGAGCGGATCTGCATTCTATCTCGCTGCATGGCAAGGCGATGACCTGGAAGCGATTCAAGAGCGCCTCGGTCGAATCAGTTCCACCGCTCAGGAGATCGTTGGATCACTCGAGGAGTAACGATTCAGACAACCTCTGGAACAGTAGTCACAGTCGAAACTAGTCCAGTTCTGGGTGCGTTGAAAAACGGTTTTTCACGCCGTCGAAGGGCGACGGCGTGCGCGAACTCGTCACGTCGATTCAGGCCAAATCATGACCGAACGAACTGACGACGTCGAGACACAGGACGAAGACGAAACAGAACTCGAAGAGCGGGTGTACTCTCCTGATGGTGGAGTTGTAGCATCAGCTCCTGCAGCTTCGACACCTACTGAAGCTGTCCAACAGCCCACCATTGGCGAAGACCCGTCTCAGGAGGAACTCGAGCCCCGCACAAAGCGAGCGCGAACCGAAGAGATGGATGTCTCGTTACTCCGGAAAGGAGGAATCTACGAGGTACAATCGGAATCAGGGAACATCTACGAGGTCGATATCGCGAGTAAGACGTGTACGTGTCCAGATTTCACGAAGCGGAATCCACACGGTGGGTGTAAGCATCTACGGCGAGCCGATCTCGAAGTTCGAAGTGGAAACGTCCCTCGTCCTGATGGCCGTCTCCCGGAAACGTCAGACGTAGTTGAACAGCTTTCATCGGAAATTCGTAAGCTGAGGCAAGAGATCGAAGAACGCGAGGAGCGACGACGGAAACTCAAAGCTACGGTTGGGGTTATCGAGGAGTTCTCGATTGAGTAGACGAGAGGATTAACCAACAATTCTAAGATATCGCCCAACAACGTTGGTTAACAGAGCCTGCCCCATGTCCTATTCTCCACCAGACCCACCTCGAGAAGTCCCAGCAGACATTGCTTCCAAGCTTGATGAGCAATCCCCGGAGGTACTCCGACAAGTCGCTCGATTCGCCGAGGAGCTTGCTGAGCATCGCGAGCGGGGGGCACGGCTAGCTGAAAACGAGGAGGAGAAGGAGGTCGAAGAGCGACCAGAGGATCTTCCTGATGGCGTTCCGGCGAAGGCGACGATTAAGGAGATCAACGACAACCGCTACTACTGGCAGTGGCGAGAAGGAGAGAAGGTGCGTTCCCAGTATAAAGGTCCCGTCAGTCCCGATGAATAGACGAAGGTGGACCGTAGCCGGGTGTTTGGGACAGCTCATTTAGCAGCATAGCAGAGGACACCCCACACCCCGCAGTGTGAACGGGTCCAACCGACGCAGACTGATAAAACTCGGAGAGTGAAGATGCCCACTCTTACGTTTCCGACGTAACTCAATGTCGGTGGAGAGAATGAAGCCACGGTTGAGGAAATCACACCCCCCACGTTTCCGTCGTTTCGTGACCCGGTCCGGGTTGATAGTTGGAGGGGAGTACAAGGAAGCCTCGGATCACCCACCCCACGTTTCCGTCGTTTCTCCACGACATCCACATCCCAATGCAATGGCATTAACGACGAGAATATCATATATCACACCCCGTGTGCGATGTGAATTTGGTGATGGCGTTGAGTCAGTACCTCCCGTGTGCGAGATGATTTCGATCTCACCTCGAGGGAGGCCCCGTGTGAGAGATGAATTCACTGATGATTCGATGGGAGACACCCCGTGTGCGATATGAAATCTCGGAACGCCCATCGAACAGCCGTCGATGCCGAGGCAGTTCAGAGGAGCTAGCTGGAGGTACCCCCCGTGTGCAAGATGAAAAATCAGACGTAGTCTCTATCAGGATAGTACCGAACAAATTCCTTCGACAATCTCGTGTGGGACGAGATCTCGCCGGTAGGTCACCCCCACACCCCGTGTGCGATATGAATTTGACGAGAGGGTAGGTAGAAGTGAATCACTCGGGAAACGCGGGATTCAGCCAGAGAGTACACGAGAAGCCGTAGAACAGACGATGAAATCCAACCTCGAGGTGGCAAAGGACCGGTCGTATCACGAAACGTACTGTTTCGTTTCGACCGGCTCCAGTTCTAGTGCGGCTTTGGTTGACAGAGTGGCTATATAAAGGTTCCCTCGAAGCATAGCTTATCTCGATATTGTTGTCCTTGCGTTCTCTTCTCCGTGATATCGTGGATTTCTGGTGTCTCGTGGACTCTCTTCCTCACCACTCCCTCCCGTCGTCTTCCTGATTTCATCTCGCACACGGGGTGTGGGGGTTCGGCCTTGTGGGGATCGTGGTTAACCAACAAATCCACTCCGAACAACTGTTGTGTTGGTTAACCGTTCTCCGTGTTCACGAATGCCGTCAATTCCTACATCAACCTGCGAGTATCTCTTCAGCGGCCGAATCGGTAGGTGAGTTATCGAGGTTGAGCTGAACTAGTCAATCCAGTAGACAGCAAGCGCTTTCAGGAAATTGTCGGCACAGTAGCGAATCCGGCACCGTATGCAGCAGCCTCGATGAAGCTCGTGCAGACCCGGATCGATGAACACGCGTGCATCTTGGACTTGACTACGCGAGTAGACTGCGACGGCTTCTTCTCCACCGTTTTCACTTGCTGGGGTCTGGATATAAATTTCGATCATCTCGCCACGACTGAAGTACTCGCGAAGATCTCGCTGTTGTGCCTCACGATGAGCTCTTGCCTTAGATCCTCGGGTGGTACCTGTAGACATAATTATGCTATTGGGCGTTGAGATGGCTCTAGTAAGCCTGTTCTATGGCCTCGAGATCCTCCTCGAACAGCTCTTGAGCTGACTTTCGGCCAGCCTTAGCAGCATATACATCTCGGACTTTACCTTGGACCGCCGAGAGCTTCTTACCGCTCTGTTCGGCGACTTTCTTCTGCGCGAACTTCCGCCGTCGTGATTCCCACCCCCTGATTTCGAACGCTAAGTACCACCGGGCAGTTTGCCGGATGTCAGTGAACTCAACTGATGCCTCTACAGGACGAAGGCCATCAACCTGACTCACAAGTAATGTGGTCAAGAGGTTCTCATCTACCGCACGACAGTCCTCTTTGTCCGGTTCGTCCCACGGGTCGAAGTCTACGAGGTCGCCAAGTCCCATATATACCCATTTGACGGGGTGTATAAACAACCCCCATGAGCGGCTTTACGTTTACTTGAGTCATTTTGAATGAAGCTGAGCGAAGAATTTTAATATTATTCCTCTTATGCCCGACTCCTCCAGCCAAGATGCCAAAATCTCAGAGTATGAGTCTTTTAGAGAGGATTCCAGCTCACAATATGTCTTTTCGATTATTTACCTCGAGTCTGTGTTCGTGTACGCCGTCAACTCCCGCACCTGCGTCTCCGTGAGTTCTCGACGAATCTCTGTCCGATCCCAGCCAAGCGGTGCCAGCAAACTCTCGACAGCTCTGACGAGTTGCATCTCGTAGTACGAGGTATCGTACGACTCGATCTCTTCGTGAGCCAACGCGACTCATTCTCGCGAGGTCTTCTCGTCATCGACGATCTCGTACTCGATGTCCTGTCCCGGGAGGACAGCGAGGTCCTGGTCTCGAGCCCGCTTTAGCGCCGCCACGTTATGGGTGTACTGCGTGTACGCCTCGACAGGCTTGGAAACACGGTTCCGTTCGACAAGTCGGTCAGGATCAACGTCGCCAGCGTGAAGCTCCGAAATCGCCCGTTTCAACCGATTGATGACCCCATCCGGAGAGTGTGTTCGTCCGATAATCTCGAGACAGTCGTGCTGGATGTCTTTGATGAACTCGGGCGTGGACCGTTGTCGGGCTTCGATGCTGCGTATCTTGAACTCATCCTCGCCCGCAATCTTCCCGAAATATTTCGTCAACGCGCCGGCGTCGCTCTCGTGCTGGGGCACGAACGCTACCCACTCGTACTCGGTTTCATATTCGAGACGTATCTCGACGGTGTCAGTGATTGCAGTGACCAACGACTCCAGTGATTCTCGTTTGCCGTCGGCAACGTCTGGATCTGGGGTCACCCAGATGGAGTCGACGATCCCGTGGACGACGCGCCAGCCGTCAGCTTCCGGCCGCTGCTTCGCCGTCAACAGAATCTCGCGAGCGAACACGTTGATTGCCTCGTGGCACTCGATGCGGCCAAACTTCGCGTTGCTGAACCCTTGATAGCCGAAGCAGGCGACGAGAATCCACTTCAGCGCTCCCGACCGCCCCTCGAGTTCCGCGAGTCTGTCTTCGTCGGGATCGTCCCGTTCCTTCTCGCGACGGATAGCCGCCTTGATCTCATCGCGAGCGTCGATGATCGGCTGTAGGATGTCGACGAGGTAGCCGCAGTCGTCGCAGATCGAGTATCCGAGCCCAGGAACGTCCTCGCGGTCGCTGTGGCAGTCACACCGGATGACGTCGGGTGAGACATTCCGCGTACAGATGATATTCGGATACAACGAGGAGAAGTCGAGTTCGTGGAAGTTCTCGTGGAGGCCGACCTCGGGCGCGAAGATGAAGCCGCCACGGTCGGCGTCGTGGAGCGTCCCCATCGGCTGGTAGAACTCGTGGCGCCAGAAGTTCCACGGGACGAGGACGCCGCGGTCGTGGGCCTCGCAGATCTGGATCGCCGTGAGGACGTTCCCGATCGACGCCCACGCGAACTCCTGGACCGGCTTTTTCGAGCGCGACACGAGGTCGAGGACGCCGTCGAGGTTCGTCTCTCCGTAGAAGAATGTGTTCGACTCGTCGATGATCGCTCGGCCGGGCACGTTGTACCGCGCCGGCGAGTGACCGACGCGGCCGTAGCTCGAGTACGTCGACCGGCTCGCGAGCTGCTGGTAGTCGACGTCCGGCCACCGATTCAGCGAGAAGTCGTCGACGCCGGCTACGGCTTCGGCGCCATCCTCATCGGCGTGACCGCCGACCTCATCTCGACGACCGCCGCGTTCTACGTCGTGGCCGCGGCGATGTTCGTCTCGGGCACCAACACGCTCGTCTGGATGCGAGAGACCCACCCCGAACTCAGGGCGAACGCGAGGGATGACCCGCAGGTGACGGCGCCGTCCCGCGACGGCTGAGCCGAGAAGGGACACGTCGAGTGATGACCAAAACATCCTTCAGACGACTACGGGTACTATTGTATACCAATGGATGAGGAGGACAAGAGCGTAACACGGCGAGCACTCCTTGCCGGTAGCGTGACACTCGCGTTCGGCGGCGGCGTCGCCTATCTGGCGACCGATTCAGGTGGCTCCGAGGATGACTACCGGCCCGCGTCGTTCTACACGAGCGATAAGACAACTGACTTCGGCAACGGCGTCGACCTCACCGGCCGGCCGATCGTTGGCGAGCGCGACGCGCCCCTCGACATCTACTACTGGACGGACTATCTCTGTCCGTTCTGTAAGGAGTTCGAGACGAAAACGCTCCCGGAGGTCGGACGTAACTACCTCGACACCGGGGACGCTAGGCTCGTGATGCTTGGCTATCCTAACATCGGCGAGTACTCCGAACCAGCGGCTGTGTGGGGGCGCTGCGTCTGGGCGCAGGTCGCCGAGTCCGACCCGATGGCGTTCTGGAACTGGAACGGCGCCGCCTTCGATGCACAGGTAGCCGGCGGCAACGACTGGGCCGACGAGGAGACGTTCCGGGAGATCACCGAACAGACGTCAGGGGTCAACCTGAATAGCGTCGAGGAGTGCAGGGCGTCCCGGGGTGAGGCAATTCGGAGGAACCTCGACGCCGACGTCGATGTCGCACTCTCAGCCGGTATCCAGGGGACGCCCGGATTCGTCATCTACAACCGAGAGAGCGGTGCGGCCGGGAAGTTGGTCGGCGCCCACCCGTACGAGAACTTCGCGGACGCACTCGACCAGGTGCGTGAAGCGTGACCGACCCACGAAACCGGGGACAACGATGAACGATCGACTATCCGACGTGCGTGCGTGGAGCCGTGACCTCCGCGACGCACTCGCGTACCCGCTCACGTCGAATCGTCGACTGCTGATGGCTGGAATAGCCACAAGTCTCACCTACGTCGTCCTGGTGTTGAGCACGTTCCCGCAGTTCTCGATGCAGGTGCTGTCGAGAGACGTCACCGATCTCGGGTTCGCCGTCGCGACGCTCACCCGAGAGACGTACCTGAGTACGGGGTGGCTCGGCCTCGGACTCGTCACCGCGTACGCGCTCCTGACCGGCGTTGCACTGGTCAGTACCGTCACACTCGTTCGACGTGCCCGCCGTCAGAGTGCGTCCACAATCGTCGGCATCATCCCCGGCCTGCTCGCCGCGGGCTGTGCGAGCTGTGGCGCGGGCGTCCTCGGCGCGCTCGGCTTCGTCAGTGCAATGGCGATGCTTCCTTTCGAGGGGAACCTCCTCCGTCTCGGCGGTATCGTCCTGCTCGCATACTTCCTCGGGCAAACCGGTGACCCGCGAACCTGCACTATCTAACCATGCACAATATCACGCCACAGACCATGAATGCGTACGAATCGTGCAGAACAGCTCCTGGCGACAGACTAACGAGAGAGGTGTGAGTGATGAGCGCGTTCCGAAGCCGATTGCTCAAGAGTGTGGGCGTTGCCGTCGGGCTCTAGCTCAGTACACCGAGTTCAAGAATGAGATCGTGAGTCAACTGGACTGCACGGGTCCCGATCGGCGCTGGCGACTCACCGGCTGTGACATCGACGCCGCCCTTCATGAAACGGCCGAGAAAGCGGTTGAACCGTCCATCTGAGTAACAATCACCGAGAGCCATACATGTCCGAACACAAGCAGCCGTCATCAACGGAGTTCGTCAAGCATACTGACGTCGGTGTCTCGCTGACCGTGAAGTTCAAACGCGGAACCGGGACACGAGATGAAGATCAGATCAAGGCCAAGGTGAAAGCGAAGACGCTCGAAGACGCCCGGGAAGACATGGAGACACTTCGAACAGACATCCATGTGCTCGCCGAGAATACCCGCCAAATCCAACCCGAGGAGGAAGACAAGTAAGCAGTCTAGAAGGTGCCAGAGAACGATTTGCCAGGACATAAATTTCGACTCGTTTTGACTGGCTCATCTGTTCAGTATATGTGCGAATCTCACGAGGACAAAGAGTGAACCCGAGGTTGTCGGGTCGCTCAGCAAAGGTATTTCAGGCAGGTCGAGTCAAAATGAATTTATAGCGATCCGTTCTCTAAATATAACAATGAGAGATCCAACAGAAGATGAAGAGATCGAACGAGCTATTCAATATCTAGTGCATTCGTTCGAATCTTCGGGAGATAATCCGAAACCGGTGATACTCCACAGTACAAGAGTAGGAATGGATCTTTACGACAGAGATTACGAAAAGCACATCGTCATTTCTGGCTTTCTCCATGACCTATTAGAGGATACAGATGCGACTTCTGATGAGATTCGTTCGCAGTTCGGAAAAGACGTTGCAAATATCGTGGAAGCCACTAGTTTCGACGAGAATATTGACGACTATCTCGAAAAACACTACGATATCTATGAAAGATGCTTTGAACTGGGAAGAAGTGGGGTGGCTGTAAAAGCTGCGGATATCCTAGATAACAGTGATTACTACGGTTTGGGAGACTCGGAAGAACTACAAAAGAACCTGATCGAAAAAATGGAATATTTCATCGATAAATCTGAACCATATATCGGAGAGGAAGACATCTATCAGGAACTCAATGACAAGTTCCCCATTGTGAAGGAACGGGTGGAGAAAAGCATTGAAAGTTGATGTTTGGCTTAACTCCGGAATGTGTTCCGGCTGACAATCGAGTCAGGAGTGTTGAGTTGCTGTTCTGTACTGAGCGTTCAGCCTATTCGCCACACGACGCAAAACGAGGGTGCATGAACGACTCTCTGACATTCTCAGTCTGGCGTGGTTTTTCGTCGCCTCAGCAGGAGCAGGGTTCTCGGTGTTGTGCCGAGCGACCTGCGGACCAATCTTGGCGCCGTGTTTCTTTGTGGTCGTGCAGCGAACATCGAAGATGTACAGCGTTTTCCCGTCCACGAGGACGGTGGCTTTCAGCGACCGAACGCGGTAGTGCGCTCGCTGAGCGTAGTGGCGTGAAGGCTGATGCGCCGAGAATCGCTCGGTAGATCTCCATCGGGATTTTCTCGAACCAATCACGCAACACCATGTAATGGGGAAGTCGTGTGAGACCGAGTTCTTCAAGAATGCCGGGCATCTCGCTTAGGAGATCAATCGTCTGATGGTAGGACTTCCCCAGTTCGATACGGATGGCTTGGAGGGCTAGCATCACCCATTCGGCGGACCCGCCACCCCCTTCGGGGTCGGCGGGTTCGTCTGGGTTCTCGACAATGATTTTAGCCTTCGTCGCCGAATTACGGGTGAAGAGGCGGAATTCAGATATTAGAACAATCTGTCTCTTCGGTTTCTACGAAGATAACGAGATCGTAGCGTCGCCGTCTAGCGATCCTACAGAACAGAAGATATTTTATAGCACAATTCAAGATAGTAGAAATGTGGAACGCCGTCATATTTATGGGAATTTGATCACAGCTATTTCATTATTAGTAATGGCGATATCTATGGTGATTATAGATAGCCCATCTCCAGATATACTCGGAATCGATCTAATTATGTGGATATCTGTAATTGGTATAATAGGAATAGCAATTAATATATTTAGATCTATTAGCCTTGAGTAGATTCGGCAGAGTGTACTGATGGGATGAAAGCCTGCCCAGTCCCCAAAGATCGACCGCCGCGGTCCGAGTGAAGCGTGGTCGAAAAAACTGCCGCGACAGCAATGAGCGCAAAGCCCAGTTGTCCGAGAAGTGGTTCCGCAGCGATTGTCAGCGCCGTCTCGGAATGAGAGCAGACAGTCGAAGAAGCGCTTCGAGAGGAGCGGCGTGACCGACGCGACTGCCGATCGAGAGGCCGAACAGGTGAGCGTCGATGGTGATGCCGACACCACAGCACTCGTTCAAGCCGTCGAAGACGCTGGATACACGGCATACGCCTGAAGCACTGTAGTTACACGTCACACCTGATTCCCTGTCCCCTACATCCATCACGATCCGACGCATACTCCCAGAGACACCGATGAGCTATGGACGACCACGAACACTCAGACGACGTCGACCACACCCATCACGATCACTCCGACCCCGGCGCGAGTGACGAACCGAATGAGATAGCCGACGACCGGGTCGAACAGGGAATACTCGAGGAGGAAGGGGAGGACGCCGAAAAAGCCGAAGAGGAGATCCACGAACGAACCGAGCACGAGATGGGTCACGGAGACGGTCACGACGGCCACGGCGGGATGCACGAGGGACACGAGCAGATGTTCCGTCGGCGTTTCTTCGTCTCGACGCTTCTCTCAATCCCGGTCCTTCTGTACAGCGAAACCCTTCAGGGGTGGCTTGGATTTACGGTGCCGGCGTTCCCGGGCAGCGAGTGGATAAACCCCGTCTTCGCTGTGATTGTCTTCGCCTACGGGGGCGTGCCGTTCCTCCGGATGGCTCGTCCAGAACTAGAGGATCGCTCGCCAGGAATGATGACGCTCATCTCGATGGCGATCACGGTCGCATTCGTCTACAGCCTCGTGAGCGTCGTCTTCCCGACGACGTCTGCCTTCTTCTGGGAGTTGGTGACGCTGATCGACATCATGCTGCTGGGACACTGGATCGAAATGCGCTCCGTGCGCCGAGCGTCGAGCGCACTCGACGAGTTGGCGAAGCTCATGCCCGACACGGCGGAGCGGATCACTGAAAGTGGGGATGCCGAGGAGGTACCGGTGAGCGAACTGTCGGAGGGCGATCTCGTCCTCGTTCGGCCCGGCGGAAGTGTCCCGGCTGACGGCGTCATCGAGGAAGGTGACTCCGACGTGGACGAGTCGATGATCACCGGCGAGTCCAGACCTGTCACAAAAGATCCCGGCGACGAGGTCATCGGCGGTACGGTCAACGGCGACGGAAGTCTTCGTGTTCGGATCGGTGCCACAGGTGACGAGACGACGCTGGCAGGCATCATGCGCCTAGTCGAAGAGGCCCAGGAGAGTAAGTCGAAGACGCAGGTCCTCGCCGACCGCGCCGCGGGCTGGCTGTTCTACGTCGCCGTGGCGGCCGCAGCCGTGACCGCTGTTGCATGGACTGTCGCAGTCTCGTTCGATGCAGAGGTAATCGAGCGCGTCGTGACCGTTCTGGTTATAGCGTGCCCCCACGCACTCGGGCTTGCGATCCCGCTTGTCGTTGCGATCAACACGTCGCTTGCGGCCCGGAACGGCATGCTCGTCCGAGACCGGATCGCCATGGAGGAGGCACGTAATCTTGACGCGATCATCTTCGACAAGACCGGGACGCTCACCGAAGGCGAACACGGCGTGGTCGGGACGGTGACCGTTGACGGTGTCGACGAGGACGAGGCCCTGGCGCTGGCCGCCGCCGTCGAAAGTGACTCCGAGCACATGATCGCGCGGGCGATCCGGCAGGCGGCCGACGAGTGGGGGATCGACGCGCCCGATGCTGATGACTTCGAGGCGATGAAAGGGCGGGGCGTCCGGGCGATGATAGACGATGACGAGATATACGTCGGCGGTCCGAACCTCCTGAATCATCTCGACAGCGACGTTCCGGCTACGATCCAGACCTTTGCCAAAGAGGCCGGTGAGAACGCACAGACGGTCGTGTACCTGGTTCGTGAGGGTGAACTGATCGCCGCGTTCGCTATGGCGGACGTGATCCGCGAAGAGAGTTACCGGGTCGTCGACGCGCTCCACGAACTCGGCATCGAAGTGGCGATGCTAACTGGCGATTCCCAGGACGTGGCCGACGCGGTGGCCGACGAGTTGGGCATCGACACGGTGTTCGCCGAGGTACTGCCCGAGGATAAGGACGAGAAGGTTCAGGAACTCCAGAATCAGGGAAAACTCGTCGCGATGGTCGGCGACGGCGTCAACGACGCGCCGGCGCTGACTCGGGCGGACGTCGGCATCGCCATCGGGAGCGGGACCGACGTCGCCGTCCAGTCCGCAGACGTCATTCTCGTCCAGAACAACCCCATGGACGTCGTCCGCCTCGTTAAACTGAGCAAGGCGAGTTACCGGAAAATGCAGGAGAACATCGTTTGGGCCGCTGGCTACAACGTCTTCGCCATCCCGCTGGCAGCCGGCGTCCTTGCGCCGATCGGGGTTCTACTGTCGCCTGCAGTGGGTGCACTCCTGATGTCGCTAAGTACGGTGATCGTCGCGATTAACGCGCAATTGCTCCGGCGCGTCGATCTGTCGTTCCCAAACCTCCCAGAAGTATCACCACCTACTGATGCGCAAACTGCAGATTGAGATTTCCCCTTCTGCTCACGTCAGGAAGGATGCTTTTTCGCGGACACCGGTTTCTGGGCGCAAGATACCGTTTAATTACTCACAATCGGCTAACCGGAGCACCGTCTATCGTGAAGAGGGTCAGTTAGTCGGCAGCCTGCTCAGCTTGGCGGTTCTTTGCAACCTCTAATGGGTCTGCTGTCGATGTCGCTGTAACCAGTCGCAGGAACTGTCCCGCGTTCGTGAGAAGGCAGTTCCGGGCGCTGAAGGACGGTTGGCGATATGGTCGACAAGGGTGTGTTCACCCAGTCGACGACTCTCCGGTACTTCAAGCAGACGCTCGGCGAGCGGGTCGGGAAGCGCCAGGAGTTGCGTATCCCGAGCGGCGAGTCAGCGGTATTGCCAGGCAAGCGGACGTAGCGATACAGTCGTGAGAAGCGTGTGCCGGCTGCTACGCCGTTTCGTCTCGAATGACCATCACCTTCACACGCCGAACGCCGTCGAAGTCCCGGAGTCGGTAGGTGAGGTCACGAACCCGCTCAGCTGACCCGCGACAGAAGAGCGACTCGAGACACCACTCCCCTTGGTGCGTGTGGCTCGTATTGAGAATCACGTCCTGGTAGTCGTGTTGGACGGCGTGGAGTTCCTGGATAACGTTGTGGTGTCGATAATCGAATCCGACGAGTGCGACGATCTCGCCAGACGTGTTCTCGAGCCGAGAGTGGGCCTCGATATATTCGAGCATCGCCTCTCGAACGGCTCGGGAGCGATTCTCGAGTCCCTCGTCCTGCCAGACGCGATCGAACTCTGCGACGACCTCGTCAGGAATGTTGAAACTCGTTCGCATACGTTCTACCTCGCCGCCAGTCCACAATAGTCCCCCGTCCCGTATGACGAATCCCCGGGTACGGTATTAACAACCGTTATGCACCTCGTTAGTCGAGTATCTCCTACGATGTTACACGGTGAAGCGCTCGGGCTCCTGATCGGGGCAGTTCTCCTCGGTGCAGTCCACGGAATCGAGCCGGGCCACGGCTGGCCCGTGGCCGCATCGTATGCTCTCGATCAGACGAACAAGTGGGTCTACGGGTTTGCGGCGAGTTTCATTCTCGGCCTGGGCCACCTCATCAGTAGTATAGCGATGGTGGCGGTGTTTTTCTACGCGAAGGGATACTTCAATCTCACACAGGTCAACGAACCGATCCCAATCGATCTGTTCTTGACGACGATCTTCATTGGCGGGCCGGTTAGTCTCGTCGCTGGCGTGTTGCTGATCGCGCTCGGAATCCGCGAATACGTCCACGGTCACTCACACGGCACCCACGGAGAGGACCACGAACATAACCACGACCACGATCACGATCACTCGCACGAGCACGATCATTCGCATACCCACGGAGAAAGTGGCCTTCTCACCCGAGTGAAGGGCGTGATTCCGTTCGTAGGAGGTCACTCCCATTCACACGACGACGTAAATCAGGCTGCGGAACGTGGGCTCTTCGGCATCGCATGGTTCGCGTTCGTACTTGGGTTCGCCCACGAGGAAGAGTTCGAGATCATCGCGCTGTGTACCGGGTCGAACTACTGTCTCGAACTGATGAGCGCCTACGCAATCACCGTCATCATCGGCATCGTCGGGCTGACGATGCTGTTGATCACCGGCTATCAGCATTACGAAGAGAAACTCGAACGGTACACCCCGTACCTGCCGGCGTTCTCTGCGGCCGTACTCATCATTATGGGCCTCGGATTTATCATCGGATTGTTCTGACCGTTCCCGGTAAGAAGATCGCTATTCCGCAGGCAGACATTCAGTCTGCTCCCTCGAAACCACCAAACACCCGACTCATCAACGCTGGTATTGCGACGATTCACGACATGGAGACGCTCCGAGCCTGCGTCGACTACGAGAACGCGAATCAGCAGTGCATCCAGATCCTCCACCCGCTTGAAAGCGGGCCAGCGAAATCCGCTCACAGGACGACTGACGGAACATTCGGGGATGTCTGTCGGAGCCTTAGTAGATGAAGGATCGAATTAGAGATCCGTCGTATTAGGGAGTAGAATATTATAGTTCAGACTATTATAGTCTGGTTCCTAACTTCGGAGCACATATGTATCTCCCGCACGACCTGGAGGTATGGACCAGTTCGTCGATCGTATCGAGGAACTCGATCGGTTGCAGACCCTCTATGAGAGTGACACTGCAGAACTCGCAATCATCTATGGCCGCCGCCAGATCGGCAAGAGCGGACTCGTCCGCCGATCGATTGCCGACCGCGACGATGCCGTGTACTATCAGGCAGTCCAAGGAACAGCGACGACACAGCTCAGGCGGTTCGTCGAGGCCGCAGCGACGACCTATCCAGACATCACGGCCGTCAAAGAAGAGTGGGAACCGCTCTTAACGTACCTCACCGACAGAGACGCCGTCATCGTCATCGACGAATTCCCGTACCTCATCGAATCGAACGAGGGGCTTCCCTCGGTCATCCAACACCTGTGGGATACAGCTGTCGGCGAGAGTCAGGCAACACTCGTACTCACAGGCTCTGCAATCGGCATGATTCATACCCACGTCCTCGATGGCGGTGCGCCACTCTACGGCCGGGTATCCCAGACACCGAATGGCCGCCTCGAACTCACCCAGCTGCCGTTTCGCTCCATCCAAGAGTTCGTGCCGACGTACGATCCCGAAGAACGGGTGTTCGTCTATGGCGTCTTCGGCGGCACACCCCGATATCTCAGCCCTCTCGATCCATCACAGAGCCTCGGAGCAAACATCACGCGGCTGCTGTGTGACCCAGATGGCCCACTCCACGACGAGCCCGAAACCGTCCTCCAGATGGAGCTCAACGAGGTGAACACGTATTTTTCGGTTCTGGAGTCGATAGCCAGCGGGAACCGCAGTCGAAACGAGATCGCTCAGGGAGCCGGCATCGAGAGCACCAACACGTCGTACTACTTCGACCGGCTAGACACCCTCCAGATCATCGAGAAACATCATCCGGCACTCGCCGATCCGGCGCGTAGCAAGCGGACGCGGTACCAGATTCGAGATCCCGTATTCCGGTTTTACTTCCGGTATCTCTACGGCCGCGGGGGACAGTACGAACTCTACGGCGAGAACGCCTACACGGATCTCATCGAACCGGAATTGCCCGACTTCGTCAGTGAAACGTTCGAATCGCTCTGTCACCAGGCGGTGCCGACGCTCTATGCAGACTACCAGCTCACACAGATGCCAAGCCAGTGGTGGTACAAGGGCCAAGAAGTAGATGTCGTCGCACCAACTGACGAGTCAACGCTGATCGCTGGCGAAGCGAAATTCACCAACACTCCCCTCGGCTATGACGTGCTCGCGGACCTCGAAGACGACGTGGAGCAAATCGATTGGACACCAACCGGAGGTGGCGAGCCGACGTATGAATTCGCCTTGTTCAGCCGCTCTGGGTTCAAACGCTCCGTCGAGGAAGCTGCAGACGAGCGTGATGATCTCCGCCTATTCGATCTCTCCGATATCGTTGCTGTTCTCGAGAGTAGAACCACCCATTAACGCCGGAGGGTAACAGCCGGGGATAGTTGTTCGCCCCCAAAGGGGTGCGGGGGAATCGAACGTACCCCCAGAGGTGAACCAGATGAAAGACTCCAACGAGACGACAGCATATCGAATAATGACCACTCTCGATAGCGCCGAGCTACCACCCGTACTGAACTGAGATCTGTGAGGTATCCGTGCTGAGCCGACAACGTAGCAACCCTCACAGGGAACCAGCCTGATTAACCAACATGACCCCATACGGTAGCAACCGATGTTGGTTAACGGCTAGCCGCCGGTAGCAGTTTTTCTCCCCCAGAAGAGGGTGCGAACAGGGCCGGTTGCTCACACAGTCAGACGACGCAGAGGTGGCGAACGTCTCACCGGTAACCGTCCGAACTCACCGAGAGGCGCTGGACGAACTGGCTGTCTAACGACGCTCCTGCTGTTGGTTTGCGTGTCTGTAGAGGAATTGGCGTGAGAGCCAGCCTTTAAACCGAAGATGAAGCATGCTGCTATAGAGCCGCAAGTTTCAGTCCCGGTGTGGGTTTCTACCGCCTTGCGACGATCGAGGTTGCCGTCTAGCTCGTCCTCCAGGTCGATGTTTCAATCCCGATGTGGGTTTCTACCGCCTTGCGACGGTTTTCCGACGGTAAGAACCCGCGGGTCGTCGTCGTGTTTCAATCCCGGTGTGGGTTTCTACCGCATCGCGACAGCGCGAGCAGTTCGGTCGCGTGGGACATCACTCGTGTTTCAATCCCGGTGTGGGTTTCTACCGCATCGCGACTATCCTGTTCACCGTTCTGTTCGAAGCGGATGTGGAAGTTTCAATCCCGGTGTGGGTTTCTACCGCATCGCGACACGAGCTGGTCGAAGACCCGCGCGACGACTAACCCATTCGTTTCAATCCCGGTGTGGGTTTCTACCGCATCGCGACGGACGGTTTGTCGGCGTCGGCGAAGCCGAGGTACAGGTTTCAATCCCGGTGTGGGTTTCTACCGCATCGCGACCCGTCGGTCGGAGTCGGGCGGTCGCTCACTTCCGCTGTTTCAATCCCGGTGTGGGTTTCTACCGCATCGCGACCGACCGGGCGATCGACCTTGACGGAGTCGACCGGGAGTTTCAATCCCGGTGTGGGTTTCTACCGCATCGCGACCTGACCATGTCTGGTGACTTTTACGCCGTCCCCGGCGAGTTTCAATCCCGGTGTGGGTTTCTACCGCATCGCGACGTGCGTGGCCCCGAACACGAGATACAACTCCAGAAGTTTCAATCCCGGTGTGGGTTTCTACCGCATCGCGACAACTGGAATTATTCGACCAGTAGCATTGTGCGCGCTTGTTTCAATCCCGGTGTGGGTTTCTACCGCATCGCGACGTGAGCAGCGTGGGTTTGAGGAAACTGCCGTTGAAGTTTCAATCCCGGTGTGGGTTTCTACCGCATCGCGACGACCGAGAACGGGAACTGGGAAACGAGCGTCCCATCAAGTTTCAATCCCGGTGTGGGTTTCTACCGCATCGCGACACAACGACCAGCCGACAAACGAGAGCGAGGCAACGACGTTTCAATCCCGGTGTGGGTTTCTACCGCATCGCGACAGGGGGTGTTTTCTCGGGGAGAGCACCTATAGTTTTCTCTGGAGACGCGAGAGCGTGGGAGTCATTCATGGACCCCACCTATACACGGCTTTGAAAAGGGTCGACGAAGATTAGCACTCACGCGCGGAGTCGGCCAGCAAGTGTCGGTGCGACGTGGCGGGTTTTGCCCTCCATCCACGTCTCGATGGCGCCATCGGATTCGAGCGCGTCGAGGTGTCGACCGACAGTACTCCTCGATTTCCCTGTCTCGTCGGAAATTCTAGGAAGTGTCGTACTCTCGTCGATAGAGACGAGATACCGGAGCGTGTCGAGGGTCGCGTCGGACGGGCGACTCATCAGGTTCGGGAGGCCGATCTCTTCGATCTCCTCGTCGATGTCCCTGAACTGGAGTGCGAGGTCCACGACGTCCGGCCGGGCGATCGCGGCGACGGTTAGCGGGAGGAAGATCTCTCGCGGACCCCCGTCGAAGTTGAGTACCACCGTTCCCTTAGCAGCTTCGAGGACGTCGATGCATTCTAGAACAGCGGCTTCGAATGCCTCGTAGCTGACCTCCTCGACGACGATGTCCGATCCTGGACCGAGTTCGTTGACAGTCTGGTCGACGTCCTGAATCGCGCTCTTTGCCCTATCGCTCGTGTCGCCGTGTGGTCGGAGGAGAACGATGACGTCGTCGGCGTCGAGGCCGTTATCAAGTATCGGGCGCATCACCCGCGGGCTGTAGTGCCCGATCGTAGAGACGTACGTGCGCATACGTCCGGTTGCAACCGAGTGCGACTAAACGGTTTGGTTTCGTGATCGTGTAATCGTACGGTTACGATCCCGCATAACTGAATACGTTTTCAGAATCGCAAAAAGATTCAAGGGGGTGACCGATCCAGATATTGTCGTGAATCGACATACAATCGCCTCCCGTCATGAGGTGCCATGCGTCGGGTCGACTTAACGCTCGAGCCGGAGGGCTCGTTCCCGGTGCCGACTGCGAACGGCTACCAGATCTACGGCGCAGTCCTCTCGGCGCTCGACGGCGTCGACGAGGACGTCAGTATGCGGGTCCATGACTCCTCGATCGGGAGCCTGACGAACAGCGGCCTCCTCGGGACGTTCGACGGGAGCCAACGTGACCACCATAAACGCGTAATCCGCGATGAGACGTACGACCTCAGGTTGGGCATCGCCGACCCTCGCGACCAAGAGGTCTTCCAAGCGCTCGCGAACGCCTTTGTCTTCGAGGGCGACACCATCGAACTCGCGGACGGCGACTTCCACGTGCGCGACTTCGCGAGTACGAATACGACCCACGAGGACCTCCTCACCGAAGCCTCAGAGATCGTCGCCCGGCGCCACGACACCTTCGAGATCGAAGTTCGCTTCGAGACGCTGACGTGCGTCAAGGAGAATAGCGATATAACAAACATGTTTCCAGCGAGGCAACATGTGTTCGCCTCTATATTGCGCAAGTGGAACGCGACGATACCGGACGAGCGGGCGGACGAGTTCGAGATCGCGATGACCCGCGAAGACTTCGGGACGAACCTCATCGAGAAACCCGACGCGGATACCTACGAGACGGACAGTATCCTCGTCAACCGCGGCGAGGACGGCGGTCCGATCCTCCGCCAGGGGTTCACCGCCGACTGCACGTACAAGTTCAAGGACGCGAGCGAAGCCATCCGGACCGCGGTGACGGCGCTCGCGCTCTTCAGCGAGTACGCCGGCATCGGCGCGTTTGTCTCGCGCGGCTGTGGAACGGTTGCTGTGGAGGTAAAAGAATGAGGGTCCAGAATGGGTTTTTAGGTAACAGGATCGGCACTGCCACTATTTCAATCCCGTCTTGGGCCCTGATGGGAAATGATGGGGCACACCCATATGGGAGTTATGATAGGCAACTGCAGGTTGTGCACTTCCACTCACCTAAACTATATGTGGATCCAGTGCTACAGTCTTTATGGACCAATGGTCAATCCAGCTCGCGCACGATACGAGCGGAGCAGGATCATACACTGGATTCACGTCTATCGACCAAGGAGAAGCTGAAATGACCCACGACACACCCGCCTCAGCGGCCCGTTATGCACACAAGTATATCGTAGACACGCCGCTCGTCGGAAACGTCCTCAAGCACGCGGGCGAGTACGACGCGAAGACGGATCCGGAGGAGACGACGTCACTCGCGGCCCACATCATCAACGCGATGACGGTCGGAGTGAACACCTTCGTGTACAACGCCGTCGACGGCGGCCGCGACATCATGGAACTCGAAGAGGAACTCTCGGTGCTCACGGCAGCGCTCGCGCTCCACGACACGAACAAGTACGTCCGCGAGGCGTACGGTGTCGAAACGGACGGGAACACGAGCGAGGCCTTCGACGCCTACTTCGAGAACGGCGACGACTTCGGCATTGAGGAATTCCTTGGCGAGGGCTACCGCGACGACCTCCACTATCTCGTCCAGCGGACGGAGGTGAACGAGGACAGCCGTGAAACCCGCGGAACGGAGACAGAGTTCGCCGGTCTCGATCGTTACTGTCAGATTGGCGACCAAGTTGCGTCAGTTATCCTTCGAGACGGTATCAAGGGTGGGTCCGCCAAACTGTGCAAGAAACTCGACGCCGACGAGGTCCACCTCATCGAGCTGACGCAGGTCGAGCAGCCGATCCTCAACGATGAACTCCTCGGCGCGACGAAGGAAGTCATTTCGGGAGAGGACGATGGTGAAGAGTACGGCGTCGTCGTCGGGAGTACGCCCGATCGCGTGCTGTATCTCGGTGACGAGGTCGACCGCGACGTGCTTCGAGAACGTGTCGGGAGCCACCTGAGTGAGCAACTCGTCGAGACCGAGCGGTATTCGTTCTCGTGTAAGCTGAACTGGAACTCGTTCGACTACGACATCCTCTCCGAGTTTGCGCTCGACCCGGAGAAGAAAGAGGAGATCATCGCGACGACGTTCCGAGACCTCCTCTCAGACGGGACCGCCGGCGTCGAAGGATTTGAACACATCCGGGACGACTTCGATCCGTACTTCTCGGTCCTCGCGAAGGCGGTCTACATCGACGGCCAATCGGAGTTCGACGACGAAGACGTGCAGGCCGCGTACGACGAAATATACGAGGAACAAGGCCCGCAGAAGGTCAAGATCCACTTCGTCGCGTACCTCCTCCGGAACTTCGAGGAACACCGTGAGTTCCTCGAGAAACTTCGAGAGAACGTTCGGCCCCGTCTGCACGATGACCTCGAAGCGGAATCGGACGCGATCGGTTCCGTCGTGGACCGGTTCTTCGACGCGACGACGTCCGCGCCACTTGGCTCGAAGGGGGAGATGTGCTTCCTCTGCGGGACCGAGGCGGAGACGGACTACCAGAAGGGGCTATCGGCGGTCTATCGAACCCAGGAGTTCTCGCGACGTGTCCGCCCACACGCGAAGTACAAGAAGATCTGCGAGGTGTGTAACCTCGAGTACGCGCTCCTCGCGGACACGTGCGAACGCGCCGACGTCAACCTGAACTCGAACGTCGGCGTTGCGTACTACTACTTCGACGAGTTCCTGGGGGACATCCGTCTCCGTGGTGGACGCGTCGGCCTCCAGCAGGGCGAGACGATCGACCTCAGCGACACGGAGGTAGAAACGAATCTTCTCAAACCCCAGTACTATATCCAGCCGTTCAATTTCGGTGGACATCCCGCGATGGGCGAAAAAAACCACCGGATGGTCATCGTTCGACAGCTAATGCAGGCGGCACAGGACGCCGGCATGAAGATCGTCCTCGGCCGCCCGTTCACGCGCTTCGAGAGCTCTAATGCGGCGTTCGTCGACGAGGACGCGATCCGCCAGCAGGAACTGCTCGATCTGGATGTAGCTGATCGGTTCGGACCGCTCCCGCCGTTCGCCGACCGTGACGACGGACACGAGCAGTCGCACCTCCGACGTGCGCTCGCGCTTTGCAAGATCATCGCTACCGTCGGACAGGAGGCGGGGATGCGGAATTCCTATCTCCAACTCGACCGAGACACGTTTCACCACCTCGCTAACTTCGCCGTACAGAACCACGAGAACGCGACTCACCTCTCCGACCTCGAGTCGTATCTCGAAACCTACCACATGGACCAACTCATGGACATGAAAACCGTCGCCGAACGAGGAGTCGATCTCTTCGGCGAACAGTACGACAGCAAGTACAAGAAGACGAAGATCTTCCGCGAGGCGATCGACGCGTTCCTCAGCGGGAAGAACCAGCGGATGTCCGATGACGACCTCCGCGAACACGTAGCGGCACAAGTGTACGACGCGGCGGACCGCGAAGACTACGCCGGCTACGTTACCGTAGAAGAGGCGGAGGCGTTCGTTGACGCCCTACAGGCGTATCTCGTCGAGAACGATCTCAACTCACTCAAGAAACTCTCCGACTGGGAGAACGCGCTCGTCAACTCGTACCTGTACGCCTACGAGCAGGTTCTGTACGAGGACGACGACACCGAATCGTCCGATAACTAATCCCCTTAACTGATCCACAATGACTCTCACGTACCCCGAATCCGGCCTCGTCGACTCGTTCGAAATCTACCGCACGGAGAAGCCGAGCGTCACGCTCGTCGTCGAACGCGAGATCACCGAACCGACGCTGTTCCGCAACTCCAACAACGACCGTGCGGAGACCCAGCAGTTCGGTGACCAGTTGCACGCACAGGTGAACGGCGAGAAGTTCACGAGCAAGGAGCGGCTCAGCGGTCTCGACCTGCTCCGGTCGCTCGACGACGAACTCGTCGGCGACGAATACACGTATAACGAACCCGCGACGCTCGACGAATCGATCAACGTCGGAACGATCACGTACGGCCTCGCCGGCACCGGCGACCAGGACTTCGCGATCAAGTCCCGCGTCATCGAGGGCTACACGTACACGACCGACGAGTACGACCTGATGAACAAGGAGACCCGGAACGCGGTGTACGAGTCCGGGACGATGCGTACCGACGAGAACGAACAGTCCGAAGCGCTGTTCGACTACGTCAAAGTCCAACCAGGGAACTCGCTCGTCCACTTCATCACGCTCGAAGCCGCGACGGGTCCGATGCTCCTCTACGCGCTCCACAACGTTCTCAACACGGGACGGTACGGAGCCCGCGAGACGCGGACCGGGCGTAATGTCCGCAACTCGATCCGTGGCGTTATCCTCGGCGAGCACGACACATCGCTTTCGACGGGGGAGCTCCTGATGGAATACCACGAGGAGGACGACGCGGTCGGGGACAGTATTGCTGAATATGTCGAGGACGTCCGCCGAACCGATTGGGAGGTTTACGGCGACTTCGACGGTGCGGACGCATTCCCTGAGTGGTACGAGGAGATGCGGGCCGTTGCGTCGCGGGAGACTGACGACGCCGACGAGATCCTCCTAGAGGAATTCGGTCGTCTTACCGAAGCGGCGACGGACGTGTTCAGTTCCGATGATTGAGCAGACGTACGAGGCACAGCTGTACGCTCCGCTGTTCTACTCGAGCGCGGAGGGGAGATCCGTACGGACCCAGCCGTTGCTATCCGCGACCGCACTTATGCACGCGATCGGCTACCGGTACTGCGGGCTCGAGAAGCGGTACGCGCTCGTTGGCGACGACGCGACATCTCCCTCGTACGATCACCTCCGCGAGCTACCGCTGTTCGTGAGCGACATGCGTCCAGTCGCTGTCAAGGCCGATGAACGGACGTTCCGGAGTACCGACTACCGCTCCGAACGGCACTTCACGACGGCGGATCCGGACGTTGCCGAACAGGTGACCGGTGGGAAGTCAGTCCCGGAGGTTCTCGAACGCTCGGGTGCTGGCTGGCAGACCATCCGCCGATATCACGGCCTCTCGCCCGGATCAACCTTTGAATTCACCGTCTGGAGTGACGAACCGCTTCCAGAGCGGCCGTCGTTTCGAATGGGTATCGGACAAACAGGGGAGTTCCGCGCGAGCGAAACCGACCTCAACCAGCTCGTGCTGAACGAGTTCCTCCTTGAGGAAGTCTACGACCTCCCGACCGAGACGCTAAGCGAACTCTTGGAGCGGAGCGACTCGTTCAAGCGCGGTAACGACCCTCGACTCCAGCACTTCGTCGGCGTTGATCCGAAGTACGCACGTGAGACAATCATCCCGGAGGTGAGCTAGATGCGTGTGCAGAGCGCCGCTATTGCGACCGAACCGCCCGCAGAGGGGTTCGCTGAACGGGACTTCGACCACGCCCGGGCGTTCCAGAACCGCATCGCCGAGTGGGCGCACGACGACGCCGCGGAACCGGTCGGCGTCCTCCGAGCACCGACCGGTGCGGGGAAGACCGCGACGTTTTACGAGGTGGTTGAGAAGAACGCCCTGACGCTCGTCGTCTACCCAACGAACGCGCTCCTTGACCAACAGCTCGAACGGTTCCGCGAGTGGGAGGACGTCAGCGCTGAACCGCTCAACGCCGACACGCTCACCGGTCACGGAGACGAACGCGTCGAGAACCTCCTACAGCATGCCGACCGCTTCGAAGGCCACGATGTTGTCGTCACAAACCCCGATATCCTGCAGGCGATCATTCAGAACATGTATCAGGGTTCGACGAAGCCGATGGCGTTCTTCAACCGTTTCGACGCAGTTGTCTACGACGAGTTTCACTTCTACGACGATATCGCCGCAAGCGGGCTCCTCCTGCAGATGCACGTCATGCACGACCGACGCGAAACGAACATCCTCCTCGCGTCCGCAACGCCGAACGAGTCGTTCGTCGAATTCGTCGAAGACGAGCTCTCGATCCCAGTCCGGGACGTCACCGCCGAGTACGTCTCTGACGGCGATCAGTTCCGCCAGCCGGTGACCGTGGACAGACACGAGGTGCGTACGATCGGCGAGGAGCGGGAAGCCGTCGCGGAGCGTCTCCAAGAACTTGTCAACGACGCCAACGACCCTGACGAACCGCAGGTCGCGCTCGTATTCAACAGCGTTGCCGCGAGCAACGACTTCCACGCGTACCTTGCTGAGGAGTTCTCCGAAGTATTCGAACACGCCGTGAAGGACAACGGGTTCGACACGAACGATCCGGACGCGGATCTCGAGTCCGGGGATTTCTTCGTTCTCAACACGACAAGCAAGGGCGAAGTCGGATTGGACTACGACATTCAGACGCTGTTCATGGAGACTCCGGCAACGCCGAGCGCGTTCCTCCAGCGGTTCGGACGTGCCGGCCGGGAGCACGAAGCAATCGTCCACCTGTTCGGCCTTGACGATATGGCGTGGCCGGACGAAATGAGCTATCTCGACTTTGTCGACTCGATTTACGACGCGCTCGGAGCGCATCGAAGCCGAGACGAGGAGATCGCGACCCTCCGAAGTCTCGTCGGGATGCGTGGGGCGTACGCGATTCACTCTCGGATGGCCGATGACGAGTGGTTTGGACCGGAACTGTTCGAGGACTTCGAGTCGGTCTCCGAGTACGGAAAGTGGCGCGCGTTCTTCCGCGCCGTTGACTCGACCTTAGAGAGTGCCGGCGAATTCGGGTCCCCAATCATGCAGAACAGTTCCACCCGGAAGATACTTGACTTCGCACGACACTGCTTTGGGACCTTCGAGAGCCTCCGTGGCCGCTCGTTACCGGTTGACATTCGGTATCCACGGGGTGACAGAGAGGCGCTCACGTCATACGACCTCTTGACGACGCTTCGATACTATGACATCGAGAATATCGAGTCTGACGGGACACTCGTCGTCGAGCGTCGAAACTCGGAGCAACCGGTCGCGATCACCGCTCGATTCCCCGGATACAATAATCGACCGCGTGACTACAGTGGTTCCAACAGCGAGATCGAGGAGATGTTCTCCCGGTGGATCTACCCGGAGATCGAGGAGTCAGACCTCACCGAGACAGAAGTCGACGAAGGTGTACTCCGCCAGTTTTTCTCCGATCTCTCGCTACCGAAGGCGGTGGTGCCGATCGAAGTCCGATACGGCCAGTACGTCGCATATATCCAACAGGATCGGGTCACGTCCGTAGACGTCGAGCGCCGCCAAATATGACCGAGGAACTGATCAACGTCTCCGACCTGAATCAGTACAGTTACTGCCCTCGTCGCTACTGGTATCTCCACTTCTTTGACACGCAGGGAGACAACTACGAGCGTACTGAGGGGACATCTCTCCACGGATCGAAGTCGGAGCGCGGGGGGTGGGTCGACGAACTCTACCTCGAAGACGAGGATCTTGGACTTAAAGGGAGGATAGACATCCTTGAACTCCATGACGACCTGATCCCGATCGAGCGTAAACGCGCAGAAGGAGGAGACTACTACTGGAGCGACGAACTCCAGCTCGCTGGGTACTGTCTCCTGTTGGAATCGTATCTGGGAGAGCCGGTTCGAGAGGGGGCGATTTACCTCTATGAGACTGACCAGCGCATGCACGTACGAATTACCGAGGATCACCGGGACGCGGTTCGCGAACGGGTTGAGGAGATGCGTTCAATGTCTCCAGACGATGTTCCATCGATAACGGATAATCCGCAAAAGTGTACCGCATGTTCGGTTCGGTCGTACTGTCTCCCCAAGGAGACGTTGGAGCTTGAACCCGGACGCATGCCGAGTCCAGAGTGGGAGGAATACGTATGAAGGCAAGCGAAGGGATGTTCGAGGACTCGGTCGTCTACGTCACGACGCAGGGTTCGCAGGTGCGTATCGACGGCGGTCAGGTCGTCATCTACGACGTGGACGGTGACGACGGTGAACTCGGATCGTTCCCCGTCGAGAAACTCGACACGATCAACGTCTTCGGTGGCGTGAACTTCTCGACGCCGTTCGTTGCGACGGCGAACGAGCACGGGATCGTGCTCAACTACTTCACACAGAACGGGAAGTATCGGGGGAGCTTTGTCCCGGAGCGTAACACGATCGCCGAAGTCCGCCGGGCGCAGTACGCGCTCGAGGACTGCGACGAGCTGGCGATCGCGAAGGCGATGATCGCGGCGAAGATCCGGAACGCGCGGACGATCCTCTCGCGGAAAGGCGTCCGAGGGACGACCGTCCTCAAGGATCTCGGTGAACGCGTTTCGAACGCGTCGAACAAGGACGATCTTCGCGGGATAGAGGGCGAGGCCGCAGAACGGTACTTCGGCCGACTCGACGAGACGCTCGTCGACGGCTGGACGTTCGAAACGCGCAGCAAACGACCGCCCGAAGACCACATCAACTCGCTGCTGTCGCTGACCTATGTGATGATGAAGAACGAGGTGTTGAGCGCGCTACGCTGCTACAACCTCGACCCCTTCCTGGGCGTACTCCACGCCGATCGGCACGGACGACCATCGCTCGCGCTCGACCTCCAAGAGGAGTTTCGGCCGCTGTTCTGTGACGCATTCGTCACGCGCCTAATCAACCGTGGGACGATCACGCACGATCAGTTCGGAAACGACAACCGACTCACCGACGACGGCTTCCAAACGTACTTGGACAAGTTCGACGGCTACATGGGCGAAGAGTTGACACACCCGCACTTCGAGTACCGCGTGAGTCGCCGAAAGGCGATCCGACAGCAAGTGATCCTCCTGCGGAAAGCGATCACGGGTGAGCTCGATGACTACCACGCGCTGGAGGTATCGCGATGAGACTCGCAGTGACGTACGACGTCAGCGACGACACGAATCGTCGGCGCGTGTACCGGACGCTAGAACGATATGGAGCGTGGCGACAGTACAGCGTCTTCGAACTCAACGTGTCGAAGAGCGAGCGGGTCGAACTCGAAGATGAACTCGAAGGACACATCGAACCGGCGGACGGTGATCGAATCCGGCTGTATCGGCTCTGCGAAGCCTGCCAAGAGGCGACGACAGATATCGGGAGCGAACCACCGGACGAGCAATCGAACGTCATCTGACGTCAACCTTCGTCGACCTTTTTCAAAGCTGTGTACAGCGGGGGTCCACGAAAGCGAGCGTCGCCCTCGTAGGTGGAGAAAGGTTTATGGACCGGCTCAAGCAAATTACACCCCCTGTCGCAAGGCGGTAGAAACCCACATCGGGATTGAAACACGAAGAAGCGTCTGGCGCTGCTCGGGGCTCCAGAACGTCGCAAGGCGGTAGAAACCCACATCGGGATTGAAACAGGATTGCTCGGTAGTCGTCGTCAGCCATTGCTGGCGGGTCGCAAGGCGGTAGAAACCCACATCGGGATTGAAACGACGAATCCGAACAGCAACTCCCGCGTCGCGATGTCGTCGCAAGGCGGTAGAAACCCACATCGGGATTGAAACAAGCAGACTCGCACTACTCGCTAGATTACTTCAAGGGTCGCAAGGCGGTAGAAACCCACATCGGGATTGAAACTTCGCGATTGTCTGGCGGTTGCTGCCGCGACCGTACCGGGTCGCAAGGCGGTAGAAACCCACATCGGGATTGAAACATCTTGCAGACGGCGTACTCACCGGCCACGAGCGGTCGCAAGGCGGTAGAAACCCACATCGGGATTGAAACAGGAGTGTGGGGAACTCGTCCAGCGTGAACGCGGGTCGCAAGGCGGTAGAAACCCACATCGGGATTGAAACAATGTCCTCGTAGTCGAACAGTAGAGTTCCCGAACCTGTCGCAAGGCGGTAGAAACCCACATCGGGATTGAAACATGACGGATGACGGCGACCCCGGACGAGTTCGTCGGCCAGTACGCCAGTCGCGCGTCGCAAGGCGGTAGAAACCCACATCGGGATTGAAACCCTGTCTCCGGGTCGATGTCGTGGCCGTTTATCATGTCGCAAGGCGGTAGAAACCCACATCGGGATTGAAACCGTGACGTGCTTGGCGACCGGGTGGGTGATCGCGATGGTCGCAAGGCGGTAGAAACCCACATCGGGATTGAAACGTCCCGTCCGGGCTTCGCGACCGGATCGACCAGGACCGTCGCAAGGCGGTAGAAACCCACATCGGGATTGAAACGCTACTCCGATGAGGCGCAAAAGAAGCTCTCCGACTTCTTCGACCCGGAAGCTGAGTCGCAAGGCGGTAGAAACCCACATCGGGATTGAAACATGCACGGGTATATTTCTGATAGGTTCGGAGGTTTCACTTCCGGTGTGGTCGCAAGGCGGTAGAAACCCACATCGGGATTGAAACACGAACCGATACGTCAGAGAGGAGACCTCGATGCCAGGTCGCAAGGCGGTAGAAACCCACATCGGGATTGAAACACGGTGCAGAAGGTGTGTCGCGGCCTGTACGTCCGTTGTCGCAAGGCGGTAGAAACCCACATCGGGATTGAAACAGATCCTCAGCCATGATCAGTTTGCCTCCGTGGTCTCGTCGCAAGGCGGTAGAAACCCACATCGGGATTGAAACTGTCGGTGGCGACCGCTCCGACCAGTCCGACCACGTCGCAAGGCGGTAGAAACCCACATCGGGATTGAAACAAAGAGGAGACCGGATCAAAAACGAACTACTACGGCGTCGCAAGGCGGTAGAAACCCACATCGGGATTGAAACAAAGAGGAGACCGGATCAAAAACGAACTACTACGGCGTCGCAAGGCGGTAGAAACCCACATCGGGATTGAAACACTTGCCCCCGGAGAGGTCGGTTGTCCCGTTGTCGAGTCGCAAGGCGGTAGAAACCCACATCGGGATTGAAACGGGACCGCCCGTGTATCCTACCTTCACGACCCGACGGGTCGCAAGGCGGTAGAAACCCACATCGGGATTGAAACTGTAGCCTCGACCGTGAGAGACGGAGGGACGGGAGGTCGCAAGGCGGTAGAAACCCACATCGGGATTGAAACCTCGGATTCAGCAGCGGGACGACCGAGTGCGGGACTGACCGTCGCAAGGCGGTAGAAACCCACACCGGGATTGAAACCCGACGTCGACGAACTCGTCGGGACGTGGGCCGAGCGTCGCAAGGCGGTAGAAACCCACATCGGGATTGAAACTCTGCTCCCTGCCCCCACGTCTCGGCACCGTAGCCCTTGTCGCAAGGCGGTAGAAACCCACATCGGGATTGAAACCTTGTAGCGGGGACTCACTCTTTCGTCATGCTGGCCCGTCGCAAGGCGGTAGAAACCCACATCGGGATTGAAACGTTGATCTCTGTTCCATCGGGGTACCCGCGGAATAAGTCGCAAGGCGGTAGAAACCCACATCGGGATTGAAACACATCGGCGATCGCCTCAGTTTGGGTGCTACTCGTCGCAAGGCGGTAGAAACCCACATCGGGATTGAAACCCTGCGCCGATAATTTACATCTACGGAGAGCCGGGGTCGCAAGGCGGTAGAAACCCACATCGGGATTGAAACCTCAAACGAGTACTCGCCGCTCAGGTCGTGGTCTTTAGTCGCAAGGCGGTAGAAACCCACATCGGGATTGAAACGGGAGTAATGACCGCCACGACCTACACTGACGACGAAGTCGCAAGGCGGTAGAAACCCACATCGGGATTGAAACTTCCATGTCTTCGGATTCGGCCAGTTGCATGGCGTTTTGTCGCGATGCGGTAGAAACCCACACCGGGATTGAAACAAGCATTCGCTCCGGGCGGCGTCCCTGGAGATCCGGTCACGATGCAGTAGAAACCCAAACCGGGATTGAAACGCCGCGGCGACCGACTCGACGGCCTCGTCGCAAGGCGATATTTCGAGTAGTGTTACAGTGAGCAGGCACGAGAGTTGTCCATCGTCTTAACCAACAAATCTATAGATTAGCGGGGAATGTTGGTTAACACAAGAGCAGCCCATGTCCTACAAACCCACGACTCCACCGGCGAGCCTCCTCAAGAGATGGATTTCTAACGGCGATTAACCAACATATCCCCAATCCACACAATCTATTGGGTAGGTCTGCTATCCTTCCAGCAGATGTCTAAGCAACCATTCATCCTCGTTAATACTAGAACTACAGCCACGCCTGTCACTGGCATTGACACCGTCGATGAAATCACCGACCGATAACGGATTGCGGAC
This sequence comes from Halostella pelagica, assembly GCA_005954745.1. GTDB lineage: Archaea > Halobacteriota > Halobacteria > Halobacteriales > Natronoarchaeaceae > Halostella > Halostella pelagica. The sequence goes on from CP040680.1 coordinate 220,442, forward strand.
ACACCCGGGGGGTTCTACCCCAACGTCTGCTGTTCGGTCAGCCAGTTTTTCACGAGATCGTCGAAGTCAACCGAGTCAAAGCGCGAAACCGCTTCCAGCACGTCGATAGCCGTCGACGGCTCGACGCGGAGTTTGAACGTGTATGCCTCACCCCCCACTGAGCCGGATGCAGATTTGCGCGCACGGATGATGCTCAGCATGTCGAGTTCGATCAGGTGATCTCGCATCCGACGTTGCGCCAACTGATCGGCGTCGATGTGGTCGGAAAGGGCCTTGTAGACATCGTAGACGTCGCGGGTTCGAATTCCGGAGTGACCAGCGAGTTCGAGGATTGTCACTGCAGCCAGGGCCAGATGGCCTTGAGTCGTGAGCTGCTCCATTCCCTCGATGATGAGTTCACGTTCAGCCTCCCCCTTAGCGGTCCGGACGTGCTCTTCCTCTACTCGGGTATCGCCTTCAGACTCGGCGATAGCTGCAGCCTTGCGAAGGTACTTGATCGCCTGCCGGGCACTCCCTTTGTCCTGTGCAGCGTAGGCAGCACAGAGCGGGATGACGTCATCAGAGAGGACATCTGACTCGACCCGGACGAGCGTGCAGTCGTCTCGGTCGGCGTCGACGCTCTCGAAGCACTCAGTAAGCGATGCATCGTCATCGTCATCGAGGTCGACGCTGATCTCGAACTCCTCGCCGTCGGGGTTCTGGTAGACAAGCGTCGTTTCGCGAAACGCCTTGCTTGCACGACGGGAAAGGATGTCTCGGAGTTCGTTGGCGTCGTAGGGAGCGAAGAAAATCGAGTCGTCGTAGAGGCTGTCCTTCGCTGCCGGGTCGAGGTTGTCCCGCCACTGGAGATCGTTGCTGATCCCGATGATCGACGGGTAGACATCGTCGTTGACGTAGTCCTTATCGCGCGCTCGCGGGAGCGAGTAGAGTATCTTGTCGTCAGTCCCCAGGTTGTCGATCTCGTCGAGGACGATAATGATCGTCCCGCCGATGTCGTTCATCGCATCCCAGAGATGATCGAGCACCTTCTGCATCGGGTGGCCGTTCGGGTTCTCGCCACCGAGTTTCTCACAGAGCCCGCAAGCGAGCGTGTAGCTCGAGGAGATACCCTCACAGGAGAAAAATACGGTCGTGAGGTCGAGAGCTTGGGCTTCAGCGAACGCCTCTAGCTCCGAGAGCTCTGCTTTCGCTGCTGCGGTCTTTCCCTGGCCGGCCTTACCGGAGAGAAACGTGTTCTCGGCGCCGGCACCACGAGCCGCAGGCTTCAGTGACCGCCGAAGCTTCAGGATCTCCTCCTGTCGCTCGGGGAGTGTCGTTGGGGTGTGGCCCTCCTTGAGGTAGTCCTCGCCGCCGACCGCGAAGATCTCGGAGGTAGTCGAGTACGGGGACGAGTCCATCGTGTATAGGCCGTGTTCTCTATCCACATAAACCCCCTCTGTCCGGGATGTCCGGCTTGTCCGAATAACCCCCCACCCTGTCCGGAATAGGCGTTACCCGGCCGACAAACGTGAGACGTTGGCACGAACGAAAAGTGACTCGGGGGTCCCCCACCCGGGCCCCCGGGGTTGTCCGCAATTATCTGAAAAACGGTGGGGGTAGGGATAGCGAGGTCAACGTGGTTGTTGCACGCGGAATTCACGGAATCGACGTGGTAATCGTCGATCCCGCTTGGTAACGCATATAATAAATTTTTCTATTAATAGTAGTAAGTAGTAGGTAATAGATCTAATGAAGGAGTTTAGAGATTATATCGAACGGGTTTAAGTAAAAACTCGCTGACGGCAGTCGGAAGGGAGTAGACATCTGCCGTGGTATTGCGGACGCACCCGGGGGGAGTCATACGTCCATCAATCCATCTGTCCACCCCAGATGGTAGTACTCTCGAACTGGAATGGCGCGTACTTACCGCTACTAACGGCTGAGACCACGTGTTTCGACTACTCCCGACTCCTCTATTGCTTCAACTACTCTACCAACTGCGTTATCAGCATATCCTTTACTGTCGAGGAATTGCGGACAACCCCGGGGGCCCGGGTGTATGTGAGATCCTATCGAGTACGCTGAAAAGTGTATGAGGATACAAACCACGATATTCCGGACAACTCCGCTCGGACGAGGCCGTTAACTCAGAGTTCGCCGTTGAAAACGCGGGGTAGTGGAATCGGAGATAGACAGACGGAAGCCGATTCTGCCGCGACGTCGTAGCCGGTCGCTTCGACCGCCGTAGTCACGGCCCCGTCGGACACGTCATCGTCAACGAGAACGTCGACCGTGTCGCCCTCGTGGTCGGTTTCAATGCGACTTACCCCGTCGAGGCGCATTCTCTGTGTAAAGAGAAAGGCCGTACTCACGACGAGTACAATCAAGTCAATCAGAAACTTTATCATTTTAAATTGTCAACGTCGCAGTATGGCCCCCGACCATACGCCCTCCAGCGAAGCGTTGTCACGTCGAAAAATCCTCACATCCAGTGCAGTGATTGGAGCGATTGGGCTTGCAGGGTGTTCAGGTGATGCCAGTTCTGATTCCCCCGACTGTACGACGACCGCTCTCGAACACGGTGACGGAGATGTCTTACAGCAAGCGAGTGCTATGATATCCGATGAATCAGTTGTGCTGCTGATTTCGTTGCAGGAATCTGGTGATACATCCCCTATCGAGTCAGTTCTACTCGAGAACTCTGAAGGCGATCTCCTAAACGAAATCCCCACAACCGATGCTCGTGAATACCGTCTCACTATTGGCTCACCACCACACCATGGCCGCCTCACACTACTCGCTGAAAACGACCAAAGCGACGCAATCGACTCGATGGAAATCGAATACCACTGCACAGATGAGTAACTGATTCGGCTGATCTCGACGTTCTTTGAACTCCACGTCAGAGTAACTGGTAGAGGTTCTTACAATACACTCGAGAGCGAGTTCACGAAACTGCTGCCACCAGCTTCGTGAATGGACCGTATTTTCGATCGAGTCGAGACACACGGTTTGATGCGTGGACGAATATCGTTCTCGCGGGGTGGTTGATTCGCAATGGTGCGATGTAGTTGGTCACGTATTGTCCGTTGCGGGTAGTGAGAACCAAAACGTCGTCCCAGCATCCGGCTCCGAGTCGACCCAAATATCGCCGTCATGCCGCTCTACGATTCGCTTGCACAGTGCGAGCCCAATGCCCATTCCGGCGTGCTCGTCACGAGTGTGAAGGGATTGGAAGATCTCGAAAATACGGTCTTGGTCATCGGGGTCAATTCCTATTCCCTCGTCGCTAACCGATACGATCCACTCTTCGCCCGATCGTTCGGCCGAGACGTGAATTCGAGGCGGCGCATCACCGCTATATTCGATCGCATTCTTCAGTAGGTTCTGAAACACTTGTCGGAGTTGGGTATCGTCGCCCTCGACCGTAGGCAACTCCTCAACCGTGATTTCAGCATCACATTCTTCGATCTGCAACTGGAGATCAGCTAAGACCTCTTCAAGGACGGTATCTAGAATAACTGGTTCGAAGGGGTCACCCTCAGTTTCAACCCGGGAGTATTCGAGCAAAGCGTCGATCATCTCTCGCATTCTGTCGGCACCATCCACAGCGAATTCGATGAATTCTCGACCGTCGTCGTCGAGTTCGTCACCGTAGCGGTCTTCGAGCAACTGCAGATAGCTCGACACCATCCGGAGTGGCTCTTGGAGATCATGAGAGGCCGCATACGCGAACTGTTCGAGGCGCTCGTTCGACTCCTGTAACTTGCGCTCGAATATCTTCCGTTCAGTGATGTCCCGCGCCACGCCGACCAGCCTCGTCGATCCGTCCTCGTCTTGGATTGGCCGACCCGGGGCTTCGATCCACCGCCTTTCCCCGTTCCGATCGATGCGGATCTCATCGGACTTCGGCTCGTCGGTTTCCAGTGATTCCTTGATCCTCTCTTCGACCTGCTCTCGATCGTCGGGATGGACGATTTCGATGAAATCATCCCAGTCCTCGACCGTGGTCCCATATAACGACTCAGCCGAGGGATAGAACGACGTCTGATCCTCGTCGACGTTCCAGTCCCAGACGATCGCATCCGTGGCGTTGAGGGCAAACTCCATCCGATTCCGGACACGTTGGAGTTCCTCTTCGCGCTCTTTCTGCTCGGTGATGTCTTGGACGGCTCCGCGGAGCGAAACGACCTCTCCGTCCTCGATGTCGGGCTCACCGATGATTCGGAGCCAGCGCACCTCACCGCTGGTCGTTTGGAACCGACTTTCAATGTCGAAAGACTCGCCGGATCGAAGCGCCGCTTCGACAGCACGTTCGACGATCGGTTGGTCCTCGTCGTGGTACACATCAAGGGCTTCGTTCAGATGCGGTTCTTCGTCGGAGGTGACCTCCAAAATATCGAAGAGGTGGTCGGTCCAGAACACGTCGCGCGTGTCCGGATCAATCTCCCAACCGCCAAGGCCCGCAATGCGTTCCGCCCGCTCCAAGAGATCGTACACCCGTTCGAGTTCCCGTTCGCGCTCTTTGCGCTGGGTGATATCCTCGAAGTACACTGAGAGACCGGACTCAGAGGGATAGATCCTGACCATCGCCCACATGCCGAGCGGCTCCGAGTAGCGTTCGAACCGAATCGGTCCCTGCGTTGCGAATGCCTCTTCGAACCGCTCGAAAATCGGGTCCGACTCGTCGACGTCAAGCACTTCCCACGGTTTCTGCCCGATGAGGTTCCCCTCCTGCTCGCCGAGGTACTCTTCGGCCTGCTCGTTTACGTATTCGTAGCGGAATTCGTCGTCGAGGGCGTAGAAGGCATCGTCAATTCGCTCGAAGATGTCGTCGAGTTCCTGTTCGAGTTCGTCCCGCTGGCGTTCGAGCCACTCAGCCTGTTCTTCAAGTTGTTGCTCGTACTCACGTCGTTCGGTCATATCCCGCGTGACTTTGGTGAATCCCTGGAGCGTGCCGTCGGCGTCGCGGATGGCGGTGATGACGACGTTCGCCCAGAAGCGCGAACCATCTTTCTTAATCCGCCAGCCTTCGTCTTCGATGCGTCCCTCCTCTGCGGCGGTTTCGAGGTTCGTCTCTGGGACATCGTTTTCGATATCGTCCTCAGTGTAAAACGTGGAGAAGTGCTCGCCGACGATCTCGTCCTCTGAATAGCCTTTGATTCGCTTTGCCCCCTGGTTCCAGCTGGCGACGCTGCCGTCGGGGTCAAGCATGAAGATAGCGTAATCCTTGACCGCTCTCACGAATTCTCCGAACTGCTTGTTGTCTGCATCTTCACGACCAATACTACTTTCCCCAGCAGCCCACCAAACTCGGGTTGACCCATCGATTTGTTTGGTTCGTAATTCATCTCGTTCCGTGAGTTCCTCTAGGTACTGCTGTGCCGTCTGCGGTGTACAATCAAGGAACTCGGTGACCTCCGTGATCGATACCGGGGATGTCGGCTGGTTTAATTGGGTAAAAAATCCCCGAATATCATCTACACTGATATCTGGGGACGGATCCGATGGTTCCATTGGTCTCCCTTTAAACCACGAGCTATTAAGCACTTGGTGGAAGTAATGTAATACCAGGTATATTTCCCTGGCTTCCAAACAAGACACATACGGTGAATCCCGGTTGAATATTTTATCATAATAGTATATTCCCGTAATTATCGGCATTCCCTGTCCTGATCAAAGTGGCGGGGATCTACCAGCGCCAACAGGGTTCAAGAGGATTCAATGAAAGCATCTGAGAATCGACTCGAGAAACGTGACGGTGTTTATAGTCCGGCAGCGCTTCGGGAGGTCGTGTCAAATAGTCTCCTGTTCTGGACCGCTCCGACCCCCACAGGTCGGCCGCGGCGAGGAGTTGAGTGGAGGCGGTCCTACCGGTGAGGGAGAGTCGGATGTGAATGAACCGGAACTGAGAACGGGACGAGCATGTCATGATTCAGTGCCCTCGTCTTAGGCACCAGTATCGCTGATAGAATTGCCTTACGTGTGTTGCAGGGCGAAAGGAATATGGTAATATGAGAAAAATGCATTTCCTTCCGCTTGCAGACCAGATCCTTTGTTGGACAGCGAAGGGGTCGTGGCATCACGTTTCCCGGAACTCACTGCCGTAACGGGTGTCTCAATCAGTTAATGTACAGTTAAAGCGGACAATGGAGGAGAAACCGAGGAGGAAATCCGCTCTATCTTCTGTTCTAGTGATGGAATATATACTATTTCCGCCGAAACGGACGATCCCTTTTTCTGCGTATCTTTGCAACAAACGCCTGCGGAGGGGGGAACTCAGTATGACCAATGACAATCTGCTTGAGCGGATAGTAGATGACGAAACGCGGCGTTCGTTTATGAAAAAGAGCGCAGTGGCAACGGCCGGCGCAGGTCTGGCCGCGTCTGGCACCGTAAGCGCCCAAGAAGGTAGTGGTGGTCTCGACGATAATTGGAAAGCCCTGATACAGGCAAGTAACTTCCATCCGGAAGCGAAGTTCGCGATAGTGTCCGACGTTGTCAATTGGACGCCAAATTATGGCGACATCCAGGATAGTTTCTTCTCAGAGTATAACACCCGGATGATTCGGTGGCAGAACACGGGTGAAGTAGTGCCGCTTTGGGCCGCCCACGAGGCAAACCTCGGGAGCTTCGATGGTAACCGAGGATTCGTCACCGACGCCGATGACGATCAGAATCAACCCCAACTCTTCGAGATGAACAAGGAGTGGACGCCGTTCGGCGATAATCCGGAACTGATCACCGTCCAAGTCAGCCCAGTGAACGAGGAGGAGGAGGACGGTATCCTCGACGTCGATGACTGGTGGAATAATGATGATGATATGACGATAGACTAGTCGGTATCCCTGAGGAGACCTATTTTCTCTTCTCTGGGAATTCGCCTCTGCAGTTCTTGTGTGATTTAGAAGGGGAAAGAGTTCCAGTACTCCCGATCGGCTGAGAGGTATTTCAGAAGCTTTTCATGCTGCATGTAGCACTGTTCCTATTGATTATTCCTAGACTGCGCGTAACTATAACGGAGTTTGTTAACTGGTTAGTATGTCTTCGTAGCTAACGCTCAGCGTGCGTGGTTCGATAATATTATTCCGGCGATTACATACTCAGTTAGCATGGCCTCCGATCGCCTACTAGCTTCTCTCCAAGACAAACGACCGTCTCGACGACGGTTTCTTGCTACTCTTGGGGCCGTGACTTCCGTTTCGACTGCTGGCTGTAGTGACGTTCTCCCCGGGAACGATTCCAATAAGGCCAAGGAATCCAGCGAGGTGATTGTCGAGAATAGGACTTCTTCGATGGCGGAGATCGCGGTCCGTGTGATAGATAGTGAGGACGGGACGCTTTTCAGTCGCGTGTTCACTCTCGGTTCCAGAAAGATGATGTCACGCGGTACTATCGAAACGACCCCCTCGAGAGTGCATGCGTTCACCGCAGATGGCGTCTCCCAGACGTGGCAGTACGATCCTGATTTGCCGGCCGATTTCGAATGCGAACTGAAAGATATCGGACTCACGCTGCACCCAGATAACACGATTGAACCGTGGTATGATTGCTAATTCCCCTGTATGAACCGATCCACTCCATTTCTTCAGTCACTGCTGTCTCGAATAAGCCGATAGGTATAGCCGAGCTACACATCGTCACACGAAGACAATGCCATACCCGGCTATTCTAACAGAACAGGTCACCGACCGTCACCCGTTTACGAGTCAACGTCGACACATACACTATGGACCCTAATCGCTCAGAGTCAGATATTTCTATAGAGGATATTAATCGTCTATTCTCGAACGGAGATACATCGGGTACGCCGTTCACTACAGCTGAGGTTGCCGAGAGGTGGGAGTGTCCAGAACAGATTGCAGAGCAGCAGTTGACAGCATTCGCAGACCGTGGGAAGTTACAGACCAAGGAACCTGAGACCGGAACTCGCATTTGGTGGCAGCCATCTGACGGGACTCAGGAAGATGATCAACAGGCCAAATTGCAGGAGTTCGGTGCGTTCGTGAGTGCAGTCAAGGACTACGCGATTTTTATGCTCGATCCCGACGGTACCATCGGCAGTTGGAACCAGGGTGCCAAGCGAATCAAAGGATATTCCGAAGACGAGATCGTCGGCCAGCACTTCTCAACGTTCTACACCGAGGAAGACAGGGCAGAGGGAGTCCCGGAGACGAACCTCGAGAAGGCCACCGAGCGGGGCCGCGTCGAGGACGAGGGGTGGCGGGTCCGCGCGGACGGTTCGCGGTTCTGGGCGAACGTCGTAATCACTGCCATCCGGGACATCGATGGCACACTCCAGGGCTTCACGAAAGTGACCCGCGACATGACCGAACAGCGGGAGTACGAACTCCAACTCCAGCGAGAACGAGACCTCATCGAGCAGATCTTCGAAACGATCCCGGTCGGCATCTGCGTGCTCGACGCGAACGAAGTGTTCACGCGAGCCAACCAAGAGGCACTCGACCTCCTCAAGATCAATGAGACCGACCTTGGCGACCTATCGATAACATCCAGGGAACTGTACGACTCAGAGGACACTCCCATTCCCGGCGACGACAGACCATGGAAAGAGGTCTTCAAGACCGGACAGTCGGTCTACGACTTCCAGTGTCGTATCGATCAGGCTGGGGTTGATCACGAATGGCTCTCGATAAACGCGGTCCCGCTTGAGGGCGGTCTCTCTGAGACTGACCGAATCGTTATCTCTATCGAGGATATCACCGATCAAAAACAGCGTCAACAACAACTCGAACAACGCAAGACGGAACTGGAGACTGAATTAGGGAATATCCTCGGGCGCATCTCTGATGCGTTCTTTGCGCTCGACGAAGACTGGAAGTTCACGCACTACAACGAGTTCGCAGCGGAACTATTTCAGAAGTCGGAGGACGAATTAGCGGAACGGTCTTTCTGGGAGGTCTTCCCCGATCGAGACGACGGGCAGCTCTCGAACGAGTTCCGTGAGGCGGTGGAGAGACAAGAACCAACCAGCTTCGAGTTGTACGATGAAGAAGTCGATGCGTGGCTCCATTACAACGTGTATCCCTCTGAGTCAGGGCTATCGATCTACGTACACGATATCACCGATCGCAAAGAGTATCAGCAGAAACTCGAGGAATCGAACGAGCGTCTGGAGCAGTTCGCGTATGCTGCGTCCCACGACCTGGAGGAACCCCTGCGGATGGTCACAAGTTACCTGCAACTGCTCGAACAACGCTACGCCGATGAACTTGACGAGGACGCGGAGGAGTTCATCGAGTTCGCGGTCGACGGTGCCGATCGGATGCGAAACATGATCGAGGGGCTGCTCGCGTATTCACGGGTAGAGACGCAGGGGAAGCCGTTGGAATCGACCGATCTCGACGAAGTGCTCACCGAGGTCCGTGACAATTTGCAGGTGAAAATCGCGGAGACTAACACCGAGATCATGTCGGAATCTCTCCCCCAGGTTGAGGGAGACATCGCTCAGCTACGGCAAGTGTTTCAGAACCTCTTAGACAACGCTATCGAGTACTCGGGCGACGATCGTCCGCGCATCCGCGTCGAAGCCGAACGTGACGGCGAGGAGTGGATCGTCTCAGTCAGCGACGAGGGCATTGGTATCGACCCGGACGACACCGACCGCGTGTTCGAAGTGTTCCAGCGTCTCCATACCTACGACGAGTATGAGGGAACGGGTATCGGACTCGCACTTAGTCAGCGGATCATCGAGCGCCACGGTGGCGAAATCTGGGTCGAGTCTGAGCCCGGCGATGGTTCGACGTTTTACTTCACGCTTCCTGCTGCAACCCAACCAAACACGTGAGGAGAACAACCAAATATTTTACTTATAATTATACAGGACGAAAGAAGCAAAGCTAACATGCTTACCACGTCCTCTATATTCAGCATCCCATTCTTAACAGAGTTCAAATAGATCGACACTCCTGCCGATACGCTTATCTCCTGTATGAACCGAGCTACTCCGCTTCTTTAATCACTGCTATCACATAAGCCGATGAGTATGCCTCGCCTCACGGTCGCGTTCTGTTTGCTTCTACTCCATTCGTTTGATGGTTGGGCACCTAAGAAGACGCAGGGTTTCGACCGCAGATAACCGCCAGCTCCGATAGCAAGAACACCTCTGATGGCCGCAGGATGCCGAACGAGACCCGGCTCGGTTGTCAGCGGTGGGGTATCGGTCAACGTCCGCATCAGATCCTACCATGCGATCTGCTGTCGTCACTCGTCGGTGGACGGTCCACTCTCTGTCTCGCGCTCTTCCTCCCGTTCTTGGACGTACTCGACCGCCTTGATAGGTTCACTAGCCGGCGGCAGGCTAGTGTTTGCTAGTCGTTCGATACCCACCCCTGTGCGTGTGATCTCTCCTTGACGGTCCGAACTGGAGGGTTCAACTTCCCAGCACCGCTCGGGCAAAGGAAGCTGAATACCTCGCCGGACGTGACCGTGAGATCGAGGTCTTTGACGGCGGCGATGTCGTCGCCGAAGCGTTTGGTCAGGTCGTTCGTCTCAATAGAAAGCGTTGAAATTCAGCAAAGCGGTGAATGGATACTGAGAACCCTTTTCCGGAAACGAAAGTCAGTCAGTGGGGAGAATAGATCGTCCGACACTCCCCAGGAGGTAGAATGCTGCCCCACTGAAAAGGAACAGTGCGATATAGTGAATAGCCGGATTCGTAGGGATCCCTTGGATAGAGAGATAATGTTCAAAGAGGAGAAGAAATAGCATACTGGAAATCACGAGTACTGCTGAGCACCGGCGTATCGTGCGTCGGAGCAGAGGGCTTGACATCTTCTACTGAGTACCACTCGCCCCAATTATATGGTTTGCATGGATGTCGCTGCACGGGGACTTTCTCGTAATCCGTGACACCTGTACGATCCCCGGACGGCAGTCAAATAGTATACACACCCCAAAGCATATGACATTATAGTGATCTTTCATATGTATGCCAACTTGCCAGAGTTGCACGATCAGTTTTCTTCAGTCCGGGTTCTGCTAATCCCACACCACCTTATTCGCGACTACATGAGATACTACCATCATTGTTCATGATGTATCTGTAGGTGGATTTCAGTCGTTCTGTGGTGCACACGGGGTATTGCGGACACGTTCAGGAAATCCGGGAGTCGACAATGGTATCAGACAAAACAAAAGGAGAGATAGAAGAGTACCTCGGGCAAGTTCCAAACTGGCTCGAGGCGCTCTCGGAGCCCGCCGCTGACCACAGTTGGGGAATCGTACGTGACCTTGAGTTCGGAGAGACAGAACTACCAAACCGAGAGAAAGCGCTTGCTTCGGTTGCAGCCGCAACTGCAATGGGATGTCCCTACTGTATACACTTCCATAAGGAAGAGGCGAGACTAGAAGGGGTGACAGAGGACGGTCTTACCGAAGCCATGAACGTCGCTGCTACCGTTCGGTACTTCTCGACGATTCTCCACGGTGCAGAAACCGACCTCGACGAGTTCAGGGAGGAAACGACCGAGATCGTTGACTACATCGAAGAACAGGAGGCGGCAGCAGCTGGCGCTGACTGATCGTACCGTTTCATTTTTTTATTGTATCGAATCCCGTTGAGGTTCTATCACGGTCTAAATCGTGTAAGTACATCAGTGAATTCGAACTCGTGTTTATTCTCCATGACCGGCTATCTCTTGTGTGAACCCATATCCTTCATCACCAGAAGAGGATCGGCGGTGCCAAGAAGTACTGCGACTTCAAGAGATGGCAGACCGTCTCGAGAGAAATGAACTACAGATAGACAGGTTAGAAAACACCGTAAACGCGCTCGCACGAGAGACTGGGATCTCGATTGGAGGCCCCTGTGGTGAATGTAATCTGGGTCACCTTCTGATCAAGCAGGAGATCATGTATTGTCCGAAATGCGGCTATGAGCAGTATTTATAATTACTGTCTATACCAGTCCTTCTACACATCGTCTCATCTATCATGGAGTCGGTTTACACACGCTTCACAGGGTTGCAGTCCGCGCTGCTCGGCTCTTCCCGCGTATGTCTTTCAGGTACATCACCATACTCTGTCTCAAAGTTCGGAAGAACACGACGTATCGGACGCTTCTCGACGAACTCATCGAGATGCCCCGCGTTCGGAGAGCCATCAACTTGGACGAACTCCCGTCACCCTCAACTTTGTGCAAAGTGTTCAACCGACTCGATATGGCTGTCTGGCGTGTTCTTCTTAACCTCTCGGTCACGCTTCTCCCGACTAACGGTATCGTTGGGATCGACGCTTCAGGGTTTGACCGGAGTCACGCCTCGAAACACTACACGAAGCGAACGAAGCTAACTATTCAGCAGTTGAAGGTGACACTTCTGGTGGACACGAGGTCGAACGCGATTATCGACGTACACGTAACGACGACACGAAAGCACGACTCAAAGATTGCGCCGTCGCTCATCAAGCGGAATACCGGCGAAGTAGCGGTTCTCCTTGGCGAGAAAGGATACGACGACCAGAAGGTTCGCGCGTTAGCTCGTGGTTAGGTGTTCGTCCGCTCATCAAGCACCGCGAGTTTTCGTCGCTTCACAAGGCGTGGAACGCTCGACTGGACGTCGATCTCTACGGTCAACGTAGTCAGAATGAGACCGTGAACTCACGGCTCAAACGAAAATACGGCGCATTCGTCCGCTCACGACACTGGTGGAAACAGTTCCGTGAACTCGCTGTTGGCTGTCTCACCTATAACATCGACAAGACACTCTGAACGTTAGATACAGGCGAACGATGTAACGCTACGGAGCGCAATATCTATACATTTTGTCAAGAACTGTATGCTGAATACAGAGGGTGTAGTCAGCAAAATGTGACTCTACGCTGTTCACCCCTGACGTGGTGTCGCTCGCGTTTCGCTGGGCCTGCAACACATTCGAGGCACTGGAAACCCAATGGCCGCCAAATGCGGACTATCGTCCAGACTCTCCAACCGGACGTTCCCTACTACGTGAGACAGCGGCTCGCCCCGTGGATTACCCGGCTCGGGCGAACTCTCGGGCAGCCCGAATACCGCCTTCAGGACACCGAATACGTCGGCACCGTCCAGCAGCCGCTGGACGAGTTCACAGAGGCGCTCAAGGAACAAGGCTTCGAGTGGGATCCGCTGGCATGGTATCACCAGCCGCCGGTTGGATCGGAGCCAAACGGTAGCTGGACATATCGACGGGGCTTGCTGGCCGACAGACAGCTCCACGTCATCCTCATCGCCCACTCGGCGAAGTATATCGACGTTTTCGCCCACGAGGAGTACAACTGGCTGCGACACCCGATCAAACACCTCCGGCAGGTCGGCATCGAGCGGAAAGCCGGTAGCAGCGAAATGCGGCATTGGCTCAAGAGTCACGGCATGGAGGTCGACGCCAAATCACGTCCCCGGCGAAAGATCGCACACGCGCTAACTGACCTCTACACATACCTCAAGTCCGCCATCAAGTAGCCTGGATACAATCTATCCCTTCGAAGAGTGCCGAACCGTACGCGGTGTGTTGCGGGAATTACCCTCGATGGCTTGGTGTTCGTAGCCGCCCGTTTGCCGATAAGGATATGCGTTTTGTATCTTGCACAGCATCAAGAATACATACCTCAACGGGTATGATTGCTGGTGATCAGTTCGCAGTCCTACCTAACGGCTGATTCATCGGGAAAGTATCCCGAAAATAGGATTTCAACAGAGCCTAACTAACAGATGGTAACATCCCGTGTTCCCCCTCTACGGCTTCCTGCGTAATCACTACGTACATGGATCTCGCTGCTGGTCGGGTCAACTGCGACGTACCACTTGGTTACTCAGCGGGGTCCGGGTTTTTGACCTGAAGCCGTTCCTCGTACTCCTCCCACCGTACACCCTTGTCTGAAAGCGTCACAATCTCTGTTTCTTGGTCGTATTGAACGATGTTTGCGTCCCGCAATTTCGGGATGTGCGTGTGGTAGAGAGAAATTGAAATCCGCTTCACTTCCTCAACAGACACGTCCGAGTTGGCTCCGTCCTTTTCTCGGACACCGACTTCTTTAGCGAGATCAGCCAGCGTCAGAGGATCCTCATATTCCTTCAAACTATGGAGGACGTAGCGACGACGCTGACTAGACAGTAATCGGAAAATGGCATCTAACTCCGGATCAAGTCCGTATTCGACAGTATTGGATTGTTCTTTATCCTTACTGGAGAGTCCTCTCGACATAATTCTCCAGAAGGGCGTTACGGGGATAACCTCATTGCCAAACTATCTTGAGTCGTTTTGTAAGTCATTTTCACCGATTACTAGTGCCCATCTCGTTCCCCTAGAATTCGTACTGCACGCTCGAGTCATCGGTCACGAGTACGCTGGTGCGTCAGGCGGGCACTTCACTGCATTCGGCGGGTTGCACAGGATTAAACGCTGATCATTACCGGTATCGTGGCCAAACGAGACGGAAGTTCCGACTCAAACGAGATGGGAGTCGTTCGTCCACTCTCGCACTGGTGGAAGTAAGTAGAAAAATATAGAGCCCGACGTTGTTCACTTAGTACCAGTATCATCAGGAAATTTGTCTATTCATATAGCCTATACAGTTTCATATTTGGTGATTGCCTTGTCCATCTCCCGACACTCACAATAGGAGAGATACCACTTTCTCCTCTGTCCACCGTTATGTGTGATTCTACAAGGGGTAGCTACTACTGATCTCAACCCAGCCAGTAGATCCGATTGGAGACGCACAAGTGTAGATATACACACCGTTTCGGTGCGTTCGAAGATATATGTCCTGTTCCCGATAATGATCGCAAAGGGAACGAGAAGTAGGCGAGAGCAAGTGGATACCCGGACGTTCCAACCAGATCGCTCGATTGGGAGGCCGGGTTCTACAGGCCGAAGGCCTCGGGGCTTGACCCCCGAGGCAGTTCACATGAGTCCAATGCCCTCGGCTATCAGTTCGTGCGAACGGAGCGCGTCGTCGTGTTCCGGAACGATATGTTGAATCATCGCCTCGTCGACGCCGACTCGTTCCGTGAGTTGCTCCAGGAGACCGGCGAGCGTCGACGGGCTTCCGGAGATCGTGCGCGGCCACTCGTCGGAATCGAGTGTGGCAGGCGTCGGTTCCGGCACTCCACCGAGTTCGTCGACTGCTTCCTCGACAGATGGTCTCGTTCCGACCTCGCCGCGTTGCATCCGCTTGTACGACGCTTCGGCCACTGCGCGAAGTCGTGCCGCGTCCTCATCGGTCTCGGCAGAGACCGCATTCACTGCGATCATCCCCTGCGGCTCGTCGATACCGCCAGCCAACCGTGACGGCTGAAAGTGTTCGCGGTACTGCTCGAACGACTGGGTGGCGAACTGGGGCCGGATGAACGCGGCGAAGCAGTACGGGAGCCCGAGTTCGCCAGCGAGAGAGGCGCTCGATGGGCTCGATCCGAGGACCCACGGCACGGGGGTCCCTCGACCGGAGCGCGGAATCGTCAGATCACTGTAGGAGTGTCCGTCGGGGTAGTCGTCGTAGAGGTGAGTGACGACGGCCTCGATCTTCTCCGCGTGGTCCTCGTCGGGATTCTGAACGCGCCGGTCCGTCCCGAGCGCTCGGTCGGCGGCAGGCGACCCGTTCGCCCGTCCGAGGCCCGCGTCGATACGTCCGGGCGCGAGCGCATCCAACGCACCGAACTCCTCTGCGACCTTGAACGGACTGTAATGGTTGAGAAGCACCGCCCCCGATCCCAGTCGAATCGAGTCAGTCTCCGCGGCGAGGTGGCCGAGCAACACCTCGGGAGTCGTGCCGGCGATGGAGTCCGCCATGCCGTGGTGTTCGGCCACCCAGAAGCGCGAAAATCCGAGCTGTTCGGCCTGCTGTGCGGCTTCGACGGTGTTTGCATAGGCATCACTGGCGGTGCCGTCGTCGGGGACGGGAGAGAGGTCGACGATAGAGAGATCCATATCTCTCTTCGGGGTCTGAGAGAGATAACCGTTGGGTTACAGCGACGGCCTAACATTCTTAGCACCTGCTGACCTACCGGGGGGAATGACCGATTCAACGTCAGCGGGATCGCAACCTCGGATCTATACAGCGGCGCGAACGGACGTTTCGCAGAACCAGGGTGGGTTCAGGATCCATCTCGACTTCCCCGGCCGCGCCGTCCCAGGTCACGACGACCACGGATACGGCCCGCTGGCGACTGTCGTCGAGTCGTTCATGGATCCGGGGACGCTGATCCGGATGCACCAACACCGCAACGAGGAGATCATCTCGTGGGTGCCGGACGGCGTGATGCGCCACGACGACCGTCAGGGCAACGAACTCGTCACGGACTCGAACCACCTGATGGTGATGAACGCCGGTAGCGGGTTCTGGCATGCAGAGGAAACGTACGAGGACGACCCGCCGCTGCGGATGCTCCAGATCTTCGTCCGGCCGCATAGCCTCGATCTCGAACCGGGCATCCAGCACGAGCCGATACGGGACTCAGTGTCCAACGAGTGGCGGCACCTGTTCGGCCCTGAGGGCGGCGACGCACCGCTTTACGTCCGGAACGACGTCAACTTCTACGACTGTCGGCTCGACGCCGGCGCGACCGTCACGCTGCCGTCCCGCCCGGAGTGGGACACCTCTCTACGTGTTCGACGGTGCAGTGACAGCCGGTAAGGAGCAAACCAGGATCGGTTACACCGAAAGCGGACTCGTGACCGACAAGGGTGACGTGTCCGTGACGGCCACCGAAGACGCGACCATCGTCGCCTTCTGTATCAACCCTGACGCCCCGATCACTCGACAAGGGACGATCGGGCGCTGAGCGAGACACTGGGAGTCGCATTTCTGTAGCTATTCCTTCGCGTCCGTAGAGAGGTAACAGGATAGGGGGAACCGCTGTGTTCGACGAAGATTTCGGTGCCTTCGAGGCCGTATCTCGACATTACACAGCGACGGGGCCATCCGAGCCGAACTGTCAACTTCTGGATGCAGGGCTCGGAGTCGGACAGTATCTTAACCAACAGAACTGCGTTTTCAGCGGATGTGTTGGTTAATACGACACACCGAGGACGTTCCCGAGGAAAACGACGAAAACGTGATCGAAAAGCGTTCTGACGGCCTCCCCCATGACGCCCCTCGAAGGCGATTGTCACAATCAAGGAGACCAATGGCAACCACTACGACTACTGGCAGTGGCGGGAGCGATTCAGTTCGTTCTCCGTACATAGGACCGGTCAATTCTGACGAATAGAGAGGATGCGGTCGGAAGAGGTCCTATTCTATCGATTCGCACCCCGTGATCGAAGTGTAAATGGGCCTCACCCACTATTCTTATCGGTGTCAACCGAAGATTTTCACTTCGATCACGGGGGGCGTGCAGGAGAGCGATTACACTTCGATCACGGGGGCTCGTCTCGTATAGACTTCGTTGTCGGTCGTATCCCGGAGAATAGGCAACTCGTGAATACGGGGGATAGCCTGGGCGTATTCCCCGGATAAACATCGACGGAGGTGAATCTTTTTAACACTCCGGCGTGCAGAAAGCGTATGACCGGTAGTGAGGAGGACGGGACGGGACAATCTACCTTCGACGAAGGGGTTCGTTCTAGAGTTGACGAAACACAGAGTGAAGCCGCTCGCAATGCAGTTGCCGGAGAGACTGATACAGATGCGGACGGAGAGACTGCTGAGGGCGGCACTCAACGGTCGATCCGTGATATGCTCGACGACGAAGGGGAGGCGTCGGTGTTCATCAATCGTGATCTCGTCGAACCCGACACGATCATCGACGAGGAACGAATCGTCGGTCGCGACGACCAACTCGAATCCGTCGTCTCGTTTCTGCGTCCGACGCTCCAAGGAAACCGTCCGCCGAATATGCTGCTGTACGGCCCCGCTGGGACGGGGAAATCCCTAATCATCGGAGCAGTCACGCAACAGATCATCGAACTCTATCAATCGAAAGGCGAGCGCTTCGGCGTGGTCGACGTTAATTGTCAGCCTATCAATACACTCGACCAGGCGGTGTACGAACTCGTCCAGACCGTCGCGACGGACGTCGATGCGAGGGTCGGAGTCCCCGAGACGGGCGTGTCCACGAAATGCAAGTATCGACGCCTGTACGAACTCATCAACGAGCACTACGACTCGGTGATTTTCATCCTCGACGAGATCGACCTCCTGGTCGGCCGGCGAGCGAACGACGAACCCGCCTACTCGAAACTCCTGTACCAGCTATCGCGAGCGAGTAACACCAACGATATCGAAGGCCGCGTGTCGGTCGCAGCCCTGACGAACGACCCGAAGTTTATGGAAGATATCGACGGCCGTGCCGAGAGTTCGTTCAATCCGCGAGACGTCTACTTCCCCGACTACGATGCCACGCAACTGCGGGAAATTCTCGAGAATCGCCGAGACGCATTCCGTCGTGATGCGCTCGAAGACGACGTGATACCGCTCGTAGCGGCGTTTGCGGCACAGAGCCACGGCGACGCCCGGAAGGCGATCGACCTGTTCCGGGGCGCAGGCGATCTCGCCGACGATCGCCGTGATGGGAGAGTTACCGAAGATCACGTTCGGGAATCCCAGGAGGAAATCGACAAAGACCGGTCGCTGAAACTCGTAGAGGGATTGACGACGCAGAAAAAGATCTCGCTGTATGCGACAGCTGTCGTTGCCTGTCACTCGAACCGTTCCCGGAGTTCAGTTCCCAGTCCTGTCGGCTTCAAAGTCTATCAATGGGTGACCGATCAACTCGATGCTGACCAGATGACTCGCGAAACCTACGTCAAGTACGTCAAAGAGCTCTCCACGTACGGTCTCATCTCGACCTCCCGGAAGAGCCGAGGGCGTGGCGGCGGGATGTACATGGAATTTACGTTCACGGGCGATCCCGAAGCGATGATGGACCGGATAGTCGACGACACCAGGTTAGAAGCGATAGCCAGTCAAGATGAACTCCTCCGGACCGTCGTTAACTCCCAACTGAAGGAGTTCCACGATCAATAAGGAAACGGTCGGGTTCGTGGACCGACGGTTTCGGAGTGAACATCTGGGGACCCCCCGTAGTCGATGTGCAAACTCAGTCTCTAATCAGGTGTAGTCCAAACTCTACCCGATACGAGCGTCTCTCGAAGCCTGCGAAGCGCAACTGACACAAGAAAAACCGAGAAACGGGACGTATTTGGTCGGACTGCCTAGAAACGTGAGCGAAGACTGGGTCCTGACGTTTGTGGGACACCCTCCCCCCGTGATCGAAGTGTAAACGCCAAGGTGAGGAGGGTACCCGAAAGCGGTGTGAGAGGTTCGGTTGGAGATAGAGGCCACGAAACATGTGAAATCGGAGAGAACGCACGGTAGATGATTTCTATGAAAGGGTAGACAAGCACTCGGGTAGATGGAGTTACCCTCCTTCAACCCTCGCAACTAGGTCTACTACGGATTTAATTATTACGCCTGCTACATAAAGCTAGGGCATACTAGAAGCAAGTAAAGTTATGGACGCTATTCTATGGTTTGATAGCTTGTCCGCCGCGTATACCGGGCTTCTAAGTCTGTATACTGTCTTCGCACTCTGACCCCCACTCTCTCCTCATGGTTTTACACATCGATCACGGGGGGAGGGGGTGAGGTTAGTCTCGAACGATAATTACTCATTCTCGGCAGACCGGTGCAACTCCGTCATGTCCGTCTTCATCGAGACGAGTTCTCCAAGAGTAGCTCCGGGCTGTAACCACTACCCGGGGATCACTTCTTCTATTACATCACTCCGAGTAAGTACCGACCCTACCACGCGAATGCGACCACCGGGGTAAAGTCTCCGAAGCGTTCTTTACTCCCGTTTTTGACTACAGCGGTTTTTGACTACGTCGGTGGTATGACCTCAATTCCTCGGAGTTAGTAGACTTTGTCTAAGGTCTCTCGGTTATGTGGACGCATCAGTTCTTTCTGATACCGCTTAGCAGTACGGATAACTTGCTGTAACGGACTAGCTAATTGTCGGTGAGCAGACCAGAATACTGCAACGGCATCTCGTCGATCTCCGTCTCCCTTCAGAAATACAGGAGTCACGATCCCACGTCTGCCTCTAACGTAACTTTCATATGGGTTGCGGTACCATACCGCAGTGAACGGCGGACAGTAAACCGACTGCCAGTAAGGAGGCCGTCGTTCAAGTGCACCACAACGGCATTGGCGATCCCGTCTGCCATCACCCTGCGTGTCCTGTCCCGTGCCAAGGTAAGACACGGAGGGTCCCCGGTGCTGCTGACTGGGAGACCAGTGATTCTGATTACAGCAATGTCCGAATAAACTCTGGATACGCGTCCCAGCGACCATCTGTCCCCTACTCTGGTCTCCGTCTCGGCCGGAAATGTTCACCGATAGTTTCTCCTTCACTTATTCAGCGAACTCCGGAGTTTGGGATCGCCCGTCGACGTAATCGTATGTACTTGTGGCTTGCAGTAAATAGCGTAAGTCCCCTACGTCTCTACTGCAGTCACGGAGTACTGTACGTAGGGGAGGCGGTGCAACTGTCAACGTCGTTGGGGTGCAAACGACGACGATCACTGTGGGTGTGAATGAATCACTGACCGTCGCCAAATGAGTATGACACACTCAACCAAATATACGTTGTGATCGCGGAAATGTAGGAACGAGATTCCGCGTCCCATAGTCTCTAACGAGGGTCAACCACGGTGCAGAGTGGGGGAAAAGTCGAGAGTCTGTGATAGAACCTGCCGGCGTGAGGCCAGATTGCTCTCCTCTCGCTCCACCCCTTGGAACTCTCTTCGTAGAACAGTGGGATGTCCGTGGAAAGTAATAGACTGATCCGGTTACTCGTCTCCTCGATCGATCACTACCCGTTCACGAGACCCGAACATTCTTAACGTGATGGATGGTGGTTAGTCTCATGGCCGACGAGGGAACACGGGAAATCGGAAGGGTCCTGGAGACAACAGAGCGATCGATTACCGTTCTTCAAGCCGTAAAAGAGATGGATGGGGCGACTATCTCCGACCTGGTTCAGGAACTGGAAATCGCGAAGAGTACTGTCCATGCCCACCTGTCGACGCTCCAGAAGCACGGTTTACTGGCCAAAGAGAACAACAGGTATCATCTCGGCTTGCGGTTATTTCATCTTGGACAGCACGTTCGTGGGGATAACGTGAAGTTCGAGTTAGCAGGGGAGACCGTCGAGGACCTGGCCGAAATGGTCAACGAGAACGCGGATTTCACCGTCGTGGAGAACGGAAGGCTACTGACGATTCACAATTCCACGAATCCGAACGATCCGTTCAAATCCGGGGGCTACTTTCACATGCACAGCACAGCGGCAGGGAAAGCCATCCTCGCGGCTCTCCCGCGCGAGGACGTAGAACTCGTCATCGAGAGGCACGGGACCCCCGAATTCACGGAACAGACGATCACGGAGACGGAGGAACTCTACGCCACGCTAGAGGAGGTGCAAAAGCGGGGATACGCGTACAATGACCAGGAAGCGGCGGACTCACTGCGAGGTGTCGGCACTGTCGTCAATAACCCGGACGGAAGCGTCTTCGGGGCTCTGTCCGTCGGGGGACCTGCGTACCGAATCCAGGGTGATCTGTTGCACGAAAAGATTCCGACAGCGCTCAGGGACAAAGCCGCTGAACTCGAAGAAAAGATCGAGGAATACGAACGAACGAATATCTGAGACGATCCCCTGAATGAGATGACTGCTCTGAATTACAGCCATAGAAGTGTAAATAAGGCTGCCGCTCTGATCGAAATACACTGCGTGACACAGATACGGAGTGTGCGACGTCGATAAACACGGTCTGAGATGACTGTTTGTTACATATGGCTCTCTCACTACTTCCAGGCGTGTTTTGTTCTCGTGAACGAAACCGGTCCGAACCGAAGAAACCGCTATATTAGAGTCTAAATCTATGGCCTCGCGTTTACGGTGTTCTGGTGTTCCGAACGAACGTGTGGATCAAGACAAGAACGAACATGAGGCTCAGGACAAGGTAGCCCGATACCGAGCGGATGGCAGGGAGAAGTAGCGGCAGTAGACGAAACGTAGCCCTGGTGCCACAATTTTTATTGCTACTTCCAAGTTTACTTATGCAGAGATGAGCCGTCACCAAGATAAATTCGAAGTCATCGTTATCGGTATGGGTGGCATGGGAACCGCAACCACGTATCACCTGGCGCGGCGAGGGATCGACGTTCTCGGGCTCGAACAGTACGATATACCGCATTCAAAAGGGTCATCACACGGGAGTACGCGAGTGATCCGGAAGGCGTACCACGAGGATGTGTCCTACGTGTCCCTTCTGCACCGTGCATACGAACTCTGGGAACAGTTAGAGACGGAATGCGACGAACGCCTGCTGTACAAAACCGGCTCCGTCTCCGCCGGTCCACCGACGTCTGAACTGGTCACCGGAGCGACCGAGGCCTGTGAGGAACACTCCCTCCCCTACGATAAGCTATCGGCCGGAGAACTGTCCGAACGGTTTCCGGGGTTCGAGCTTCCGGACGAATTCGAGGCGGTGTACCAGCCCGACGGTGGGTTCGTCGACGCCCAGAACAGCGTCGTTGCGCACGTCGAACGAGCGCACGCTCACGGCGCAGAAATCCACGGGAGAGAGGCAGTTGAAGGATGGCAGTCAACCACGGACGGAGTTCGCGTCACGACCGAGAAGGGGTCGTACTCCGCCGACCGTCTCGTCATTAGCGCTGGTGCATGGACCGGGGAACTGGTCGAGACTGACGACTTCAGCCTCTCTCCGGAGCGCCAGGCACTCGCCTGGATCCAACCCGAAAAGCCCGACTTGTTTTCGATAGACTCGTTCCCTGCGTTCGGTGTGTCCGACGGGGAGAACCTCCACTACGGGACCCCGGTGTACGGTGTCCCCGGCGTGAAGATCGGTCGCCATCACCATTTCGAACAGGACGTCGACCCTGATGAGATGGACCGCGAGCCGACTGACCGCGACGAACGAGTCCTTCGCAACTTCGCGGACAGCTATCTCCGAGACGGTGCAGGCCCGACGATGGGTCTAAAGACCTGTATTTACACGAATTCCCCGGATGAGAACTTCGTCATCGACCGACTCCCGAACCACTCCAATGTCGTCGTGGCTGGTGGTTTCTCCGGACACGGCTACAAGTTTGCGAGCGTCGTCGGTGAGATCGCAGCCGACCTCGCCGCTGACGGGACCACCTCTCACGATATCGATCTCTTTTCACTGGATCGCTTTTGAGCAGGCACTGCGCCGATAGCGACTATCAACTCCGAGTGAAGCCAATTTACAAATGTCGGGGGACCGAACGGAACGCGCTAGTTTTATTATCCATACGGGGAAAATAGCTTTCATTCATGAGCGAGCAGAGCGAGCTTCCCGACCGAGCAGAGACCCTCATCGTCGGCGCGGGTGTTGTCGGTTGTAGCACCGCGTATCACCTGGCGAAGAAAGGGAGTTCGGATGTCGTCGTCGTCGACAAGGGGCCGATCCCGAAAACAGGCGGCTCGACCGTCCACGCCCCCGCCGGGTTGACCCAGACGAGCCCCGACCGCACCCTGGCTACGATCGCCAAGGAGACCCGCGAGATATACGATGCCGCCGGAGGATGGGAGGAGAACGGGGCTATCGAAATCGCGACGACTGACGAGTGTTGGGAGTATCTCAACCGTCGGATGGACCAAGCACGTACCAGTGATATCGACGGGGCGGAGCTGCTGACCCCGGACCAGGTGAAAGAACACGTGCCGATTATCGAGACGGAGGACCTCATCGGCGGGTTTCACGTCCCGACCGACGGTCGTATCGATACAGTCTCGCTGCTCGACGGGCTCAAAACCGACGCCGAGAACCGGGGAGTATCGTTCCACGAGCGAACGACAGTAACGGATATCGAAACGACGGACGGAGCCGTCGAGACAGTGGTCACGGACCGGGGACGGGTACGGGTAGACGATATCCTCGTCGCGGGGAACATCTGGGCACCGTTGATCGGCGAGATGGTCGACGTTCCGATCCCGCTCGTTCCCTGCGCCCACCAGTATGGAGTAACCGACTCCATCGAAGCACTCGACGGCTGGGAACACGACGTCGAGCAACCCTGGGTTCGCCACTGGGACGGCGACCTGTACTTCCGACAGCACGGCGATGGCTACGGGATAGGCAACTACAACCACGACCCGATAATCGTCGGTTCGTCTGATATCCCCAGCCTCGACGACGCGATCGAGACTGAACCGGTGTACGATTACGTTCCGAATCAGGGCTCTCGACACGACCCGTTCAAACAGCCGTCGTCGCGTTCCTTCACCGAGTCGGATTTCGAAGATGCCTGGCGGGAGGCGACGCGGCTCTTCCCCGATTTCGAGGGGAAGGAGATCGTCAAAGGGTTCAACGGTATGTTCTCGTTCACACCCGACCACATGCCTATCATGGGCGAATCCCCCGACGTCGATGGGTTCTGGGTTGCGGCCGCTATCTGGTTGACTCACGGCGGCGGTGCCGGTCGAGTGATGGCTGATCTACTGGAGGACGGCGAGACTGACCTCGATATCGACGATATGCATATCACGCGTTTCGGGTCCCACGCCGAAAGCCCCTCGTTCGTTCACGACCGCGCGTACGAAGTGTACGACACCGTCTACGATATCCACCATCCCCGCGGGTCTTTCCAGACCCACCGTAATCTCCGGCAGAGCCCGGTCTACCGGCACCAAAAGGAACTCGGCGCGGAGTTCTACGAGGATGCCGGCTGGGAACGGCCCCGCTGGTACGGTGCGAACGACTCTCTTCTGGATGACTACGCAGTGCCCTCGCGATCAGGGTGGGAGGCGAAACACTGGTCGCGGATAGAAGGTGCCGAACACCAGGCCGTCAGAGGCCGTGTCGGTATCGCCGACCGAACGAGCGAGACGACCGTCACTATCACTGGAGAAGACGCGCTTCCGTTCCTACAGTGGGTCTTCACGAACGATATGGATCTCGAGGTCGGAGGTGTCGCGGAAACCACGATGCTGAACGAACGTGGCGGTGTAGTCGGATACGGGACGGTTTCGCGAGTAGAACCGGACCGGTTCCGCGTCTCGTTCGACGGTGGCGCTGCAGGCATGTGCCAGGTCAATCGGCTCCGAAAGCGTGCACCGGACGACAGTTCGGTAACTGTTTCGGACGACGTATCCGGTAGCTGTGTGATCGGAATCTACGGACCGAACGCCCGAGCGACGCTCGAATCCGTTATGCACGCCGACCTCAGTTCGTTCGCTCGCTCGACAGCGCGCGACATCCACGTGAAGAGCGTCCCCGTCACGGCGGTGCGGGACTCGGATACGGGTGAGGACGGGTGGGAACTCCACGCTCCGACAGAATACGGCGGGAACCTCTGGAATACTCTCTGGCAGGCCGGCCAAGACCACGGTATCGTCGCAGTCGGCGATGGCGCGTTGAACACCCTCCGACTCGAAGCGGGGCAACGAGCGTACGGAACTGACGTACACGCGGAGTTCACACCGTTCCAGGCCGGTCTCGACGACTTAGTGGACTTCGACACCGAGTTCGTCGGTCGTGCGGCGCTGCGTCCGACTGGAGAGACCGATTCGAGTGTCAAACTGACCTGTCTAACGCTCGATGACCGCGGTGCCGTCGTGATGGACGGAGTTCCGGTGTTTGATGGAACACGTCGGGTCGGTCACGTGACGAGCGCCGGATACGGGTACGATATCGACGCCTGTATCGCCTACGCGTACCTGCAACCGGAGCACACTGCGGCCGGAACTAGCGTTACGGTAGAGTACCAAAACGAACGCTTCGACGCGACCGTACGAAACGAACCGCTAGTGAATCGATCCTGACCGACGCCGGCACCGAAAACTCTCGTCGGAAACTCAGGCCGTTTCGGTCGTTCGGGCGGCGGAAGCGGCGAGCAGCGCTTTTCTTGCAACCGAAAGCGGGGCTCGTCGCCCATTAATTATATATCCCTTCACAGTATCTCATGGGTTATGGTAGCGAATCAGAAGCGCCGCGAGTTCATAGCCACTGTTGGGGCTGTGAGTGCTTTCGGGGTCGCAGGCTGTTTGAGCGGTGACGAAAACGCTAGCGGAAACACGATCAAAGTCGGAGTCATGCAACCGCTCACGGGACCACTCGGTTCCGTCGGGGAGCCCGCTCGCGACGCAGCAGTGTTACCCGCTCAACAAGTTAACGACGCCGATATCGAGGCCGAGATCGATATCCAAACGGAAGACACTCAGACGGACCCGCAAGCGGCAGTCAGCGCCGCACAGTCGCTCGTGGACGCTGACTATCCGGCTATCAGCGGCCCGCTGTCCACGGCAACGACCCTCCAAGTTCTACAGAACGTCTGCAAGCCGAATCAGATCGCCGAATGTACGCTCGCTACAGCGCCCACGATAACCGACGTCGACGACAACGATCTCCTGTTCCGGACATCGGCGAGCGACGCGCTCATGTCCCAGGCCGTCGCCCAACTCGCGAACGAAGGGATGGACGTGTCGTCCATATCCACGTTTGCCATTAACGACTCGTACGGGCAGTCACTCGCCAACGCGTTTGCGGACGCGTTCGATGGGAACGTTCTCGAACAGGTCTCCTTCGAGAGCGGCCAGTCCTCGTACACTTCCAAGTTAACTCAAGCGCTGTCGGGCGACCCAGACGCGCTGTTTATCGTCGCGTTCACTGAAAACGGGATCAAAATACTCCGCGACTTCTACTCCGATTTCAGTTCCGACACGGAGATCTTAGCGACGAGCGGGATCTACAATCCGGCGATTCCCGAGAACGTCAACGCGGATCTCACCAACATCACAGGAGTCACGTCTGTCGGGACCGGTCCCTCGTTAGACCACTTCAATCAGGCTTTCAACGACGAGTACGGGAGCGAACCGGGGCAGTTCACCTGGCAAGCGTACGATGCGACGGCGACGTTGATGCTCGCGAACGCCGCTGCTGACTCCAACGACGGGGCCGCTATCAAGGACAACATGAGACAGATAGCGAATCCCGAGGGGACGGAAGTCACAGCTGATAATCTGGCCGAAGGCGTCGAAATGGCCATGAACGGGGACGATATCAATTATCAGGGCGTGACCAGCGATATCACGTTCGACGACAACGGTGACGTGGAATCGGGGACGTATTCGGAGTACTGGTTCACTTCCGACGGTGCCCTCGAAACTGGAGACCAGATCAGTATCGACTGATTGGTCTGTGCCGGATACCGTATAGATGCTCTCCCCGTACCGACGTCGTTACCACTGGACTAAGTGCCGGGTGCCACGGGATTATTTCACTGCTTGCAACATGCCGTGGCCCCAAGTTTTATAGAGATTAAATGAGTGCCTCAGTACAGAGCAAGTAGATGCAGATGAGTGATTTTTACTCCGGCTTACGGGACAGTGTCGGCGACCGCCCCCTTCTCGTTGTCCTCGGGGTGTGCGTACTCATTCTGCTACTTGATCTGGTCCGGCAACTGAGTAGCGGCGCGTTGCCCGCACGCAATCTGGCGATATTTCTCAAAAACGGGATCGTACTCGGGCTCATCGTCGGATTAGCCGGGGTCGGTCTTTCAATGATATACAGTATTCTCGGGTTTGCTAATTTCGCACACGGGGATTACCTCACGACAGGAGCGTTCGCAGGATGGATGACGTCGTACATGATCGCCGGATTCGGTGCGTTCGGGCTCGGAGACCTCTTTTTGATCGGTATCGCCGGAGACGCAACTACTGTCGGTGTCGGTGCCGGTGTCGCTACGACGCCCATCGCGATCCTCGCCGGTCTCCTCGTCGCGATCGTATTTACCGTGTTCCTTTCGGTGGCGATCGACCGACTGATCTACAGCCGTTTGCGCGACGAAGAGGGGATCACGCTGGTTTTCACGAGTCTCGGCGTGGCGCTTGTGTTGCGATATCTGATCGCGTTCGTCTGGGGGCAGAATTCGACTGGACTCACTTCGACTGCAGAGCCGAAGTTCAGCGTCTCGAGTATCGGGCTACAGATCAATGCTCACGAGATCACGGTCGCCGTGTGCTCTCTGCTGTTGATGTTCGCCGTCCACTACCTGTTGCAGTACACGAAACTCGGGATCGCGATGCGGGCGATGGCGGACAATCGCGACCTCGCGTCCGTTACCGGGATACCGACAGACCGAATCGTTCGCTCGACGTGGGTCATCGGCGGTGGACTAACCGGCGCTGCCGGCTACCTCATGACGCTCGAATCCGGAACGCTCGCCTTCAACACGGGCTGGACGCTGCTGTTGTTGATCTTCGCAGCCGTGATACTCGGCGGGATCGGTTCGATTTACGGGGCTATTTTCGGCGGGCTACTGATCGGGGTAGCGAGCACCGTCTCGCTCGTTTGGTTGCCCTCCGGGTTCACTCAAGCGGCCGCGTTCGCTCTCATGATCGTCGTATTGATCGTTCGCCCGAACGGGCTGTTCGGGGGGGTGACCACGGCATGACGAAACTGCTCCCGGGGTCATCACCGATGGAAAACCAACGGAGAGTCAGGCTGAACCGAGCAGCGAGAACTCTCGGCGTCACGCCGGAGCAACCCACCGGAGTTATCCAACGGAGGGCGCTTTAATGTCGTACACTGACCGGCTTCGGGACTGGCTCCTCACCGACGATGCCGCATTGATGCTCGGTGTGATGACCGGGTTGTACGCGTTGTTCACCGTCTTCGGCACCGTCCTGGGTCTCAACTTCGCAGGCATTGTTAGTACCCTTCAGCAGATCACCTTTTTCGCGGCGGTGTACGCCCTGCTTGCGTTGGCTCTCAACTTACAGTGGGGGTACGCGGGACTACTCAACATCGGCGTAGCCGGCTTCATGGCGGTCGCAGTGTACACCATGGCGATGCTCACTGCGCCCGTCAATGCGCCTGCTGGCGGTGTCCCCGGGCTCGGGCTTCCGATATGGGTCGGTATCCTCGGCGGCATGACCGTCGCAGCAGTTGCCGGTGGAGTCGTCGCACTGCCCGCGCTCCGTCTGAAGGCCGACTACTTCGCTATCGTTACTCTCGCCTTCGCCGAGATCATCCGAATCACGTACAACTCGCAGCTGTTCCAGACGTTTTCGGTAGCCGGATTCGAGATGGGTACCGGCGCTTCGCGGGGCATTCCCGCTCCGACCAACCCCGTCCTGTCTCTCTACTACACTGATCCCTCCAACTACTCAGCGGGAACGACGGCGTTCGGAAGCATGGTTTTCGGAGCGTTCGGTGCCATCGGATTAGACGAGGCCCTTGTGGTGGATATCACGTACACGCTGATCCTCATCGGCTTTCTGGTCCTGTACTACGTCCTCCTGTCACGGATCGCTAACTCCCCGTTCGGGCGAGTTCTCAAAGCGATCCGAAACGACGAACTCGTCGCGCGCTCGCTCGGGAAAAACACTCGCTGGTTCAAGATCAAGACGTTCATGCTCGGCTGCGCGTTAATGGGGTTTGCAGGTATTCTGTGGCAGGGTAGTCAGTCGCTGATAACCCCGACCCAGTTCACGCCGATGCTCACGTTCTATATCTTTATCGCGCTGATTATCGGCGGTGCCGGTTCGAACACCGGCAGTGTCATCGGCGGGGCACTGTTCGCCGGACTGCTGTTTCAGGGCCCGGTGTTCGTCAGCCGGATCGTCGAAACGGTTTTCTCACTCGGTACTGCGCCGAATACCTTCCCTGACGCTGTGGCTGGGCTCGCCGCTCTGAGAGTCGAACCGCTGCTCGCCTACACACTCAGCAACTTGGCCAGCCTTCGGTTCGTGATCGTCGGGCTCGTTCTGATCTATCTGATGTTGAAGCAACCGACCGGGATACTCGGTCATCGAAAGGAGATCGCGGCTAGCATCGATATCACGGAACGTGTCTCGAGAGAGAATAGCGTCACACCCCCACAAAGCGAGATGAATCCGTCGGACTCGCAGTCCAGAGGCTCCGGAGAAGATGACCGATAAAACCATTGGGAAGGACGGCGGCTACACTTTGACCGACTCGCAGTAGGCGTGGGGTTATCTTTAGGAATACCCGAACTGTGCCGTGCGATGTGTTCGATTGAGTTAGATCTTATCAACTGAGGCCCGCCGGAGCCACTAATGACGAACTTCATTGATTAATAATGATCTTTGCCACCGCGATCTAATCAGAGGGCGGTGTTCAGATAAGGATGAAGAGTGAGGCGGTTCGTTTTCTGAGTGATCTATGCCCGAAAACGACCGCCTCAACGGGTGTTTAGACGAGATCAACTTAGAGTTTGTTGAACGAGAAGCAACACCGCGACTGCTGATGAAGCTCAGTATTCAGCTGCATCTCGCTGGACTCTCGCTTTCGAATACTGTCTCTATTCTTGAGATATTTGGTGTCGAACGTGCTTGATCCACCGTTCACAATTGGGTACATAAGGCCGATCTACAGCCTGATTCTGGTCGGTGTCCGGATCACGTTGCGGTTGACGAAACCGTGATCCGACTGAACGATGAGCAATATTGGCTGTACGCCGCAGTCGATCCCAAAACAAACGAATTACTCCATACAAAGCTTGAACCGACAACAACGAAGGTTCTCGCTCATTCGTTTCTTACGGAACTCTCCGAGAAACACGACGTCTCCGACGCCGTGTTTCTCGTCGATGGATCGCACTCGTTACAAGATGCATGTCAGCATCACGGCTTCGATTTCAGAGACGAGAAACATGGAAATCGGAATACTGCTGAACGTGTCTTTAGAGAAATAAAACGACGAACTTTCAGTTTCTCAAACTGTTTCAGCAACGCCGAGGCAGAAACTGTCGACGACTGGCTCAGATCGTTCAGCTTCGCATGGAATCAGCTTATCTGAACACTACCCAGTTGCGGATCGAGGACGACCTGCAGCGGTCCTGCCCGCTCGTCTCGGGGCTCCCGCTCGAATGCGGTGGAAAGGTCGAACGCCTCAAAAAAGTCTTCCAGCCGTTGACACTCTTCTCACGGACAACAAGGAATAGCGGATAATCGTCTGGGACGCCACCGAATTGGTAGCCGCCCTATGTCCACTCATAGACGGCGTCGATCCGTGTGAACGCGAACGGCCAGTCACTGATCTGTGGGTGGACTGACGCCGGTGCTGGCGGCGACGAGCTAGCGTGCTGCATCTCTCACGCGGTCGTCGAGATAGAGAGACCGTCCATCATTGTGGGCCTCCGTCTTCGAGGCGGTTGACAGCCCGTCATACCGTCTCCTACGGCGTGTCGAGGTTTTGGGAGTCACGATGGATTGAGTCACCACTTTCGATGGCGAGGATAATCTCCGCCGCGGTGACGTCGAGCACGAGGAAGTCGACATTTCCCCGCGAGCGAGAAGCTCGCGAACAATAAGAACTCCAGACGCTGCTGGAAGCGCCAAAGACCAGAGAGTGGCTGGAGACGATGCTCGACGAACTCGACAGGGACTACATAGTTGATGACCGGCCAAAAAGCTGTCCACATACTCGCCACCGGTACTTCGAACGACAGCATCACCGACAGCGCTCACGCGATCGGCAGATCGGGTTACAGCGTCTCTAACGAGATCCTCATGCAGGCCAAACACTCGAGACCCTCACTTATTTCGGCCAATCGGACTAAAGCCACCTCAACGAGCGGATTGGAAGGAACGTTCAGAACCAATCGCCTAAGGCATTCGTTACACCAGATCTGATGCGCACGCCAGGTTCTGTGGCGATTGTAGCTTGCTTAGAATAGATCGAAATGAGTGATTCCAGAACGATTCTCCTCGGTGAATTCTTTGACCACTCGTGGGATCAATGTAGATTTCCATACAATATAAAATATTATTAATTTCTAATCTGTAGGGGTGAAGCCGGGAAGGTTACGTCTCCCGTACTGGCTCGTTCATCTGCTCTTCGTCTAGATGGCAGGATACCCGATGGCGATTATCCTGACCTCCGGCATTGGTCCCTTCCAGTTCCGGTTTGGACTGTTCGCACTGCTCCCCTATCTTTTTCGGGCATCGGCTGTGGAACGAACAGCCGCTTGGCGGGTTACGAGCACTAGGGACATCTCCCTCTAGATGAATCCGCTCGCGGTCGTCCTCCGGGTCCATCGAGGGGATGCTCGACAGTAACGCCTGCGTGTACGGGTGATACGGGGGATTGAACACGTCCGATTTCGGGCCAGTTTCCACGATTTCCCCGAGATACATGACCGCCACCCGGTCACAGATGTGGTTGACGACGCTGAGGTCGTGGCTGATCAGCAGATAGGAGGTATTGTACTCTGCTTTCAGTTCTTGTAGGAGATCGAGTATATTCGCTTGGACGCTCGCGTCCAAGGAGGCGACGGGTTCATCCAACACGACGAACTTTGGATTCGAAGCGAACGCACGCGCGATCCCCACTCGTTGTTTCTCCCCGCCTGATAGTTCGCCCGGATACTTAGTCGCGTACTCCGGTCCGAGGCCGACCTGCATGAGTAGCTTTGCGATCCTCTCGTCTTTATCCTGCTCCGCACCGTCGGCGAGTAGATCGAGCGGCCGTTCCAAGATGGTGTACACCCTCTTTTGAGGATTGAGACTGGAATCCGGGTTTTGGAAAACGATCGACGTGTCCTTCCTGAACTCGTCGAACGCGTCGGAGGTGCTGGATATGTCTTCGCCCCTGAACTCGATGGTTCCCTCGTCCTGATCCAGAAGCTGGACCATTAGCCGCCCCAACGTACTCTTACCACAACCGCTCTCCCCGACTATCCCGACCGTTTCCGATTCGCATACATCGATGTCGACACCGTTGACTGCTTGGACCGGCTGCTCGCCGCCGAACACCTGATCGAGAAGGCCAGTCTCCCCGAACGTCTTCGTCAGGTTCTTCGCCTCGAGTAGTTTCCGATCGCTGTCGTACGCCTCGTCGACTGGTCCGCTTGTCGTCCCCTCGGATTCGCTCGTTTTCAGCGGTTCGTCGACCACGTGTTCCCATCTACGACACCGGGTGACGTGTCCCGACCCGTCGTCGACGGCTTCGAGATCGATCTGTCCCGTCCGGCATTCATCCTCGACGAACTCACACCGATCCGCGAAGATGCATCCGTCGGGTACGCGATCCAGGTTCGGGATGTTCCCCGGAATCGGTTTTAACTCCCTCTCGGTTTCGATATCCGGAGTGGCAGCGAGTAGTCCTCGAGTATAGGGGTTCGCTGAGTTCGAAAATATATCGGAAGTGGTCCCTTTTTCGACGAGTTCCCCGGCGTACAGTATTGCGACGCGATCGGATGTCTCAGCGAGAACTCCGAGGTCGTGGGTTATCAAAACTATACTGGTGTTGAACTCGTCCTTGAGTTCGTTTATGAGGCTCAGTATCTTCGACTGGGTTGTAACGTCCAGGCCGGTTGTCGGTTCGTCCAGAATGAGCAGCTCCGGGTTACACGATAACGCCATCGCGATCAGCACGCGCTGTTGCATTCCGCCGGACAGTTCGTGCGGATACCGCTCGTAGTTCTCCTCGGGATCGGAGATGTTGACTTGTCGAAGGATCCCGATCGCGTCTTCCTTCGCCTCGGTCGAGGATTTCCCCTGGTGTAACCTGATCACTTCTGCGATCTGCTCCCCGACAGTAATGCTCGGGTTCAGCGATGTCTGCGGGTTCTGTGGGACGTGAGCGATCTCGTTCCCTCGAATGGAACGGAGATCCTCGTCTGATGCGTCCAGCAGCGAAGTGTCTTTGAACGAAATCGACCCGCCGCTAACGTTCCCGTTGTCCCCGAGGTACTGGAGGATCGCCAGTGCGAGGGTACTTTTTCCGCTCCCGCTTTCGCCCGCGATACCCAGGGTTTCCCCTTCCTCCAACGACATGCTGACATCGCGGAGGGCTTTGATCGTCCGGTCCGGCAACTGGTATTCGACACTGAGGCCGTCGATCTCCAGCAACCGATCGCTGGTCGACTGAGCGGTTCGTGCTCTGGTCATCGTTTGATTGCTCGGACTGCGTTTGTTCTTGCTCATGTTTGTTTCGTGTAGTTGAATTCCCGATCGACTATCACTGTTCCTCGATCTCCACGTTCAATATGTCCCGTAAACCGTCCCCGAGCATATTAAACCCCAGGACGGTGATCGAGAGGAACAATCCCGGCCACAGCATGAACCAGGGACTGTTGTAGAGGTAGTCGCGTGACTCCGCGATCATGTACCCCCAGTCCGGATTGGGTGGTTGCGCGCCGAGTCCGAGGAACGACAGGGACGTACCGATCAGGATACCGAACCCGATCCGGATCGACGCCTCCACGATGATCGGGGATTTCACGTTCGGGAGGAGCTCGTGGACGAGGATGTGGGTGTGGGACTCCCCGCGAGCTTTCGCCGCCTCGATGTACGTTTCGTTCCGTTCCGAGAGCGTACTCCCCCGGACGATACGAGCGATCCGCGGGGTGAACACAAGCCCGACCGCCAGGATCGCGTACTGCATACTCCCGCCGAAGACGGCCAGGATGAGCAGCGCAAGCAGGAGCGACGGGAAGGCCAGGAACAGGTCCATAAACCGCATCAGGCCCTCGTCGACGTTCCCGCCGAAGTACCCCGAAGCCAACCCGATCGGGACGCCCAGGAGGAGGCCGATAGCCGTGGACCCGAGCCCGAACAGCAAACTCACCCGCCCTCCGAGGAGGGTGCGCGCGAACAGGTCCCGTCCGTGATGGTCCGTTCCGAACCAGTGTTCGGCACTCGGGGAGGCGAACGCGTTTGCTGCGTCCGTTGCGGTCGGGTCAGGTAACGGCAGGACGGGAGCCACGATGACGATCGCGATCATCGGTCCCAGAAGCCCGAGCCCGATCCGGGCATTCCGGTTCTGGAGCATCTGCCGACCTAGATGGATCCACTCCTCCCTTCTCGCGGGAAGTTCTATCCTCGTGTGTGACGTAGACGTATCGTCGGGCCTTCCGGTCGCCATGTTTAGGCACCTCCGTATTCGATCCGGGGGTCGAGATACGTGTAGAGAACGTCAGCGATCAGGTTCGCTATCACGTAGGCTGCGGCGATCAGCAGGATCGACATCTGTAGTACCGGCAGATCCCGGTTGTGGATCGCTTCGACGGTCAGGGTCCCGATGCCCGGATAGGAGAAGACGTATTCGATCAGCACGGTCCCGCCGAGCAGGGAACCTAACTTCAGTGCCAGGAGGGTCACCGTCGGGATGATCCCGTTGCGGAGCGCGTGTTTGACTAACACCGTCCGTTCGTCTAATCCCTTTAATCTGGCTGTGCGAACGTACTCCGACTGCAAGGTGTCTATCAGTTCCGATCTGGTCTGTCGGAGTACGTGTGCGACCATCATGAGCGCCAGCGTCACCGACGGCAGTAGTATGTGGCCAAACCAGCCGCTGATGCTCTCGGACGGCGCTACGTATCCGGAACTAGGGAACAGATAGAACACTGGTCCGCCCAGAAGCAGAATGAAGAGGATGCCGAACACGTACCCGGGGACAGCGAGCCAAACGTATGTGACGGCGCTTACGACCGTATCTACGTAGCTTCCCCGGTATATGGCTGCGACCACGCCGAGCGGGACGCCGATGCAGACGACTAACAGAAACGCGACCAAGGCCAACTGGGCCGTCCGCAACATCCGCGGAACGACGATATCGTATACGGGCTGCTCGTACTGAAAGCTGAGCCCCCAGTCGCCGACAAATATGCCCGTGATCCAGTCGAAGTACTGGACCGGGAGCGGCTTGTTGAGTCCCAGCCGTTCGTTAACCAGTTCGATGCCTTGTTCTGACACGTAGGGGCCTAAGACCATCGTCGCTGGATCTCCCGGTAATATCTGGGTGACGCCGAATACGACGAGTGTCACTCCCCATAAGATGAGGATGCTGTACAGACTCCTGATTGCTAGGTAACGCCCGAATTTTCCCATATCCGAATCCACATGTGGTCCGGCGCTATTTATTATTTTGTGTTTTGTTAGCACACACAGGCAGAAAGAAAGTACGCAAAAAGGAAGTATCCGTTCAGTCTCAATTACTTTCCCGAAACGATCGACGACGGGTAGATACATCAGTAGAGGTTCGCGGCGTCCAGTTCCTCCTCCAACTCATCGGCGAGATCGTTGAGCAAGTCGATGAAGTCATCGTTGTCCGGGAACCGGTATATCGGCGCGGAGATGTCCAGCGCGCCGAACGTCCCATCACCGGGATCGTCGATAGTCACCGCGACCGCTTTCAGACCCTCGATCACCTCGCCGTTGTTGACGGCGTATCCCTGCTCCCGGATCTCCCCTAACTCGTCGAACAACGAGTCTCTCGTCGTGATCGTGTTCGGCGTTACTGCCGGAAGGCCCCAGCGGTCGAGCGCCTCGTTGACTTCCTCGTCGGAGAGGTCTGCCAACAGGGCCTTGCCGGCCGCTGAACTGTGTGCGTAGTCGTATCTCCCCGCCTGAAAGCCCTCGCTCTTCCGATCGTTTTCGGAACTGAACACGACGACGTTTCTGCCGTGTTCCAACACGGAGAAGTTCACGTTGTTATTTATCCGGCGCGATAGGTAGCTGACTTTCTGTTCGGCAAGCTTCAACCCCTTCTTTCGGTATCGCGCGTATTCACCGATGTGGAACACTTTGAGACTGACGTTGTATATCTCTCCTTCTTTCACCAAATATCCGTTCTCCACGAGCGTACTCAGATGTTTGTGGATCGCGCTCTGGGAAAGGTCCATCCTTTCGACGAGTTCCGACATTCGCGCCCCGTCCATCTGCTGTACGGTTTCGAAGATTTTGAGCGATTTCGCCGTCGTGGAGAGAATCGTGCTATTCTGTCCCATGGTGGTTGTAATACTACCCCGCTATATAATATTTTCGTCATAGTGGACTGCCTGTGGAACGGTGGTCACGGCCCCTCCGATGGCGAGCCGCCACCGTACATTGGTACGGTATAGAATACCATATGTGGATTTACGTCCCTACTTCTGTAATATCTTGACCTCAAAGGGGCAATAAAATATCCTCATACGTGGCCTCTTATAAGATAGCGCCGAGGACGGCGGATCCCTTCACGTTTACGATATGCCCCGGTCGGCTGCCGCTGCGTTTCGATCCGCGTCGGGGATGAGGGAAAAAAGCTAAGACGGTGTCTTTGGTAGCTCGACTCATCTGTGATTAGCCTCAAGAACCCAGTCCGGATGTTGATATTGGCCGTTGGCGTCGGACTCTCCAGGATCGGACTCGTCGAACGCGACCGCGTACAGCCGATCGTCGATCTGGCTTGGCCCAGAATCGTGACTGGACTAGCGCGGATGTCGAAAAGTGCCGTCGACGTGGCGATGGTGGGGGTCGGGATCGGTTCTGCCGCGATCGCTGGCGTCGGTTTCGCGTCGCCGTTCTGGGGACTCGCGTTTACGATCGGGGGCGGCGTAGGAGCAGGCACGATCGCCCTCGTGTCTCAGCGGTTCGGGGCGGAGGCGTATCTGCGGATGGGACAGGCAGTCCGGTCCAGTGTCGTCCTCGTGATCCTCCTCACGTTACCGATCGTGGCGGTGTTTTGGCTCTTTCCAGAGTACCTGATAGGGTTGTTGTCCAACGATCCCGAAGCGACCCGCCTCGGTTCCGCGTACCTCCGGGTACTCGCGTTTGGGATCCCGTTTGCCGGTGTCAACCTCATCGGAGGGCGGATTCTGATCGGTGCCGACGACGCGTGGTCGCCGATGGTGATCCGGGCCGGCGGTGCAGTAACTAACGTGGTTCTGAACGCCGTGTTCATCTTCGGTCTCCAGTTCGGCGTCGTCGGCGCGGCGCTCGGAACGGTGCTTTCGAACGTGTTCGTTACCGTGACCTTCGTCATCGGGCTGATCAACGGCCGGCTTCCGTGGATCGGCTCGTTCCCGATCTACGTCGACCCGGATCGAACGTACTTCGAGCAGGAGACGATCGGTGATCTCCTCGGGATCGGCCTGCCCGTTATCGGACGGAACATGGTTCGATCGGTGGCTCGGTTTCCCATGCTCGCCATCGTCGGTCTGTTCGGCCCGTCGGTCGTCGCTGCGTACGTTATCAGTCGCCGGATCTGGGGGCTCCTGAACACGCCCGGATGGGGGTTCGGCCTCGCCGCCAGCAGTCTCGTCGGCCAAGCGCTGGGGGACGGCGACGAACGAACGGCGGAGGCGTACGGATGGGAGATCATGCACTTTTCCGTCGCTACGTACGTCTTAGCCGCGGTCTTAGTCTTCGTCTTCGCCGACCCGATCGTGGCGGCGTTCGTCGGTGATGGCAACGAAACGACGGTTTCCGTCGCAGTTCCGCTCGTGTACGCGGCCTGCGCGGCCATCGTCGCACAAGGGATCAATCGATCGATCGCCGGCGCTCTCGACGCGACTGGAGACACGCGATGGCCGTTCTACGGCCGCGTTCTCGGGATCTTTGGCATCGCCATCCCGGTAACGTATTTAGGTGCAACGACCACGCTCGGAATCGTCGGACTGTATCTGGCTTACTTCGCGGAGTCAGTCGTACCGGCTGCAATCAACTACTACAGGTTCCAAACAGGCAAATGGCGTTCGATCAGTCGCGGGTACCGTCCGGCATCTGTGTCCGATGGGGACTGATACGGGCTGTTGTACGTCAGTACGGGTGTTGCCGACCCCAGGGTCGGAACGCACCGGTACACAGTTACAACAGTCCGTATGACGTTGGCTGTCTCTGCTCGCTGCAACGGTCACTAGGATGGCCAAAAGATTTTAATATTTAATCCTCTATTGTCCCATCGCCATGGAAGAGCATACCAGTGAGATGAATAGACGAGAAATTACCAAATTAATGGGGGTCGCCGCCGGTGGGGTTGGAGGGATCAGCCTTGCAGGCTGTATGACCGGTGGCGGTGACAGCGGGGACGACAGCCAGATAACGGTCGTCGCGGGGGCGCCGCCAACTACCTTGAACCCGTTCGCCGGGGAGGGAGTGCGTGCGGCCATGTTCGCGATCCAGTGGATGTACTCGGGCCTGACGAGATTCAACGCCGACCTCGAAGTCGAACCCGACCTCGCCGTCAACTGGGAAGCCGAGGACGAGACGACGTGGATATTCGAACTGCGCGAGGGTGCGTACTTCAGTTACAACGACCAAGAAGTGCTCGCCGAGGACGTCAAGGCGACGTTCGATACGATGTACGATCCCGAACTGGAACACCCCTGGGCAGGGCTGATGGGGCCGATCGACTCCGTCGAGGTGGTAAACGACTATGCGGTCCAGTTCAACATGGCGGAGCCGTTCACCATCCTGCCGCACAAAATGGGGCTCCGGCAGGCGAAGATCGTCTCCAAGCACGCGATCGAGAACAAGTCGGCGGAGGGCCAGCCCGGACACGGCGGCGAGTTCGTCGACTCCGACTTCGGAAGCGGTCCCTTCGACCTGGTCGAATACGAACCCAGCTCGCAGATCACCCTCGAGGCGACCGACGACTTCTACATGACCGACGACGAGGACAACGATCTCCCCCATATCGAGGAGGCTACCATCCAGATCATAAAGGAGTCGTACGGGAAAGTCAACGCGCTGGAGAACCGGGAAGCGGAGATCCTGCCGATCGCGCCCTCTGCCCAGTGGGATCGGATCAATGGGATCGGCCACGTCGAGCCTGACCAGAAGCCCGGCGGGCAGGCGTATCCGATGGTGATGGACCGGACGGCCGAACCGTTTGACGAGCTCGATTTCGTCCACGCCGTGAAGTACGCGATCGACAAGGAAGCGATCCTGCAGGGAGTCGCCGGAGGGCAAGGTACCATCGCGCAGGACAACATCGTCTGTCCCTCGCACCTCTACTACGCCGATCTTCCAAACAAGTTCGGCCCGGGGGCGCAACCGGAGGAGGCGAGGTCGCTCCTGGACGACCTGGGCTACCCGGACGAGTTCGAGATCGACCTGGTGATGGCGGTCCCCGATCACAATCAGGAACAGGTGGACACGGCGGTGTTGATACAGGACCAGCTGAGCGAGGTCGGGGTCAACTTCGAGATCAATCAGATGACGTGGGATACGTTCCTTTCAGAGTGGCTTGACCATCCGTTCTTCATGACCTCGTACGCGTTCAATCCCCATCCGGACGACGACCTGTACACCATCTGGCACCCCGACGGCGAATGGTCGTACAAGGACCACCTTCACGAGGTGACCGACGAGGCTTGGCAAGCTATCGACAACGCTCGCGCGGCCACTGACCAGGAGGAACGGCGGGAACACTACGTCCGTGCGCAGGAGGTCATTCAGGAACGGGGTGGCCACGTCTTCCCGTATTTCCAGGACGCGCTCGCCGGCTACGTCGATTCGGTCCAAGACTACGACCCGAACCCGCTTCAGACCTCGGTCCCGATCCGGGACTCGACTATCGAATAAGCTGATGTTGGGTCTTCGATCCGGTTCCGGTTCGTAGCTGTCATCCCGTTCGTTCGGTTCCGGATCCGTTCTCCGTTCGTTTTCCACCGACCCGGATATCGGTCGCTTCGACCGACGGCTGTTGTTCGGTTACAGATCCGTCGCGTCCTTTCCCGTGAGTTCGAGGAACTCCCGAACTTGCTTCGGCGACGCGATATCACGGCCGGTGAGATCCCGGGTCAGGTCGACCGCTTTCGCCACCAGGTCGGCGTTGCTCTCCGCGAGCTTCCCGGGCCGGAGATAGAGGTTGTCCTCGAGGCCGACCCGCACGTGACCGCCCAAGTCCAACGCCTGGACCGCTCGCGGGAACTCGTGGCGGCCGGCCCCGATGACCGAGAACGAGAAGTCGTTGCCGAAGAGCGTCTCCGCGATCCGGTACATGTGGGTGAGGTTCTCCCCGTCCCCGCCGATCCCGCCGTGGATTCCGAGTACGAACTGGAGATGCAGCGGCGGTTCGATGAATCCCCGGTCGACCATGTGTTTCGCGTTGTAGAGGTGGCCGACGTCGTAACACTCGAGTTCGGGTTTCGTCCCGTACTCGTCGAAAACCGGCAACATCGATTCAAGGTCGTCGAACGTGTTCCGGAAGATCAGGTCGCGGGTTCCTTCGAGGTACTCGGCCTCCCAGTCGTACTCGAACTCGTCGTACTTCTCCAGCAGTGGATACAGGCCGAAGTTGATCGATCCCATGTTACAGGAAGCCATCTCCGGTTCGAGCTCCGGAACGACGCGGACGCGCTCTTCGGGCGCCATCGTCGGTGCGCCGCCGGTCGTCGGCTGGACGATGACGTCCGTCTCCTCGTGGATCCGAGTCGCCACCTGCCGGAACAGGTCCAGGTCGGTGATCGGTTCGCCCGTCTCCGGGTCCCGGACGTGGATGTGAACGATGCTCGCCCCCGCCTCGGCCGCCTCGATGGCCGCCGTCGCTATCTCCTCGGGCGTCACCGGGAGGTGCGGCGACATCGTCGGGACGTGGATCGCGCCAGTGACCGCACATG
Organism: Halostella pelagica; assembly: GCA_005954745.1. GTDB lineage: Archaea > Halobacteriota > Halobacteria > Halobacteriales > Natronoarchaeaceae > Halostella > Halostella pelagica. The sequence continues at coordinate 261,764 of CP040680.1, forward strand.
AGATGATTGCGGCGTCGTTTGGAAGCGTACGCATACTCCAGACCGATGACAACGCGGGAGAAAAAGCTTCCCCAGCGACCCATCGCCGTCACGCTACGCCTGCGGTCGAACGAGGAGTCGCACTTGCGATCCGTCGCGGTTCTCGTACGGGATCGGCGTGCAGATCACGTCGTACCGTCCCGGTTCGACGCCACCGAGGTTGTCGACGCCTTCGATGATGAGGATGTCCTCGGGTAACAGCGTATGGTGGACGTGGTGTTCCTCGAGGGACGCGCCCGGTTTGTCGGCCGAAAGCGCATCGATCGCGAAGCAAGCGATCCCCGTCTCAACCATGTACTCGGCGGCATCACGTTTCGGATAGACGAAGTTCCGGAGGTAGCGGTCGTCATCAGTGGGCGTCATCCCGCAGTCGAAGATAAGGTAGTCGCCTGCCGACAGGTCGTACCGCTCCGCCTGCTCCTCGAGTTCCGCACGGGAAACGCCGGAGTTCGGCTCCTTGTGGCTGAAGTCGCAGACGACCCCCTCGGTCACCATCTCGTCGACGGTTATCTCGTCGATGGTCCGATAGTCGTCCTTCGGGAGGAAGTGCGTCGGCGCGTCCATGTGCGTCCCGCAGTGGGTCTCGATGTGGAGTATCGTCGAGTTGTAGGCGTCCGATTCGAGGGTGGCGTAGTCCTCGTACTCGGGCTTTGGATGCAGCGGCGGTAGCGTCGGGCTCTCCTCCGCCAGCGTCTGGGTGAGGTCGATCCACTCGCTCATAGCGGTTCAACGCACGGTATCGTATATATATCCAGTGCCCAATCGTCAGCGCCGGCGTCCCGCGCCTCTGCGGGACCGATATCGGGAGCTGGCGACGGCGTCCGTGAGTGCTCGACGGAGGCCTCGTGTTTCGGCCGCTCCCGGCGATCCACCGAAAGCGCGTACCGGACGCGCCGGTCGTACGGACTGTTGTAGTCCATTACCGGTATTCGCCGACCCGTCCGGGCGTTCGCCGGTAAATCGTTACAACAGTCCGTATCAGTCGAACTGCGGGATCACCTCGTCGCCGAACAGCTCCATGCCGCGCGTCTCAGGGAAGTCGAGGAACATCAGCTGCAGTTTGTCGAACCCGAGCTCCCGGATCGCCTCGATCTGCTCGGCCACGTCCGCCGGCGTCCCGATGAGGAAGTCGCCCTTCTCCCTGGCCTCCTCGGCGTTCGAGAGCTGTTCGTCCATGTCCGATTCCTCGCCCCACGGGAGCGGGAAGATCTCGTCGCAGTACTCGTCTACGGTCTCCTGGTCCTCCCGGACGAGGACGTGGGCGAGCCACGACCGGTCGACTTCGTCGGGATCGCGCCCCTCCTCTTCGAGGTACTCATCGAACTTCTCGACCTTGAACTCGATCGGCGGGCCGCGGGCGCGGCTGCTGATCTCGACGTTCCACTCGTCGGCGTGCCGAGCAGCGATCCGGAGCAGCGTCGGCCCTGCGCCGCCGACGACGATGGGCGGATGGGGATCCTGGACGGGCTTCGGTTCGTTGTACGCGTCCTCGATCCGGTAGTGCTCGCCCTCGTAGGTCGGCTCCGGCTCGGTGAACATCGTCTTCATCAGCTCGATCCCCTCCTCCAGCATCTCCATCCGCTGCTGGATCGGCGGGAAATCGAAGCCGTAAGCGGCGTGTTCCTCCTTGTGCCACCCCGCGCCGAGGCCGAGCTGCAGCCGGCCATCCGAGAGGACGTCGACGGTCGACGCCATCTTCGCGAGCAACGCCGGGTTCCGGTACGTAATCGAGCCGACCAGCGGGCCGACTTCGAGGTCGGTTCGCTCGGCGAGTGCTCCCAGCAGCGTCCAGATCTCGTACTCCTCGTGCCGCGGCCCGAGCATGAAGTGGTCGGGGGCCCACAGCCCGCCGAATCCGGCTTCTGAGGCCGTACCGACGCCGCTCATTGTCGTTTCTCGGTCGAGCTCTTCGAGCAGCGGCGCGTCGCGATGCACCCCGTCGCCGGGGTAGCATTGGACCATCCAATCGAACTGCATCGCGAGATGTTACGACTGCTACCGGTATTAACTATTGGGCCGTTCGCGCGGTTCACGGGTCGGCCCCGGTACCTATATAGGGGCGGCGATGACAGGTACGAACGGGTATGAGCGTCGAAACGGCTAAAGCCTACTTCCGTCGGTCGGACGACTCCGACGCGTCCGTGGCGGACATCGTCGCACTGTTCACCGAGGACGCCGTTCTGAAGTCCCCCCGCGAGGGGATATTCCGGGGTAGGGACGAGGTTCGCGAGTTCTACGAGCGAAACGCAGAGTTCTTCGCCGAGGGCGTCCACGACATCGACAGCTACTACGTCGACGGAAGTACGGTGGTCTGCGAGGGGACGATCAGCGGACGGACGACGGCCGGCCGGAGCTATGAGGGTGTCGGTCTCGTTGATGTCATGGACTTCGACCGTCAGGAGATATCCGAACTCCGGGTCTATCTCGACTACAGCGCGATCCGAACGGAGCTGCCGGACGACGAGGAAGTCCCCGACTTCCGGCAGTGAGCGCCGGGGAGTGAGCCCCTGCTGCATCGGGGGAATCTTTTTGATAGGCGACGCAAACATCGGACGTATGCCAGCTACCGAGTTCCACGTCGCGGGAGATGCCGCCGCGATCACCGGTGCCGGATCCGGTATCGGTCGGCAGATCGCTGATCGCTTGACCGCCGCCGGCGTCGATGTCGCGATAAACGACCTCGACGAGTCGGCGCTCGACCAAACGGCCGAACTGCTGGACGACAACGACGGCGACCTCGTCACGCTCCGCGCCGACGCGAGCGACCCCGACGCGGCGGCCGAACTGGTCGAGACCGCGGTCGACCGCTTCGGGAACCTGGACATCGTCGTGAACAATGTCGGGATCGCTGGCCCCACGAAACCGACCGAGGAGATCGACCGTGAGGAGTTCCTCGGGACGCTCGAAGTCAACCTAGGAGCGATGTTTTCGACGACGAAGGCCGCGATCCCGCACTTAAAACGGAACGGGTCGGGACGAGTCGTCAACGTCTCATCGATGAGCGGGAAGCGACCGCTGCGGAACCGCACGCCGTACACCACCTCGAAGACGGGCGTCATCGGGTTCACGAGAACGCTCGCAGTCGAACTCGCCGACCGCGACGTAACCGTCAACGCCGTCTGCCCCGGAAGTGTCGACGGTCCGCGCCTTCGGGATGTCATCGAAAAGCAGGCCGAGAGCCGGGGCTGTCCCTACGAGGAGGTCGAACGGGAGTTCCGCGAAGTCGCGCCGATGAACGAGTTCGTCGAGGCGGACGACATCGCCGACGCAGTCCTCTTTCTCTGCTCCCGACGGGCGGAGCGGATGACCGGACAGGACATCAACGTCTCCGCCGGCATCGTGATGTACTGACCTGTGGTCGGATCGCTCGGCGCGATCACTGCGGCTGACTGCTCGTCTTCGACTGGCGAACTCGGTCGAGCGCCTCGACGATGCGGTCCTCGAGTTCGTCGGGACTGGCGTACAGTTGGTGGTGGTCCGCCTCCCACTCGCCGCCGTACTGGTCGGCGGCGACGACCGACCCGCCGCTGACCCTGATGAAGTACTCGACCTGAAGGTTCACGACGAGCCCCTCGTTTTCGCCCGTCGAGCGGCGATCCGTTCGGTATCCGACGATCGGCGTCCCCGTCCCGTGGGCGTAGCCGATCTCCGCGGCCGTCCCGCTGTCGGGGTCCGCCCCGTCCAGGTTGGCGACCACCACGTCGGCCCGGTCGATGTCCCGGATGTTCTTCTCGCCGACCTCCATCCCCCACTGGTTCAGTTCCTCCGCCCGCTCGACGCTCACGGGCCTGGCCAGCGTCTCTCCGACGGAGCTCGCCCCGCCGTCGTCATCGTCATCCGTGTCCGACGGGTACAGAGGGTCGTAGCCGTTCTCCTCCAGTGCCGGGATGATCCTGTCGCGAACGAACTGTTCGCCCTGTGGCGTGAACACTTGCGGTCCGGCTAGGTAAACCTGCATCGGTGTTGGCAATACACCGATCTACATTAAGCGTACCGGTCAGATCAGGTCCGGACGGACGCGCGGATCCGGGAATTCACGGCGGAAGGTGGGGTAACCATTATCTTTATACTGGGCCCTTGCATCCGTCTACGCGTAATGGCAATGGCTGCAAGCGACCTCCTGATCAGAAACGCCAGTCTCGACGGCTCCGACCGGCTGGTCGACATCGCCATCGACGACGGGGTCTTCGAGGCGATCGGGCCGGACCTCGACGCAGAGGCGGAACGCGTCATCGATGTCGACGGAAACTTCGTCTCGCCCGGGTTCGCGGACTGTCACATGCACATCGACAGGGCGTACGCGGCCACCGGGGAGCGAAAGCCAAAGAAGAACGACGGGTCGATCGTGAACATGAGTTACCGCGACCTCTTCGACGAGTACCACTCGGAGACGTCGAAGGAGACCGTCGAGAAGCGCGCGATACAGCACATCGAGCGCAGCGTGGCGTCCGGGGTCCTGTACTTCCGGAGTCACGTTTCGGTCGACAACCGTCCGTCACGGACGGAGAACATGGAAGCGTGTCTCGCCGCCAGGGAGAGGACGCTGGACATCGCGGATATCCAGCTCGTTCCGTACGCGTCACGGAACATCATCGATTCCGAGGAGTACGTGCGGGAGGCGATCGAGATGGGGCTTTCGCAGGCCGACGGGGACTCGATCCTGGTCGGCGGCTACGACCCCGGCACCGACAACAACGACATCGAGAACTCGCTCGACATGTGGTTCGAGGTCGCCGCCGAGTACGACATCGACATCGACGTCCACGTTCAGGACGAGGGCACACTCGGGATCTACACGCTCGACCGCCTGATGGACAAGATGGAGGCGAACGGGTACGAGGACCGGGTCACGGCGAGTCACAGCTACTCGCTCGCCGGCCCACCCGAGTGGCGGGTCGACTCGCTGCTCGACGACGCGGCGGACGTCGGCCTGAATTTCATCACGTGTTACGTGAGCACCCGGTCCGGCATGCCGGTCCAGACGATGCTCTCGCACGACGGTGTCGCGCTCGGCCACGGGACCGACAACACGCGGGATTACATCGCCGCCTACGCCCATCACGACGTGATCGAGGGGGCCTACATCGTTGCGTTCCGGGTTGACGGGGACCGGAAGTACGCGCCCCGCAACATGGAGGAGCGCGAGAACGGTCCCAGGGAGGAGTACGGCTACCTGCACTCGAACCCCGGGCTCGAACTCCTCTGGGAGATGATAACCGAACAGAGCGCGGGCGTGTTGGGGATCGAGGACCGGTACGGGATCGAGGAAGGCAATCCCGCCGACCTGGTCGTACTCGACGAACCGTCCCCCCAGTGGGCCCTGCTCCGACAGGCGAACCGGCCGTACGTGATAAAGGACGGCGCTGTCGTCGCCGAAGACGGGGAGATCCGACCGGAGTTCAAGGTCAACTGATCCAGGCGAACCCGCGCCGACCGCGACGCTTAGCCGGCATCTCGGCTTGCGTGCCCGGGGTAGTTTTATCCGCTCCGAACCGAACACTGGAACGATGGCCTACCGAAAGCTACGCGATAGCCTCCGCGGCGTCGGGTTTACGCTCCCTACACCATTCACGGAGGGCGCGAGCAACGTTTATCACGAAACGCTCAGAGAACACGTCCGCTTCCTCGCCGATGCCGGCGCGGAACTCCTGATCCCGTGCGGGAACACGGGCGAATACTACTCGCTCTCTCACGCTGAGCGGGTCGATGTCGTCGAAACCACCGTCGAGGAAAGTGTTCCAGACCAGCGGGTGATCGCCGGTGCCGCCGGCAGCACGAAGACGGTCCTCGATCTGATCGACGCGTACGAACGTATCGGGGTCGACGGCGTGATGGTGCTCCACCCCGACCACACCTATCGTCACGAGGACGGCCTTCGTCGGTACTACCGAACGATCGCAGAGGAAACCGACCTCGGGGTCCTGTTGTACAAGCGGGGGCGGGGCGTGACCGACGACGTGCTCGTCGACATCGCCGATCTGGAAAACGTCGTCGGCGTGAAGTACGCCGTCAATGACATCGACGCCTTCTCCGAGTGTGTCCGTCGAGCCGACCCAGAGACGGTGTGGACGACCGGTATCGCGGAGCGGTTCGCACCCTCGTACGCACTCGAAGGCGCGGAGGGGTTCACGACCGGAGTCGGAAACTTCGCTCCCGGCCTCGCCCTGGAACTCATGGATGCGCTGGAACGTGAGGCGTGGGACCGGGCGAAGTCGATCCGGAACGACGTTCGACCGTACGAGGCGTTCCGCGACGGGACGGGCAAGGAGAACTCGCTGCCGAACGCCAACAACGTCCCGGCGATAAAGTACGGACTGGAGCTGACGGGGCTATACGGTGGGCCGGTACGGCCGCCCCTCGTCGACCTGACGGATACACAGCGAGAACGGGTACAGGAACTGTATCGGCGAATGACGGCTCCGACGGAACGCTGAGAGCGGTCATCGCGCCCGACGCACCGCCAATTCTGCTCTGATGGAGTACCTACAGTAGCCACTGATAGTCATTGCACACCGGATCGCACAGCGGCATTGCGGTTAGTGCGTAAATCGTTTCAGTGGCTACTATAGTCCGTAGGAGCGGCGACGCTGGAGACGAAACTGGTCTGGTAGCGGCGTGTTCGGAGTTTCGAAGATCGATCCCTTTCCCTCGAATCGCCGACTGGTCCAGGGACCGTGGATAATAGGGCAAAAATTCGGGAAATAGGCGTCTAGTTTTCGTATAATTGGACTATTATAAGTTCACCTTCCGTGTGCTTCGATCGGGAAATTCCCTATATACCTTCTGTACTGCCGATTATCTAACTATCCGAGGTACGAAATACAGTCGGCGGCCACAGGGGGTGTTCGAACGCCGTAAATCGCCGACCGCCAGAATATTACAATGATAGAATTGTAAGTAAAATCATGGTAGCAATTCACATTTGACTAAGTACACCACACATAGTGGGGTTTTACTATCTCTCACACCTGAAGGGACAGGAGACGGGCGACGGATGTCGGGCTACCGTGATTCCGACGTGCGCTGCCGTCCACTACGGGTGCGAACACCACCCATCTGATTTATGTACGAGCGCCCGAAACGGTCCGTCTATGCCGGTGCCGGCCTTCGAGACTATCTCGTGTGAGTTCGAGGAGAACAGTGGGATCGGGCGGATCACCCTAAACCGACCCGACAAATTAAACGCCATCTCATCGACGATGCGCGAGGAGATACACGACGCCCTCGACTGGTTTGCCGAACGGGACGAGACGGCGCTTTACGAGGACGACGAAGGGGTCGCGGTGCACGTGGTCGTGCTGGAGGGTGCGGGGGAGAAGGCGTTCAGCGTCGGCGTCGACGTCGACGGGTTCAAACCGAGCAATCCGGGAGTGTTCGATGTCAGTCGGTTTTATCGCCGCATTGAACACTTTCCCGCGCCAGTCATCGCGAAGGTACAGGGGTACTGTCTCGGCGGGGGGCTCGAACTCGCGCTCGCCTGCGACTTCCGACTGGCGAGCGCGGACAGCGAGTTCGCGTTCCCCGAGGTCGACCTCGGAACGATGCCCGCCTGCGGCGGAACCCAGCGGGCTCCGCGCCTGATCGGACCCAGCAGGACCAAAGAGCTCTGTATGACCGGGGAACGTATCGACGGCGAAACGGCGTCCTCCGACGGACTCGTCGACCACGCGTACGATCCCGACGAGTTCCCGGACCGCGCCGCCGAGTTCGTCGACCAGATCGCGGACCGCCCCCCGCTGGCGACTCGCGCGATAAAGGACAGCGTGAACGTGTCGAACGACTCGCCGACGCACGTCGGCCGTCGGTACGAACGGCGGGCCGCCGCCGCGCTCGCCGAAACCGAGGACCGGTCGGAAGGCGTGAGCGCCTTCAATGAGGGCAGGAAACCCGATTGGAAGGGACGATAACCGCGTGCGGCCGCCGCGCTGCTGCGGGCGGCGGTCGCCGCGTTCGGCGGGGGAAGTTTTAATACCATCGGCTTGGTCGACTGACGTATGAGTCCGGAAGACTTACAGCCCTTAGTAAACCGAGTCGCCGAGCGCTCCCTAGAGTGGGACATGGAGACCGCGAACGAGTGGGAGAAGGCGTGCGTGATCGACGGCCTCCTCGCGCTCGATCTGAAAGAGACGGAAGCGGAAGCGATCCTCGACCGCGCGATACGGACGCAGACGAGCGCCGGCCAGTTCGCGTACGGGTCGCTCGACCCAGCGGACCCCGACAAGTGGTCAGCGGACTGGCCGATAGGAGGATACAAGGCGATCGCCGACCCGGCCTCGATCGGGCATGGCGTGCTCGAACTGTACGACCGAACCGGCGACGACCGATATCTGGAGGCCGCACGACGGCAGTACGAACACCTCAGATCGGTCGAACGGAGCGAGGAAGGTGCCATTCCCCAACAGCGGGGCGAGATCACCCTCGCCGTCGACGGGCTGTGGATGTTCTGTCCGTTCCTCGCGCGGTACGGGGCCATAACCGGCGACACCGAGGCGGTCGACGACGCCGTCCAGCAGTTCGAAATCCAGCGGAAACACCTGTTCGACGACCGCACCGGGCTGTTCCGCCACACCTGGAAGGAGTCGCCGAACTCGTTCGTTCAGAGCACGTTCTGGGCCCGCGGTCACGGGTGGGCGCTGGACGCGCTGATCGATACGTTGGAGTACATCCCCGACCATCCGGACCGGGACCGATTGGAGGATCTATTCGTGGAAGCGGCGACCGCGCTACTCGAGTATCAGGACCGCACCGGCTACTGGCACAACATCATCGACGATCCGGAGGAACCACTCGAAACGACTGGCACCCTCATGTTCGCGTACGCGTTTCGGAAAGGACTCGACCGAGGGTTGCTCGACGACGACCGGTTCCGCGAAGCCGCCAGAGACGCGATGGATATCTGCCGCGGCGTCGTCGACGAGGACGGGAACGTCCGGCGCGCGGCGACGGTCCCCGGCGGGCCGAACGCCCCGATCGGGGTCACGCTGCACGGTCAGGGGCTCTTCCTGTTAGCCGCCAGCCGCTTTATCGACTGACCTGCTCCGGTAGGGCGGTCGTTCCGTTCGTCGACGGCTGCTATAGTAGCCACTGAAAGTCATTGCACACATGATCGCACGGTAGCGTTGCGGTCAGTATGTAAACCGTTTCGGTGGCTACTATAGAAGTCGCCCGTGTCTCGGTTGCTCGGTACGCCGCCGCGCGCCGACAGGGACCGATTCCGCACGTCGATATCGATCGTCCAGCAGTCGGGCCCGTTATATCACTTCTTCCTCACGTAGCGAGCGTATCTCGTCGTTTTCGTACCCGAGCTCCCTGAGGACCTCGTCGGCGTGTTCGCCCAGCGCCGGCGGTGACTCGTAGGTCACTTCCGTCTCGGACATCGAGACGGGGACCCCGGTCGTTTCGAAGCTCCCGACCGACGGGTGATCGAGTTCGACTATCATTTCGTTGTGTTGTACCTGCGGATCGTTTGCCGCCGTCTCGTAATCGTGGACGCGGGACACCCACAGTCCTGCATCGAGGAGGCGTTCGAGAAGGCGGTCAGTCTCCTTCTCCCGAGTGGCCGCTTCGATCTGGCGCTTTATCTCGTCCCTGTGTTCGTGTACTTCGCGGCGGTCGGTGTAATCGCAGATCGGCTCCACCGACAACTCCTCCGCGAGGCCGGGAAGGTTCGCGAACGATATCGCTACGTGACCGTCCCTCGTCTCGTAGATACCGTAGGGTGCGCTCGAAAGCGGATGCCCGATACCGGCCTCGGAGCGTTCGATATCCTCGTCGACGTTGAGTGCGGTCGTTATCTCCTGTGTCTGCATGTCGATGCCGGCGTTGAGGAGGTTCGACTCGATCTTCTGTCCCTCGCCAGTCCGCTCCCGGTGGTACAGCGCGATTGCGGTGTGTAACGCGAGCGTCGTCGCCGAGTGAGCGTCGCAGACGTACGTCCCGGCGGGTGTCGGCGGGTCCTGTTTGCGCCCCGTATTCTTCGCCAGTCCACTTTTCGCCTGTGCGAGGAGGTCCTGTCCCGGACGCTCGGCGTGTGGTCCGGTACTTCCGTACCCGCTTCCGGAAACGTAGATGATCTCCGGGTTGATATCCCGGACGTCCTCGTACCCGAGCTCTAACCGTTCCATAACCCCCGGACGGAAGTTTTCGACCACGATGTCGGCTCCCTCGATGATATCGTGTGCTACCTCCAGTCCCCGTTCCGTTTTCAGGTCCACCGAGATGCTCCGTTTGTTTCGGTTCACCGCCAGGAAAAAGGGGTTTTCGCCGATGTCGCTTCCGATCGGACCGCCGCCTCTAAATCGTTCGCCGCCGGGGGGTTCGATCTTGATGACATCAGCGCCCATATCGCCGAGCTTCTGGGTTAGCCACCCGCCCTGCATGAGCTGGCTGAAATCCGCAACAGTAACGTCTGATAATGGCCTTTCCATGCAAGGCTCTTTACCGCATCTTCATATATATCTTGCGTCCGTGGTGAGGGTCTACGGGTCAGTCGGGAGACGGCTGTCCCAGATCGCTCGGCGTCACACCGGCGGGCTCCGATTGGTCGGGCGTCGTCGGACGGAAAAGAGACGACCCCCGCTACATCAGTTTCCAATATCGGGAATTTCATATACCACCGGCTAGTTTGGCCGATCAGAACGTAGTCGTATCGTAGCTCCCCCTCACAGTAACCGCTTCGTCGGACGATACCTTCGGGAGTCAGTTCGACGACCTCGGACTGATGCCGGTTCTTTCCGGGCGGTGGTTAGCCCCTACGAACAGACGGCGATACTGATCTCCCCAGTCCATTACAACAATAGTATTGTAATGGCACCTTACAGTCCTACACCTGTAATGGAAATCGGACCGAATCACCGGGGATCTGATAGCAAACAATCCATGTATAGTAGCATTTGAAGTAATAGCAACCCGGCCCCGCTCGTGTGCGTGCTACTGGAGGCTCGTGAGCGAGTCGCCGGCCGAGTTCGATTCACACGGCGCGGCGACTGTGGGATGCCAGGGACGACGCGATAAAACGGTGCCCGCATCGTAGTGACGGCTATCACGGGGGATCCCAACGGGCAGGAACGACCGCTGTCGGAGACGGGCTCTGAACGTAGCCGGCGATCAGGACTCGAGGATCGTCCGGACCGTTTCCCGCGTGGAGAACCGTACCGGGTCGGTCGCGGGGCTTCCGATCTCCGCTTCGTACTCCTCGACAGCTCGTCTGGCTTTGCGGTCATCCTCTATCTGGCTAGTGTTGAGTGCCCCTGCGACGACCTTTGCCGGCTGGACCGGATCACAAAGCGACTCGTACAGCTCGCCGAACGCGCCCGGCGACGGCAACGGCGTGTCAGGGAACCCGTGGACTGCCTCGCGGTTGGACTCGTGACAGAGGACGAGTTTGTCCGGCATCGACCCGTGAAGGATACCGCAGGTGACGCCGGAGTACGAGGGGTGACTGATGCTCCCCTGGCCCTCCACGAAGAGGTAGTCGTGTTCGGACCCCTTCTCGACGATCATCTCCTCGACCGCACCCGCTACGAAGTCGCTGACGACCCGGTCGATCGGATTCCCCCACCCCTCGACGATGATCCCTGTCTGGCCGGTGGGGATAACCGCGGCGTCGTACCCCATCTCGCGTGCCGTTCCGCACAGCTCCATGGTGGATGTCATCTTCCCGATGGAGCAGTCGGTCCCAACCGTCAGGATCACCTCGGCGTCGACATCGGCTGCGGCCCCGTCACTGACTCCCAGGTCGTCCGGCGGTTTTCGGACGTCCCTGATGTCACAATCGTTCTCCTCGGCGAGTGCCCGAAACTCCGCGTCCTCGTTGAGAAACGTGTGAAGACCGGAGATCACGTCCCAGCCCCGCTCTAATGCGGTCGTCACGTCGTCTCGCCAGGACGAATCGAAGTTGCCGCCCATCACCGAGATCCCGATGATCAGAACGTCAGCCGACTCGATCTCGGACGCGTCCTCGACGATCGGAACCTCGTCGAGGTCGTCGAGGAAGTCGTTCGCCGTCGCACCTGCGTTCTCTTGGTCGAGGACCCCGGCGATGTCGTAATCACTGTATCTCATCACGCCTAGCGCCGTCTTGGCACGATCAGGGAAATGATCGTGTGCTAAAACTACTGCTCGCATTTCACTGGAAGATCTCACCGAGGAGACTTCAATCTATCCATGAACTCCGCCCGTATCCGTCCCCGTGAGGGTGAGACACGCTCGTTTCCGATCCCTTGCGAGGATCGCGACCGGAACAGACACAGCGGGGTGATATCTGTCGAAACCCCAAGTATGAAATATGCCAACTCGGATCGTTCACTGTGACCCGAAAATTACTCCTCGATACGGATCCCGGGTGTGACGACGCGGCGGCGATCGCCTTTGCCCTCGGCTGCGACGCGGTCGACACCGTCGGCGTTACGACGGTCGCAGGCAATTCGACCGTCGAAAACACCACGGAGAACGCCATCGCCGTTCTGGAGGCACTGGACAGGCCGGATGTCCCGGTCGCGAAGGGTTGCGACCGACCGCTGGTGAAGGAGCTCACCCTTGCCGAGCACGTCCACGGCGACGGCGGACTGTACGGCGAACTCACCCAGTCCGGAACGGCGGTCGACGCGCACGCGGTCGATTTCATCATCGACCAGGCGCGCCGTCACGGCGACGACCTGACCATCGCCGCCGTGGGGCCGCTCACGAACGTCGCGGTCGCGATCGCGAGGGAGCCGGCGCTCCCGAACCTTGTCGACGATATCTACGTCATGGGCGGGGCGGCGTTCGAGGCCGGTAACGCGACGCCAGTCGCCGAATTCAACATCTACAACGATCCGGAGGCCGCCAGCCGCGTGACTCAGGCGGCGGAGCCGAAGATCGTCGGCCTCGACGCGACCAACGATGCGACGCTCCCGTACGACACTGTCCGGGAGCTACACGACCGGAACCCGCGTCTGGAGCACGTCGCGAAGTGGTGCGAGTACGCCCCCGAGATCCCGGCGACCGCCGAGCGACGAGACCGACCATCGCTACACGACCCGGCCGTGGTCGCCGCCGTCGTCGACGACGTTGTCGCGTTCGAACGCCATTACACACAGATCGACACCTCCGGCGGGCTCTGTGAGGGCCAGGTTGTCTGCGACGAACCGGAGGTCACGGGCAACCCGCCGAACGCGGACATCGCGGTGGACATCGACGCGAGCGGGTTCCGCGACCGCCTGCTCGACGCGTATTCGAACCTGTGACCCCGCGCTCACCTCTCCGAGCGGACCATCTGCTCGAGGCGGTCTAACCCCTCCCCGATCCGCTCGCGGTCGTTCGCGAAACTGATCCTGACGTACCCCTCCCCCGTCCTCCCGAACCCGCTTCCCGGGACGGTGACCACGTCGTGCTCGCGGAGGAGACGCTTTGCGACGTCCAGACTGGCCCCGTCGAGATCGCTGACGTCGATGAATGCGTAGAACGCACCCTCAGGGTAGGTACAGGAAAGTAGCGGAGCGTCCTCGATGCGTTGCAGGACGTACTTCCGGCGTTCACGAAACGCCTCCTTCATCCGTTCGAGCGCGGTGTCGTCGCCCGAGATCGCGGCTAAGGCGGCGTGTTGCGAGACGCTTGCGGCGCACGATGTCGTGCTCTCGTGGAGCTTGGTCGCGCGCGAAACGAAATCTGGGTGTCCGAGCAGCCAGCCGACTCGCCAGCCGGTCATCGCGTACTTCTTCGAGCAGGAATTCACGACCACGACGTGCTCCGCCGACTCCTCGACCTCGAACGCTCGCCGGTAGGCGTCGGTGTACACGAGCCCCTCGTACACTTCGTCGACGATCAGAAACGCGTCGTGCGCCCGCGCCGCGTCGATCAGCCGTTCGATGGTTCCCACGTCGGGGATCCGCCCTGTCGGGTTGGCGGGGTTCGGGAGGAGTATCGCCGCCGTGTCGTCGGACGCCGCCGCCTCGATCCGACTCGCGTCGATCGAGAAGCTGTCCTCCGGGGAGAGGGGCGCTTCGACGGGGACGCCCCCGGCGATCCGCGTCTGTGCCCGGTAGTTCGGCCAGGCCGGTGTCGGGATGACGACTTCGTCGCCCGCGTCGACGGCGGTAAGCAGCGCCAACAGTAGCGCCTCCATGCTGCCCGACGTTACGGACACCTGCGTCTCCCCGTCGATCGTCGCCCCCGTCTGTCGGCTCGCCCGCTCCGCGATCGCTTCACGGAGCGCTAGCACGCCCGCGTTCGCAGTGTAGTGGGTTTCCCCGTCCCACATAGCGTCCTGTGCCGCGTGCAGCGCTCGCTCGGGCGTGTCGAAATCGGGTTCGCCTATCTCCAGGTGAACCAGGTCGGCGTCGGTCCGCGCCCGGGCCAGTTTGAACATTTCCCGGATCGGTGACGGTTCGACGGACTCGACCCTCTCGGAAAACGCTACATGCGGGTGATCGGACTCATCGCGATCCATATGGTTCCCACCATTCGCGATGGGGTTAAAGAGGTTTCTCCCTGGGTCGGTCGGACGACTTAGGTGGCGAGCGGGTCCTTCTCCGGCACGATCTCGTTGTCCTCGACGATCACGTCCCCGTCCTTGATGACGTACTCCCTGTCGGCCTGGTTGATGATGGCCCACTGGGGGGAGAGCGCGTCGAGAACGACCAGGTTCGCCGGGTTCCCCTCCTCGATCCCGTACTCGTCCTCGATATCGAACACTTTAGCCCCGTCCTCGGTAACCATGTTCCAGAGATACTCCAGCCCCTGATTCGTCGCGAACGAGTACAGGTTGTAGTCCAGCTTGAACGCGTTCACGAGAGAGCCCTGTAGCGCGCTCGGTTTCGTGTGGCGGTTGACGAAGTCCTGGATGTTGTCCGACCCCCAGGCCATCGGGATACCCTCGTTCTGGAACTGAGGGATCGGCATGCCCGGCCGGGAACCGGGATGGCAGGAGACGAACTTGAGGCCGCTCTCCTTGAACGTCGGGATGACCTCCTCCAGGTCGCCGCCCTTGAACACCTTCAGGTCGCCGTCCCGGAACCCGGGTTCGCTGAGGTCGCCTTTCGTCTTCCCGGAAACCCCGGCGAGCCCGTACGCGTGGCTCGCCGTCACGTTCCCCTCGTACCCGTGTTCGATCGTCTTCTCGGCGAGGCGGTTCATCACGTACATCCCGAGGGTGCTGGGGTCGTGGATGTGCGCGTCCACTTCCGCGTCGTGCTTCGCGGCGATGTCGAGCCACGTGTCGATCGTCTGCTCCACGTCGTTGTTCATCGACGCGGGGTCGGTGCCACCGACGACGTCCCCGCCGAGTCGGAGCCCCTCGTTCACCAGGTCCTCTGCTTCGCCGTCGTTCAGAACGCCGTTAGTCGTGAGGAGAATGATCTCGACGTTAATGATGTCCTCGAGGCGGTCGCGCGCGGACAGCATCGCCTCGAGGGAATCCAGCCCGATCTCCTCCATGATGTTGACGTGGGTCCGCATGTAGAGCGACCCCTTCGAGGCAGCCAGTTTTCCGAGGCGTACCGCTCGGTCCTCGACCTCGTCCCACGTGGTGTTGTCGTAGTATTTCAGCGCCCGAGTCGTGATCTCGTCGCGGTCTCCGCCCTGGTCGTTGAACTTGGGATATCGCTCTCCCTCCGCGCTGAAGGCCTGGTCCATGTGGATATGACTGTCGACGAACCCCGGCGCGACGATGTTGCCGTCGGCGTCGATTTCCGTCACGCCTTCGTCGCCGATCGTGTCGGCGATCGTCCGTATCCGGTCACCTCTGATAGCGATGTCTTGAGTACTGTCCCTGTCCGCAAGGTACGCGTCCCTAATTACGATCTCCGGGTCTGTCATGGTATTCTTCTCCATACTTAGGCTCTTGCCAAATTATCAAAAGCGTTCCGCACTAATCCGGGTTGAACTGGTGTAATTTTTATATCTTTCGCAGGGATATCTGAAGGCGTGAGACGGCGATCGGACAAAACGGTTTTATGTAGGTCGGTAGTTGTCCACGCAAGGAGGAATATCGATGGAACGGATAGCGAACGTCTCAGCTCGACGACTCGACCTCGCACTGGAGCACCCGTTCGAGATCGCGTTAGGCGTCCAGGAATCGGCGACCAACGTTCTCGTGACAGTCGAAACGGATTCCGGAACCGTCGGATACGGCGAAGCGTCACCGACGCCCCGGGTAACCGGCGAAACGCAGGCCGCTGTTCTCGCGACGGTGCGGGACGTAGCCGATTACTTGGAGGGACAGTCTCTGAAGGATTACCGTTCGACGCTCGCGACTGTCCGCGATTCGGTTCCGGGGATGACGACGACCCTGTTCGGCGTCGAAACGGCCGTTCTCGACGCGTACTGTCGCGAACGGGGCATACCGATGGCGGAATTGTTCGGCGGGGTCTGTCGCTCCGTCGAGACGGACTACACGATACCGATCGCCGACCCGTCGTCGGCCGCCGAGCGGGCGGAGGCCGCGGCCGCGGACGGGTTCACACACCTCAAGATCAAAACCGGGACCGACCTCGAACGCGACTTCGATCGCGTCCGAAGCGTTCGGGACGCCGCGCCCGACGCGCTCCTGAAGATCGATGCCAACCAGGGGTGGACGATCCCGGAGACGGCTCGGTTCGCCCGGCGGGCGGAAGAGCACGGTATCCGGCTCGAACTGATCGAGCAGCCGATCCCGAAACGCGATGTCCGGGGGCTGGCCCAGCTACGGGAGCGAACCGACGTGCCCATCGCGGCCGACGAGTCCGTCTTCACCCCGGCGGACGCGCTTCGGATCGCTCGCGACGACGCCGCGGATGTCGTCAACATGAAACCGGCGAAGTCCGGGTTGCTTGACGGCGAGAAGGTGCTGACGGTCGCCGAGACGGCGAACATGGAACGGATGATCGGTTGCATGCTGGAGAGCGCGATCGGCATCCACGCCAGCGCCCACCTCGTCGCCGGCGTTGGGGGAGTGAACTACATCGACCTGGACGGAAACCAGCTCCTCGCGGAGGACGTGGTCGCTACCGGAGCAGGACCGGAGATCCCGATCGACGGACCTGGACACGGAGTCACTCCCGAACTGTAACCCGTGCGGAACCGACGCCGGCCGCAACTGCGCCCGCGAAACGGAGCCGCCGTCAAGGTGCTGTAATCGTCCCTACGAGGGACGCGGCGAGGTAGCGCCCACGGCGGTACAGCCTCAGGGATCGACAGTGTCCGCCAGTTCGTCCCCGAGTGCGTCAATGTCGATCCGCCGGGCGTCAGCGTCGGCTCCGTACCGCTCCTTGTACCCCGACCCCGTCAGGACCGTCACGACCTCGTCGGCGGCGTCGACCTCTCCCCGGCGGGACAGCACCCGAACGCCGGCGAGGGCGACGGCGCTCGAGGGTTCGACCGAGATGCCGACAGCCGACGCAAGCCGTTCCATCGCGGCGCGGGTTTCCCCGTCCGGGACGGAGACGACCGCCCCGCCGGTCGATCGAGCCGCTGCTAGCGCACGGGTCCCGCTCGGTGGATCGCCGTTCGCGATAGAGACGGCGATCGTCTCGTCGGCGGTCACCGGCGTCACGTCTTTGCGTTCCTCGCGGTACGCCGTCGCGACGGGATCGCAGGCGGCGGCCTGGACGAAGTAGAGCCGGGGGATGCTATCGATCAGGCCCGCCGTCTCGAGTTCGCGCAGCGCCTTCCAAACCGCGCTCGCGTGGCCGCCACTGCTGACTGGGAGCGCGATCGCGTCGGGGGCGGACGGGGCCGTGCGTTCGAGGATCTCGTAGGCGATGGTCTTCTGTCCGGCGACGCGTAGCGGGGTGTCGGAGTTGACGAAGGTGACCTCCGTGTCTAAGTCGAGCGTATCGGCGTACAACTGTCCGTAGTCGCCGTCGACCCTGAAGATGCACGGGTCGTGGCGGGCGATCAGTTTGAGGCGCTCGGGCGGCGTGTCCGCCGGCACGAACACCGCACAATCGAGGCCGGCAGCGGCGGCGTAGGCGCTCGTACTCAGCGCCATGTTCCCGTGCGAGACCGTGCCGATCCACTCGTCGCCGGCGTCGACAGCGGCGGCGACGCCGACCGCGGTGCCCCGGTCCTTGAAGCTCCCCGTGGGGTTCACGCCCTCGTGCTTCAGCGAGAGGCGGCAGCCGGCGTACTCGTCCAGCCGGTCGGCGCGCACGAGCGGTGTCGGTCCGGGTACCGGCCCGTCTCCGTTCCGAACCGGGAGTACGTCGCGGTAACGCCACATTCCGGCCGACCGGGGCTCGTTCGGCCACTCGAACCCGGCCGCGTCGACGTCGAACCAGAGCGGTTCGCCGCACGAGCAGCGGGTTCGGTCCTTGCAGTCGTACGCGTTGCCGCAGTCGTAGCAGCGGAGCCGTCGGGCCATGTACTGCCGGTCTCGCCGGAGCGACTAAACCTTTCGTCCGGGGACCTGACGGTCGCCGGTCACCGGACGACCGGAGCCTCGACGGAGCCGATCCGCTCGACGCTCGCGCGGACGCGGTCGTCCGGCTCGATCGGCTCTGCGCCCGGCGTCCCCGTGCTGAAGAGGTCGCCCGGTCGGAGCGTCATCACGTCCGAGTGGAACGAGACGATCTCCGCGGGCGAGAACAGCATGTTTCGGATCTCGTTCTCGGCCGCGACGCGACCGTTGACGATCGTTTTGACCGTCAGAGACTCGAGATCGAGCGGGTCGTCGGGGACTGCGATGGCGGGACCGACGACGAGGAACGAGTCGAAGCTCTTGGCCCGAGTGAGAAACCGCGGGTTCCGCTGAAGGATGTCCTCCGCCGTCATGTCGATGACGGGAAGGTAGCCGGCGACCAAGTTTTCGACCTCGCTCTTGCCGACGGAGCGGCACTCGCGGCCCATCACCATCGCGAGTTCGGCCTCGGCCGTGACGCGCTCGGTTCGCTCAACCGGCGGGAGCCGGATCGGACCGCCCGGCCCGGCAAGGGCGCTGTTCGGCTTCATGAAACTCGCCGGCTCGTCGGGGCGGTTCTCGTCCAGGTCGCCGGCGTGTTCGGCGTAGTTCAGGCCGATCCCCCAGAGCTTCCCGAACCGGTCGAGCGGCGGTCCGAATCGGACGTGCTCGGGATCGATCCGGGGGGCGGACGCGGCGTCGACCGCCGGCAGCGTCCCAATAGCGGCCTGCGAAAGTGCGTCGCGAACAGTATCGAGACTGGGAGCTACGGCCGACAGGGGAACGAACCCCACGTCGTCGCCGAGCAGCGGTCGGCCGTCCGCGGTCCGTGCAAGATACCGCACAGTCAGTCCTCCCGGTCGGTCCAGTAATCGAATGAGCGCCCTGGCGCGAACACGTCGAGGCCGACGGCCCGCTCGTCGCCGGTGTTCTCGACCTTGTGGGGTTCGTCGGACTCCAGCAGCGCCGAGTCGTACCGCCCGAGGGTGAGCGACTCCTCGTCCTCGGTGACGACCGTCAGTTCGCCCTGGAGGCAGACACAGACCTGCTCGTTCTCGTGGTGGTGCATCGGGGAGCTGTGTCCCGGCGGCTTTTCGAACCACTCGAAAGAGAACTGGTCGCTGCCGGCCAGCGATACCCGTTGCCAGCCCTCTTCGGGCTCGTACGCATCCGCGTCGTCGAACGGGACCGGCTTCATAGGTTTGCCCCCGTGGATCCGCCGTCGATCAGGACGCTCTCGCCGTTGATGAACCCCGACTTGGGCGAGGAGAGAAACGCGACGGTGTTGCCGAGCTCCATCGGGTCGCCGACGCGGTCGAGCGGGTTGCTCGCCCAGTCGTCGATCCCCTCTTCGTAGGTGTCGTAGTCGCCGCGTTCCACGGCCTGATCGACGAGGTCCTCGATTCGTTCGGTCTCGTGAGGACCGGGGAGTACCGCGTTCGCCCGCACGTCCGGTGCGAACTCCTTGGAGAGCGTCTTCTCGAGGCCGATGACGCTCATCCGCACCGAGTTCGACAGCACGAGGTTATCGATCGCCTCCTTCACGCTTCGGGACGTGATGTTCACGATCGTCCCCTCACCTTCGCGGAGGTGAGGTTCGGCCTCCCGGGCGAGACGGACGACGCTCATCACGAGCAGGTCGTACGCCCGGTACCAGTCCTCGTCGTCGGTCTCGGAGAATGGCCCTGAGGGGGGACCGCCCGCGCTGGTGACGAGATGGTCCAGGCCGCCGAACTCGTCGACCGTCATCTCCACGAGCGCCGCGACGTCGTCCTCGTCAGTGAGGTCGCCCGGACACGCGACGACCTCACCGTCCGCGACGGGTTCGATCTCCGCTTTCGCCTCGGCGAGTCGGTCCTCGTCGCGCCCGTTGATGACGACGTTTACCCCCTCGCGGGCGAGCGCCGTCGCGGACGCCTTCCCCAGTCCGCTCGACGATGCTGTTACTAACGCTACGTTACCGCCGATCTGTAGGTCCATTGCGTCCGTACTCTCGGGGAATAGGACAAAAACCTTGGTGATAGCCGAAATCCGACTCTCCCGTCAATTTAGCCCGAGCAGATCAAATCCGGTCCCTCAGTCGTCCGCGTAAGTGCGCTTGTACACGACGTGTGCAGTAGCTATATCCTGGATCGCCAGCCCGGTCGAGTCGAACACCGTGACCCCGTCGTCGGCCGTCCGGCCCTCGATCGCGTCAGTGACGATCGTACCGATCTCCCCGTGGAGGTCGGCATCGTCGACCGTCCCCTCGCTCCAGTGGACAGTGATCTCGCCGGAATGGGTGACCGCTCGTAGTCGTCGATGATGAGCTTAGCACCGGACAAAATCCGGGGGTCGAGTACCTGTTTGCCGGCAGCGTCAGCCCTCATCGCGTTGCGTGAGTGTACTCGCCGACCTCCTCGCGGTCGACGATCGGATCGTCGACGGGGTGACCGCGAGAGCACGTCGCAGGAACCTGCCTCGGTGGACGAACTGCCTCGAACGTCGAAACGGTCGCCGAACGCCTCGCTCGCTTCCTCGTCGACATCGATAACCACGGCCTCCTCGATGGGTCGAACCTCCGCGATCGCCTCCAGTTGCGTGTACGACTGGACGCCCGCACCGACGATTCCCAGCGAGGTCGCGTCCTCGACCGCGAGGTAGTCGGGTGCGACCGCCGCCGCCGCGCCGGTGCGCTGGCGCGTCAGTTCGGTCCCGTCCATGACGGCGAGCGGGAACGCCGTCTCGGGGCCGGAGTAGATCATTGTCCTCATCACCGTCGGCAGGCCGTGGTCGGCGGAGTTGTCCGGTGGACGTTCACCCACTTGATGCCCGCGGCGTCCCAGTCGCCCGGCACGTCGCTCGATCGCGTGTTGACGTACGCGGGCATCGACCAGAAGTCGCGTTGTACTCGGCGAGTTCGATGTAGGACTGCGCTGGCATGATCGTGTCGCCCCGTTCGTAAGCCGCAAAAGCAGCCCGAATCGCCGGGGCGACCTCCGCCATCTTAGCGTTGGCCACATTCTCGCAGTCAAGCAGCTGCGTCTGCATTCGTCGGCAAACTGTAATCCGCCCTTAATAGAGCATTGACTCCGCGGCAATGGCCAGTAGGCGTCCAGTCAACAACAATATCTGCGTTTTTACTCTGATACTGGATTGTATACTTGTAGCCATATGACAACGATCGTGTCATATATACACTACCGGATCCTCGGGGACAGAAACGGAACCGGCCGTCGATCGGCTTACTGACTGCCTTTCGGTCGACAACTCTCCACTCCTTCAGGGATGCAGTTCCGAGTACGTTACTTTCGGTCCTGACTAGTCGTTCGTGCGTCCGATCCGGGGGGCTGGGCAATATCAAACACCCGATTTTTGGTGCGAGAATGCCGTCTCCGAGCAGGTGTGAACCGGTGGCGACGACAAACCGGTGGCCGTCGCAGCTCACGTTCCGAGCAATAAAGGCTCGGATAAACCCCGATAAAAAGACACACCGAACGGGTCGATATTAGTGAATCGTCATTAGTGGCCGCCGGAGACGAAGTGGAGACCGACGATCCCAAAGATAATCACGGAGATAAACAGGAGTCGGGAACTCGTCGCCGGTTCATCGAATAAGACGATGCCGAGCGAGGCAGTGCCTACGGCGCCAATCCCCGTCCAGACAGCATACGCAGTCCCGATCGGCAGATCTTGGACGGCTCGCGCGAGCAATACCATACTAATGATGAGCGCAGCGACTGTGCCCGCCGTCGGGATCGGTTCCGAGAGTCCGTCAGAATACTCCAGGCCGATCGCCCAGGCGATCTCGAACAGGCCAGCGACGAAGAGAACGAGCCATGACATTCCTCCTATGCGTTTTCCCACAAATCGGTCTATATGTTTCGATACCGCCGTTGATTAGCTATCTGCACGTTTGCCACTCCACGGCAGAGTCTGACTAAATTCCCGATACACCAATCAGCACTGTCACAGGGCCCTGCCAGGTTGGGGCGGCACAGGCGTTCACCGGGAGGTTTCGGGTTCAAGCCTGCGCCGGTGTTCGACGTCTCTCAGACCGAGGGCGAACCGCTTCCCGAACTCGAAACTGAAGCGATCGGGGACGCCGGGCCTCTACCGCGCTGGATGAGTTGGCAAAGTTGATGCCCGACACCGCCGAGCGGATTACCGAGGACGGCGACACTGAGGAAGTCCCGGTGAGCGAGCTTTCAGAAGGCGATCTCGTCCTCGTGCGGCCGGGCGCGAACGTCCCCGCCGACGGCGTCGTCGAGGAGGGTGACTCCGATGTCAACGAGGCGATGATCACCGGCGAATCTAAACCCGTCTCGAAGGAACCCGGTGACGAGGTAATCGGGGGGACCGTCAACGGCAACGGGAGTCTTCGTGTTCGTGTCGGCGCAACGGGTGAGGAGACGACCCTCGCTGGCATTATGCGACTCGTCGAGGAGGCCCAGCAGGGCAAATCACGGACGCAAGTTCTCGCAGACCGGGCGGCCGGGTGGCTGTTCTACGTCGCTGTCGGGGCTGCTGTCGTGACTGAGGTCGCGTGGACCGTCGCGACGACCTTCGATGCGGCCGTCATCGAACGCGTGGTGACTGTCCTAGTCATCGCGTGCCCACACGCCCTCGGACTCGCGATTCCGCTCGTCGTCGCAATCAACACGTCACTGGCGGCTCGCAATGGGATGCTGGTCCGTGACCGGGTCGCGATGGAGCAGGCCCGGAGTCTAGACTCCATCATCTTCGACAAGACCGGTACGCTCACCGAGGGTGAACACGGCGTCGTCAACATCGCAACCGTCGACGGTGTCGCCGAAGATGACGCGCTCGCGCTCGCCGCCGCGGTTGAGAGCGACTCCGAGCACATGATCGCCCGGGCCATCCGTGAGGAAGCCGACGAGCGGGACCTCACTGCTCCTGACGCGGCCAACTTCGAGGCGATCAAGGGTAGGGGCGTCCGAGCGGACGTCGACGGGAACGAGGTGTACGTCGGCGGGCCGAACCTACTGACCCAACTCGAGAGCGAGGTCCCTGCTTACCTTCCGGAGTTCGCTGACGAGGCCGGGCAGAACGCCCAGACCGTCGTGTACCTTGTACGTGAGGGCGAGTTGATCGCCGCCTTCGCGATGGCCGACGTGAACCGCGAGGAGAGCTACCGGGTCGTCGACGCCCTGCACGACCTCGGCATCGAGGTGGCGATGCTAACTGGTGACTCTCAGGACGTCGCTACCGCCGTCGCCGACGAACTGGGCATCGACACGGTGTTCGCGGAGGTGCTCCCCAAGGACAAGGATACGAAAGTCCAGGAGCTCCAAGATAAGGGCAAACTCGTCGGGATGGTCGGCGACGGCGTCAACGACGCGCCGGCGCTGACTCGTGCGGACATCGGGATCGCCATCGGCAGTGGGACAGACGTGGCCGTCCAGTCGGCGGACATCATCCTCGTCCAGAACAATCCAATGGACGTCGTCCGCCTCGTCCAACTGAGTAAGGCAAGCTACCGGAAGAGGAAGGAAAACCTCATCTGGGCCGCCGGGTACAACGTCTTCGCACTCCCGCTCGCAGCAGGCGTCCTTGCTCCCATCGGGATACTGCTCTCGCCTGCCGTCGGCGCGCTATTGATGTCTCTGAGCACGGTTATCGTCGCCATCAATGCTCAGTTCCTCCGTCGGGTCGATCTCGACCTACCGAATCTCTCGGGCGTCACCTCGCCACGAGATGCACAACCTGCCGACTGACGATTTAATTACTCCACAACTCCGTATTACCCGACATACTGGAGGACACGAGCCATTCCCGCTTCGAGGTGGTAGAGGATTAGTGGCCCGGGTCTCATCGTTTTCGGAGGTCTTCAGAGCGGAGTTCGCCCCTCGCATGCCAAGTACGCGGCCGGAGAGCGACGACGAGTGCTGCCGCATAGAAGACGGCGACGAGTCCCACGACTATCGGACCCGGAATCGTCCCGATTGCCGCCGTTTCGGTCCATGGTTCGGGAGCGAACGCCGTAATACGGACGATCCATGCGGCAAGAACCACGATAAACAGGGGAAGGTAGATGCGCCGCAAACGGTGAGCGATAGCCTCCTCAGCGGCGATTTTGAGTGTCGGCGTCCTGTAGTCCTTGCCGAGCGTCTCCCGCCAGTTATCATCAGCAAGGCCGTAATCAGGATCGAGGCCGTACGCCCAGACGTTCTCTTGGAGTGTGCGGACACGCGACCGCCAGATATCGTAGCCGCGGTAGCGTCGTGCCTCGATAACAAGGAAGACCGTCAACGTTGCGACACCGACAAGGATGATGTAGTGGGGGTTGTTCGGACTCGAGAATGCCCATGTGAGAAGCGCTGCAATCACGATGACCGCCCAGTTAGTCGTCCTGTCGAGTCGTTCGCGCCAGAGTTTCATCCGATGGATCTCACCACGATAGAGGTGAGCCATCGCAGAACTCGGCCCCATGTCTTCGTCGAGCAGGCCCGCACCGATATACGGTGATGCCGTTGCTTCAGGACTCTGCCCAGTATCGTCGTCCGATGGTGAAGTCATATGCGAGTGATCTCCCCGATGTGGAGGAACGTATTCGTGATTCGGTCACTGACCGTCTCGTATTTGTTCATAGTGTCGTTGGATGTCATCTTGGGCATATTGTACAATCCCGTATAGTGTCTACAGAATCGGGCTCCAATAGGATCAGGAGAATCAGATGAGGAGTTGGATGTCGGCGTCAGCCATATCCTGGATCGCCGTGGCGGCACCGACACCGGTTGTCACACCGTCGTAGAAGTCGTCCTCGTCGTAATCCATCAGGTCGATGGTCATCTGACAGGCCTGGAACTCGACGCCCATCTCGAGCGACGTGTCGATTAGCTCCTCGATCGTCGCCGTGTCATTATTGTCGATTTTCTTTTCCATCATCTTCGTCGTCATGCGGTCCATGCCAGGAAGCGCAGCGATGGCGTTCGGCATGGGCATGTTGGGGTTGCCGACGGAGCTCAGCTTCAGATCCTTCGAGCGCTTCTCGTGGAGGATGTCTAGCCCCCAGAACGTATGGAAGACTGTCACCTCGTAGTCGAACGCGGCAGCGGTACTCGCCAAGATGAGTGGCGGGTACGCCATATCGAGGGTGCCTTTCGTCGCGATAATGGACATCTTCGGCTGGCTGTCCTCACTTGTGGTTTCGGCAATCTGTTCTTCCAGCTCTGTGACACGCGCGGCGAGTTCCGCACGCGAAGGTTCCTCATCGCCGGACGTTGCTGTCTGCGTGGTGTCGGTGCTCATTATGCCTCCGTCTTCCGGACGTAGTGTTTGTACACGTCGTCGCCCTCCTGCTGGTCGAGGAGTTCGACGCCGTCAGTTGTATCAGCCCAGCCGCCCAGGTCACTCATGCTACCTGGGTCGGTAGCGAGGACTTCGAGGACGTCTCCTTCGGCGAGTTGGTCGACGTTCTGTTTGGTCTTGACGACCGGCATCGGACAGTTCTGACCCTTCACGTCGAGCGTATCGGTGGTTTCGTACTCGGTCATAGTATTGGATTCACTACCCAATATTGGCTCCGTTATGAAAAGCGTGTCGGTAGTAGTTCCCGTTTAGAACACAACTGGGCTCACTAAATAGCACTTGAATACTCTTTTCAGGCTGTATTGCCTTAGAATAGGGGGTTTAATATTGTGTGTAGGGTGAATCACTATACAAATCCTTATTTGGCAGCAGCCGATAGAAGGAGGTGAGATGACCGAAGGGAACCACCCGAATACGAATACCGATGAGGCGGTCGAATCGACCAGACCCGAGGAATTGAAACAGCGCATCGACAACGGCGAAGACGTGTTCGTCCTCGACGTGCGCTCGAAGGGCGACTTCGAGGAGTGGCGTATCGACGGTGAGACCGTTGACGTCGTGAACTATCCGTACTTCGAGTTGCTCGACGGTATTCCCGAGGACCTACACGGGGACCTTCCGGACGACCGACGTATCACCGTCCTCTGTGCGAAGGGCGGATCCAGTGAGATGGTCGCCGAACTCCTCGAAGCGGGAGGCTACGACGTCGACCACCTCGAACGCGGTATGAAGGGCTGGGCGCGCATTTACCAGTCCCAGGAATTAGATACGAACGTTGACGCGACGGTTACACAGTATCAACGACCGTCGAGTGGCTGTCTCGCCTATCTCATCGCCTCCGACGGCGAGGCCGCAGTCATCGACCCGCTACGGACGTTCACCGACGAATACGTTCAGGACGTTCGGACGCTCGGAGTCGAACTCGCATACGCAGTAGATACGCACATCCACGCAGACCACATCTCGGGCATTCGTGATCTCGCCACGGAGACCGGCGCAACACCGGTGCTTCCCGAACCAGCCGCCGAGCGTGGCATCGAGTACGACGGCGACTACGAGACCGTCGAAGGCGGTGAGACGCTCACCGTCGGCGACGTGGACATCGAGGTCGTCCACACACCCGGTCACACGACCGGGATGACCGCGTACAAGGTCGGAGACGTCCTGTTAACCGGCGATGGAGTGTTCACCGAGAGCGTCGCTCGACCGGACCTCGAAGATCCCGAGGCGGCGAGGGACGCCGCACGAACGCTCTACGAGAGCCTCCACGAGAAGGTCCTATCGCTATCCGAAGAGACGATCATCGCCCCCGCTCACTTCAGCGACGCGGCGACATCTGAGGACGACGGTACGTATACGGCTGAACTCGGGGAGTTGATTGAGCGGATGGATGCACTCACGATGGACGAAGACGAGTTCGTCGAGTTCATCGTCGCGGATATGCCGCCGCGACCAGCGAACTACGAGGAGATCATCGCCACGAACCTCGGTCGAGACTCCCCCGACGACGAGGAAGCCTTCGAATTGGAGCTCGGGCCGAACAACTGCGCGGCGAGCGAGGAAGCACTAACAGACTAATGATAGAGACGCTCACACCGTTGCTTGCACTCGGAGAACTCTTTCCGCGCGGGGTAACGCAGTATCTCGTTGGCGGTCTGCTCGTCGGACTGGGAGCCGCGACGATCTACCTCGCAACGGGAATTATTGCGGGCGCGAGCACGTTCCTCGAATCGACGCTATCGTACGTCTCGGCGATTCCACGGTTCAATCGCTTCAAGTACGTCCAGTCTCGCGGATGGCGGCTCGTGTTCACTGCAGGCATTATCAGCGGTGCCGCAGTGTATGTGCTCGTTGCAGGTGACGGCATCTGGACGACGGACGTCCAGTGGTGGCGGCTGCTCGGCGGCGGCTTCCTCGTCGGTGTCGGTACACGCCTCGGCAAGGGCTGTACGTCCGGCCACGGCGTCTGTGGCGTCGGCTCGCTGTCGAACACGTCGCTGGTGAACGTCGCGACGTTCCTCGCCTTCGCCATCGGCACTGCGCAACTGGTGCAGGCGCTGGGGGTGTCGCCATGAGCGACCGCGAACGGAACCCGCTGTTCCTCCCGCTCATCTACGTCGGGGGCCTCATCTTCGGGTTCGGGCTCGCGTTCAGCGGGATGGCCAAGCCCGAGATCGTTCTGGACTTCCTCCAGTTCAATGACTTCGGCCTGCTGTTCGTGATGGGCGGTGCAGCCGTCGTCACCGGAATCACGTTCGCAGTCGCAACGCGATCCCTCGACCGCGCGCCTCTCACGGGTGACGCCTACAAACGACGACTGAAATCGTTCGATCGGAACGTCATCCTCGGGGGTGCAATCTTCGGCGTCGGCTGGGGCCTTTCCGGAATCTGTCCCGGCGCAGCCTACGCGAGCGTCGGCATCGGAAACTACCCTATCCTCTGGGCCATCGCCGGAATGTTCCTCGGCGCCTACGCCCAGGGGTACGCGCGCTCGTTCGGCACAGACAGCGCTGAGTCCACGAGCGACGCAAAGGCCAACTAACGATGGTGTTTCAACGCACCCCGTTGGTAATTGCGCGCCAGTAGTATTGTTGAGTAGTGAACTGGCAACGCAAAACAACGCGGAACTCGTGAGATGTTCGGACTCGAAACCCTGACCGGTACTGCGCACGCGCCCCGCCCGGACGATATCTAGCGGCACGGTCTATTTCTGAGTAATTTGCTATTCGTACTCTTCAGCCAGCGGCGAGACGATATCTGATTAACCAACAAAACTTTATCGGAAGGCGTTCTGTTGGTTAACACGAGGCAATTGCTGATGCCCGACGAGCCACCCACGCCGCCGGCGGAACTCCCGACAGACATCGTCAACACACTCAGCGGCTACTCTCCAGACCAGCTCCAACACGTCGCACGCTACGCCGAGGAACTCGCAGAACACAAAGCTCGCGAGGCCCGTCTCGAGGAAAAGTCAGAGGAGGACGAGATCGACGAGCGCCCCAATGACCTCCCAGATGATGTCCCGTCGAAAGCGACGATCACGATCAAGGAGATAAACGACAACCGCTACTACTACTGGCAGTGGCGGGATGGCGAAAAGGTCCGATCCCAATATAAAGGCCCTGTCAACCCGGACGCGTAGCCGAGATTGGACCGCAATCGGATGTTTGATTTAGTGCGAGTAGTAGCGTATCAGGTGATGTCCCCAGGAATTTGACGCTGGCCTGGTTCGCCACGGGCTGCGTCATGGCTGTCGGCGTCACTCTCCTGACCACGACGACGTCTATACATTGAGAAGGCCTTGTTTAGATGCCGGGAAAACCATCCATTTCGGTGATCTAACTTCCCTCTGAGTCAACCTGAGTAGTGTGGCCTCTCGTCTCTCACGCTTCACAGATCGCCTCGTAAAACTAGCGCAACGGGCTGTCTCTGGCGATCCTTCTCCAGCAGTCAAGAAAGGTGACGGCGGGTACGCTGACTGGGTAATCGTGGTAATCCACGGTCTCCGCGAATATCTTGACCTTCCCTATCGACGGCTCCTCGATATTCTTCATGAGATGCCCGGTATTGTCGAGAAAATGAACCTCAAAACGAGTG
This sequence comes from Halostella pelagica, assembly GCA_005954745.1. Taxonomy (GTDB): domain Archaea; phylum Halobacteriota; class Halobacteria; order Halobacteriales; family Natronoarchaeaceae; genus Halostella; species Halostella pelagica. Next base: position 291,066 of record CP040680.1, read on the forward strand.
AGCTACCAGACTTTACGACCGTATGTGTCCGGAAGCAGCAGCTCAAGATTGCAATCTGGCGAACTCTTTTGAGGCTTTCTGCTACTCTCCACGATACCGGTGATGTACAGGCTACCGATGCAACGGCCTTCGACCGTCACTCGGCCAGCCGTCATTACGCAAACCCGACAGAATACACCTTCAGATCGGTCAAGACGACAGCGTTGGTGGACTGCGAAACCAGTACTGTCTTGGATATTCACTGTTCGATGAAGCAGCCTCACGACACCCACGTCGGGTGGCAGGTACTCACGCGGAATCTCAACCAACTACAGACCATCGCCGCTGACAAAGGGTATGACTGGGACGATCTACGTGCGGAACTCCGGGAGTCCGGTGTTCGGCCAGTGATCAAACAATGGGAGTTCTCTCCGCTTGATATAGCACACAACGCTCGCCATGACGATGATGTCTATCACCTTCGATCAGTGGCTGAGGCTGTCTTCTTTGCGCTCAAGCAGCGGTATGGCGACACCCTTCGGGCACGAACCTGGTTCGGTCAGTTCCGTGAACTTGTGTTGAAAGCAAGTGTGTGGAATCTCGAACTCGCTCTCTAAGGCCGTGCAACATAGAACATCAATTACTCATTCGAATCAAAGTTCCATAGTCCGTCAACCGAATGGATTGTTAGGTATGTACCATCGGACGAAACTGTAACCTTGGAGTGAACTTGTACTCGATTAAAATTCTCTCGCGTTGTGGAAACATTAAAACTACCGACCGACTCGTCGTCTTCGGCCCATCCGGGACTGGTTGTTCCGACTACATAGCGCACAGAATCGAACCGTTCAGTGAGCGTGCGATGAAGGGAATCCGAAACGGTCGGCATTCGGGGTACCGGAAATTGATCTGCCCACTTCTCGTTGAGGTAAACGAGATCTGGGGGTGTATCGTTTTCATAGCTAGCATCCACATTGATGATCGGAATCTCTGTAGTATGACCTGAATCCTCTATGAGACCATCAATTACTTTGAATTGTACATACCCCTCGACTCGCTGAGGTGAGTTTAGACACCCAGCAAGGGCGAGCGACACGCTAGTTCCAACCGTACTCAGGAACGCTCGTCTGGAGGGCATATGAGTGCCCATTTCGCCTCGGAGACGATGTATTTTGTGAGCGAAAGACTGTACCTCACAGAGAGATCAATCACCTGCTTCGCAGTAGTACGTGGGACAATGACACACTCATTCTGCGTCTAAACAAGGCCCATTGGGAAAGAAACACCCAAAAGAGACTGCCCGGGTTAGCGTTCAGAGCGACGAAACCGGGACCCAAACCCTGGGTACACTCACTGGTCTGCTCGAATGGACGCTTCAACTGGAAGTGGATACCGGTTAGAACGGCTGATGTTCGAGTGTTACGGTCGACTGACCTGCCGGGTCCTCCCTATTTCACCCGCCCGCTCCCGGTACAGGAACCCGAAGCTGTCAGTCACACCAAGAGTGAAGTATGGCCGATATGTTGGTAGGGAGTATCGATGGATTCAACGCTTCTCACCGGTCCGAAACACGCCCGATTGGAACGACGGGCATTTCAGCGGGCTGGTGACATCGCAACCGATTCGCTGGGGAGTATACTCTACATAACGCGGAACGACGCCCGCCGGAGTATGGTCGAGGATAGCTGGGCCGCGTCCCACGATTCCCTTCGCCTTCGCGCCGAGACGCTTGATGCGGTCGTTCGCGAGTGGTACGAGAACCTTTACGGCCCGGTTCAACCACTCACCGGACAGCTGAACCGCCGGCTAACCGAGTTCGCTCTAGACAGAACCCCAGCCGAGACTACTGGTGTTCTTGCCGGCGAACCTGCATCCGCCGCACTCGCTGATTCGTTCAGTAGCCGGTTCTCACTCTTCGACGACGCCCGCGTCGGGACCGCCGACGCGCTGGCAGCGGAGTTCGAGGGGTCCCCTCTCGATGACCGTATAGCGACAGCCACCGTCGACGCCTACCGCCATTACAGGGATCTCCATGCAGACCACGTCGACGAGTGGGTCTGTACCCGTGGGGAGATGTTCAACGCCGTCGCGACGGCAGACCAGCCGCTTTCGACACTTTTCCCGGAACTGGACGTCGTCGTCCTCTCTGGGTATCACGAGTTCCGCCCCGTCGAACGGCGCGTCGTCGAACGCCTCGTCGACGACCTCCCGATAATCGCGCTACTGCCGCTCCATCAGGGGGGCCAGACCGGGGTCGACGCGGTCGCGGAAGACGCCCTAGACGTCTACGAATCGCTGAACTTCGAGACGGTAGAAATAGAGCCCACTGATGGGGCCGGGCAGGCCTTCGGAACGATCACTGAGGCCCTCTATCGGCCGGATCCAGACGTCATCTCGGTCTCTGACTCTCTCCGATGGCGGAAACTCCCCACGCCCGAACGCGAAATTCGCTTCGTCGCCCGCGAACTCCGAACCGAGCTGGCCGATGGCCGTGACCCGGACGACCTGGCTGTCGTCGTGCCGGGGACCGAGGCCTATTCGGGGTATGTCGAGGACACGTTCGATACGTTCGACATCCCGTACGTCACGACCGCCGCTTCACAGCTGAACCGGACGTTCACCGGGAGTGTCGTACACGACCTCCTAAACCTCGCCGAACCCGACCCGCGCGCTGGGGACCTCACCTCGCTACTGGCGAATCCGCTGGTCGATGTCGTCGATAGTGACCTGGCCAGCGCCATTACGGCAGCTGCCCGCCGGCGCGACACGGTTTCGGTGTCACCTCTCCTCGACGATGTCGACGATGAGGCGGCGGCGCTGATCCAGGATCTGCTAGCTACGCTCGAGACGCTCCGAACGGGCGACATCGGGGGCGCAACCGAGACGCTCCGACGACTGCTGGACGACCGGTTCGACCTGGAGACAGCGACGGAAGACTACGCCAGCGGCGCCGAGCAAGCCGTCGAGGGGCGGGCCTACGACACCGTGGACGAGGTCCTCTCCTCGTTCGAGTCGCTGGCGGGTGTCAGTAGTGATCTCTCCCCGTTGGCATTGTTCACCCGCGCCTTCGACGGCGTGCCGATTCGGGTTCCGCAAGGCGCTGTCGGCGGCCACGTCGAAGTGATGGGGATGCTCGACGCCCGGATGAGGTCCTTCGAGAAGGTGTTTCTCGTGGGACTGACCAGCGAACATTTCCCGGTGACGCCGGAACGTCCGGCTTTCTTCGAGGAGATGACGGACGCCCATCCCAGGTTCGACACGGGGGACGAGCGACTCCGAGGCCGGTATCTCTTCGCGACTCTGCTCGCGAACGTCGACGCGCTCACGATCACTACGCCCGAGACCGGCGACGACGAATCAACCGTGATCCGGTCGCCGGTCCTCGATGAACTCCAACGCGTGACCGGCATCGACCCCGAGGACGGTGTCGACGACCGTGTGGGCTCTCGTGAAGACCTCTTCCGCCACGTCGCCGAAACGGCCGACCGGCGTGCAGCAGTTAGTCGTGCCGGCGACCGAGGGGATCTCTCGCCTGAGCAGACCAAGCGCACGGACCGCGGACTCCTATGTGCGGCCAACAGGGGGGTTGCGGGCCTCACCGACCACGACGGGGTTTTGGCTCCCGAAACCGTCGCGGAGGTCTATCCACCGTCAGAGCGAGAACCCTACAGCGCGAGTCGGATCGAGCGATACGTCGAGTGTGGCTTCAAGTTCTACGCCGACAACGTGCTAGGGATCGAGGACCCCGACGACGTCGAGGTCGTCCCCACGCCGCTCGAAACCGGGTCGTACGTCCATGACGTCCTCGAACGGTTCTACGCCGATCTGCAGGACAAGGCCGAAGATGGTGTCGACCTCGCCGCGTTTGACCGGGCCACACTGACCGCGCATCTTCAGGAGATCGCCGTCGAGGAACTTCGAAACGCTGACTTCGACTACGACGGTCTATTCTACGAGCGGTGGAAGGCGGAACTGTTCGCGGGACTGGACGACTGCGGGCATACCCTCTACGAATCGGGCGTCAAGCCCCACGAAGCCCCCGAAGAGGGATTGTTCGCCACGTTTCTCGACAACGAACGTTCTCGGGATGGTGCGGCCCGTCCGCATCTGTTCGAAGCTCCGTTCGGTGAGGGCCTCCCCGACTCGGATGCTGGTCCGTTCACCGTCGAACGTCCGAACGGGTCGACTGTCTCGGTTCGCGGGTACATCGACCGCGTCGACGTAAGCCGGGACGGCGAGCAACCGACGCTCACGCTCTACGACTACAAGACCGGGCGGGCACCGTATATGACGAAGACGACCGGCGGCACGAAGTTTCAACTCCCTATCTATTTGCTCGCCGCCGACGATGTCGTCGACGGGGATCTGTTCGACCAGGGTCCACTTTCGGCGACGTACTATCAGGTGCGACCCCCCAACGACCTCAAGGTTCCACGCGGTGTCGAGTCGAAGTTCGATTCAGAGGCCGAACTCCGCCGCTTCTTGGACGATATCGTCCCTGAGTGGCTCGGACGGATCGACGAGTCGATCGCCAACGGACAGTTCCATACGTCGCTCCTGTCCGCTCGCGGTGCGAACTGCCGGTACTGTGACTACCGTCGCGCGTGCGACGTTCGCCATCATCGCAAGCGAGAGTTCGTCGACGAGGTCCGCGATGACGGCGCTGCCTACGTCCCGCTCCGTGTTCGCGACGACGAGGATATCGAGGCGGTGATGAGCGATGACTGAGGAGCGCGAGGACATCCAGCTCACCGAGGAACAGGAGGACGCCCTCGCTCAGGGGCGAAACGTCGCGATCACCGCCGGCGCCGGGACCGGGAAAACGACGACGTTGACCGAGCGGTACGTGACGATTCTGACCGAAAACCCGTCGCTCACGCCGGAGAACATCGTCACGATCACCTTCACTCGGAAGGCGGCCGCGGAACTGACTGAGCGCGTCCGGGAGGAGGTCTACGATCGACTCGAGGCCGCCGACTCACCGGCGACGTATCAGCGCTGGCGGAACGTCCTCGATGATTTGGAGGACGGCTACGTCCACACCATTCACGCGTTCTGTACTCGGCTGTTACGGGAACGGGCGGTCGAGGCCCCCGTTCCGCTCGGGTTCGACGTGCTCGATGAGGACAGCGCCGCGACACTCCAGCGCGAGGTGGTGACCGAGTTCTTAGAGCACAACCAGGATGCCGACGACGTTTCCCTTCTCGCCCAGCTCTGGGGCCGTGACCAACTTGTCGACGTTCTCGTGGGGCTGCTCGATGAACGCCCGCAGAGCGAGGCAGTTCTCGAGGAGTGGCGTGACGCCGAGGTCGACGACTACGTCAATGTCCTCTGGAAGGAGGTCTGCGATTTGGACGTGGTCGACGCCCGCCAAACCCTGTATGCGGACGGACTCCTAGAGCAGATAGACACAGTGGCGGGATGCGTGGATCGCGAGGCCGCGGTCTCTGATGATGATGGGCTTCGGGCCTACCGAACGCTCACGGAGATCGCGACGACGCTCTCTGAGGACCCCGAAGAAAGCAATCCCCGCAAGTGCCAGCGAGCAATCCTCGACCTCTACGAGGCGTGTGAGAAGAAAAACGGAGGTCTGTACAGCAGTTCCGGGTACGTCGTCGGTGATCGAGACGACTGGGGCGAGTACGGGGACGTCTACGACGACCTGAAAGATGCCATCGACGCGATAATCGCGGCCGTCGAGCAGCACGAGGATGCGGTCGAGACGACGCCTGGGGAACTGGAAGCGAACAGCGCTCACTACGCGCTCGCACTGATGCGTGTCTTCGACGACGTACTCTCGGCCTATACGGCCGAGAAGGAGCGGCGCGATACGCTCGATTTCCCCGGCGTGATCGAGACGACGCTCGAGTATTTGCGAGGCAACGACGCGGTCACAGCGCGGCTTCGAGAGCAGTTCGCGGCCGTGATGGTCGACGAGTTCCAGGACACGGACCCGCGCCAGTGGGAGTTGGTAAAGCTCCTCACGGGCGTCGGCGAGCGGACAGCGTCGAACGCCTTTCTCGTCGGCGACGAGAAACAAAGTATCTACGGGTTCCGTGGTGCCGACGTGACGACGTTCGGGGACGCACGGGCGGAACTACAGGCCGTCAACGCAACCCGTGGCGTCGACAACGTTCAGGATCGCGATGCCAAGAGCCCGACTGCGCTCGAACTCTCCGGGAACTTTCGGACGTTAAACGAGCCATTGTCCTTCCTGAACGAACTCTTCGACCACCTGTTCCAGCCGGAAGGCGACGTCCACGAACCCTACGAGGCGCCACCACAGGAACTGAGCACGCAGCGCGATCGAATCGAAGACATCGAGGGACTACCCGGCAGCGTCGAGTATCTCGTGGTGCCCGACGACGCCGACACGGCAGCGGCGCTTTTCGGCGACACCCATCCGGTCGCCGAGGGTGCCCTGGATCACACTATTGAGGCGGAAGCGCAAGCCCTTGCCGCTCGACTGACCCGTCTGTTCGACGACCCGCCGACGGTGCAAGACCCAGACTCGGGAGAGCATCGCGATGCGACGCCTGACGACGTTGCGATCCTCCTCCGCCGGCGAACCCACCTGGACCGGTATCAACGGGCGCTTGAGGAGTATGACATACCCTACACGGTCGTGGGTGGCGTCGGGTTCTACGATACGCCCGAGGTACAGGTGCTCACGAACCTGCTTCGGGTGCTCGGTGACACGCAGGACGACGTCTCCCTCTACGGTGTTCTTCGGTCGCCGCTGTTCGGATTCGCAGATGATCGCCTTGCACCAGCGGTCGCGGAGGCCGATTCAGTGTGGGACGCGCTCGCCGAGACGGACGACCCACAGCTGGCGGACGCCTTCGACCTCTTGACGACGTGGCGGACTCTCAGTGGTTGCGCGACGCCGTCTGAGGATGGTGTGCTCTCGTGGAACCGACTGCTGTCTCGTGTGATCGACGATACTGGGTATCTGGCGAGCGTGAGTGCTGACGAACGCGGTCGGCAGGCCGTCGCGAACGTCGAGAAGTTCCGCGATCAGGTCCGCACCTGGAGCGAGAACGGGGTTCATACTGCTGCCGGGTTGCTCCACCGCATCGACCGCCAAGCCGAGATCGACCCTCGGGAGGGGGAGGCAGATATTCCGGGTGACGCCGAGGGCGTCCGGATTATGACGATCCATTCCGCGAAGGGACTCGAGTTCCCGATCGTCACCGTCCCCGACCTCGGGAGCGACCTCAACTTCGGTCGCTCCGTCGACGACCATGGCTACGTTCGACTCGTGGACGGAACTGATGACGCGCCGCCGGTGCCGGCAGTCGGTGGGCCGAATCCGGACGATGCGTTCTCGATCGAGAAGACCGCTGTCCACGAGTACGCGGACCGACGGTCGCGTCCACAAGAGCGTGCAGAGTCGAAACGGCTCCTCTACGTTGCGTGTACACGAACGCGGGATCACCTCCTTCTCTGCGGCACGCACGACATCGACGTTGACGAGTCTGGCGCCATCGAGCTCGGAGAGCCAGCAGCCTTCGACGATGCGGTTCGCTGGCGGGACTGGCTTCAGCCAGTCCTCCTCGACGGAGCCCTCGTCGCCGAGGCGATTCGGGACGGACAGGCCCGTGGTGAAATGGATGGAGCCAGCTATACCGTTCGCACGCCGCCGCGCCCAGTAGACTGGCACACCGACGACGACGCTATTGATTCAACACCGAAGATATCGATTCCTTCGCCGCCGTCGCTAACGCCGGCGAAACGGATCGCGGCCACGACTCTCGTGAATGCGGTAGCGGAGACGTCTACAGACGGTCACAGTTACACCCAGAGTGGGGAGTCAGCCGGGCTGAGTCCCACTACGTTTGGGACGGTCGTCCACCGGCTCAACGAACTCCGCCCACCGAGAGACGAGTGGCCCACTCTGATTCGACGTCTGAGTCGGATGGCTGGCGAAGAGCCGACAGAAGCGGACCTCCGCAATGCTGTTGATCACGCTGCTGATGCAGTCGAATTTGTAGACCAGGTTGAGGCCGATGCCCGAGTCCAAGAGACCTACGACGAGTACTCTGTCGTCGCCCGAATTGGTGCGTCACGAATTGTCGGTGATATCGACCGGCTGCTCGTTACTCCAGACGCCTACCACATTATTGACTACAAGACGAACGACCTCTCATCGACTACCTCGGATGAGCTAGCAGCGCACTATCGACCTCAAATGCTCGCGTACGCTCTCGCACTCTGGCAACACGACCGGAGTCGTGATGTGCGGGCGTCACTCAGGTTCACTGACACTGGCGTGGAGGAGCGATTTAATTGGGAGTTGGATCAGAGGACGGATATTGAATCTGAACTTCGCCGGATGATGGATCTGTTGTAGTAGTCCCTCCTGTTCGGTGATCTGCCTTATGCAAGATAGTTTTGGAGACCCCAGTGACAGAATATGAGGAACGAATAAAACGAATGAAACGAACAAAACGAACTGAATGAGCTAAATGAATGTGTTGAACGCATTTTGAGGAACGAACTGGTTAGGGATGAGCTGGCTCCCCTGACTTGATGAACAGAACGAGAGGAACGAACAAAACGAATAGAACAAACGAGTTGATGGGAACGAGTGTGTTTGCTTCAACGAGTACAACGAACAGTTGGTTTTAACATCGTAGTAATCCTCTCACCGAGTGAAACACCCTCGCCGAACGCACCGAACTCAACGATCAAAACGAACGAAACGAGCAAAACGAACTAACTGAGGGAAACGAAGAATATGACCGACACTAACACCGCACGAATTACCGTGGCGAATCAGAAAGGAGGCGCAGGAAAGACGACCGACGTCATTCATACTGGCGGCGCGCTTTCCGCCCGGGGACACGATGTCCTCTTAGTCGATATCGACTATCACGGAGGGCTCACCTGCTCGCTTGGCTACAACGATCTGTACTACGATACCGACCGCACAACGCTTTTCGACGTGCTCGATTTCGATCAGATGGAGTCAGTGAACGACATCATCGTCGAGCACGGGGAGTTCGACATCCTCCCCGCGAGTGAGAAACTCGCGAACAACAAGAACATCCAGACGCTGCTGGAAGCGCCAAAGAGCAGAGAGCGACTAGAGATGACTCTCGATGAACTCGACAGGGACTACGACTACATTATCGTGGACACGCCGCCTTCCCTGAACGTCCTCACCGATAACGCTCTCGTCGCGACCGGTAACGTCGTTATCCCGGTCATCCCCGAGAAACTCAACGCCAATAGTCTCCAAATTTTCGCGAAGCAACTGAGTTCGCTCGAACAGGCGTACGGTGACATCGAAAGACTCGCGATCGTGTGCAATCGGGTCGAACAGAACGCCGAGCACCGAGATACGATCGAGGAGATCAAATCAGCGTACTCGCTCCCCGTCTTCGAGATCCCGAAGCGCACGGACCTCTCTCAGTCGATCCGTGATGGGGTGTCCGTCTTCGACTTCGGTAAGGAAAACAAGCGCGTCGAGGATGCTCGCGAGTTGTTCACCGAAATCGCCGACCGGTTCGACGAGACGTTTGAGAAGACTGTTCTTGAGGAGGTTGAAGCATGACCGACGGCTGGGGCGATGCTTCTGGCATTGAGGGCAACTATGAAGAGGAAGATGATGAGGTCGATTCCAGCGAAACGAGTGAGGTGAGTGAAACGAGGGAAACCAGTTCGTCAACCGAAACGACTGAACCGACTTCAACGAGTGAAACGAACGAAACGAGAAAAACGAAGGAGAATATCAAGGACGAGTGGAACGGGCGGACGATCTATATCCCAGATAATGTGCTTGACGAAATGGAGGATACCTACCTCGAGTCCCAACTGAAACTACGAAAGGCGGGTCAGAATGAGTTCAAGAAAAACCGCCACTTCTACCCTCTTCTCGTCCAGTTCGGTGTTGAGGCGCTCTCTGAGGCAGATGCTGAGGAAATCCAGGCTCGGCTTTCGGAACTCGGCGACGAATGACCTCGTGCAGAACAAGGCCCGATGAAAGTTGAGCCCGGCCGTCTCAATGCATATGGTTCTCTCTACGAGTGCCCGACTAGGCGCGAATCAGCGTGTATTCGGCTCGAAACTAGTCACGTCCGGGGATCAGATGTATCGAATCTTGTGGGATCAGTACTTGGACCTCTGAGCCATTCTCAAGCGCCAGTCGTTCGAACGTCGGCGGGCGAACGTTCGCCGTGAGAGTGAACGACCCCGCTTCAATCTCGATATCGATCCGGTATTCGCTCCCCTCATTCAACCAGCGAGCAACTGTTCCAGTGACCGTATTTGCCGTTCGGTCACCGTCGGCAATGTAGGGGGCTTCGATTTCTACCCGCGATGGATGAATACAGACCGTTACCGTCGACGTATGGATATCTGACGCGGTCGTTCGGCACTGGATATCACTGAGCTGAACCGTTGTTCCGTCTGCTGTTCGGTCGATCACTGTCCCATCAAAGAGGTTCTCGTTCCCGGTAAAGCGGGCGACGAATCGGTTCGTCGGTCGAGTAAGCACCGTCGACGGCGAGCCCACCTGTTCGAGGTCACCGTCTCGAACGATAGCGATTTGATCACCGAGTGCCGTTGCGGTCCGCTGGTCATGCGTGACGTAGAGAACCGGGATTTCAAGCGATTCGAACAGGCTGTGCAGTTCGTCTCGAAGCCGTTTCCGAATCGGCGCGTCGAGACTCGACAACGGCTCATCGAGGAGGAGTACGTCAGGGTCAGTTGCCAGCGTTCGTGCGAGGGCCACTCGTTGTCGTTCTCCACCGGAGAGGGTTGGAGGCTTTCTATCGAGCACGTCCTCTAATTCGAAAAGCGTCGCGAGTTCGTCGACGCGATCGCTGGCTGTGGCCGCGTACGCGATGTTTTCGCGGGCGGTCATGTGGGGGAAGAGCGCTCCCTCCTGGAAGACCATCCCCACGTGTCGATCTTGGAGCGGCAAGCCGACCAGTTCTCGCCCATCGAGCTGAATCGATCCCGAATCGGGGCTGGTGCTCCCGGCGATTAGCGAGAGGAGCGTCGTCTTTCCGCTGCCAGACGGTCCCAAGACGGCGAGTACTTCTTCCTCGACCGTCAGATCCATCGGACCGAAGTCGAACTGGCGGTAGGCTTTTCGAAGTCGAGAGAGTTCGAGTGTCATTCCCATGGGTTCGAGGCAACGGTATTGAGAATCAACAGGGCCGCGGCAGCGATCAGTACTAATAGTATCGCCACCGGATAAGCGTTATCCAGGCCGAGCTCGATAAACGCCACCCAGATCTGAACCGGCATCGTCCGTGGATAGTACGCCAGCATCATCGTCGCGCCGAACTCACCGATCGCTCGTGCGAAGGCAAGCGTTATGCCAGCGAGAATCCCCGGTCCAGCAAGGGGCAGCGTCACATTACGGGCGGTCGTCCATCGACTCTTTCCGAGCGAGCGAGAGGCGTATTCGAGCGTCTGGTCGACGCCCTCGAACGCCGCTTTCGCGGTGACGACCACGAACGGCGACGCGACGAATGTCTGGGCCAGTACCACCCCAGCGAGCGACCGTGTGAGTGGGAACCCGGCAGCAATCGCGGCTTCACCGAGCGGCGAGCTGGGGCCGAAGACAGTGAGCAATACGATTCCGCCGACCGTCGGGGGAAGCACCAACGGGAGGACCACGACTGCGAGAACTATCTTCGTTACAGCCCCGTTGGTGCGTGCGAGCCAGTACGCGAGCGGCAAGCCGAACAGGGTGGCGATGACTGTGCTAATCGACGCCGACAGAAGTGATGTCGTCGCCGAATCCACGACGGTCGGATTGATCATCTGAGCAAGGATCTCTCCGGCCGGTACCGAGAGAAACAGCGACACCATCGGCACAACGTAATACAGGAGTAGCACGCCCCCGAGGACGAGCGCAACGCTGAGCCAGTCGAACCCGAATGTGTCCGTTCCCGATCGGTTCGAGTGTGAACCTGTCGCCATTCAAACCAGGACAGTAATGTCCGAGACCGTCGACGATAGCTCTTTATCTGGTCCGCCGAGTCGGGATTGAGTCTCGCTGGATTGATCGGTTACCTGTCTGACACTCTGGGGCACGTCGCCCGTATAGGAAAGGAATTGATCGCGTAGGAGGAATCCGTGCTCTTCGAGATAACTCCCGGTCGTATGGATGTCGAACACGGAAACTGCAGCGTCGCTCATGTGCCGAATGGTCGAGCCGTAACTGATGAGCCCACCGTGGATTTCCTGGCCGTTTGGCAGGGTGTACGAGGTTGTCGAGTACCAATTCTCGGTATACTGTGGATTACTCAGATTGATCTGGTCCGGTAACTCGATGTACTCGTAATCGCGTTCGACGGCCATATTGCGGTAGGCAATAGCAGCGTCGATGGAACCGGTTTCGAACTGGCTGATCAACGATGTTTCGGGATAGATCTGATCCTGCTGAAGGATCTGTTCTCTGAGATTCGATGCATCGTCGTAGTAGCGTGAGGCGAGTTCGAGCATGAATAGGGCACGATATCCAAGTGGGTCTTGATCAGGGTCGGTTCGACCGATGTTCACATCCCCGTCGACCATTGGTTCGTACCAACGCTTGGTTCCGGCGTCGGCCAGACGTTCCCCGCCAGCCGTGTCCGGATTGTACGCGATGACGACGGAGTTGCTGGTGAAAACGGAGTACCACGGAGCTGACAGCGGCTCCTCGAACAGCGCCACGTCGGCGACCGAGACGATGTCGGGGTCACGTTGTCCCTCGTCGATCATTCGAGCGACCGTCGCCGAGCCGTGCGATTCGATGTTAACTGGGACATCTACAGCAGGCTTGAGCCCGTTAGCTAGTGCATTCTGGAGGCTGCCAGCCGCGAGGATGGTGATCGTCGATCGACTCCCATCTTGATTGGTCCAACTTGTACAGCCCGCAATACCAGCGACGGCCGCCGTGCCAGCAGTCAGGAGAAATCGTCGTCGCGCAGTAGGGGATCCATCAGTCATTCATACAAGATCGAGACCCGTTTGAGAGAAAAACTTATCTCAAACACATCTGTTTGACCCTGTATGACCTCTGCAGAATCGACGACATTGACTGAGCGGCAGGTGGAGATACTCGAACTCCGAGAGCAAGGGCAGACACAGCAGGAAGTTGCGGACCGACTGGGAACAACTGACTCGAATATCAGTGCTATCGAACGAGCGGCAGAACAGAACATCGAAAAGGCTCGTCGAACATTGGAACTCGTCCGGACGGTTCGGTCGCCGATCCAGTTTTCCGTCTCTTCGGGGACAAGTTTCGATAAGTTGGTCGCCAGCGTCTATTCACATGCAGACGAAGCTGGCATCAAAATCGCCTACTGTCGTCCAGAGCTCTATACACATCTCTATGGGGTTCTCGAAGAGTGTACAAACCAGAACGAACTGAAGACGACTATTGATGTCGGAATTACCAACGAAGGCGAGGTGAGAGTCTTCACCGAGGATTTCTGAGCGTGGCGTTGGCTCGTGATTTCCAGCGAACTGTCTTTCGAAGTATCGCTCGGCGTTCGTACGCTGAGTGGCCCGTGTACGACTCGACGCCGCTGTACGACCGACCCTCGCTCACCGGGCTGGAATCCGACGTACGCGTCGTGTCGGAATTTGGTTTGACCACGACGAACACGACTCGATAGGCCAGTTCATCTTGCACGATCCGCCCGCTGGCTCAGGCCTACACGCGGGCGCTACAGCCGCCCGCGAGCAGATCCATGTGGCGCTGCTGGAGTTAGACGCTGAGGTGCCGAAAGGCTCGCGGAGTGCCCCAGCTGTGGGCGATGGGCTTACCCGAGCGAGTGCGAGACCGCCATTGTTGACAGTAATCGGAGTCGCTCGCGTTCAGTATGTGTGCGTATTCAGCACGAGAGGTCCGTTCAGTACAACCGTCCAAGGACAAATGCATTCAGTCCTAGCTCTCAACTCGATTAAGTTCCTCAGTAGTTGAGACTGGTGTTCTCGACGCATATGCGTTGCCACGTCATTGTAACTACAGAATATCTATTCCAATGGACTAGAAGTTGTTCCGTGTAGAATGATCGGCGATTTTTACATTAGACACCCCGAACCGGCTGCAAAATCAAATGCTTCCTGATCAGCCCCTCTGTGCATCGACTTGATGTACCGACCAATATGCTGATTTAGAGTACATCGCGGGGGCGATTACTACATCCCAAGAGTACCCAATACGCTGAACAGTCAAAATACCAGTGTACTTTTGCTACTCCTTTTGCAAGTTCAGTTAATGACAGGGCAGGGACCATCGGAGACTGAAGATCGAAAAGACGACCACCTCCGGATCGTACAGGAGCGAGACGTCGAAACCACAGGCACAGGTTTCGAAGACATTCAGCTCGTCCATGACGCGCTCCCGGAACTTGATTACGACGCTATCGACCTGTCCATCGAATTTCTGGGACATAAGCTATCCGCTCCAATCTTCATCGAGAGTATGACCGGGGGGCACGAAAACACCACAGAAATCAATCGGGCGTTGGCTCGTGCTGCCAGCGAGACTGGCATCGCGATGGGGCTCGGAAGCCAGCGAGCTGGCCTCGAACTCGACGATACTAGCGTGCTTGAATCGTATACCGTCGTCCGCGATGCCGCGCCTGATGCGTTCATCTACGGAAATCTTGGCGCGGCACAACTCCGGGAGTACGACATCGAAACAGTTGAACGTGCGGTCGAGATGATCGAAGCCGATGCGCTCGCGGTCCACCTGAACTTTCTCCAGGAAGCCGCCCAACCAGAAGGGGATGTCAATGGACGGGACTGTTTAGCTGCGATCGAACAAGTATCTGAGGGCCTTTCAGTGCCGATCATCGTCAAAGAAACGGGCAACGGAATCTCCGGGGAGACTGCCCGAAAGCTAACCGCGGCAGGGGTTGACGCAATTGATGTCGCTGGAAAAGGCGGTACGACGTGGTCTGGGATCGAAGCCTACCGTGCAGCGGCCGCGAATGCACCACGACAGAAACGGATCGGCACCCTATTCCGAGAATGGGGTATCCCAACCGCTGCGAGCACGATCGAGTGTGTTGCCGAACACGAGTGCGTAATCGCGAGTGGGGGTGTCCGGACAGGATTAGACGTGGCAAAAGCGATTGCATTAGGTGCCCTCGCCGGCGGGCTGGCGAAACCGTTCCTGAAACCGGCTACAGACGGGCCAGACGCTGTCATCGAACGAGTCGAGGACCTGATCGCTGAACTACAGACGGCGATGTTCATCACTGGTTCGGGGACGATCGAAGGCCTCCAACAGACTGAATACGTGTTGCAGGGAAAGACACGCGAATACGTTGAACAACGTCCTCTTTGAAGGGAGAAGCCATATCCTTCGACGATCGATCATCATTGGATAATTGTTCAGTATACAATGAGCGAGAGATAGAGTTGGCCGACTCCAGCAACGATCATCACAACGCCGGAGAGCCGTTTGAGCCATCCGGAATGGGCCATTACGCGATTTGCATTACTGATGATACCGGCACCGGTTGCGACGGTTGTTGAAGCCATTAGTACAGCAACGATGCCAGCGTAGACTCCTAATACGAGCACCGCTGCTTCGGTCGGGAGGGTGATGGCCCGGGCTACGACTGCGAGGAAGACTGGGGCGACGCATCCGGCACCAGCCAGTGCGTATCCCGCGCCAAAAAGACCGAAGCCGAGAATGCTTGATCGGCGCTTTGGAAGTGATAATGACAGTGACGGAGCCCGGTCGAATGCGACAAGTAATCCGAAGACGATGAGCAATCCACCGACTAACGTCTCGAAAATTGTGATGTCTGACAGTGCCTCGTGGCCGACCCATGCCGTTGCCCCGCCCAGCAACGCAAACGTCGCAAGTACGCCCAACGCGGCTGCCACGCCTCGAATCCCCGCACCTGTGACAGAGGCGCTTTCGGTGTCAGTAGAGTTCACGTAGAAGCCAACGTAGCCCGGCAGCAGAGGGTACGCACAGGGTGAAAAGAACGTTGCTACACCCGCTGTGAGTGCGAACGAGACATTTGTCAGAAGCGTCTCGCTGATCATGCGTTGAGAGCGGTTTTGATCCCCGAGACGATCTCGTCAGCGGTATGAATTCCCTTCTCAGACCACTGGATTCGCCCAGTCGCATCGAGCGCCACAGCAGTCGGGTAATATCCGACATTGAGCTTCGCTGCAAGTTCGGCGGTCACGTCGGCAGCGACTAACCAGTCGCCGTCGTTCTCGCGCCACCACTCGACAACCGTTTCCTCACTCACCGAACCACCGACGTCTTCGGTCGTTACCGAGAGGAATAGCACCTCGTCACCAATCCGGTCCTCGGCCTCACCGAGTGCTGGCATCTGTTCCACACAGGGCGTACACCAGGTCCCGAAGAAGTCGACGAATGTGGCTTGATTATCTGGGGGGATCGTCACCTCACCATCGCGGCTTCCTGGCGCTTCGATCGTGTCGAGTGTCGTCGGCTCGACTGGCTCCGGTGTCTCGCTCCCGTTGCTGAAGGTATCAGGGATTGTCCCGGTCGCAACGAGTCCAGCGCCACCAATTGCCCCGACACTAGCGAGCCCAGCAAGGAAGTTCCGACGCTTCATCCCGTGACCACCTGCTCGAAATCATTTTCGATGGTCTCGACATCGACCGACGAACCGTTCGGGTACGCCCGTTCGACGATACCACGCTCGTTCACGAGGAGGATCAGCCCATAGTGCGGGAACTGATACTCCAGATTCTGGAGATCCTCAGCAGGTCGCTTCTCGATGACGAGCCCGAACTGTTCTTCTAGCAGTTCCTGCCCTGCCTCATAGCTCTCCGGTCGAAGGAAGTGCCAGTTACCGGCGTCGGGATTGACCCCCTGCTGGCGGGCGTACTCGCGGAGGACATCGGCCGTGTCGCGCTCGGGGTCGAAGGTGTGTGCGAGAAAGGCGGGGGCGTCGCCGTACCCACCCTCGGCAGCGACTTCCTGTGCCCGCCGCAGTCGGAGAATAAGGGCGGGACAAACGCCGTCCGGACAATTCGTGTAGAACGATGTCCAGAGGATGGTTCGCTCCCCTTCAAAATCAGTCGTTGAAATATCTTCACCCGTAATCGGGTCGGGGACGGTGAACTCGGGCATCTCGTTACCGTAGCTCGGATGAGCGGCTTCACTTAGATCCTGTTCAGGCGGGCCAAGGACTGTTCCCTCAGCGCCAGATTCAGTAAGTACGCCGAGGCAACCAGCGACGCTTGCGGTAGTCCCGGCTGCGGCGATCAACTGTAAATACCTTCGTCGATCCATATCCTTGGCTTACCATCATCCAAACAAGTATCATCTGGCGTTTTGCACTGCCAGCAAAGAAGGTATGTCTATGTTTATTGTTCGCAGGACGACGAAGAGGGCCACAGTTGGATGGCAACGCCAACAATCCCAACAGCTATGGCTGAGACAAGGATTCGAATTATGCCGCCACCGAATGCCGCTGTGGCCCCTCCAGCAACGGTGGCTCCGGTTGCACCTGTCGCTGCTGGTGCCGCAAAGAGACAGCAGAGACTTACGGCTCCGCCGAGCCCGATCAATGGCCATCTGTTCTTCGAGTCCGTGTCTTCAGCTTCGCCTGTTGCAGTGTCTGTCATTCTGTATGTTTGCTAGTGAGTTTGACTTCCCTGTTCTTCCATACCACAGGCGTCACATGAACTCTGTGAACGGCTGTAGAGAAGCCCTGCAAAGAACACGACGCTTACGATACCTAAGAGGGATCGTAACGGGTCGAAATACGTCATCAGCGCGGAGCTGCTGAACAAGGCGAGCAGAAACGCATTACAGATTGGACAGCCGAATGCCAGAAAGCCCACCACTGTTCCTGCAGTAGCCGTCTTCTTGTCATTGCGCTGGTTGTTGGTTCGTTGGAAGGTGTATACTCCCAAGAAGACCGCAGTAGTGGTAAGAAAGATATAGTCCAGCGGCGTTCGTGGTACCTGCCGAATGTAGAGAGGATTCGGAATCAAGCCCGTGACAATCCCAAAGAGCACGAACGTACCGGCACTGATGGTTACTGCTTTCAGGTAACGTCTTGATGATGATCGCATTCCTATCCCCCGTTTCGATCTCCGGTAAATAAAGCAGACCGGCTCTTTGCTCGTTCGTAGAAAAGCTGATTCGGTTTCGTTGGAGCTCCGTTTTGTTGTTCATAGCAACGATACGTTTGGTGTGACCAAATCGTCGCTTCTTTGCAGATGAACTCGTAATATGGGCATATGACGGCAGGGGAAAATAGCCAGTCTGCGGCCCTCTTAGAGCTTTTCGCAGACGACTACTCTCGGGAAATCTTGCTAGCTGCTGATAAAACCCCCAAGACGGCGAAAGAGCTCAGTCGGCGATGTGATGCGTCGTTGGCGACAATCTACCGTCGGATCTCCACCCTACAGGAACACGGTCTCATCAGGGTCCATTCGACGATTGGTTCTGGTGGCGAACACAAACAACGGTTCGAGACGACAATCGAAACGCTCCACGTCGCCATTTCCGACGGTGAGCTCGAACTGTCCGTCGAGACACGGGACGAACTCGCCGACAACTTCACCACGCTCTGGAACAATTTTCGCGAGAATATATGATTAGCATCCCGATCATCGCCATAAAGCTGATCGCGCTCTCGCTGAGTCTCTCTGTTGCGTATCTTGCGTTCTATGCGTATCGCCGGAGTGAAAGCAGTCCGATGTTCTACGTTTCGGTCGGATTCGTCTTTATCGGAATCGGCGCGGTTTGTGAAGGACTTATTCTCAATACGTTCAACACCTCGCTATTTTCAGCCGCGCTCGTTCAAGCGGTACTCGTCTCTGTTGGGATGTTGCTGATTTTGCGATCTATTATGCTTGAGCCTGAACAACAGAACACCTAGCAGAACCGCCCACTGTGTCGATACTATCGTGTGAGAACGGTATGAACCATCTCAAACGGAGGGGATCAAACACTGCTATTGTACAATGATATTCTCCGATGTTACAAAACAGGTGTTCTCACCTCGTATGGCCTATTGACACTTTGAGGGCTGGAATACGAGACTTTGATGCTCGTCCCGTACGGAAAGGCGAATCACGTAAGGAAATCGTCGAAGATTTGCTCAACTCTGCTGAGGGCCTCGTTCACGTCGACAACGTCTTGATGGATCGGGAGTTCGATAGTCAACACGTTCTGGAGATGATTAGCCAGCGCGGACTGTTGAATGTCGTACCGAAGCGAATGCAGACCAGCGAGAAAGCTCAGGCGAAGCGATTACTCAAACACCGGAAAGACCGCTACGAGACCGACAGAAAACTCCATCTTGGTAGGAATAAGTGGCACGAGACGACACTCATCTATCGGCGGAAAGAGGACTCAGAACACAACGATCATCGACAGTATTCGGTGTTCATGTCCAATCGGGGCAGTGGCTTTCTCAGTGAGTACGGCTACAGGTGGGAAATCGGGAGCGGATACAGGTCGATCAAGCGGTTCATGGCTGCCACTACGTCGAAGGATTTCGGGCTTCGGTTCTTCTACTTCGCGTTCGCGTGTCTACTCTACTCGATCTGGCGAGTGGTCGATTTGCTCGTGCAGGTCAAGTTGATCGGCAAGTATGAGGACTCACCGGTGATTACTGCGGACAACACGCTAACGCTGCTGAAGAAGGAGACAGGCAGCGGGTAGTGAGATGCTCTGTTCAGGTTAGCATGCCGTCTGAGTGGATACGCTGCTGAAAGTCTCGAAAAAAAACCCGTCAATATGGTTGGTAATTTTATAAGAATAGCTGCTTGGAAAGCCATCTGAAATAGTTTGCGATGACTGAATCGGTAAAATTTGCGCATCACTGTCCCGATAAACCCACTGTAGTCTCAACTTCAGAGCTTGGAGGATGAAAATGATGCGCGCCTTCTGTTCGTAGATATTTCCTGAATTTATATGTTTCTGACGTCGTTTCCCAGCAAGTAGGGTGTGGAAGCCACCTCATCAAATAAGGTGGGTACTGAAAATCACTCTCACTATCTGATTCTGGACAGGGTGTTCTTCGCTTACAATGTAACCCGGAATCCGCCCTCAATACAGTAGGATTGTACGATTAATCAAGTTCACCTCAGTCCATCGGATGACGGATCAGTTGACCGTGGGCGATGAGGCAGTGTACGCAGTCGGTGAGGTCGCGATAGCGATCGACCCTGCGACTGGGGACATCCGCTGGAAACACGAACATGCTGGTCATTGCTGGTGCCCACCGACAGTCACCGACCGTAACAGCACGGGCGGGAACGTTTACTTCCCGGTCAAATCTGAGGAGGGCGGTGTGCGAATCGTGGCCCTTGAGCGGACAACTGGCGACGTATCGTGGACGGATTCCACTCGTGACTACAGCACGCTGTCGCCTACGACAGACGGCGACCGGGTGTACGTCGGTGTCGACGGCGGCCTTCAGGCCCTCGACGCCACGACCGGAAACCCGGTCTGGCAGTCCGACCTTCCCGGCGGACTGTTGGCTCCGCCGACGCTTCACGACGGCATGCTATACCTGTCGACTGGAGGGCACGTCGTCGCGGTCAAGACCGCGACAGGAACCCTCGCGTGGAACACCCCAATCGACTAAACCATGACCGATGGGACGAGTCGGCCAATCGTCGAAGACGGCCATCTGTACGTCATTCCGATGAGGAGTTCGACACCGCTCCCGGTCTTCGACGTGGAGACGGGGGACTTCGTCACGGCGTACACCGGCGGTACCCGAGGAGTGCTCGACTCCGGACGCCGTCGGCTCCACACGATTGGCGACGCGCTCCGTGCGTTCGACACCGAATCGACGGTCGCCCTCTGGAAGCGCGAGCAGCCACCGCTCGGGATGACTATCGACGAGACAGAGAACCTCTATCTCGCCGGGTCGTCGTACTCGCTTGACGACGATCGGTTGGTCGTTGGCGCGATGACGCCCACGGCTGCGTTCTACACCGCCGTGGACGTCGCCATCACCGACGTGGCGGATGTCCCCGGGGCGCTCGCGCGTCTCGACCCTGCCAGCGAGGAACCGGCTCCGCGATAGCAACTGTCACTCACCGTCCCACGGAGCGTGTTCGCCTACTACGGCGACTTCGAATCGGCACGCTACCGACTGTTCCTTGCGCTCGCGACCGACGAGACCGCATTCGACTCCTCATACCATCAACGGTCGGACCGGATTACGACGTTCCCCGTCACGCTCGCCGAGAGGGACGACGAACGAGCGGTGTTCGACATCGCTCTCGCAGACGACCCCCAGGACGGAACGTTCCAGATAGCGAGTTCGGTGCTGCCAGCGACCCTCAAGGAGACCGGTACCAGAGCGTTCCTCTCGATATACCTCCAATACGACGACGAGGCAACGCCAGAAGCTGCCAAACCCGACGCCAGTAGACTCTGGCAGAAACGCCACGAGTAGCTCTACATACAGGGCGATAGCTGTCTGGACCGAGGGAACACTGGTCCGTCGATGGGGGGTGGTTCTCCCGAAGACGATGTTGTAGACAATCGGGAAGAGACAACGGTGTCCAGTATCCGAATGGAGGGGATTTGATGTGACCGGAGTTGGAACGTTCGGCCGTGCTGGACACGCAGTATTCGCTTGATTCCAACAAATGACTCAGTCGACTAGATTCGAGACGGTCGTCTCGTTCGCCGAGCGATCACCGGACCTGCATTTCGACGACGAACAGGGGTTCCTGACCCTGCCGACGGACGACTTGCCGAGGTGGGCGAGACACGGTGGCGCGCGCTGCGACGTCGAGATGACGTTCAGCAAGGAGCCAAGCGGCGTCGAAGGCACCGTTACCGACTTCGGGTCGCGTCTGGAGACCGAAATCCGGTGTTGTGGCGACTGGTTCGAACTCGGCGGCTCTCGCTTCGTCGAGGGGTCGCTCGAGGAGGCACCGGACTGGTTGACCACCGACGGTGATTCCGGGTACGTCATCATCGAGTTGGACTACGATCTGGCCGCGACTCTTCGGCGTTCGACCGACACGCCAAAGAGGCTTCACGTGAACGCGGGCGTGCTCGATTGGACGACGCCGGGGGCCCGCGAGCGCTGGGCGACACCACTCGAGACGGACCGCTGCAGGTTCGCGGCATCGGCCGTCGCCGATACCGTCGTCGTTCCCACCGTTCGCGAGACCGTGGGACTGGACGTCGAATCCGGAGCCCAAATCTGGTCTAGAGCCCTGTCAGAGAGCGAACCGGCGTCGGGTGGTGAGGCCGATCCACAGCGAACGGTGTATCCGTCCGTCGAGCGCGTCCATGCGCTCGATGTGGACTCCGGCAGAACGCACTGGACGTATGAGGTCAGTGACGCCCTGGAGACGTTCCCGCCCCGGGAAAACGGGACGCTGTACGTCGCGACGTCGACGGGCGAGGTGCACGCCGTGGACACAGAGACCGGTCGCCGGGAGTGGATGAAGCCGTTCGACGGTTCGATTTCGGCGCTCGCCCTCGATGTCGAAAGTGACACGCTCGCGACCGCCGGTCCCGATGGCGGGACGGTCACGCTACTCGACGCCCGGACCGGCGACCGAATCACGTCGGTTTCGACGACCGGGGTGGAGACGCCACCGGTTGCGACCACCGGCAGCGTCGTGTTCCCAGCCGGGAAACACATCCGAGCGGTCGATACCGGCTCGGGCGAGCACTCCTGGACTGCGAGCGTGGACGACGTCGTTGAGACTCGACCGGCCGCGGGCGCGGGGACCGTCGTCGTCATCACGCTACATGGTACCATCGTCGCATTCGACGCTCGCGACGGAACTAAGGAGTGGATGCGGACGCTCCCGAACGGGAGTGCTCGGGACGTACCGCCAGTCATCGAGGACGACACAGTGTACATCGTCACGAAGGAGGAGACCCATGGTGCGGACACCGTCCGTGCGTTGGACCTCGAGACTGGCACACCGTCGTGGCGACACGAAGTGCCGAACATGGCCCGGTCCCCGTTCGACGTCCACGACGGAACGGTATTCTCACCGAACGAACACATCACGGAGGACTACGGTAGTGTGCACGCGCTCGAACCGACGGGCGCAGTTCGACGAACGTACAGGGGCTCCGTCGACTCGATCGACAACGCTGGTTCGCTCAGGCTTTCGTCCTCCTCCAGCGAGGATGTCGGATGGGTCGATCTTCCCGTGGAGGCGCTGCCTTACTATGGTCGGTTCGAAGGAGCCGCCTTCGACGTCTTCCTCGCACTCGACGAATCGCTGTCGGCGGTCACAGGCGGACGACCGAGGCAGTCGCCGACGACCTTCGAGTACCGCGCACAAGAGTCGGGTGATGGAGTTATCACGCTCTCCGGCATCGGCGATGAAGAACGCCAGGGTAGATTGAGTTTAAATGACGAACCAATTGCTCCGCTCGATTCGTCTGGTGATTGGTCGGGGTACATCGCGCTGTTCCTCGACTATCTCGAAGACGAGACACCAGCGGGTGCGAAACCTGACCCCGTCGAACTGTGGAATCGATACAGCGGTTGAGTAAAGCGGGGCGAAGGTCCGCACGTCTAGCGTTGAATCACGTATCGAACGAGAATCACCAGACACGGATCGATGGACTGCTCGGCAACGCGTTGCGTTCTGGACGGCCGTGCAAGAGTCGATATACTACATTCTGGGGAAGACAACTCTACCAGTCCCTCCAAGACCGGATCGAAATCTCAGTTCCGGAAGAACTCATCGAGCAGGAATTCAAAGACGACGAGGACGAATGCAGTGAAAGTATTCGTCCAACTCGTCCGGATTCCACACCAGATACGATCTACCAGAAGCATCAAGTTCTCTTTAGCGCAGTATAACACCGAACCCTCCATGATTTTGGAACTCGATCGATACGGTCTATTGCATCAAATCGGCGAGTATAGTGAAGGCATCGCCATGATCTGGCTCACACGAGAGCCAGGTGCTCCTCAGGATGAAGGGCAAGTGATAGAGATTCCGGCGTGGATACTTCCCGAGGGAGCCGGATACGATGGTGCACGGTTCGTATTCGACTTCAAGTTCCACGAGTCGAAACCGCAGAGACCGGTGCCGACCGACACCGGGATGAGTACGTTCGTAGCGGAATCGGACCGGAAGCCGAGCAAGGGGGAATGCTGGTTCGACATTTCGATTGTAGACGCATCGACCAAGTTCGCGGAGAAGACCAAAGGAGATCTGGCGCTTCGCTTCGAAGACGTGCCTGACCCGTTGAGGGACGAGGATGCATCCTGTTACCTCGCCGCGACCATCCAGTACGACCACGAACAGGCCCTGAAAGGCATCCTGTCAGCGCCGACAATCAGAGACTTGCGCTTCGGGTCGGAACGCCCGCCGAACGTCGGTAGGTCCGACGACGCAGCGATGGTCGCAACGGCTGCGGACGTATGGGCGTTCGACGGGGAGGTCGTCGCTCTCGCGGAGGACGCGGCGACGATTGCGCTCGACCCGGTGGACGCCGACGCTGCGTTCCCGACGATGACGGTGACGTATCCAGCAGAGCGCCTCCCGTACTACGGCCGGTTCGAGGGCGCGTACTTCGAGACGTACGCCGCCGTCGACCCCGACCTGGAGGCACTCGAAGGAGACGAGGCCCATCCGGCGTCGAACCGGACCACGTTCTCCATCACCGACGAGAGGAAATCTGATGGAGACACCCGGTTCTCGTTGCGCTGGAAGAACTCAGCCGAAGTCTCTGGGACGCTCATCGTACCCGACGACGGAGTGCCGAGTTCGCTCGTCGACTCTGCGGACGAGAGACACCTCTCGCTCTCGCTGGAGTACGACCGCGACGCCACACCCACGGCGGCCGAGGTCGACGCGATCGAACTGTGGAACCGATACGGCCACTGACCACTTTACACTGTTCTGAGCGCTTCGGTGAGCGGGTATCGCCGAACACACTCGGCAAGCACGAACGGACCAGGCACTCGACGACCTGGCCACGTCGGCCCCGGGTTCACGCCGAACAAGCAAGACCCCTCGATGAGCGGGAACGTCCCGAACGGCGGCGGGAGTCCCGGCGGGATGAGCGAGCTCCTGCTCGCCGGTGCCAGCGGCGACCTCGACG
>CP040681.1 GCA_005954745.1 Halostella pelagica
CCCCGCGGTCCGACGGTACGCAGATGTTCTCTCTTGATCTGGTTTCTATGCGTTAGACGCTCGCGGCTCCTAAAGACGATTATGGACCGTAAGATATTCTCGCGTATCAGCTCAGCTTCAACGATCTCACCCCGTCTGTTTCTGCAACTGTCACCGAAACGCCGGGAGAAATCCGAGGTTTGCTAAACTCGACTGAGGACCGCAGTATCGGAGAATTTACTAAGTGGAATATAACAAAGCGACTCTCACGGAGTGATGTTCGTGACTGCCTATGGCTTCGCAACCAGACGGATCGGGACGGAATCGCGGATCGATCACGAACAGACAGTGCCGTAACTGCGGGGCATACGTCTCGAACCAGTTCGCTCGCGTGTTCGGCAACAATCAGAACAGAGTGTACGCGTGCCTCGATTGCTCGACGACTCGTGACCTCCGTGAAGGGGTTGCTACGGAGGGTTGATCCGTCGCATTCGTCGCAGCGTCGGTCCGTTCGCTCACACGACAGCTCTGCCAGCCGATGGCTCGCCACGGACGATGTGAGCACTCTGGGAACCAGTTACGAGGAGAACGCTGAGACCCAGCTACCGAGGAGAAAACCAACGCCGTCGGAAAATCCAAGCCGTAGGATCTTAATAACAATGCCCCAAGGACGGGTACCCCGGAGTAACCGCACTACTATGTCGAGTGTCGAGTATCGCCGCGCGATGGACGAACTGTTCGGTCGGTGTAGACCGTACCAATCACTATGAATTACGAGACATCGAAGCGCTCGTTCTGGGAGCAGTTTCTCACTGTGGCTCGACAGGTTCCGGTCGACCTCTCAGTCGTCAATTTGTACGTGGTCGCGACCGCCCTGGTGATTACGGTGTTACCGGCAGACGCGACGACGGTGAGGCCGATCGTTGTCCTGCCTCTGATCGTATTCGTTCCGGGGTACGTCCTCGTTGCGTTCTTGTTCCCGAGACGACACAGTTTGCCCGAACGGTTCCGAACGTTTTCCGAGGAACGAGTGACAGACGAGACGGCCGGATACATCGATCTGGTGGAACGCGGTGCCCTCGGATTCGGGGTTAGCGTCGCGCTGGTCCCCATACTCGCTCTGGGAATCTCGGTGGCCGGGTTCGATCTGTCGACGCGGAACATCCTCGGAACGCTGGTCGCGTTCGCCGTTATCGGCTCCGTTCTGGCGGCGTTCCGCCGCTTTCGCGTCGCGCCGAAACAGCGGTTCACGCTCCCGGTTCGGCGCTGGTTCGTCGGTCTCCACGGAGCGCTGACCGGCGCTGGCTCGGTGACTGGAACCGTCCTGAACGTCGCACTGGTACTCAGCGTCATCATCGCGCTCGGCACGCTCGGTGGGGCAGTCACATCCCCCGCCGACGGCCAGGCGACCTCCGAGATAACGCTACTGACTGAGAACGGCTCCGGCGATCTGGTTTCGGAGGGGTATCCGAGTCAGTTCACCTCCGGCGAGGAGCAGGATATGACGGTTCGAGTGGAAAACAACGAACGCGAGGAAACGACGTACACGGTCGTGGTCGTCGTCCAGCGTGTCGATGTCACCGACGGCTCGGCGTCCGTCCTCGAACAGGAGGAGGTGACGCGACTGCAAAACACGGTCGGACAGAACGAGGTCTGGACGGAACGACACGCCGTCGCGCCGGAGATGATCGGGGAGGATCTGCGACTTCAGTATCTCCTCTACAAGGACGGCGTGCCCGATGACCCCAGTCCTGAGAATGCGTACCGATCCGCGTACGTCTGGATCTCCGTCACGGAGAACTGATGTGGCCCTGGGAACACCTCGCGGTGGGATACATCGCGTATTCGCTGTACACCCGTCGACGGTACGGGAGACCACCTGATGGACCGACATCGGTGCTGCTCGCAGTCGGTACGCAACTCCCCGACCTCATAGACAAACCGCTCGCGTGGACGTTCGGCGTCTTACCGAACGGATCGTCTCTCGCACATTCGCTTACCTTCGTTGCGCTATTCGTCCCGACAGTGCTTCTGGTCGCTCGGCTCGCTGACGTTCCACGTTGGGGTGGCGCACTCGCGTTCGGACATGTCAGCCACCTGCCCGGCGATATGCTGTATCCTCTGGCGACCGACGGTGGAGTCGCTACCTCGTTTCTCCTTTGGCCGTTCGTCCCCGGCCGAGAAACTGCTCCTCGGGGGTTCCTCTTCGAGTTCGAGACGTACTTCCTACAGTTCGTCCAGTTCCTCGGCACGCCGAGAGGACAGCTGTACCTCGTTCTGGAACTCGCGCTCGTAGCCGCCGGTCTGCTCGTCTGGAACAGAGACGGCAGGCCGGTGCTTACGGACGTTCTCGCCCCCGGATCTCATTCTCGTTCTGGAGACTGACGTATTCGACTTCTTCGAGCGAGATCGCTGTGACCGAGATCAGAAGAGAACAGCCGTACCGATCGATCCTCCGATAGCCGCTACCGGATCTTCTGGTAGAGGTGGGCCATCTTGTTCATCACGGGCGTCCCGTTTTCGATGCTGTGGTACGCTTCGAGTTCCGGGCCGAACTTCGCTTTGTACCGGTTGATCCGCGGCGAGTCAGCGCCGACCAGGTCGTAGTACGCCCGGCCGCGCTCTATCGCGTCGCGCATGACGCGCCAGTCGAGCAGGTCGTTGGTCGCGATGTCGACGTCCGCATCGGTACGGACGCCACCCTGCCACCGGTACACTCGTTCGCCGTCGTCAAGGACGAGCATGCCGCCGACGAACGTCCCGTCCACGTACAGCGTGTACGGGCGTAACTGCCCATCCGGGAGGCGGTCGAACAGGTCGATCACGAACGGCGTCGGCAGATGAAACGAGATGTCCTGTGCCTCGTACCGGTTCCGGACCTGTTCGAGGATCCGCTCTATCGCGGTGTGGCTCCCTTCTTCGATGACGTAGTCGGCGTCTTCCCCGTCCCGGATGTTGCTCCGCGCGTCGCTGCTGAACCGGCTTTTGACCGCCTCAGTCCCGTCTTCGAGGTCGACGAGGTACGTGTAATCGGGAGTCACATCGTGGTCGTTCCAGATGAACGGACGGAGGTCGTCGTACCGACTGTCTGTCCGGACGTGGGTGTATTTCGGACCGATATCGTTCTCGATACGCTCCATGCACCCGTCGAGGAACCGCTTCAGACGGCGCTCGCGTTTGCGTTGTTTCAGTTTCTCCATGTTCAACACGGCCGGCCCGAGATAGGGGACTCGTATCTCCGGCGGCGGCGAGAACGCCGTTGACACGGGTCCTTTCTTGATCTCGAACACCGGAAAGAGCCCCACAGCCTCCTGTCCTTTGAACCCAGCAAACCGATACAGGTTCGCGCTCGTGTACTCCGCCTGAACGTCGAGTGCGTCGAACTGGTGAAAGAGGTTCGTTCCGTCGGAACGGTCGACGTAACGGTCCCACTCCTCTGCGTCGTCGATAGTGCGAATTTCAATGCTCATGCGTACGTGCGAGTTTTGATAGTCATGCGGAAGTGCGGATGCGGACTTCGGTGTTCGGCCGCGAGTGTCGCGTGTCGTTGGTCGCGCGCGAGTCTAGCGTGCCGATTCTCATATGCGAGTCTAACGTACCAATGCTCGTGTCATCCCGGTCGGTCATTCGATGTACCCGAGGTTCGCGAGACGGTCCTCGACGCCGCCCTCGTCGGTCGTCGACCGCTGACGGTCGTATTCGGGATAGCTCCGTTCGCCGGACGATTCGACGGCCGGGAGGACCGTTCCGTCCATTCGTTCGTCGGCCGCCACGCCCATCGTCGCGAGTACCGTCGGCGCTACGTCGAACAGGTGGGCGTCCGTCAGGTCGACTGTCTCGTCGATGTCCTCTCCGGCGACGGCGACGATACCGTCTCGCTTGTGGTTCCAGGGTTCGGTCGGTTCGCCGAATCTGGACCCGGAGAGGCGCGCCGAGAGGAAGTGGTCGAAATCGGACGGTACTGCTATCACGTCGGCCGCTTCGTCGGCATGTGGCCCGTGGAAGTACTCCTCGCGTCGTGCGACGTCCTCGAACACCGGTTCGCCGTCCGGCGTCCGGACGCCGGAGAGTCGGCGAACGAGGTCGTCGCGGACGGCCTCGTACTCCGACGGCGGGACGATCCCCGCTGGTTCGCGTCCTTCGAGGTTGATCCGGACGCCGCACTCGATGCGGGAACGCATGTACGCCCGAGAGTCGGGGAAGTCGACCTGTTCCGTTCCGGCGCTGACGAGCGACGCGGGGACTCGTTTCGCGACGAAGTCGTCGAGGCCGACGAGTCCGAGCGCTTTCCCGATCCGCTGGCTCGTCACCCCGAACCGAGCCAGTCCGGTCATCACGTCTGCGAGCGCTCTCTCGTCCGGTTCCGTCTCCGTCTTCCCCGCTTTCAACTGTCCGTCGCGAACGGTCGCCCAGCTGGGCATGCCTTCTCCGCCTTTGACCGCAGTCACGTCGCCGGACTCCCGTAGAAACTCGTTGACGCGGAACTCGTGACCGTGGTACCGACCCATTCCGTGGTCGCTTGCGACCACGACGGTGTCTGGGTCACAGTCGTCTAAGATCGCGCCTACCTGTTCGTCGACGGCCTCGTACACGGCGCGGACGGTTCTCTGGTCTCCCGGCTGGTCGTGGAAGACGGTGTCCGTGACCTGGAACTCCACGAAGCCGAACTCCGGGTCGAAGCGGTCGACTAGATATCGGAACGCTTCGCCGCGGGAGCGGGCGACGGACGCGTACTCCTCCCGCTGGGCCGTCTCCCCGTCTACGTCGTTCGGGTAGACGCGGTACGAGCCGATCTCCTCGCGGACGTCCGCTAACAGACCGGCCGGGTGACAGTTCGGGTCCTCGGGGGCCATGTATCCGGGAACGAGCGCCCCGTCGAACTCGCTCGGAGGATGCGTCACCGGAACGTTCACGACGACGCTGGATTGTCCGACCGAGTCGAGTAGCCGCCACAGCGGTCGTTCGTCGACGTGCGTCGCGTTGACGACCTCCCAGTCGTACCCGTCGAAGGTAAGAAAGTCGAACACCCCGTGTTTGCCGGGGTTCATTCCGGTGTACAGCGACGGCCAGGCACTGGCCGTCCACGGCGGGACCTGCGATTCGAGCGGCCCGCTCGCTCCGTCGTCCAGTAGCCCGGCGAGATTCGGCACGGCACCGTCCGCGACGAGGGGATCGAGGACGCCGTGACACGCCGCGTCGATGCCGATGAGAATCGTCTTCGGTCCAGTCGTTTCCCGACTCTCCATATCGGTTCAGTGATGCGAATTTCCCTTTGTTATGCAGGGTATAGGGCTGGAAACCCGAGACACGGCGTCGAGTACGGTGATACTACTGTCCGACTCCGAGAAATTCACGATCAGATCTGAGAACCTGTCCTGTCGATCTGGTCGCAGGGGACCGCTGTTCGTCTCGACGGTTCGTTCGTCAGACGAAACAGTCGTAGAGATAGGTCGATTGAAAACGGTGCACGTCGTCGATTATCGGTCGCCGACCCGTACGTCGGTCCGGCTTTCGGTAATCGCCTCGATTCATCGATTCATGTTCACCAGGTCTGCGTCTATCTCTGGTTCGTGGTACCTGTTGTAAAGGTAGTTAGCGACGGCCGAGAGACCGAACGCGACGATGATGGCGATGCCGGCGACGTACTCCGGAACCGCGGCGAAAACGGAGACGTCGAACGCGACGAGCGTGTACAGTACCGCGCCTGCGACCGCGACCGCGAGGTAGTACATCTGCCAGGGGAGCGTCTCCTCGTCGCTGCTGAGATAGCTTCCGAGCTCGTCCGCTCGGTCGGCCAACGTCACTATCCCACTGTCTTGATCGTACTCGATGATGCCTGCTTCGTCTAGTTTCGGGATGTGCGTCTGATACAACGAGACGTACACCCGTTTTCGCTGTTGACTTGTGAGTTCCTCGACGTCCATGTCGTTCTCCCAGGCAGCGACTTCGTCCGCCAGTTCCCGCAGTTCGACTGGCGTCCCTTCCTGGCGCAAGTAGTACAGTACGAACCTGCGTCTAGGGCTGCTGAGGAGATCGAACACGACGTCCTGCGATAACGCGCTAGTGTCGGATTGAGACATTAATTGAACGCGGTTTGTCAGCTCTGGTATTGCTACCTGCCCGTACGTAGACTCCTAGAGCGAGGTATACCGGTATCACCACTTTGTTACATACCGGTTACAGTCAGGGTAACGATGTAATACTAGATATGCACACTCTGACGGTGCCTACGGACCGAAAACGCCGGCGCTGGCGTGCTGTCTATCGGCCTGTTGGGTGAAGGTGTCTTATACTCTGGCTCAAGGGGCTGAATAACAAAGGCATCTGCATAATAAGCAGAGAGTAGCCTTTCATGCCGCTTGCACTGGGATACGGCTGGGGGACCACAACCCGGCATATACGAACAAAACGCACTGAACCGTCCATCGAGAGACCTCCATCCGAGGAGACCGCGACTCCGGAGGTGAGTACATGGCAGAGCTCGTGACCGGCGACGGCACTGACGTCGACGAAGGTGCCACAGTCGGCTACGAGTACGCCACTGACTGCGGACCGACGGTCCTGGGTGACGACTCCACAGTCCGACACGGATCGATACTGTACGGGGACGTTCGTGCGGGAGACGAGTTCGTCACGGGACACGGGGTCCTCGTCAGAGAAGAGTCGACGTTCGGCGACGACGTCGTCGTCGGGACCGACACGGTGATCGACGGTCGCGTCGATGTCGGGTCTCACGTCAGTATTCAGACCGGCGTCTACGTCCCTCCGGAGAGCACTATCGGCGACAACGTGTTCCTCGGACCTCGGGCCGTGTTAACGAACGACGCATACCCCGTCCGCCAGGAGGAGACACTCGACGGTCCGACTATCGAAGACGGCGTCTCCATCGGCGCGAACGCGACGATACTGCCGGGCGTCACCGTCGGCGCGGGGTCGTTTGTCGCCGCGGGTGCCGTCGTCGACCGCGACGTTCCTCCGGATACCCTGGCGATGGGCGTCCCAGCGGAGTTCGGGCCGCTACCGGGCGTTCTCGAAGGTGGGAATCAGATAGCATGAGTGTCCCGATAGCTTCCCCGGACCTGGACGACGCGGAACGGAAACGCGTCGTCGAGGTCCTGGAGGACGGTCACCTCGCTGACGGTCCGCTCGTCCGGCAGTTCGAATCCGAGTTCGCCGAGTTCTGCGGCGCGGACCGCGGAGTCGCGACGTCGAACGGAACGACGGCGCTACACGCCGCGTTTCGTGGGCTCGGCATCGGAGAGGGCGACCGCGTCATCACGACGCCGTTTTCGTTCGTCGCCAGCGCGAACGCGATCAGGTTCGCGGGCGCGGAACCGGTGTTCGCCGACATCGACCCGGAGACGTACAACCTCGACCCCCACGCGGTCGAAGAGATAGCAAGCGCGGGCGACGTCGACGCTATCCTCGCCGTACATCTCTACGGCCTGCCCGCCGAGATGGACCACCTCCGAGATATCGCCGACGACCACGACCTCGCTCTGATCGAGGACGCCGCGCAGGCACACGACGGCGAGTACGACGGCGAACCGGTCGGTTCCCTCGGCGACGCCGCCTGCTTCTCGTTCTATCCGACGAAGAACATGACGACGGGCGAGGGCGGCATGATCACCACCGACCGCGATGAGGTCGCCGACCGCGCCGCGCGGTTCATCAATCACGGGCGCACGGACACGTACGAACACGCCGAGGT
Organism: Halostella pelagica; assembly: GCA_005954745.1. Lineage (GTDB taxonomy): Archaea > Halobacteriota > Halobacteria > Halobacteriales > Natronoarchaeaceae > Halostella > Halostella pelagica. The sequence continues at coordinate 7,691 of CP040681.1, forward strand.
CGGACACAACTTCCGGATGACGAGTATCGCGGCGGCCATCGGTCGCGCCCAACTGGAGAAACTCCCCGGCAACGTCGCGGACCGTCGCTCGAACGCGGCGCGGATCACCGAAGCAGTTCGCGATGCCCCGTCGCTGACCCCGCCGGCCGAACCGGACGGTCGGCGACACGCGTACCACCAGTACACGGTTCGATGCGAAGACCGCGAGGCGTTCCGGACACATCTAGAGAGCCGTGACGTGGCCACGAGCGTCTACTACCCTCGGCCGATTCACGACCAACCGGCGTACGCTGACGTGTCCGCCGACGCTCCGGAGGCCGAGCGAGCGAGCAATGAGGTGGTTTCGCTCCCGGTGCATCAGGGGCTCTCCCAGGACGACATCAGACAGATCACTGACTGCGTCAACACTTATCATGACTAAGACCAGAGTTGGAGTCATCGGTGTCGGCAGTATGGGCCGACACCATGCGCGGGTGTATCGAGAGTTACCGAACGCCGAACTGTTCGCCGTCGCCGATGCTGATTCGGACCGCGCACAGGAGGTTGCCGACGATTACGACGCGCGGGTCCTCTCGACCGAGGGGCTGCTTAACGCGGTCGACGCGGTGTCGATAACGGTCCCGACGGAGTATCACTACGCGGTCGCGCGAGACGCGATAGACCACGGAACGCACGTTCTCGTCGAGAAACCGCTCGTCGACGACCCGGATGCAGGGCGCGAACTCGTCGAGTGCGCGGACGAGGCCGGACTCACCTTGCAGGTCGGTCACATCGAGCGGTTCAACCCCGCGGTCCAGACGCTCCAGGATATCGTCCCCGACCTGGACGTGATCGCGGTCGACGCCCGGCGACTGGGCCCCCCGGTCGACCGCGAGATCAGCGATAGCGTCGTCCTCGATCTCATGATCCACGACATCGACATCGTGCTCTCGCTCGTCGACAACGACCTCGAAACCGTCGAATCGTTCCGAACCGGAGACGATCCGTACGTGGCGGCGTCGCTACAGTTCGAAAACGACACCGTCGGGACGCTGACGGCGAGCCGCGTCACTCAGGAGCGAGTGCGTCAGCTGTCTATCACGGCCCGCGAGTGCCAGGTCAACGTCGACTACATGGAACAGACGGTTCAGATACACCGTCACTCCCTCCCTGAGTACGTCGAGACGAACGGCGACGTCCGCTATCGGAACGAGAACGTCATCGAGCGGCCGACCGTCGACAACGGGGAACCACTGAAGAAGGAACTCGCGTCGTTCGTCGAGGCCGCGACGACGGGCGAAGAGCCCGAGGTAACGGGGGACGACGGGATCCGTGCCCTGGAGGTCGCCAGAACTATCGACCGGACGGCGTCCGACCGAACTGTCCGGCCGAGGGAGGTGCGTCACTGATGGAGCTAAGCAGGAACGAAACAACCAAACTGTACGGGACGGAGAGCGCGATAGAGGACCGGCGCGAGGCGTTCGTCGACGGCGACGTACCGGTCGCGGTGTACGGACTGGGAAAGATGGGTCTCCCGCTCGCGGTCGTCTATGCGGGCGTCACCGGCAACGTCGTCGGGGCTGACGTCGACCGTGATGTCGTCGACAGGATCAACGACGGCGGCTGTCCCGTCGAGGGCGAACCGCGTCTCCCGGAACTCACCTCCGCCGCGGTCAACGCGGGGGCGTTCCAGGCGTCCGACGACCCCTCCGCGGTAGCGAACGACGCGAGCGTTCACGTCGTCATCGTCCCGACGACGCTCCGCGACGACTACCATCCGGACCTTTCGAACCTCCGGACGGCAGTTCGCGACATCGCATCGGGTCTCGACCCGGGCGACATGGTCGTCGTCGAGTCGACCGTCCCGCCGCGAACCTGCGAAGACGTCATCGAGCCGGTCCTGATAGAGGAGAGCGGTCTCGCGGCCGACCAGTTCGGCCTCGCGTTCTGCCCGGAGCGAACGTCCAGCGGACGGGCGCTCAAAGACATCCGCGGAGCGTATCCCAAGATCGTCGGCGGCGTCGACGCGGAAAGCACGGTCGTCGCGGAGACTATCTACGACGAACTCACCGTCAACGACATCGTTCCGGTCAGCGACGCCACGACGGCGGAGTGCGTGAAAGTGTTCGAGGGCGTGTACCGGGACGTCAACATCGCTCTCGCGAACGAACTCGCAACGTTCACTGACGAGCTAGGCGTCGATGTCAACGAGGCTATCGAAACGGCGAACACCCAGCCGTTCTGTGACATCCACGACCCCGGGGTCGGCGTGGGCGGCCACTGCATCCCCTACTACCCCTACTTCCTGATCAAGGAACTCGCGAGCGACGCGCCGATGCTGCGGACGGCGCGCGACGTGAACGACGAGATGCCGCTTTTCGCGGTCAGAAAACTCGTCGAAGGGTTACAGCGCGCCGGCAAACATATCGAGGACTCGGCGATACTCGTCCTCGGCGTGACGTACCGGGCGGGCGTCGCCGAGACCCGCAAGACGCCGGCACGGCCGATAGCCGAGAAGCTGAACCAGTTCGGCGCGACTGTCGTCGCGGCCGACCCGATGATCGACGACTTCTCCGAGTTCGACGTGTACGGTGCGGCGACCGACTCCGTCACCGACCTGGACATCGACGGGGCGATACTGGTGACGGACCACGAGGAGTTCGAGACGCTCGACTGGAACGCCTTCGACGAGAACATGGTCGTCGTAGACGGCCGTGACGCGCTCGAACTCGGTGACACCGACCACCACGTCTACACGATCGGGAGCGGGTAACAATGTACCGGGGCAAGACAGTCGGCGTTGTCGTGCCGGCCTACAACGAGGAGGGGTTCGTGGGTGACGTGATAGACTCCTTGCCGGAGTTCGTCGACAAGGTGTACGTCGTCGACGACTGCTCGACTGACGGGACCTGGAAGGAGGTCCAGCGACACGCAGCGAAGGCGAACGCGCGGCGAAGCGACCCGCCGATCCCCGACGGCGGCGTCGGGTCAAACGACGATGTCGAAGCGGACGGCGGCGTCTCTCTCGACTCCCGCGTCACGACGATCCGCCACGACGAAAACAGCGGCGTCGGTGCTGCGATCAAGACCGGGTACGCCCGCGCCCGGGAGGCCGGCCTGGACGTAACCGCGGTGATAAACGGGGACGGGCAGATGGACCCGGATATTCTGGACCGGATCATCGACCCCGTCGTCAACGGAGAGGCCGACTACTCGAAAGGGAACCGTCTGCTCTCCGCTTCCCACCGCGATGGGATGTCCAGTTGGCGGCTGTTCGGCAACTCGATACTGACTTTCCTCACGAAGATAGCGAGCGGGTACTGGCGGATGGTCGACCCCCAGAACGGCTACACGGCCATCTCCCTTCGGGCGCTCGAACGGTTAGACGTCGATAATCTGTACGACGAGTACGGGTTCCTGAACGACGTTCTGGTCAAACTGAACACCCACGGGTTCCGGGTCGCCGACGTTCCGATGGAGGCACACTACGGGAACGAACAGAGCAACATCAAATACGCCGACTTCATTCCGCGGCTGTCTCTGTTGCTCTTCCGGAACTTCCTGTGGCGTCTCAAGATGAAATATCTCGTGTACGACTTCCATCCCCTCGTTCTCCTGTACACGTTCGGAGCGCTGAGTTCGCTCTCCGGCGTGGCCCTCGCAGGGGTCACGTTAACGGGGATGGACTCCGTAGTCACGGGCAGTGCGCTGTCGATACTGCTCGTCCTGTTCGGGGGGACACTATGTACGCTGGCAATGATATTCGATAAGCAGCACAACGAAAATCTGGAACGAAGAACCTGGTGAGAGCATCAATGAAAGTACTGACCGTCGTCGGTGCACGACCGCAGTTCATCAAGGCGTTTCCGGTTTCGCAGGCGCTTCGAGAGTCACACGAAGAGGTGTTCGTCCACACCGGACAGCACTACGACGAAGGCCTCTCGGACATCTTCTTCGAGGAACTTGCGATCCCCGAACCGGACTACCATCTCGGTGTCGGGTCGGCGTCGCACGCGACCCAGACCGCCGAGATGATGACTGGAATCGAATCGCTGATCGACGAGGAGTCCCCGGATGTCGTCCTCGTTTACGGGGACACGAACTCGACACTGGCCGCGGCGATCGTCGCTGCCAAGGAGGATGTCGCGATAGCGCACGTCGAGGCCGGCCTCCGGAGCGAGAACTGGTCGATGCCGGAGGAGGTAAACCGCGTTCTCACCGACCACGCGTCGGACCTCCTGTTCGCCCCCAGCGAAAGCGCCGCGGAGAACCTCCGTGAAGAGGGTCTCACTGCCGGAGTGCACGTGACCGGCGACGTGATGCACGACGCGGTTCTCCACGCTCGAACGCGGGCGCAAGACTACTCGTCTATTACCGACGACCTCGGCGTCGACGACGGCGAATACGTCCTCGCCACGGTCCACCGCGCCGGCAACACTGACGACCCGGAGCGCCTCGAAGCTATCATGTCGGGTCTGTCGGCGTCACCGGCCCCCGTCGTCTTTCCGGCGCACCCGCGGACCGTCGGCGCACTCGAGCAGCACGGACTCTGGGAAACGTACGCCGACGAGATGCGACTGATCGAACCGGTCGGATATCTCGATTTCGTTCGACTGCTCGACGGGGCCGAACGCGTCGCCACGGACTCCGGTGGCGTTCAGAAGGAGGCGTTCTATCTGGACACCCCCTGCGTGACGCTTCGTAACGAGACGGAGTGGACCGAAACCGTCGAGTGCGGATGGAACGTTCTCGTCGGCGCGCGGGAGTCGGATATCCGCACAGCGTTGACCCAGCAGTTCGCCCCGGAAGAGAATCCTCCCCTGTACGGGGACGGTACTGCCGCCACGAGAATACTGGATGCCCTCAACTATGCGTGATGACCACGCGTTCGCGCTGTGTCTGACACACGACGTCGATAGGCCGTTCAAAACCTATCAGTCGATCTATTACGCGTTGCAGGAGCGGCCGTTGTACCATCTCAAAACGGCGATCCGGCGGACCAACCCGTACTGGCAGTTCGACGAAATACGGTCGCTGGAAGCCGAACTCGGCGTTCGCTCGGCGTTTTACTTCCTGAACGAACCGCACCTGTTCAGGGGGACCAGCCCCCGCGAGTGGTTTCGACCGGCACGGTGGGTTCAACACATCGGGAGTTACGACGTGGAATCGCCGGAGATCGCCGACGTTATCCGGTGCCTGGACGCAAACGGCTGGGAGATCGGCCTCCACGGGTCCTTCGACTCATACCGCGACAAGGAACGGCTTCGATACGAGAAGGACGTTCTGGAGAACGTTCTGGGTCACCCCATCGTCGGCGGTCGGCAACATTACCTGCATCTGGACGTTCCGGAAACCTGGCGGTACCACGACGACCTCGGTCTCCAGTACGACGCCAGCCTCGGGTCGTCACACGAGTACGGTTTCCAGCACGGGTACGAACCGCTCCGTCCGTTCGGCGATTCGTTCGTCGTCTTCCCGCTGACCGCGATGGAAACCGCCCTTCCGGACCCCGACGAGGAGTTCGATAAAGCGTTCGAAGCCTGCGAGGACCTGCTCCTGGAGGCCGCGGCGAACGACGCGGTCATGACGGTGTTGTGGCATCCGAGATACTTCAACGAGGACGAATACCCCGGCTACCGTCGGCTGTACTATCGTCTCGTGGAGCGGGCGCTCGACCTGAACGGCTGGGTCGGTCCGCCCGGCGACCTCTACCAGCAACTGATGTCGACGGAGGAGCGTGCGGAACGGGGTATGGAGAGGATAACAAAGTTCTAATCCACCTCACCGAGGAACGAACCAGATGAACATCGAACGCCTGACGTTGGACCAGTGGGCAGACGCCCTACCGTCCGGCGGATTCGACGTGTTTCACACTCCTGAAGCGTTGCGAGTACTCGACGACCACGCCCCCGGGACTATGACGCTACTCGGCGGGTTCAAGGGACAGCAGTCCGTCGCACTGTTTCCCGCGTTCGTCCGAAAACGGTCTGTCGGCCGGGCGGTCACTTCACCGCCACCGTCGATGAGCGTCCCACACATGGGACCGATCATCAACCCCAATTCGCCGAAACAGCGCAAGCGGGAGAAACTGAACCGGAAGTTCGCTCGGGGCGTACTCGACGAACTGGACGCGTCGTCCGCACAGACGCTCTTCCGCGTCGTCACGACTCCCGGATACGGCGACCCGCGGCCCTTCGACTGGGCCGACCTCTCCGTCGAACCCGGTTTCACGTACCGGTTGCATCTCGACGGGCGGTCGCTCGACGACGTCATGAGTTCGTTTAGTAGCAGCCTCCGCCGAGATATCCGCAAGGCGAAGGAGTCGGACGCGGAGATCTCGGTCGAGGGTGTCACGGCGGCCCGTACGGTATTCGACCGCATGGTCAACCGGTACGACGAAAACGACGACACGCTCCCTATCACGTGGCCCTTCATGCGCGACCTGGTCGACGCACTCGACGACCGGTGTCGCGTGTACGTCGTTCGGACGCCGGACGGCGAGTTCCTGAGCGGTATCGTGACGCTCTTTTCGAACGACACCGCCTACTTCTGGCAGGGCGGCGCTCGGGCCGACTACGACGGCGTCAGCGTCAACAGCCTGCTCCACTGGGCGATCATCGAGGACGTTGTCGAGGATCCGGTGCTCGATTCGGTCTACCAGTACGACCTCGTCGGCGCGAACACCGAGCGGCTCTGCAAGTACAAAGCGAAGTTCGGCGCACAGTTGCACCCCTACTACGTCGTGGAATCCGCCGGTCCGAGCATGGAGATCGCAAAGCGGGCCTATCAGCTCGTCAAGCAGTAACGTCCTCCCCACCGCACTCGTTCCATCGCTACCGCGCTCGATCCGTGCGGAAACGGGGTGCTGACGAACTATCGTAGCCACTGAGACGGTTCACACGCTGACCGCATCGCTGTCGTGCGATCAGGTGTGCATTGAGTTTCAGTGTGTACTATAACTGCAACAGGAACTCCAGTAGCGTATCGCCGGCTCTCGACCACTCTCCTTTTCAGGTGAGCCGGCGGACTGCGACGAATCCCGAGAGACAGACCGCAATCAACGCGACGCCGACACCGAACCCGGACATTCCGTTGCTCTCGCTCGTCCCGTTCGTCGGTTCCTCCCCGCTCTCGGCTTCCTCGACCCGGACCGTTGCTGTCGCCGCTCTCTCCGCAGTTTCTCCAGCAGTGATCTCGTAGGTCCCCGTCCGGTTAAATCGGACTGTGGCGGTCACGTCGGCCGATCCGTTAGCCGGGACCGTGACAGACTCAGTGGCGACGGGACCGTCGTCGGTGCGGAACGTAACCGTCCGCGTCAGCGCCGAGTCCCGGTCGTTACTCACCGTCGCCGTCACTTCGACGGGCGTTCCCGCGGTTACCTTCTGGTCGGTCACCGTGGTCTCTCGGACGACGCCTCCCGTTTCGGCGGGGACGACCGCTACCGGCGACGATTCGTCGTTCACGGAGAGAGTCGCCTCCCCGGTTTCGTCGGGGCTGACCGGCACGGTCACGGTTTCCGTTCCGTTCGCGGGCACTGACACCGTCCGCGACGTGACGTTCTCGCCGTCGAGGGCGACTGAGACGGTTTCCGTCGCGTCGGCGGTGCCCTCGTTCCGCAGCGTTGCGGTCACGTTGTTCGTCTCGTCGGCGCGGAGTTCGCCGCCGGTTTCGATGGCCGTTACGCTGACGTTCGGCCGCCGCACCGCGAGTGCGACCGACGAGAACTCGCCTGTAGTCGCTTCGAACCGGTACGGCTCCGCCGGTTCATCGGCCGCCGTCCCGTTCAGCCGGTGCCACTCGTTGCCCGTCCGCTGGTACAGCGCGGCGTCGGCGGGACGCTCCAGCGATTCCCCGTCCACTTGAACGGAGTACGTAACCGATTCCATCTCGACCGCCGGCCCGTCACTGACCGAGACCGTTACGGGCACGGAATCGGCTCGTAAACCGTCGGCCGCTTCGGTAGTCACGCTCGCGTTGAGGCTCTCGGCGCTCTCGGCGGGGACGAACTCGACGCTAACCGACCTGTTTTCCCTCCTCTCCCCTACCGGTTCGAACTGGACCGCCTCTCCCGCGCGAACGTTCTGGGCGGTCACCCGTGTGCTGTCTCCATCTCTGACCGTCTCTACGGTGGTCTCCGGCGGACCGGAGGTATCAGATACCGGGGCACTGCCGGCGGCTCCGCCGCCGCTCGGACTCTCGCCGTCATCGTCCTGATTCCCGTTACCGGCATCGCCGTTTCCGCCGTCCGGTCCCGATCCGTCGCTGTCATCGTCGCTACCGCTCTCGCCACCGCCATTGTTCCCGTCCCCGCCGTCATCGTCCGCTTCGATCGAAATCTCGAACGATTCCTCTGCGGTGTTCCCGCTCGGGTCGCTAACGGTGACCGTGACGCTGTAACTACCCGCCTCGTCGAACGTGCGGGTGATCTCCTCGCCGGTCACCGACTCGGTGCCGTCGAAGGTCCACCCGACCGAGGCGACCCGGTGATCGTCGCTCGACTCGCTCGCACTCAGCGTCAGCGTCTCGCCGGCAGTCCCGCTATCCGGAACGTCAGCCGCGACGGTCGGCGCTGTCTCGTCGGTCACGTCGACCGCGGTCTCGGCGGTATCCCGGTTGCCGTTCCCGTCGACGACGGTGACCGTTACGGTCCGTTCACCCGGTGTGTCGTACCCGTATCCGGTCGACGGTTCCGCAGTGGTCCGATCAACCGCTCCGTCGCCGGTCAGATCCCATCGGTACTCCGCGATGTTCTCACCCGCCGAACCGCTGGCGTCGAACGTGGCTTCGTCTCCTAGCTCCACGGAACCGGGAGATGCCGCGAGCGAGGCCGAGGGCGACGCACGGTCGCATCCGCCCGTTCGAACCGTCGCCGAACTGTCCATCGAGAGGTCGACGTGGTCACCGTCGGCGTCGCGGGCCGTCCAGCCTCGGACTCCGTCGCTGAACTCCGCTTCGACGGTGATACCGTCCGGTCCAACCCCGCGGAACGCGCCACCGTCCGTGCGGTTTTCCTTCCAGTACCACTCTACGGTGCTTGCGTCGCCGTCGCGAACGAAACTATCGTTCCGTCTGGGGTAGTCGTCGTCCTCGACGGCCCACTCGCCGTTCTCGGGGAGGTCGGTCAGGGTCGCGTTTATCTGTCCGCCGCCCTCTCCGTCTCCGAGCCTGCCGTGGATGAAGACGAGGCTCGCTCTCTCGCTCCCGTTGTAGACGAAGAGCTGACTTTCGCCCGTCCGCTGTAGCTCTCTCGTTCCATAGGAACTGTACACGCCGACGTCGTCCGTTTCGTGCGACCGGTAATCGTAGTAGGAACTGACCGATTCGGTGGCGTCTCCGTACATGGTTAGTTCCCGGCAGTCCCCGTCCTGTACGACGGACGCGGTTCCCTCGTTCGCCGCAGCGACGGGAACGCCGGATATCAGTGCCACGAAGCTCGCTGTCGTGAGAACCATCGCGAGCGAGATACTCGCGAAACGCGTTGTTTGAGAATGCATCTTGACGAAACCTACTGGAGGCGGTGTTCTTTCAGAATGCTGTCCTACGGTTTCGTTATATCGGCGCTCGGCTCCGTGAGCCGTCCCCTCTCGGTTTCGTGCCGATGGGCCATCTCGGTCCTGGACTCTATTGAGTCGGGGTCGGTCGCGATGTCTACGATAACGTCGGTGAGGTTCACCGTCTCGCTCATCAACGTCTCGCGCCGACGCTCCCACCGTTCCGTCGCCGTCTCGTCGGCGAGTAACTCCGTCGCCGTCTCGGACACCTGGTCGAACGCCCGGAGGTTCCGAACCAGGCCGCGGTTTTCGAGTTCGATGAAGTTACCCATGTCGTCCTCGCCGACGAAGGAGTTCGACCTGATAGCGGGCGTTCCGAGCAGCGCCGCCTCCGTTACCATCGTCTGCGTGTCCGCGACGAGCAAGTCCGCCTCGGCCAGTGCGTCGTGGAGCAGCGCCGGGTGGACGTCGAACTCCCGGGCCGGCAGCGAGTCCGTGTCCATCTCCTCCCCTTCGTCGGAGAGCAACACCGTCGCCTCGTCGGCCAGATCCTCCACCAGTTGTCGCCGTTGCCCGGGGGTAAACCCGCCCTCTCCGACGTCGTGGTGAGAGCCGAAGGCGTTGAACCGCACCAGTACGAAGCGCTCGTCGGGGTCGAGACCGAGACGGTCGCGGACGTCCCCGGCGGGTTCGTACACGTCCGGGTGGAGATACGCACATTCCTTGAACCCGGGGAACTCGTAGTGGTCTTCGCCGAGATCCTTCTGGAAGGCGGCGGGGGTCAACATCGCGTCCGCGAACGGCTTCGATATCTTGTGGTCGAGCGACGTGGGTTCCGAGTCGAGGATGAGTACGACCGGCGAACGCGTTACCGCTCCGGCGTGAGCGGAGTACGCGCCCATTCCGAACACGAGATCAGGGTCGAACCGGACGCCGTAACTGAATATGTTCCGGTAGTGGTTCGGCAGGTTACGCAGTAACGAGTATTTGCTCGTATCACACTGACCGTACGTCGTGTACGGCAGGTCGTACCAGTCGAGCAGTTCCGTCGTACAGCCGTAGTCCCGGGCGAGGATCCGGGCGTCGTGACCGCGGTTCCGTAGCTCTCTCACCGCGTGCTTGTAGAGGTGCACGTGGGCGGGCGTATTGGTAAAAAACAACTGTCTCATCGGATCAGAGTCTGACAGCGGCGAACTTTGTTAGGTGGGGCTTGTTCTACCGCCCGGGTGGAGTTTGTGTCGTGTAACCCCGTTCGGCGCGATCCAAGCGACCCCGCCGTCTACGATTTCTCGGATAGTCGCGCTCTCGCGTTCGACTCTTGCTCAGCTTTTCGTTCGTGAAACGGTCCCTGATATCCCATAGGCGGGCTATTACAATGTTGTCTGCACCGGTAGCAGGCTTCACGACTCATGTTTGCCGGATCTCGAATGAACAGACACCACGGGAGACGCTCAGCGAACCTCGTATGACGTTGAATTCACCTGGCAGCACACAGAAGCACCGATCCCCGGGGCCACCATCCATGGAAGGGAACCAGCCGACCATCATGCGCATCCTACGAGAGACGGTCGCGTACGCGCGACACCGGGACTACACCGGCTGGGACTACGGCGACGGGATGTCGAGTAAAATTCGGCAGGCGCTCCCGATCGACAACAAGTGGGTCAACATCGCCTTTCAGGAGACGATAAAGCGGTCCCCGGTCAACGTCAGGCCGCTGTTTCTCGTCGAGCAGCGCCGTAACTACAAGGGGACGGCGCTGTTTGCGATGACGAACCTGAACTTCCACCGGTTGAAAACGGACATCGATTACGGGACCGACATCGTCGGCGGGACGGACTATCTCGACGAGGCACACCAACTGCTCCAGTGGCTGATCGATAACCAGTCGACGGGGTACAGCGGTTTCTGCGGCGGGCACAAACACCAGATCCAGCATCTCGACGGACGGGGCGTTCCCAACGATCCGGACGTCGTCTCGACGTCGTACGCGGTCAAAGCCCTGCTCTCCGGCACCGATCTGGACTCCCGATACCCCGAAATAGCCCGCACTGCGGCCGACTTCGTCGTCGAAGACCTCAACTATCGCGAGGTGGACAACGGCGACGGCGCTATCATCAACTATCACAAGAACCACTCCGAGGAGTACTACACGATAAACGCCGGTGCGCTGGGCGCGCGTCTGCTCATCGAACTGTACGATTACTTCGGCGACGAGAAACTCCGCGAACGCTCGACGAAGATCCTAGACCATATCGCGAGAAAGCAGACCGACGTCGGCGGCTGGACGTACCGTGATCCCCCGTCCGCGTCACATCTATCGATGGACAGCCACCACAACGGGTTCATCATCGAAGCGCTCCAGCAGTACCGGTCGCTCACCGGATCGTCGCGGTACGACGACACTATCGACCGGGCGCTGACGTTCTACCGGGGCCTGTTCGACCCCGACGGAGCGCCCCACTTCGACGAGTCGAACGCCTACCCGCGGGACATCCACGCGGTGGCGCAGGGGATCCTCGTGTTCACCTACGCCGGCGACCTCGAGTTCGCGGAGCGGATCCTCCAATGGACGCTCGACAACCTCTACGCGGGTGACGGACAGTTCTACTACCGGAAACAGCGGTTCTACACCAAGCGTATCACGCTCATGCGCTGGTGTCAGGCCTGGATGGCCTACGCGATGTCGGAGTATCTGACCGCTCAGCGACTTTCGGGGTCTCCTGACCAGACCGTCGAGATCGGATAACGGGCCCGGTTAGGCGGTTATTTAATAAGGAGATCGAGCCCTTTCTTCCGCGTACATGGACGTACTCATCGTCGGAGTTGCCGGTAAACGGACCGGCGGGATCGCACAGTACATCGCCGATCAACGTCGGCACGTAGACGATGCCGACCTCCGAGTGTACGATACGCACACGGCGTCCGACGGGGGAACCCTCTCGTTTCTTCGAGCGGTTCTCGCGTCGCTCTGGACCTTCCTCGCGTTCCCGTTCCGTCGCCGGCCGGATGTCGTCCACGTACACACCTCACATCAGTTCTCGTTCTACCGCTCGTCGCTGTACGTCCTCGTCGCTTCGTACCTCTGGCGTCGGCCCGTGGTGTTACACGTGCACGGTTCCTCGTTCGACGAGTTCGCGCTAACCGATTCGTACGCCGTCGCCGCGCTTCAGCGGATCGTCTTCGACGCCAGCGACCGGATCGTCGTCCTCTCGGAGTACTGGAAGGACGTGCTCTCTCTCAAAGTCGAGGAAGAGAAACTGTTCGTCCTGCCGAACGCCGTCGACGCGTCGGAGTACTCCCCCTCGTTCGACCACGAGAAACCGCATCTCGTCTTCGTCTCGAACCACATCGAACGCAAGGGGATCGTCGGGTTCGTCGACGCTATCGACCGCCTCAAGCGAAACGAGACGCCGCCGTTTCGCGTCTCCATCGCGGGCGACGGTCCGCTCTCGGACCACGCGTCGTCGCTGTGTGAAACCTACGACGACGCCGAGTATCTCGGCTACGTCTCCGAGGAGCGAAAGCAGGCGCTGTTAGAAGACGCGTCGGTCTACGTTCTGCCGACGTACGCGGAGGGGCTTCCGATCGCCTTGCTCGAAGGAATGGCCGGCGGGAACGCTGTCGTGACGACCGACGTCGGAAGTATTCCGGAGGTTGTCGGCGACCGAAACGGCCGAATCATCACCCCTGGCGACGTCGACGGACTGAAGCAGGCGCTCAAGGCTATGGTCGAGGACCACGAGACTGCGACGGGCATGGGCGAGGCGAACCGGGACCTCGTCGTCGACGAGTACACCTGGTCGACGGCCAGCGACCGGCTTGTCGATCTGTACGCGGAGATAGGGGAGGAGACGAACGCGTAGCCGGCTACTCCGCGTATCCGAGTTGCTGGAGTCGCTCCGTCACCGTGTCGTCCGTAGCTAACTCCGTTTCAGACGGTCGCTCGGTTCTGATAGTCTTTCGTTCTCCAGTTTCGTACTCCAGCCAGGGGACTGTCACGAGCGAGTCCGTGTACACGCCCGGCGGATGACCCCACTCCTCGATCGGGACTGGCTCCGCCCGCTCGCCGATCATGTTTCCGTGGTCGGCTGTGACGACTGTTTTCCCGACGAGGTCGTCCAGCAGGTCGTGGACGGCGTCGAGAACGAGGTCGAAGTTGTCCCGGTAGGCGTGCCAGATCGTCTCCTTCGACACGTCTCGTTCCCCCTGCATGAGCTTTCCCCAGATGTCCGTCCCGTCTCCGTCCTCCAACCGATTGTCGACGGTGAGTTCGGGAGCGTTGATAAACGGGTAATGCGGCTGCATGAAGTGGACGATGAGGCGTTTGTCCGGATACTCGTCGTTCGCCTCGCGGGCGTACCGCACCATCGTCTCGGGCAGGACCGTGCCGTGTTCGTCGTTCCAGTCGTCCGTGTCCCAGACGTTGACGACGTCGTGAAACGAGGCGTCGAGGCGGTCCCGCCAGCGGTGCAGTTGCGGACTGGCGGTGACGTACACGGTGTCGTGGAGCGTTCTCCCTTCGAAGTTCGCTTCGAGGAACTCGACGGTGTGGGAACCGCGGGACTGGCGGGATTCGAGCGTTCCTGGCAGGTCGTGACGAACGTCGAACAGGTCGTACCGGCAGCCGTCTAACACCAGTAAGTTGTCCCAGTCCTCCATCACCACGTCGACGCCGTCGGTGTTGTACGGCCGGTTGTACAGCCGCTGGTAGTAGAGCCGATTCAGTTCGCGTCCGAAAAACGACGGGTTCGACGCGACGCGTCGGAGTCCCCGTCGAATCTGTCCGGCGGAGTACATCGGTTGATTGTACCTCTGTCATGGTCATAGTAAAGTGGACGTTACCGCCTGTGCGGACCACTGAGCAACGCTTCCACCGAAACTCCCCTCTCGTGGTTTCTACCGCCTGTCGCCGGTATAGGAGGTCTATTACAATGCGAATGTGAGCGGGATACTGTCGGTATGCCGAACGGCTCTCGGAGTCATCTGTATCGTACTATGGACAGCGGACTGCTCGCTCTCGGGTTCCTCTCTCTCGCAGCGGGGATCTTCTTCGCGGCGAACGACCCGCCGAACGGCTACGAACTCTCCGTTTACACCGAAACGTCGATCCGCTTCTGGGTCGGCGTCAGCGTCGCTTTCATGGTCGCGCTCTTCGTCACGTTTACCGCCGGTCAGCTATGGCAGCGGTCGACCGCCCTGTTGCTCGCGGGGGCGTCGACGGTCGCTATCGCCGGCCTCCCGCTCGTCCGGGGGTACCGTTTCTACGGCTCGAACGACTCGCTGACGCATCTGGGGTGGGCCCGGGACGTTCTCTCCGGAACGACGGAGCCGGAAACGCTGTTTTATCCGGCGCTTCACCTGCTGACAATCGTCTCCCACCGACTTACCGGGCTCTCCCCGGAGCGGTCGATGATGCTCGCGGTCCTCCTGCTTACCACTATCTTTCTCGTCTTCGTCCCGCTATCGGTCCGTGCGCTCACCGACAGTTACGACGCCGTCGCGATCGCAGTCTTTTCTGCCGCGTTCATGTTGCCGATCACTAACCTCAGCACCCACATCCACGCGCATTCGTTCACGCAGGCGACGATGTTTACCGGTTTGCTGCTGTTCGTCTTTTTCGTCTACGTGGCTCGTTCGCCGTCCTCCGCCCTGTCGATCACGCCGATCGACCTCCTGCTGGCGGTGGTCTCGTTCGCCCTCGTCATGTATCACCCGCAGCAAGCCGCGAACGTCCTTTTGCTGTTTCTCACTGTCTCGGTCGTGCAGTTCGTCGTTTCGCGCACGCCGTTCGGGATCGCTGAACCGATCCGCTCGCAGCGACGGTTCTACGTTCCGACGCTCGTGTTCGGGGCCATCTTCTTTCTCTGGACGTCGCGGTACGAACTGTTTTTCAGCGCCACTGAGTACGTCACTACCACCTTTCTCCAGTTCCTGCTGGGGTCGCCCGGCCCGATCGGCGAGTCCGTCCAATCACAGGGGGCCTCGCTCTCGGCGCTCGGCGCAGGGCTTCACGAGATCGTCTTCAAACTGCTGTTCCCGAGCCTCGTTCTCTCTCTCATCGCCGCCACCCTGATGCTCGCGGCGCTCACCGGTAGGCTAGACGGGCGACTCGGCAACAGGAACGCGATTGTGTTGTACCTCACGCTCGGTTTCGTTCCTATCACCGGCATCTTCGTCGTCTACTTCGTCGGGAGCATCTCCGAGCAGTACTTCCGCCACTGGGGTTTCATGATGTTGCTCGTATCGGTTCTCGCTCCGATCGCGCTCTATCGCTTGCTCGACGGTCTCTCGGGACGGTTCTCCACGCCGACGCTCCGCGCGGCGACCGTTGGACTCCTGATCGTGTTACTACCGCTCGCTCTCCTGACGGTGTTTCCGTCCCCGTACGTCTACATGCCCAGTCAGCACGTAACTGACACGCAGATGGAAGGATACGACACCGCGTTCACCTATCACAATCAGAGTCTGGACCTCGTCGGGGTTCGGGGGGGACCCTACCGGTACAGCGACGGTATTCAGGGCGTCGCGGCGGCCGAAGAGGAGTATCTCCGCGGCGTGACGAGCGAGAACATGAGTCGGTTGCCGGAGACGGAGGGAGCGCCCCGCTATCTCGCCTTTTCGCAGTTCGACGTCGAACGCGAAGTGGGGGCCTATCAGGGTCTCCGGTACTCGCAGTCCGACTTCAGCGCCGTCCGGTCTCAGCCCGGCGTTCACCGGGTCAGTTCGAACGGGGACGTGGAACTGTACTACGTCTCTTCTAGCGACGCCGACAGCCAGGAGTCCGCCGACGGGGACGGCTCCGAGTCCGCCGCCTGATCGGCGATTCAGGCCGTATATACGGCGGCCGGGGGCTCATTCAAACTGTCCATAACAAACACTCCTTGTCTCTTACTATCGCTCAGAAGTCAGATCATGAAAGCTATCGTCCCAACGGCGGGTCGAGGGACGCGGTTGTTCCCACACACCCACACGAAGCCGAAGTCGATGGTTCGTATCGCCGGGAAACCGATCCTCGGCCACATCCTCTCCGGATTCGAGTCGACTGCCGTTTCGGAAGTCGTCATCGTCGTCGGCGGACCGATGAGCGACCAGGTCGTGGAGTACGCTCGCGACGCCTACGGCGACGCGTTCGACCTCACCTTCGTCGAACAGGCCGACCCGGAAGGGCTCGGACACAGCGTCTACCAGACTCGACCCGTGGTTGCGGACGACCCCGCGATCATCGTCCTCGGAGACATGCTGTTCGAGAACGGGTACGACGAGTTTCTGGCCGCTCACGACGGGTCGAGCGCCGGCAGCGTCGGCGTCAAGCCCGTCGACGAACCGGAACATTACGGCGTCGTCGACACCTACGAGGGAGCCGTCGTCGATCTCATCGAGAAGCCGTCCGAACCGCCGTCGGACCTGGCTATCACCGGTGTGTACGTCATCGAGGACACTGCGACCCTGTTCGACGAACTCGAATACCTGATCGAGAACGACGTCCGCGGCGCGGGCGACGAGTATCAACTCACCGACGCGTTGCAAGGGATGACCGACCGCGGTTGCACGCTGACCACGTTCGAGGTCGACGACTGGTACGACTGCGGCCGCCCGGAAACGCTCCTCGAAGCGAACCGCGTCACGCTCGACGAGACGGAGACGAACGGCGGCGACCGCCCGACTATCGTCCCGCCGGTCGACTGCGGCGACGACGTCACTGTCGAGGGGAGCGTCGTCGGTCCGCACGTCAGCCTCGCGGACGGCGTCACCGTCGAAAACAGCGTCGTCCGCGATAGCATCCTCGGGCGCGAGGCGACGCTCACCGACTGTAACGTAGCGCGCAGTATCGTCGGCGACAACGCGACTATCGTCGGCGAGTCGAAGGAACTCGACGTCGGCGACAACAGCACGGTCGAACTATGAGCGGGCGAGATCACGCAGTCGTCACCGGCGGTGCCGGCTTCGTCGGCAGTCACCTCGTCGACGACCTCGTCGCGGACGACTACCGCGTCACTGCCGTCGATAGCTTCGCCAGCGGCACGCCGGAGAACGTCTCCCACCACGCGGACGACGACCGCTTCTCTCTCCTCCAGCGGGACGTCCGCGACCCACTGCCCGACTTCGATTCCGTCGATGTCATCTATCATTTCGCGTCCCGCGCGAGCCCGACTCACTTCGACTCCCACCCCATCGAAATAGCGATGACGAACAGTCTCGGGACGCGACACGTTCTGGAGGCCGCGGTCGAACACGACGCCCGCGTCGTCGTCGCCTCGACCAGTGAGGTGTACGGCGACCCCGAAGTCCACCCGCAGCCGGAATCCTACCGCGGCAACGTGAGCCCCCGCGGTCCTCGCGCCCCCTACGACGAAAGCAAACGGTTC
This sequence comes from Halostella pelagica, assembly GCA_005954745.1. GTDB lineage: Archaea > Halobacteriota > Halobacteria > Halobacteriales > Natronoarchaeaceae > Halostella > Halostella pelagica. The sequence continues at coordinate 25,530 of CP040681.1, forward strand.
GCAGAGGCTCTCTCGATGGCGTACGTTCGCAAGCACGACGTGGACGCTCGGACCGTTCGCATTTTCAACACCTACGGGCCGCGGATGCAACTCGACGACGGTCGAGTGATCCCGAACTTCCTCTCGCAGGCGCTCGCCGGTGACGACCTCACGGTGTACGGCGACGGCGAACAGACCCGGAGCTTCTGTTACGTCACCGACCTCGTCGACGGGATCCGCCGTCTCGCTGATCGGCCGGGACTACAGGGTGCAGTGATGAACGTCGGCAACACGAACGAGATCACGATACGGGAGCTCGCGACCGTCGTCCGAGACGTGGTCGATACACCGTCCGAAGTGACCTACGAACCGCGACCGACGGACGATCCGGATCTCAGGTGCCCCGACGTGTCCACCGCTCGCGAGAGACTCGACTGGGAACCCAAGGTGCCTCTGCGTGCGGGACTCGCCCAGACCGCGGACCACTTCCGCACGCGACGACACGAGATAGTCGGGTCCACGCCGGAGGACTGACCGCTTGGCGTGTAGTCGCAGGATAACTAATACCGTCGGACGATCTGATTAAATCATGTTCCGGACAGTACGGGCCTCTCTGGGCGGTGGATCCGCCGGGCAGATGGAGGACCGGCTCCGACATCTGGCGCGTGACCGAGTCTTTCAACCGCTTCTTCCACACGCCTCGGAGACGATACTCGACGCGCTCTCCGACCGCCTCCTCGAATACGACGAACTCCGTACCGTCGCGGTCGAAGCGGGAACGTACTACCCGTTCGGCGAGTCCGAGGAACTGGAACTGACCCGCCCCGACACCGACGAACCGCCCCAGGGAAAGATCGCTGACCGCATCGGCACCTTCACTCTCCGGCAACCGTACGTCTGTGAGCTACCGAACTGCCGTCTGCTGGGCGCGTACCCCGTTCCCATCACTGAGCAAGGCGAGATCCCGGTCGAAGCGGTCGTCCGACCCGCGGTTCTCGTCCGGAACCTCCTCTGTTCCGGGGCCGACCTCGTGACGAATCCGGGGTCGGCCGTCGAGGGCGTGCGGACCGACGAGTCGCTCGGGACTGCCTGTCTGCTGTACAACTACTGGAGCAGCGGGTATTTCCACTGGACCTTCGAATCGCTCATCCGCCTCCAGGGCGTCGAACAGTATCAGGAGGCGACCGGCCGCGACGTGACGCTGGTCCTTGGTTCCGACCCGCCGGAGTGGCAGCGACAGACGCTCGAACTCCTCGGCTACGACGAGGACGACTGGATCACGTGGTCGACTCCGGACGTCCGGGTCGACAGGCTCGTCGTTCCGACGGTTCGCCGCGAGACGGTCCTCTCGCCGGCGGCCGTCGAGTGGCTTCACGACCGCGTCCGCGAGCGCGTGCTGTCCGACGCTGTTTCTCCCTCACCGGACGACTACCCGGACCGGATATACGTCTCTCGTGACGACGCCGACCGCCGCCGCGTCGACAACGAGGACGAGGTGATGTCGCTTCTCGAAGACCACGGGTTCTCTCGGTTCGTCCTCTCGGACCTCTCCGTCCCCGAGCAGGCGGCGCTGTTTAGCGGTGCCGACGTGATCGTCGCTCCACACGGCGCGAACCTTACGAACATGACCTACGCGGACGACGCCACCGTCGTCGAACTGTTCCGCGACGGCGACGTTCGCGGGCAGTACTTCCAGATCGCCGAGATACTTGACTTCGAATACCGCTTCCACGTCGCTGAGCCGGTCGGACCGGACATGCTCGTCGACCTCGACGACTTGCGTCGCTCGCTCGACGCGATAGCGGTGTCGTCCCGGTAAAGAGCGGGTTCTCGTACAAAGTGTCCTTCTTCGGGGCGAACCCTCGTCCCGCCTCTACCGAAGTTCACCGCTCGGATGGGACGAACCGCCAGATGAAAGGCAACGTGATCCCGAGCGCGTCCTCGATGAGTTCGAGCGGCAGTTTGTCCTCCGGCTGGAGACAGCCCGTGACCGAGACGAGACCGACCGAGACGATGCCGATCACGGCAGGCACCAGCGGAAGCGTGACGTACGTGAGCGAAACGACTGTCGACGCGGCTATCGCCGCGGGGAGGACGGTCAGCGGGAGGACGAGAAACGTCCGCTGGACCCACTTCGAGAACGGCGATATCCCGAACAGCCCCCGCAACACCACGTACTGAACGACGTTGAGCAGGGTGTACGACGCGGCCGAGGCGATCGCGGCACCCAGGAACCCGTACATCGGGATCAACAGGAGGTTGAGGACGATGTTGAGCGTGAACGCGAAGACGTTCGCGAGCAGGATGTAGTTCGTGTATCCGAGGGCGGAGAGCGTATCCAGACTGCGGCCGTACGCCGCCTGGACGAAAAACCCGGACGACAGGATTATAAGCGCCAGCGACGCCTGCGCGTACTCCTCGCCGAACACGAGCGTCAGCATATCGCTGGGAAACGCCACGAACGTCACGAACAGCGGAAACGTGACGATGAATATCCACTTGGTCGTGACCTTGTAGATCTCGTTTATCTCCTGGGTCTTGTCGTCGACGTCGAGCCTGGACGCAAGCGGCAGGTAGAGGAACCCGAACGACGCGAGGATAACCGGAAGGCCGTTCGCGAGCGGGTACGCCGCGCTGTACAGCGCCACCTGATGGGACGATCGGAAAAATCCCAGCATGACCGTGTCCGCCTTCGTCAGCAACAGCGTCAGGAGCGTAGAGAGAACCAGCGGTGCCGAGAAGGTCAGCATCTCTCGCGTGTGCGTTCTGAACGGACCGAACAGCGGGAACAGCCGGTTCAACAGGTAGTGGGCGGCGATGAGCGCGCCGATGGCCGCGGCGAGATACGCGTAGCCCGCGGCGACGATGCCGTACCCGGCGTACAGCAACCCGACGACGAGGAGGATCCGCATGCCGCGATAGATAATATCGTACGAGTAGGTCCGATAGATCGTGTTCTCGAGTCCCCGGATCGCTCCGACCGTCACCTTCAGTCCGACGACGAACGGGATCGCGGCCACGAAGACGAGCAGGAGTCCGCGCGACCTCGCCTGGTCGAACAGGAGCTGGTGCGTCTCGTCGAGGAAGACGACGAGCGCGGCCGTGAGCAAGAGAGCGAGCGTGATCGCGATGACGAGGCCGGTGATCCACACGCCGCGAACGTCGCGGTCGTCCTCGAAGCGGGAGACGTATCGCGCGATCCCCTGGTCGAGTCCGACCAATCCGACCGTCACGCTGATGCTCATGACCGCGATCCCGAGGCTGACCTCGCCGTACGCGTCTGTCGTCAGCACTCTGGCAATGAATATGCGTTCGACGAGCTTCGACACCGACCCCAGAACGCTCCCGAAAAACACCAGCGTCGCGCTCGACAACAGTGACGAAAGGTCACTCTCCTCGACGGACATCGTCATCAGTCGGTGTAGCCGAACTGTTTCCCACGACGAGACTATACGCACGCCCGGACGAACGACACTGACCGTCGGAGGGCTCCATTTATCGACTACAGCGCCTCGCCGGGTTTCGTTATACTGTACCTACCGCAGCCGTCGACGCGACGGGATAACGGGCACCCGACTCGGAGGCGACTGCACCGCCAATGGACGACAGACGGCCTGCTCCGGAGCGCGTGGCGGGACGCATCAGTAGGGGGTCGAGAGCCGGTGACAGAGGATGGAGGTGGGGTTGCGTCAGCAGGGGAGGAGAGAACCGGTGGTAGAGGGTGGAGGGTGGGTTGCGTCAGCGAGGGAGTTGACTGCGTAGCTGAGTTAGACCGTGTAGACCGTTTCTACACGCTTTCGACGAGGTCGCAGACCGCATCCGGCTCCGCGACGATGAACGCTTCGTCTTTGATCATCTCCTCGTCGTTCGGGAGGAACATGAGCTGTTCCCCTTCGGCGTTCCGTGCTTCGACCATCTCCCAGTTGTCGAGTTCGTACCCGAGGTCGTCCTCGAGGTCCGGGTCTTCCGCCTTCTGTGCCCACTCCGACCGCGTGGGGTGCGTTTTTTCGGTGTAGCTCATTGTGGTCCCGTTACTGTTCCCCCTCGAAGTCGACCGAGGCGTTCCCGTCGATGTAGAAGGTCTTCACTGACCCGTCGAAGGCGTAGCTGTCTTTCTTGCCGGGTTCAACGATACCGGACGCGGTTCCGCTCTCGACGGTGTCCCCGTCGTCGAGCGTCGCGCCGTTGGCCGTCGATTTTTCGATCGTACCGGTCATGGAGAACTGGTAGGTGGCCTCGGCGTCGCCGGCGTCGACGGTGATCGTGTTCGGGAGCGACGACCCGGTCGCTCCGAGTTCGGCGGGATCGACTTCCTCGCCGTCCACGATGACCGTCGCGTCGCTGTCGATGTCGAACGACGTGATGTCGCCCGAGAACGCGAAGCTGTCGATGCCGCCCCAGACGTACCCGCTCGCGGAGCTACCGTCGATCTGGTCGCCGCCGGAGGAGTTGATCCCCCACTGGTCGTCGGACGGTGCGAGGTCACCGCTGACGGAGAACTCGTAGTTGGCCTTGCCGGAGTCGCCGTAGATGATGAGAGAACGCTCCGGGTTCGACGCGCCGTCGTCCGATCCGCTCGAACCGAGGTCGTCGGGGGTGACTTCCTTGCCGTCGAGGACGAGCGTCGCGTCGTTGTCGATCGTGAACGACGTGACTCCGCCTTCGAACTGGTAGCTGTCGATGCCGCCCCAGACGTATCCGCTTGCGGTAGTGCCGTCTACCGCGTCGCTGTCGTCGATCGTCGCGTTGTTCGCCGTCGTTTGTTCGAGGTTGCTCTCGACGGAGAACTCGTAGTTAGCCTCGCCGGCGTCGCCGACGATCGTCAGCGTGTGCTGGTCGGCGTTCGTCGAGTCGCCGTCGTCAGAGGAGGAGTCGTCCTCCGTGCCGAGGCTGTCCGCGCTGACGTTCTCTCCGTTGAGCGTGATCGTCGCGTCGTTGTCGATGGTGAACGACGATACGTCGCCTTCGAACCCGTAGCTGTCCTTGCCGCCCCAGACGGACCCGCTCGCGGTGCTCCCGTCGATGAGGTCGTCATCGTCGGTCGTCGCTCCGTTCGCAGTGAGCTTCTGGAGGTCGTCGCTACTGACGGCGAACTCGTAGTTGGCCTCGCCCGAGTCACCGTAGATCGTCAGGACGTTTCCTGGAAAGGGTTCGCTATCGTCTCCGGAGGGTGTGTCCTCGTATTCGCCGCTGGTCGTGTTCTCGATGTTCGGGGCCGGACAGGAGTCCCCGTTGGTGATGTTGCTGGTGTCGGCGCTCGAACTCTGGAGGTCGACCGCTTGACCGCTGACGTTGATGTTCGTATCGGCGATCTCGCAGTTGTCCGCGTCGAGGATCTGCACGCCAGTCCGGTTCGAACCCTTCTGCTGGATGCAGGAGTTTCGAACTTCGGACCCGTCGCCGCCCATTAGCTGCACTGCGGCACCGCCGTTCGCGTTCCCGGTGACCTGCACGTTCTCCATCCGCGTCCAGTGCGGTTCGGGGGGCGTATCCTGGTCTTTCCGCCACGGGATGTTGCCGGGACGGTCCCGCCGGATCGCGGGGGTGCCGTCTACGTCACACCGCACGCGCGTGTTCTTGATGAGGAGGCTCCGTCCCTGCGGGCCGTGTTCGATGACGGACTGGAGGAGCGGCGACGACTTCGCCCACAAGTCGCAGTCCCGGACTTCCGCACCGGCGGGGATCCGCCAGTCGCTCGTCTGCGACATCTTTGCCTGCTCGACGATAATGCCGCGCGGGTTGAAACTGCCCGTCGAGATGGGGCGCGGGCCGGTGTAGTTGTCCACGTCGGTGACTATCTCGCAGTTCTCGACGTAGCTACCGTCGCCGCTGATCCGAACGCCGCAGACGTTGTTGTTCTCGAAGTAACTGTCCTCGACCTGGACCTTCATCTTCGTCCTGCTCGCGTAGATGCCGTTGTTACCGAACTCTCTGAAGTCGAGGTTCTGACATTTAAGTGTACCCTGACCGACAGCACCCCAGATCCCGACGCGGCCGTTGCCGCCCTTGTATTTCCCGATCCGGGAGCCCTTTTTCGCAGTGATGTTCCGAATGACTCCGACGCCGTCCGCGTTTCGGACGCCGGCGAGGAACGCGTACGCCGTTCGAGATCCGCTGTGCATTCCGCGTCCGATTATCTCCATGTCTTCGATGTGGAACCGGTTGTCCACGACGAAGCGAATACTACACGTCGTGTTGTCCGCGCGCAGGTCGATGTCGATGCCCTCGACGAGCAGGTTGTCGCTGCTACCTCGGAGCCCGGTGTCGAGTAAGGGGTTGTTAAACCCGTTCGGCGGACGGAACTTCACGTCGCCTTCGCCGACGAAGCCGACTCGGTCCGGCATGTCGTACGAACCGCCGAACTGGTAGGTTCCCTCTGGGAAGCGAACGAGCGTTCCGGACTGGACCTTGTTTGCGAGCGTTCCCTCGACGTTCCCGTTTCCGTTGGGGTCGAGACCCAGGTCGTCGACGGCGTCGACGACGCGGTCGAACTCGATCCCGTGGAGCGTCTCGGCGGCCGCACCGGTGCCGGCAGCGGCAGTGGCCGCGCCAGCCGTGACGGCAGCCGCGCCCGTCAGCTTCAGATACGATCTCCGGTCGATAAGGGAGTCATTCTCCTCCGCAACGTCAGCTTTCTCCTCGCGAACGTCGTCATGGTCCTTTGCCATATCAGGGCAGGCGAACCTTACTTAAATAATGATTTTCACCCCATACCCCCCATTAGGTGGTAACTGATCCCTACTTACGTCGCGTATACATACCAGATAGTTACCAACCGTCGGTAAGATCCGGTTACATCGGTAACGGAATATTACCTCCGCGGTCCGGACGCTGATCTCTGTTGTAAGACCTATCTAACGCTCTGCTCGTGTCGGTAATACCATCCAAACCGACGCGTATGAGGAGTAAATAGCACCTTACGGGGAACAAACCCGCGCTTACGAAGCAGTTTGCAGCAACGAGTGAACGGAACTCTGCCGGGAGTATCAGATCCAGTCGCCACCGAAAGTCAACACGCCTGCTCACACGACGGCTGGTCGATCAGTGAGAAACCCGTTTCAGTTGTTACTAGCGTACAGAAGGTACAACAGTTCGACGCAGGAACGGAACGAACAGCGCAACCAGACCTACTCTCGAAACATTCCGATGAGGGTTCGTCCCTCCTGCGTCTCGGGAAGTCTGACCATCTGGAGATGCTGCTCGCGCAGCATCGGCTGACGCAGGCGCAGGTCGAACGTTTCGCTCTGCGAGGGGTCGACTTCCGTCGCTTTCAACTCCGGTTCGTTCGTCACCTCGACGGAGTTCAACAGCAGCAAGCGGTTCGAGTCCACGAGGATCGGAAACTGCGACGTGGTGACGGTACCGCCGTCTATCAGGAGGTTGGTCGAGTTTACGAGGCGGACGCCGTATCTGTTCGCTCCCGTCTGATCGATGCTGCAGTTCTGTATGACCGAGTTGGAGCTCTCGACGAGATACACTGCCGCTCCCCCGCGGGCGCTGCCAGTGATGGCGGTGTTTTCGAGCGCTATCCAGTGTGGCGTGGGCGGGACGCGCTGATCCTGCTTCCAGGGAATGCTTCCCGGTCGGCTGCGCAGAACCGCGGGCGACCCGTCGACGTCCATTCGGATCTCGGTGTCTCTCACTGTCAGCGTCCGGCCCTGCGGACCAAGGTTCACGGCCGCCTGACAGCGGGGCGTCTTCTTGATGTGGATCTCGCAGTCGCGGATCTCCGCCCCGGGGGGTTTCGGACCGACGTTGCCCTGTTCGACGATAACTGCCCTCGTGTTGAACCCGGTCTCGAACCCGCCTCTCGGCCCCGTGTACTCGTCCATGTCGACCTCGATAGTCGACCTCGTCGCGTAACTTCCTTTGCCGCTTATCCGGATCGCGCACACGTTGTTGTTGCGGAAGTAGCTCTCGACCACGCGGACGTCACCCTCGCAACGACTACAGTAGAGCGCGTTGTTGCCGAACTCCTCGAAGTGGCAGTCCTCGATCCACAGCGTCCCAGCGTGGCTGTTCGTGGTCCAGACGCCGACGCGGCCGTTTCCGCCCTTGTAGTTCCCGATGATGGACCCTTTTTTCGCGGTGACGTTCCGGATGATCCCCTCCCCGTTCTCGTCCATTATCCCGACGCCGAACCCGTCAATGACGCTGGTGTCGTCGTGGTTCCCGCGGCCGACGTACTCGACGTCCTGAACGTGAAACGCGTCGCACATCATCCGAAGCCCGACGGTACACTGGTCGGCCGTGATATCGATGTCAATACCTTCTATCAGTACCTCGCCGACCTGATCGAAGTCGAACAGCAGTCGGTTCGTCTCGGCCGGAATAGCGAACGTAACGTCGCCGTCACCGACTATTCCGATCCGGTCCAGGTCCTGAAACCGACTGAACTCGTCCAACCGGTAGGTCCCTTCAGGAAACTCCAGCAGGTAGCCGTCGGACGCGGCCGAACGGAGCTGTTCGTCGCACGCGTCTTCGCCCGTCGGGTCGCAGTCGGCGTCGTCCACCATGTCGACGACGGTGTCGAACGCCGCTCTGTCGACCGCGCGGCGGTCCTCGTCCATCGGTGCGGTTTCGAGGTCCTCACGTTCCGCGTTCTCGGCTCTCTGGGGGCTAACACTGTCGGTCGTTCGGGTATTGCCAGCATCTTCCGTCTCGCTCCGGTCCGGACTATTGCAACCGGCTGCGGCTACGAGCCCGACCCCGCCCAGAGCCTGGAGGTATCGCCGTCGATTCACGTGTGTTCTCCTAGGTGAACGGACAGCCGTTTGTTTGTTATACGTCTACTATCCTGGCCATGCATTGGTAAGGTCACCTTACTCCCCGCTATCGCCGGTGACTGTTGAACTTGGACTGACCGGCGCTATCTCGTACCCGCGCGAGCGCCTCGAAGTAATGGTCGAGTTCCCGGTCACGTTCGGCTAACACCGTCTCCAGCTCGGACCGCGACGCCGACACGGGAAACGTGACCGCGATCTTCACGTCGTCCGCTTCGATACCGACCGCCACCTGGTCCTCGGACCCGTTGGTGTACCAGTCGATCTGAATATCGTTCGGGTCGATTCCGCTCATCGTCGTCCCTCTCCCGGTTCGTTCATTTGACTGTCACGCTCTTTGCGAGGTTCCGCGGTTTGTCTATCGCTCTGCCAAGGTGATCTGCGACGTGATACGCGACGAGTTGGAGCTGGACGTTCGCCAGTATCGCTGCAACTTCCGCCGTCGCGTCCGGGTAGGTCAACGCCTCGTCTGCGGTCTCTATCGCCGCGTCGTGTTCCTCGCTGGCGATAGCGATCACGGGTGCGCCGCGAGCCTGTACCTGTTGGACGTTGCTCAGCGTCTGCTCGTCGTGGCTGCCGGTGAAGACGGCGAAGACGGGCGTTTCGGGGGTGACGAGCGCGAGCGGGCCGTGTTTGAGTTCGCCCGCTGCGAACCCCTCGGCGTGCTCGTACGTGATCTCTTTGAACTTCAGAGCCCCTTCGAGCGCGACGGGGTGAGCGATATCCCGGCCGATGAAGAAGTACGACTGCTCGTCGAGATAGGCCGTCGCTATTTCCTCGGCCCGACTCTCGTCTATGACGCGTCGGACGTCGCGGTCCAGCGATTCGAGCGATTCGAGAAGTTCGCTGACGCCGTCGCTCGCCAGACCCGTCCTGTCTCGGATGATACGCTCCCCGAGCAACGCGAGCGACGCTATCTGCGAGGAGAACGTTTTCGTGGCCGCGACGCCGATTTCGGGGCCAGCGCGGATGAACAACGAGTCGTCGGCCTCGCGGGCGGCCGTGCTGCCGACGACGTTCGTGACGGCGAGCGTCCGAGCGCCCCGCGAGTGAGCGGACCGGAGCGAGCTAAGCGTGTCCGCCGTTTCGCCGCTTTGAGTGACCCCGACGACGAGCGTGTCGCTCTTGACCGGTGCCGGACTCGTCGCGTACTCCCCCGCTCTGAACGCCTGTGCCCGAACTCCCCTGCTCGCGAGGAACTGGGTCGCGTACAGCGCGGCATGGTACGAGGTCCCGCAGGCGACGAACTGTACGTCGGTGACGCCGGCGAACGCGCCGGGCGCGAAGTCGTCGAACGTCACCTCGTCGCCGTTTGTCACCCGCCCCTGAAGCGTCTGCGCCAGGGCCGTCGGCTGCTCGTGGATCTCCTTCAACATGTAATGGTCGTAGCCGCCCTTTTCGGCGTCTTCGGCCACCCAGTCGACGGTCTCCGGGGGCCGTTCTACCGGCGCGCCCTCACTGTCGGTGATCCGGTGGTCCCCGTCCTCGATGACGGCGACGTCTCCGTCCTCAAGATAGATAACGCGGTCGGTGAACTCGAGGAACGCGGGGGCGTCGCTCGCGAGGAACCGTTCGTTCTCGTCAAGTCCCATCACGAGCGGTGATCCGCTTCGCGTAGCGTACACGGATTCGGTTCCTTCGACTACGACCGCAACTGCGTAACTTCCCTCGACCTTGTCGATGGCCTGTCTGAACGCCGACTCCGGGGAGAGCCCTTCGTCGCGGTACTCCTCGATCAGATGGGGGACGACTTCGGTGTCGGTGTCGCTCTCGAAGCCGTGTCCGCGGTGTTCGAGTTCGCTACGCAGTTCGGCGTGGTTCTCGATGACCCCGTTGTGGACGACCGCAACTTCTCCGGTGCAGTCCGTGTGGGGATGAGCGTTCGAATCCGTGGGCGGTCCGTGCGTACTCCATCGAGTGTGGCCGATTCCGACGCCGCCTCCGCCGGATATCTCGGCCCGTATCTGCTGTTTTAGCTGTGATATCTCGCCCTGGCGTTTGCACACCTCGATCCCGCAGCCGTTTTTCACCGCGACGCCGGCCGAGTCGTAGCCGCGGTACTCCAGGTTCTCTAGTCCGACAAGCAGTTCGTCGACTGTCTCGTCTGCCCCGACGTGGGCCGTGATTCCACACATTGTTCACTGTCGTTCGGAGGTAGTCGTCGTTTCCCGAGCGAAACGCGACTCCCGTTGATGCATTGTTTCAGTCATATCGTCTCTCCGTGTGATCCAGACGGCTTCGAAAGCCGGAATGACACGTGGTAACACGAGATTGCCGTGCTGCGACCTTTGTTATTGACGTATTGCACCGGATTCAGACGGGGCTTAGCGATCGTAGGTAGTCGCTTCAGCGGAAAAGAGCGGGTGCGCGGGCAACGGCCTCGGCACGAGTCGGGATTTACTACGCTTCGGAGTACTGGTCGTGGGCTAGCGCACAGACGGCGAACGCGACGATGACGAGAGCAACGACTAAGCTAGACATCCAGGCGAACGGATACAGGCCGAGTTCCCCGACACCGAACAGGAGTCCCCCGGTGGCGGCGATGCTGAGATAGTAGTAGGGCCAGGGATGACTCGTCTCCTCGTCGGTGTCGAGATACTCGTTTAGCAGGCTCGCGTTCTTTCCCAGTTCGATCCGTCCGCGGTTGCGGTTGAAATCGACGATGTCCGCGTCGTCCATCTTCGGCAGATGACACTGGTACAGCCCGACGTACACCCGTTTTCGCTCGCCGGACGTCAGCTCACGTCTCGGTTTGTCGTTTTCTTTTGCGGCGACGTGTTCGGCCAGGTCTCCCAGGGCGACGGGACCCTCGTGTTCGTCGAAATGCTTCAGTACGAACCGTCGCCGTTCGTTTTTCAGCACCTCGAACATGACGTCTAACGACAGGTCCGACTCCGTTTCCTCTTCGGGCGGTTCTTGTGTTACCTCCGTCTCCTCTACTGTCTCCTCTTCCTCCGGCGTGACAGTGTCTTGAGAGACGCTCACCTTACTCGAACCCATTCTCCATTCACCTCTCTTCTCTGCAAGTCATTTGTAAGCAGTTCGCCCCGGCTGCTGCGTTCCCCAATGCGTGACATGCGTGTGCAATATTCCGTTTTTTGCTCGTCTGTTCCCCACCACCCTTTCGGGCGATTCGTACGTTCCCTCGTGTTTGTAGCACTCCATACGATGATACCACGTTGTATAAAGTTAACTAATATATAATTATACATGTAAGATGAGTGGGTGATCGGTCAGGTACTACCTGTGATAACGGTAGGTTACACTTGCGCTCGTGTAGCATTCCATTCTGGGTATTTCCGGGGCCAGCAGAGATGAATACGGACGCTCACCTGTTGAATTCTCTCACTGCCGGGATACAACGAGACGTTCGCTACTACAGTCTCAACTGAAACGGTTCACATGCCGATCGCATAGCTGTCGTGCGATCATGTGCACATTGACTTTCCGTGTCTACAATAGCCGTCTCCACTATCTCGTTCTTAGAAACGCCAAATGATCCGCGCTGGTGACGGCTGAGTGCCGGTCGCGCCCCCTCGCGCGGCCGGCTATCGATTCACAGCGTCGGTCCCCCGGCCGACGGTGTGACGGTTGTCGCGCATCGCGTCCACGGATTCCCCCAACCCCGTCGTTCTGAGGCCCGTCACCAGCGTAGATACCTACAGCCCTGAAACGAATAAAACGACGTTACTGTTCTGTCGTGTTTCATGTCGGAACGTTCGGTTAAGTGCGGATTTCTCCCTTATGAGCTGCCGACCCGGTACACCTCTTGCCCGTCGACGAACGCGTGCGAAACAGTGGGTCTCGGATCGGTATCGACGAGTAGTAGGTCGGCACGGGCTCCGGGAACGATGCGGCCTCTGTCGTTTAATCCGACGGCATCGGCGGGCGCACTCGTTGCGCGCGCTACCCGTTCGGGGAGCGGTTCGCCAGTATCGACGAACACCGCTTCAAGGAGCGACTTGGGATGGTAGTCGCTGCAGAGCACGTCGAGAACACCGTTCTCGGCGGCGGCTCTCGCGTCGAGGTTACCCCATAGGCTCCCGCCTCTCACCAGATTCGGTGCTCCCATCGCCGTCACCAGGCCTAGCTCGGTCGCTCGTTCTGCGGCAGCCATCGTCACCGGGAACTCGCTTATCGCCACACTGTGCCGAGACATTCGGTCTACCGTGGCCGGACAGTCGTCGTCGTGAGAGGCAACCGGTATTCCGGCGTCGGCGGCACGCTTCGTGAGCCGGCCCGTCCGCTCGCGCAGTACCGACTCGTCGCAGTCACGGTGGTCCGCAAACGACTGCACGTTCCAGTCGCCGCTTCCGTCCGCGTACCGTCGCTCGAACTCGTCGACGTCGTCGAACTGCCCGTCTCCGGGCACGTGGTTCATCAGCGAGACGAGCGACACGCCGTCGTCTGCGATCGCGTCCGTGACTGCGTCGACGCAGTCAGGGTCGCTTACCTCACACCGCGCGTGGAAGTGGTGTCGTCCCAGAAGAGACTCGGCTGCCGCTATCTCTTGATGCAGTTCGCGCGCGAGGTGAAGCGACCGGTTCTCAGTGGGTGTCTCCTCGAACGCAACAGCGTGAAACTTCGTCGTGATGCCGGCTGAAAGGTTCGCTCTGTCACACGTTCCGAGGGCCGCGGCCGTCGGCACGCGTGCCTCGGACCGGGGGAACACGTGCCGTTCGATGTCGTCGCCGTGGAGGTCGACCAGCCCCGGAAGGAGATATTTCCCACCGGCGTCGACCCGCTTCGATGCCTCGACCTGCGGGTCGTCCGGAGAGATTGCGGCGATACGGCTCCCCTCGACGACGAGACAGCCGCGTTCGACGGCTGTGGGTGTCACTATCCGCGCGTTTTCGACGATAGTGCGCGTCATTAGACGGTTCGATCCTCCGTGATGCGCCCACGGTTGAGAATAGCCGCTGTGTACGTTAGTTGTTCGATGCTGGTCATGCGACTGAGTCGGTTGGCGTAGAGAACAGTCGGTTCCTGCATAGTTATGTCCTCACTATATTATCTCGGGCGGCCGTAGCGCCACGCCCGCCCAGGTCGCGACGAGAACGAGGGCGATACCGGGTCCGACTTCCCCCAGTCCCGCCGGGCCGGCAGCCATCGCAACCCGAAGGTCGTGCAGTGCATCCGCGACGTATACGACCGCTGCCACCCAACCGAGCGTCGTCGCAACGCGTACCTTCCCCGTCACTCGCCCGAGCAGGTAATACCCCCAGTACCCCCCGACAGCGGCGACTATCTTGACGAGTATCATCACCTCGAGACCGGCCGTTCCGATGACGGCCCGGAGAACCGGATTCAGTTCTCTCGCCGCTCCACCGACGTACGCGTACGTGAGTGCGGAACTAACGAGACACCCCGCGAGCGCCGCCCAGTACGCCGCGCCAAAGGTCCGTCGACTGGCCGGTTCGACAGTCCCGCATCCGACCCGCGTAATCTGGTTCTCCATCCGGTTTGTCGGTTACTCTACCCCGTTCCCCGTCTTAAGTAAACGTTCGATACGACGCTACTGCGTTCGATAGGAAGTTGTTACTCGGACGAAACTCCACGACGGCGACGCTAACTGTCGGTTCTCTCTCCTTCGCGAAAAACACGGGCGAAGATCGTGTAAACAGTTCGTACTGTACGGTAACGTGACTATACTTATCCCCACCGCAGTCCCTGTCATTCCCCGATGGCAAACGATTCGGGTTCACCCACCGTGATGTGTTCGGAGGAGAGTGACGTTTCGAACGTACTCGACACGACCTTCGAACTCCTCGCTAGAGAACGGCGTCGGACGGTCCTTTACTGTCTCCGCGCCTCGGACGGACAGCTCTCCCTTTCGGAACTCGCCGACCGCGTCGCGGAGCGTGAAGCGGCCGAATCAGCGCCCGACGACGACCAACAGGAGACCGCGATCTCCCTCAGCCAGGTACATCTCCCGAAACTCGCGGACGCCGGCGTTATCGAATACGACCGTCAGGAGCAACTGGTCGAACACGAGGGCGATCCGTTTGTCGAGACGTTTCTCGATTGGGCCGACAAAATAGAGGGATAGTGTTGCCGCTACTTCCCGCTTCAATTTCCTAATGTTTTTCTTCATGCAGAACTTCCATCGTAGTTAGCGATGGAACCGAGATCACCTACGTTTCGAAACTGGGAGCAGAGGGAGGGTGTTTGACTGCTGTTATGACCGGATCACAGTTCTCTGACGCGAACGATGACGTAACCTACGACCCCGAAGCAAACGCCTACTACGCACAACACGAGTGGTCGAGCGACGATTCGGTAAGCGTGACGCTGGTCACGGTACTCGCCGATATCATGGACGCGGATCCCATGTCGATCGACCCGCTCAGTACACACGTGAACCCTGATGCTCTCGACTCGCTGTTCGATACACAGGGGGGAGACAGTACCCCGGTGTCCGGCCGTCTCGAACTTCCCATCGACGGCTACCACGTCACCATTTACGCGGACGGCGAGATCGTCGTTCGTCCGTAACCCGTTCGAAACGACCCAGACTGAGACAACTATTCTGCAGTTCTCTATTCCTTCCACCGAACATGTTTGTGGTAATTTTCACTTCATAGTTCCGTATTTTAACTGGTCTCGGACGGCGTAGCTCGTTCCGTTACCTCCAGAAACGCGTCTCTGCGGTGAACTGAACCGAGGTTTCTGTAAGTTCGATCACCACCGCTCTCACGGCTTGTTCCTCGGAGACCACGGATACAGTCCACTCCGTACGGCTATAATACTCGAAACTATATATTTACATTACTATGTTCGTAAGTCACTGCTGGCACTCGCAGCCGCCTCGTTCGATGAGGGCACCGACCTCGTGGTGTCGACCACACGCTTCACAGGTGACGTTTACGTCTACGAACACGTCGAACTCGTCGAGCGCGAGAACCTCTGCGTCGCGAAGTTGGGAGAGCGTTCCGTCCGTTACCGCTGCCGTCCGGTTCTGCAGGGCAAACACGGTGTTAGTCGCCGACTCTATCCTCTCCTCGTCGTCGCGGTTTTGCTCGTAGGCGGTGTCGAGACACTCCGTCAGGTGGGTGTGGATGGACTGATGGGAGACGAAATCGTCCTGGACCGCCTCGACGTCGACCGAGGCGCGTTCGAGGCGTTTTCTGGCCTCGACACGGACGCCCTCGCTCGTCTCGTCGCCAACGAGGAGGTTGTAGAAGTTCTCGACCTCGCCGTCAAGTACCTCCATGTCGGCCCGGTGCATCGCCGCCCGTAGGAGCTGTTGATTCACGTACTGTTCGAGGTCTCGAAGACTGTCCTCCCCCCACCGCTCCGCGAGTTCCTCGTGTAACTCCGAGACGTCGTATTGGTCTATCACCCGGCCGACCTTGCAGTTGCAGTCGACCGTAACTGCGTCTGTTGTACTCATTACTCGTACTAACGAATCTAGTTCGTTTAAACCTTACTTCCGGACGATACTACTCCAGGCGAACTCGGGCGTCGGGGTGCTGGTCGGCGTCTTCCGCTATCGGACCGTCACGACGCTTCTCTTCGAGTTGCGCTTTCGCCTCTTCGCGGTCGAGTCCGCCGACGGTAGCGACGATATCGAGGAGTAGGTTCTCCGGGACACCTCTTCCCGCACCGCCCTGGCCGATCGATACGTCTGTCTCTGTGAGCACTTCGACGAAGTCGACGATATCGTCAGCCCCGCCCAGGCGGTCGTGCCACTCGGCCGGGTAGTTGCTCACTCTCCCATCGCCGAGATCGTACACGGCGTCTTCGCCGATCCACGTCTCGCTGTTTCGGCGCTTCTCCTCGATCCGGTCGAGCATGACATCGCTGTTCAGTTGACTGAGTCCTTCCCGGTCGAGCGCGTTCGCGTACGCCTCGACGACGTCCCACGGGACGCCCGGACCGTCAGTCGAGTGGTACTGCTCGATGAGAGAGAGGAACTCGTCGGCGAGCAACGAATCCCCGCGGTGGCCGAACTCCTCGATGATGTGGTCGTGTAGTTCCACCATCACTGGATTGAACGATCGCGACGGCAATAAACAACAGTCCATATCAGTCCGTCGGCGCGGGCCGACGCGTGTCACGCATCTCGTCGAGTTTCGCCATCACCGGGTTCGCCAGCACTCCGTGGAGTACCGCCGAGAACAGCACAGTCGCCGCGACAATGGCCCAGATCTCCTCGTGGGCACCGAAACGGGCGTTGTTCAGACCGTACGCGAGATAGTAGAACGAACCGATCCCGCGGATGCCGAAAAACGAGATCACGGACCGTTCGCTCCACGACGCTGCCGACCCGAGCATCCCGATCAGCCCCGCCAACGGTCGGACCGCCAGAACGAGTAGCACCGCTACTATCGCGCCCGTTCTCGAAAGCGGAGCGAGAAGCCCGCTCACCAGTGCACCCCCGAACAGGATGAGGACGGCGGACATCAGCAGGCGTTCGACGACCACGGCGAAATCGTGGAGCGTCTCGTGGTAATCGTGTGTCCATTCGTAATGACGCAGTACGAGCGCCGTGACAAACACGGCGATGAACCCGTACCCCTGTATGATCTCGGTCAACCCGTAGGACAGAAGCGTTGCGGCGAGCGCTTCCGCACCTTCCATCACGCGCGCGAGCCTCGTCGTACTCGGCGCTCCGAAGACGAACCACGCCACGACTTTGCCGATGACGTACCCGGCGATCACGCCCACGACGATCTTGTAGACGACGTAAAAGGCCAGCCACTCGCCGACCCAACTGACAGCGAACAGACCCGGTGCCGTCGCAGCCAGGATAGCAGCGTACGTAAACGGGAACGCGAGACCGTCGTTGAGCCCCGCCTCCGAGGTGAGCGCGAATCTGACCCGCCCTTCCTGTCGCTCGGGGTCTATCTCCTCGTCCTGGTCCGCTTGCGGCTCGCCGACCTGCACGTCCGCCGCCATCACCGGGTCCGTCGGCGCGATGACGGCACCGAACAGTATGGCTAACGCCGGGAGCATTCCGAGGACCCACCAGCCGATGACCATTGTCATCGCGATCGTGATGACCATCGTTATCCCGAGCAGACGCCAGGTCGACGCCCAGGCCCGCCAGTCGAACGGTCGGTCGAGTTTCAGCCCTGCACCCATCAGTGCAATGATGACGACCAGTTCGGTCAGCCGTTCCGTTAGTTCCGCGTTGCCGACGGGGTCGATGGGAGGCAGCCCGATAGGGATCGAGAACACGAGCGCGCCGAATCCTATGTAGAGTAAGGGAAACGAGAGCGGTTTGTCCGAAACCATCTTCGGCAGGACTACCGCTCCGAGGATGGCGATGCTGACGATCACCAGCCCGACGTGATACAGATCGACGTGAAACTCGACCATGTAGACGGTGATACGACAGAGAAAAACTTGAATACCGGCGTCGCATGCTGGCGCTCCGCCACAGACGGCGCGGTAGACGACCGCCCCGGTATCAGTGCCGACCGCCGGTCTGCCGTCCGCGGTTTTGCCCGCGCTCGCCCGTCGATCCGACGTGGTGCTGGGCGAGGCCTCGTTCCGTCGTTCCTTCGCCGTGGCGCTCCGTCGGCTGCTGGCCGTGCTGCTCGGAGCGCTGCTGACTACCCTGTTGCCTGGACTGTTGATACTGCTCCGTCCCCCGCCCGCGACCCGTCTGCTCGTGACGATCTGTCCCTCTCGTCTGTTTCGACTGTCGTCCCTGACCGTATCGCTTGTCCCGTCGACTGGCACCTCGCCCGCCGCGCTCGAATTCCGTCTGCTGGTCGCTCCGTGTCTGCCGGTGTCCCTGTTGGCTCTGCTGTCCGCCACGTTGCTGGCTCCGGTGTTGCTGTCCGCGCCGCTGTTGTCGGCGGTGCTGCTGGTTCCTGCCTTCGGTGCCGCCGCCTCGCTGGCTTCTCCGTTGGATCTGCGGGTTCTGTCCCTGGTTTCGGTTCCCGTACTGGTCTCGCTGTTGCGTCCGTCGCTGCTGATCTCCCTGCTGTCCGCTTCGTCCCTGACCGCTCTGTCGGTACTCGCCGATACCTTCGGACCCTTCGTGTTGATGATGCGGCATGGTCGAACAATGCTACTCCCTGATTCGGATTAAACCGATTCCACTGTTCGAACTGTTTCGCGGTCTACCACCGGTGATATCCGTCTAAATCCAACGTTTCGAGCGTTTGAACCCGAACACAGCGGAACAGGGTTGCTATCCCCGCTCGCGTGGGCGCTGTCGACCCCGACCACGCCGACTAAGCCCGAATTACCGCTCGACGCGGCGTCGATTCCGGCCGGTCTACCTACGCATCCTTTGCGTTCGCCTCCGTCCCCGTATCCATGTCCGACCTCTCCGAAACGCGGACGGCGATCCGGCGGACGAGCGACCACGTCGAGACGGCGCAAAAACGCATCGCGGAGTACCGCGACGAACAAGCGCGAGACGAGTCCGACGACGAGGAGTGAGCCCGGCAGCGACAGATCCGGGCGACTGAGGCGGGGTTTACGACAACACCTCGCGTCCGCGTTTATGTAGATCGGCGTTGCAGGTCCGATCATGGGCGACGATACAGAGAACGGCACCGGCGAAACCGGGGACGACGCTGACGAGGAACAGGACGTGAACCAGTACGGCGGGGGCGACCAGGACATCGACGCAGTCGAGCAGACGGAACGCCGCGAGGACGATGTCGAGACGGAGGAGGATTCCGAAGAGGAGGACGGAGACGAGTCCGCCGAGTAACCCGCACGGTTTCGTAGCTCCGCGTCGTTCTCTTCATCCATGGGAACGTCCGGAACCTCGCCCGTCGACTGGAACGCCCTGCCGGAGTTCACACTCGAAAACGACCCCGACGCCGACCGGAGCGACGCGCCGGACCACGTCCGGGCGGCAGCGTATTCGAATCGCCTGTTCGATGCGTCGTTCGAGGCAGGCGACAGCGGCAAGTACGTCTACCTCGTGGACGTCGAGGAATCCTTTTTCAACGAGGTGGAAGCCGAACGTGACCTCGAACCAGTCGACGAGACGTACGCCTCGTTCAGAGACGACCCCGACGTGATCGCGCTCGAACGGTTCGAGCAGTTGCCCGATGAGTTCGCCGTCGACGTCGAGCGAACGCGGGAAGCCGCTCACGGCGACGGCAGTAGCGACGTCCGGTCCTCGTGACCTCGTCCGGGAGGCCGCCCCTAGACCCATCCGGTGCGGCGTCGAAGCTCCACGCATGGCTTCGATCCCGCCCCTGCTCGACGTTCGCGACGACCTGCGACGCGCGCGACAGACGGCCGACACGGACGTGAACGACGATATCGCGTCCGTGATCGAGCGTCTGGAGGAGTTACCCGAACGGGAGTCCGGCACGCAGGACAGTCTCATCGACGAGATCGACAACGAACTGCTCCGCCTCGAGGAGCAACTCGGCGGCGACGCCGAGCGCCACGTCGCCACCGCTCGCAACCGTATCCAGATATACCGTCACTCGCTCGGCGAGTCGAGCGAACACCTGTTAGTTCTCGATACAACGTTCCAGTCCGGCGAGTCCGGTCCCGGTGCGGTGCCAGCGGGCGTCAGGAACGAGGAGGGAACCGTCGAGGCGACCGTCCTGAACGAGGCCGACCCTCGCGATGTGATCCCGGTCGTGACGTTCTACGGCGGCGACGACGAACTGAAGGAGGTGACCGGGGCCCCGACCGAGTTCGGCGAGGACGACCAGCGGACGGTCGAAGTGACGGCGATGGTCCCCGAGCACACGGACCGCTACACCGTCACCGTCGTCGACGCCGACGACGCGCCGACGTCCGCGTAGCGGGCAAAGACTCTACTCCGTAGCCGTCGAACGACAGAGCGGTGAACACGCATGGAAACCTGTCCCGTTTGCGGGCGAGATGTCGAGGTGAACAACCCGTCCGAGACCGACTACGAGGACGAGACGTTCGCTCCCGCACAGGTCGAACACGGGGGCGAAACGTACCGCTTCTGTAGCGAGGACTGCAAGGATCGCTTCGAGGCGTCGCCCGGAGAGTACGCATGAACGGGTTCGAAGAGGAGTTCGCGGACGCTCTCGACGACGTCCCCGACGAACACGACGACCGCGACCGTTTCGTCGGCGGACACGGGTCGTTCGACGCTGACGTGATGCTCGTCGGGGAGGCTCCCGGAGCGGACGAAGTCGCACAGGGCGAACCGTTCGTCGGGCAGGCAGGCAAGCAACTCGACCGCATTCTGGACGACCTGAACGTCGACCGCGACGACCTGTACATCACGAACCTGGTGAAGATCCGTCCCCCGGAGAACCGCGACCCGTACCGGGACGAGATCGACGCCTGGTGGCCGGTTCTCGACGCCGAAATCGACCGCGTTGACCCGGACGTGATCGTTCCGCTCGGCTCGTTCGCCGCGCAGGAAATCGTCGACACCGACGAAACGATCACCGACCTCCGGGGCGAGACAGTCGAACTCGACGGGAGAGTCGTCCGACCCACGTTCCATCCCGCCGCTGCGCTGTACGACCGGGACAAACTGCCCACTATCACCGAGGACCTCCGCCAGGCGCTGATAGAGAGCGAGGGGTAACGATACGTTACTCGCGCGGAAACGCGTCGTTATACACGTTTCGCGGCCTCTCGCGTTCTCCTTAGCGGCCGCCCTTCGTCCGCTGTAGCACCTGATTTCGACCCGTCTCCGTCGAAGCAAGTCGTTATCGGTCGTGAATCGACAGAAACGACCGCGGCGGTTTATTTCCGTCTCAGGCGTAGCGCCGCCCGCCTTCGAGGGTGTGATATCAATGTCGCAACAACCGCTGCCGCAGACAGGCGCACAGACCGGACAGATGACAGGGACGATGGGCCAGCAGGGACAACAAGGGGTACAGGCCCAACTCGTCCAGCAGACGGGTCAGAACTTCGAGGCTGACCTGACGGGCGAACTCCGGACGGCGCTCGAGGATTTCGAGACGGTGACTGACGTCACCCAGTGGTGCGTCGACAAGATGATCGAGAAAGGCCCGCAGATGGCCACGTGTATTCGGGTCTGCCAGGACATCGGGGAACTGGCCGACCTGAACGCCCGGATGATCGCTCGTGACTCTATCTACGGACTGGAGGCAGCGATGCTGTTCGCCTCCGTCGCCGAGGACGGCCTTCAGGAGATCAAACGCCACCAGAACCCCCACTGCCAGGAAACTGTCGCCGTGGTCAACCGCGCACTGGACAGCACGTATCAGCTGCTCGAATCGTTCGGGCAACCGCAGCTCATCCAACAGGTCGAGCAGCAACTGCATCAGGCACACGAACAGTTCGAACAGACGCAGGTACAGCCACCGTCGGCGCAGGGCATGCAGGGCGGCGAAATGGGCCAGCCGATAGGGCAACAGGGACAGATGGGTCAGCAGCCACAACAACAGATGAGTCGGCAGCCCCCGCAGCAGATGGGCCAGCAGGGCGGGCAGATGCAACAGCCCCAGCAGTGGTGAAAGCCGAACCGCCGTAACCGTCCGTCATTCGACCGTATCCGCCTCTTTTTTTCGGCCTTCAGCCGCGACCCATGCTACCGGTCGACACTGCCAAGGACGATGTCAAGACTCCCAAGCGCGGCGACCAAGTCGGCTACGTACTCGCCTTCGGCCATCTCCGGAAGCGCGTGTAGGTTGTGGTAGTCGGGACTCCGGATCTTGAACCGGGCCGGTTTGGCCGTCCCATCGCTTCGCATGTAGATGCCGAGTTCGCCTTTCGAGGCCTCGACAGTCTTGTACGTCTCTTTCCCGTCTGGCGGCTTGAGCGTCCGCGGGACGTTGCTCTGGATGGTGCGTTCGTCCTCCGGCCAGTCCTCCAGCAGGTCGGCGCACTGCCCGATGATGCGTGCGGACTCCTCGACCTCTCCGAGGCGGGCGAGGGTCCGGGCGTAGTTGTCGCCCGCGTCTCGCGTGACGACGTTCCAGTCGAGTTCGGGGTAGTAGCTGTAGGGGTCGTCCCGCCTGATGTCGTAGTCGATTCCGGACGCCCGGGCGACCGGACCGGTACAGCCGTACTGCTTGGCGACTTCGGGATCGATTATCCCCACGTTTACCGTCCGCTCTTGCAGGATCTCGTTGCCGGAGATGAGGTCGTGGAGTTCCTCTAACCGTCCCGGCAGGCCGTCGAGGTAGTTCCGCACCTTCTCGATCCAGTCCTCGCGGGGTTCCGGCAGGTCCCAGGCGACGCCGCCGACGCGGAAGTAGTTCGGCATCATCCGCGCGCCGGCGAGGTCCTCGCAGATGTCGAACACACGGTCGCGTTCCATCATGGAGTACATGAAAATGGCCGTGAAGTCGCCGTAAATGTCGAGACAGAACGTGCCGACGGCGAGCATGTGCCCGAGGATACGTCCGAACTCCGAGGTCATCGTCCGGAGCACCTTCGCGTACTCCGGCACCTCGATGTCCGCGAGGTCCTCTACGGCACGCGCGTACGCGTGTTCGTTCGGATAGTGCGAGGAGTAGTCCCAGCGGTCGGGGTATGGCATGATCTCGTGGCGGTAGTGACCGTTCTGGGCCATCTGCTCCTCGCAGCGGTGAAGGTAGCCGACGTCGGGTTCGACGTCGACCACCTGCTCGCCGTCGAGTACGGTTTTCAGGTGAAGGACGCCGTGGGTCGCCGGATGATGCGGTCCGATGTTCAGCATCATCGTGTCGGACTCCCTGTTCCGATGGTCCTCAGCCAGCGGGTTCTTGTGCTCTTCGAGGGTGACGACCTGCGGTTGTTCCTTGTCATAGTCCTTCGAGAGCGGGTGACCGACCCAGGTTTCGGGCAGGAGTATCCGGCGGAGGTCGGGATGGCCCTCGAACTCGGTCCCGACGAGGTCGTAGGCTTCCCGCTCGTGCCAGTCGGCCGTCCGGTACACCGGTTCCGCCGACTCGTGTACCGGTTCGTCCCGCGGCGTCGGCACGATAACGCCGACTTCCTGCGTCGGGTCGTCGTACTTCCGGAGATGGTAGATGGACTCGTAGCGGTCCTCGTACTCCTGCGCGGTGAGACAGGAGAGGTGGTCGAACCCCGCTTCTCGCTTGAGCAGTGTCAGCACTTCCTGGACCTCGTCCGGACGTATCTCGAACGCCTCGGCGTTGCTGTGGGTCTCCCGGCCCACCGCGCGGTCGCCGAGCAGATCCTCGACGGCGTCGTAGTCGACGGCTGACTCCGCTGGACGGAGTTCCCGTTCGGACTCTTCGGGCGTGCTCATGGCGTGTTACCCTCCACCCAGTTGTACTGCATGACGAGCGTCTCCTCGTCGATCCGGTCGGACAGTTCCTCGACCACGTCGTCCCGTTTCAGGTCGCCGAACCGTTCGAGTTCGTACGGCTTGACGACGACTGGCGCGCTCTCGCCGTTGGCGACGCGCTCCTGTAACTTCGCGACGCCGTAGATGAGCGCCTCCGGCCGCGGCGGACAGCCCGGTACCTGAATGTCGACCGGAATGACCTCCTCCGCGCCCTTCACGACGTTGTACCCTTTCTGGAACGGGCCGCCCGACGCCGTGCAGTTGCCCATGCCGACGACGAACTTCGGTTCCGGCATCTGGTCGTAGACGCGTTTCATTCGCGGCGCGAACTTCGAGACGATAGTTCCCGGAACGATGATCACGTCGGCCTGCCGCGGCGAGGCCCGGGGGACGCCCGCACCGAAGCGGTCCAGGTCGTGTTTCGTCGTGTAACTGTGCATCATCTCCAGGCTACAGCAGGCGATGCCGAACTGGAGCATGAACATCGACGACCCCCGCACCCAGTTCATGAACTTGTCGAACTTCGTCAGGATGAACGGGGACGACCCGAACGCCTCCCGAAGCCGGGAGTTGAATCGGTTCCCGAGTTGACTCCCACCCTCCGTCCGTGCGCCTCGTCCCGGTGACCGTTTCTCTATGTGTTGGTCCTCAGAATCACTCATTGTCCCCACCCGAGGGTGTCGTGTGGTACGGGTGGCACAGAGAAGTATGTTAGGCCGTGTCATGGCATTGATATCCGCCGGGCGGCAGTACGACGATGCTATCTGGAAACCACTCCGTATCGAACTGGGATTCACGCTTATCCGCGTCACGGAGGAAAGTCCGACCATGGCCGACGACCAGCCAGACGTCGAGGACGTGGGCAAGCGCGCACAGGAACGACGACGCGAGCGGGCCAAGAGCGCGGAGCGGATGTCGGCTGCCCTGGGAGCGGAGTTCTTCGACGAGTACAAGTATCCCGCCACGAGCGAGGAACTCGCCACGGAGTACGGCGACCAGGAGATTGACCTCGCTAACGAGACCGAGACGGTGGGAGACGTGTTCGACCGCCTCGTCGACGAGCGCTTCGAGTCCGCCGACGAGGTTCGCGAGGCGGTGTTCAACGAACTGACCGGCGAAGCGAGCGGCAGCGAGGAGTACAACGACGAGCGAGCGCTGTCCGACCTAGACGACGAGGAACCGTCGGGGCGTCCGCCCGAGTGACGCCGCCGAACGCACGACGCGAGGACGCGACGGCGACGACCGACGATTAGGTCGGTCTGTCACCGCTGTATCGCCATCGGCCATCGTCCGTTCGCTTGATACCGGGTACCGCCTCCAGAACGGGTTCGACCGCGTCCCGCCACCACGTTCCGGCCGACGCCTCCACGTCGACAGCATCGTGAGCGTGCGCCCGCAGATCCTCGTCGGTCGCGCCGCCTTTCGACAGCAGTAGTTCGAACGCGGCGGCGACTGCCTCGCGCTGGCGGTCGGTGACGTCCCGCGATTCGAGCGCGTGTTTGACGCTCCCGTACGTCCGTTCTTCGGGAACGTCGAACGGCAGGCGACCGTCACCGTTCTCGCGTCCGGGGGTTCCGGCGTACCGCCACGTCCTGTCCTCGTTCGACGCGTCTGGCGGTTCGATGTCGGGCAGCGTTGCAAGCGCGTCGCGGATCGCATCGTCCCACCACGATTCGGCGTCGGCGTACTCCAGGGGGTTCTCGCTGTAGACGGCGTCTATCACCTCCGCGCGCGACGCCTCGCCCCAATGACGCAGGAACGCGAACGCCTCCTCGATGGCCTCGGCGTGGTCGGGCGCGAGATCCATCTCGTCTATCGCCTCGTCGACCGCAGGTGGTGTGTCAACGCGTGAGTCCGCTGTGCTATCCCCGGGGGCGGCGAGGAGTCGTTCACCGCTGTCGGTTATCTCGTATCCGTCTTCGGCCTCACGGACGAGACCCCCCTCGATCAACCCGTCGAGGCGCTCGGCGGTCTCCCCCTCGTCCTGTCCCACGGCGTCGGCGATAGCCGCACTCTCCGCCGCTCCATCCGCGAGATATTCGAGTATCGATGCGTCGTCGTCGGAGATCGTTGGCGTGCTCATTCTTCGGGGCGAACGGTCAGTACCGGTACGTCCGCGGTACGGACGATCTTTTCAGTGACGCTTCCGAGGAGGTACCGTTCGACGCCGGTCCGCCCGTGAGTTCCCATCACGATGAGGTCCACGTCGTTGTCGGCGGCGTACTCCCGAATGGCCTGATGCGGAATACCGTACGTTACCTCGGTTATCACGTTCTCGATGCCGTGGTTACGCGCTCGTCGTTTGATCTCGTCGAGGGCTTCGTCGCCCGCGCGTTCGACCTGGTCGACCGTGACGCCACCGTACGCGTCCGTTGCCATCAGCGTATCGTTGACGACGAACATCGCACGTAAGTCGGCGTCGTAGGTCGCCGCGATGTCGAACGCGTGTTCGCTCGCGCTGAGTGCCTCCTCGCTCCCGTCGGTCGGCAGTAGTATCCGGTCGTACATACACTGCGACACGTCGTGGTGGCTCTAAACGTGTTGCCCCGTAACGATTAGTATTACTTCCTTTCGGAGTACGTAGGTCGACCTTACACGAGCGTTGCGTCCGTAAACGCATGTCGGGGAGCGAGAAGGGATCTGCTATCAGATACTACGATATCGAATCGACTGCAACGGTCGTACCTGATATGGTCGTCGGGAGCGACGGTGTAGACACATGGGTCGCTATCCACGCCAGGCACGGAATGCCCGGATAAAATGCGTAGAGTGTAACGCCCCCGTGGTCGAGACGACCGGCGAACGGTACGTCTGTATCAACTGCGGGGAATCGCCGATCGCGGTGCGGTCCTCATAGTCAGTCGCCGATATTGGGGGTCCCAACGAGTGCTTTTCGGTAGCGCACCAGTAAGTGCGGGTGAAACGTCGTCGGAGACGCGCCGGGCGAGACAGCCAGTTCCGACTACACAAACAACTGAAACGATTTCCGCTCTGATCGCACAACCGTCGTGGGAACGGGCGTACATTGCCCTTCAGTTGCTACCAGAGCACTCTCGGACAGAGAGACGATGACACGCGGATCCAGCTACCGGCCTAATTTTTTGGGTGTTCAACTTTTATAATACGCGACTTATTTTGAGAGTAGCCGCGTAACCAAACGATTACCGAGAACAAAAAGCCGTCATCGGACACGGAGATTACGGTTCGACCTGTAGAATATGGAACAACAAACGAAAGGACTGCTCCCGTCGGCAGTGTCGATCGCCGTCGTGACGTGCGACGATGCGGTCGTCGACACCGTCGCCGCGGCGACTGCCGGGTTCGATGCCGACGTCTCGGTGCAAACGTTCGCGACCGAGAACGAGGCGGTAAACGGTATCAGCAGCGAGGAAACCGACTGCGTGGTCTGTACGGAGCGGTTGCGAGCGGGCAACGGTATCGGCGTCGTGGCAGCCCTTCGAAACCGCGGCTCCGTCCTCCCGGTCGTCCTGTACGACACGGTAGACGACGAACGGTCCGTCGACGAGGCGTTCGAAGCCGGGGTCTCCGAACTGGTCGATAGGACCGGCGCGGCGAGCGAGCGCGTTCTCGCTCGCACTGTCCGGCGACTGCTCACCGAGCAACCGCGCGGTGCAGGGGGCGATGCGCATCTGGAGGCGATCGCCGATGCGGCGTCGGAGGCGATCGTCACTATCGACGCCGATAGTACGATCCGGTACGTCAACGCCGCCGTCGAGGAGGTGTTCGGGTATCCACCGAGTGACCTCCTCGGCGAACCGCTCACGGCGCTCATGTCTGACGAGATGGCTGCCCGTCACGAAGCGGGCATGGCGGAGTACCTCCAGACTGGCAAAAAGACGCTAGACTGGGACTACACCGTACTCCCGGGGCGGCACCGCGATGGACGCGAGATCCAACTCGCCGTCTCGTTCAGCGAGTTCCGGGCCGAGGGCGACCGGCTGTTCACCGGGATCATCCGCGACATTACGGCGCAGACGAGACAACAGCGTCAACTCGCCGCTGTCACGCAGATAACGCAGGATCTATCCGGTGCCGAGACGCGAGCCGAGATCTGCGAAGTCGTCGTGAACGCGATCGGAGAGCAGTTAGAAGCGCCGGCCGCCTCGATATCCCTGTACGACGGCGACAGCGGACTGGAGACGGTTGCGGAGTTTCCCTCGGGGGCCGGGGTTAGTGAGGGACTCAGCACTGCCGAGGGGAGCGCTCCGATGTGGCAGGCGTTCACGACGTACGACGAAGTGACGTGTACAGTCACCGAACTGTCGAAACGAGTCGATCCCGCGCCGCAGACGGGTATTTGCGTCCCGCTGGGGAGATACGGCGTTCTGGTCTGGACGACGACCGAGCGGTCGCTTTCCGACCGCGAGCGAAACGTGGTTCGGATCCTCTGTGGAAGCGTAACGGCCGCGTTAGAGCGGGCCGACCGAGAAGAGTCGTTGCGAAAGCAGACGGCCTCGCTAACTGAGCAGACGGAGTCGCTCCAGCGGACCGAATCGCTGAATGCTATCGTTCGGGGTTGCATCGACGCCGTGATCGCAGAGGACACAGAAGGGGACGTACTTCGGAACATCTGCGAACAGATCACGTCGAACGGACCGTTCGAGTTCGCCTGGTTCGGCCAGTACGACCCCATATCCGACGAAATAACGCCCGAGGCGTCGGCGGGCCACGGCGGCGGTTACCTGAACGAGATGTCCGTGACCGCGGACAATAGTTTAGGGCAGGGGCCGACGGGAACAGCCATCAACAGTCGGTCGGTACAGGTCCAGAACGACATCGTCGGCGACCCGCCGTTCGAACCCTGGCGACAGACCACGCTGGAACGCGGCTTCCGGTCCGTGCTCGCCGTTCCCGTCTCGCATCGAGAGACGCAGTACGGCGTGTTGGTCGTTTACGCGACGGAAATCGAAGCGTTCGACACGCGGGAGCGAGAGACGTTCGAGTCGGTCGGCGAACTAGCCGGATTCGCACTCACCGCGAGCAGACGGACACCGGTCCCCGACGCGGGGTCGACGGTCGAACTCGGATTCGAAGTGACGGACGACATCGATCCGGTTCGTCTGGCCGCCGTCGCGGACGACGAAATCGAGTTCGAACGGTTCGCCCGCAACGACGAGGGCGTGCAGGCGTTCGTACGGATCCCCGGCCAGATCAACGATTCGCTCGACGCGCTGACGAACCTCACGGCCGTCCGGGACGTTTCGGTCGTTACCCGGGAGGCGGAGGAGTCGCGCGTGGAGATACTGTTCGACGGCGACGGGTTCTTCGGTACGCTGTCCGACCGCGGCGTGGTACTTCGGAACGGCACCGCGAACGCATCAACTCTCCGTCTCCTCGTCGAATTCCCCGACCAGGTCGGTCTAGAGCCGTTCGTCGACTGGGTGCGTCACACGTACGCCGAGGTCGAACTGTTCGGCCGCCGAAAGCTCGACAGATCCGCGCGGATACAGCGGAGGTTTCGGTCGATGGTGGAACGGTCGCTCACTTCCCGTCAACTGGAAGTGCTGCAGACGGCGTACTACGGTGGCTACTTCGAGTGGCCTCGCGACCAGACGGGACAGGATATCGCCGACTCGCTCGGTATCTCGCAGCCGACCGTCAACCGACACCTGCGCGCCGCCGAGCGGAAGCTACTGACGCTTCTCTACGAGGGGAAGTGAATACATATACCCCCGCGTCTGACACAGCCCGTATGCCTGTAGCCACACTCCCCATAGTGGTCTTCGTGTAACGTGAAGTAGACTGATGAGCGTGACCCTACCTACCTCCGTCGAACGCACCGCCCAGAACGAATCTATCGCGGAAACCGTCATTTGGGCGGTCGCCGAAGCCAAAGACGTCGACCCGCTCGAACTCGGCGAACTCCTGTACCACGCGATCGACCCGGACGCGCTGGAACAACTGTTCAGCGGGGAGACGGACGGATCGTTCGAACGCCGTGTCGTGTTCACACTCGCAGGATGCGATGTCACCGTCAGCGGCGACCAGCGAGTCGTCGTCCGAGCGCCGGCCGAGACCACGTCCGATCCGTCCGCATCCGCCATCGCTCACGAGTGAACCGGCGGCACGAACGCCCCCTCGGTTTTCCCCCGTCCCGTAGTGAACGAAGGTATGAATGTCGAGACGCCGTCGTCCGCGGAGGCAGCGGCATCGCTCGCGACGTACGGAGCGGTCGCGGTCGGCGTCGCCGGCCTCGTTCTCGCGTCGGCGCTCGCGTACCCGCCCGTCGCCGCCGCGGTATCGACGGTCGGAACGGCACTGCTCGTTGGGATTTCTCTCCGAGCGATCTGGTCTAGCGCGCTCGCCGCACGGTCGCCGTCACCGCCCGCTCCGCCCGTCGGCGAGTGGCCGGCTGTCACCCTCGTAGTGACGGCGTACAACGAAGCGGACGTTCTCGGCGAGACGCTCGACGCCTGTCGGGCGCTCGACTACCCGAACCTCGGTATCGTCGTCTGTTACGAGTCCGCCTCGACTGACGGGACCGCGGCGATCGCAACGGCGGCGGATCGAGCGGACGACCGCGTGACCGCCGTCCGGCGGGACGCGCCGCCGGGCGGGAAAGCGGCGGCCGTCAACCACGCGCTCCGTCACGCGTCGGGCGACATCGTCGCCAGCATCGACGCGAACCAGCGGCCGGAGCGCGGGATGCTCCGGCGCGCGGTTCGGTGGTTCGAGGACGACGACGTCTGGTGCGTCAAGGGCCGCTGTTACGGGACCAACGCGGCCGCGTCGCCCATCGCGCTCCACGCCACCGTCGAGCGCCACCTGCTCGAACGGGCCGAGTTTTACGCTCGCGACGTGTTCGGCGGATTCACGCTTTTTACCGGCGGTCAGGTCGTCTTCCGGCGAGAACTGGTCGAGGCGGTCGGCCAGTTCGACGAAACGATTCTGATAGAGGACGTTGACATGGCGTGTCGCACACACCGGGCGGGGTTCGGCCTTCGCGTGGACCCCGGAATCGTCACCCACGAGGACAATCCCGCGTCGCTCGGAGCATGGGTTAGCCAGCGCAGGCGGTGGGCCCGCGGCGCGTTCCAGGTCGCGCAGCGGCACGCTGTGGGACTTCTCCGGTCGCCGTCGGTGTCGCCCGCCGCGAAACTCGACGCCGCGTTCACCTTCGGCTACGTCCTGCTTGCCCCGATCCTGTTTCTCTCGTTGCCGGCCCTCTGGATCGCCTCACCGTCGCCCGCGGCGGACCCCGTCGGGGCTGCGCTCCGCCTCTCACCGGCCGTGGCGGGCCTGTTCGCCGCCGTCGTCGTGTTCTCGCTCGACGCCGCCGCCGGCCGGCCTCACGACGGTCGCGAGTATCTAGCACCGTTCACCCTGTGGGCGTACGCCGCGGTGCAGGGGGTCGTGGTCGTGACCGCGTTCGCCGACGAGTTCGTCCTCGACGCACCGGTCACCTACGTGACGAGCAGTACCGACGACAGCGCCGACGACTCGGCGGTAAGCGCCGAGGATTAGCAGTCGGCGACGCGCCGCGGACTCGCGCCGGACGTGCGAACGCGCGTCCTCGCCGTCCGCCGCGACGAGAGGCGCGGGAACTGCGTCGGCGCTCTAAACGATGAAATCACCACTCGTGACCGCAGGCGCACTCGCCGATGCAGTAAGACGTTCCGGAGTCGGGATCGACGCCGAGGGCGGTCAGTCGCTCCAGACGACTGTCGGAAGTGTCGACTTCGGGCCGAACGGCGGCCGCCGTTGCGCCGTACGGGTCCGGGCCGACATCGAGCGTTTCGGTGACCGCACGCGCCGCGTGGTCGACGACTGCTACTTCGTCGGCCGTCTGGACGGGTACGTACAGTTTCTCGTGGGCCGGGTCCCACGTTCCGACGAACGCCTTCCCGCCCAGATCGATGCGCCCGGCGACCGTTCCGGCCTCGATATCGATGACGCTGATGTCCTCCGTCTCCGGCGTGAACACGTAGCCGACCGCGGAATCCGGACCGATCTCGCTAGTCAGCGGGAGGGAACCGAGACCGTCATCGCTCGTCAGCCTCGACACCTCTGTGGGGCTCGCGGGATCGCTAACGTCCCAGATGCTCTCGGTCCCGGTCTCGCCTTCGTTGTTCTCCACGAGCAGCGTCTCGCCGTCTCCGGCAGCAGTCCCCATCCACGGTGCCGGAGCAGTTCCCGACTCGACGGGGTCGACTTCGACCTGCGTTTCGATCTCGAACGCCTCGATGTCGATGACCGTGAGCGTGTCGCCGTACAGGTCCGGAACGTAGGCGTACTCGCCGCCGGGGTGGATCGTGACATCGCACGGTCCCGGTCCGTCGTTGTCTCCCCGTCCGCCTTCGTCCGTTCGGTCGATCGTCGCCGTCACGTCGCCGAACGAGTCGGATCCGGGGTCGGCGTCGACCCGATACTGCGCGTGGCTGGGTTCGCGGGCACTGACGACCAAGTGGCGACCGTCCGGCGTCACCTCCTGCCAGTTGGCTCCGGTTCCGGTCTCGACCGCTGCGACCGTCGAGAGCGATCCGACTTCGAGCGCCCGGACGCCCTCGTCGACGTTCAGCCAGAGCGGGTCGGTCTCCTCGTCAGTGAGAGTCGGCGCGTACTGGTTCGACGGGAACGACGCCGTCAGGCGCGACTGCGTGGTCGCGACGACTTCGTCGCTGGCGACGTCGACGATGCTGATCGTTTTATCGCCCGTGTTGAAGACGAAGACGGTATCCGAACTCTCGTCCCCGCCGTCGTCTCCGTTCGAACCGTCGGTATCGGCCCCCGCACATCCGGCAGTTGCCGCCGCACCGGCGGCCATCGACCCGGCGAGCAGCGTCCGCCGGGAAACCGCCGCTCTGCCGTCGTCCCCGTGATTCGGGAACAGCACGTCGTCCACGTCGTCTCCCATAGTACGTGGTTAGCGTCCGGAGATCCGTAAATGGGACAACACGATAGCCGGGTCGCGGTGAGTTCCTCACGACGACCTCACCTGCGCACAGACGCTCCGTCACAGAGACCATCGCGACAGGCCGCACAGACGGCACCGAACCGCTCGCCGTTACGGACGTAGGTGACGGAGTACGTCTCGGTACCGGTGGCTCGGCAGATCGCGCAGGCGGGAGGACGGGCGGCCTCGTGAGCGCAGTCGCGGCAGATCGCTGTGTGCGATGCGCCGCTATCGTCGCGTATCGCCAGCCAGGTGAGCCCGGACGACGGCGTTGTCTCGCCGCAGGCGGCGCAGTAGCGAGGGGAAGTACGCTCGCCACCGTGCGTCTCGGTATCCGCGTCGGGATCCCCCATTGCGTCCGCGAGGTCTATCGTCTCCTCGTCCTCGTCGCGGTCCGCGGATCCGTCAGTGTCGGGCGCAACCGGTTTGTCGCGGTCCGTACTATGAAATTCGCTCACGAGTGATCTGGGAGAGAGTTCAAGCGACCGGCAGTTGCAGCGGTCGTCACAGACGGTGACCGATCGCTCGACGGCCGGCGGCCACGCTCAACAGCGGGGGCGTCCTTGTGCGAACCGGTACCGTTCGTTGCGATCGCTGAGCCGATCACTTCGGTCCCCCCTTACTCACTGCTACTTTTAAATCCGAGGTGAGCAACATGAAACTAGAACGGTGACATGACAGCCACTTTTACGCTTTTATCGGCCGTTTGTAACTCTACAATGGGAGTTCAGAGCTGTTCTGACAGTGCCTGGGCCTGTTAGAAAAGGGTCCGACGAAGAGCTCAATGGCTTGAAGGTGTGGTTTTCGGACAATCCCGCCGGGAGCTGTCCGATCTACGAGGCAAAACCGACGCTTAAACGCCGTCATAGAGAATTTTATCCGCGTTCAGCACCGTGTACGGATGCGGGCAACCGCACGAAACACCATGCCCGAGGATACGCAAACTACCCCTCAGAGCGGTACTGCTGAGTACGACCGTTTCGAGAGACTCGAAAGTGCCGAGTACGATCGCGTGAACGAGTTCCTCCGCGAGCGCGTCGGTTTCACCGCGCGCCAGTGGGCGATCGCCCGTCTGTGTTCGGATTTCCGGACGGGAACCGGCGTCGAAATGACCAAGATCGGCGAGAACCTCCCCGATCTCGTCCCGTTCATGAACGACCGGTACACGCGCCAGTCCGTCTACCAGGCGCGGAAAGCGTTCGAGGATACGGTGAGAAAAGCGGGGGCGACGTTTCTCTACGGAGCCTACTCCGACTTCTTCACCGCCGAAGAGTTCGACGACATCGCGTACGAGGCGACGGAGGTAGCGCGGTTCCTGATCGAAGTCGAAGGCACAACCGTGTCTCACGCAGCGGAAACGGACGCCGAACGCCGGATACGCGCCGCGATGGAAGCGGTACACGAGGCGAGCCTCGAACTCCGATACGACCGCTGTCCGCACTGCGACGAACGTCTCGGCGACGAACCGACGGAATCCGACTGACACCCGGCGTCAATCAGCGAATTCGGCCTCGATTTCGCCTCGTGAAGGCTTCCGGTCGGCGTCGACTTCGGGGGAGTACCCAAAATAATAGGGGGAGAACTGATTGTACCGCTGAGTCATTCATAGAACGGGGAACGAAGGATGGGATACCAAAAACAACTGGTCTACTGTACCGACTGCGGCACTCCGTTTCCGGCGTGGGTGTCAGAGGGCGACATCGAACTCCTGTCTGACGACGACTGCGTCTGCGGGAACACCACGTTCGAACGGGTCGACGGCGCAACTACGCCGCAGTCGGCGTAGTTGACGCTGCTCACTGAGAGGTACGGGGCTTTCGATAAAGAAAACTAATTATCCGGGGGGCGGTATAAGCGAAGTTATGGTCGAGATTCCGGATTCGCTTCAGAGTTTGTTTAGCGCGACCGTCGAACTGCGAGACGGGTCGTACGTCATCGAGATACCGAAAGGCGAGATCGATCACAACGCTATCAGTCCGAGCGAAACGTATCGCGTCGGTGTACTCGAACAGGACGAATCCGTGACGGAGACAGATAGCGACCGGCGGACCGAATCACGACCGGAACCCACGGAACCCGCGTCAAAACCACCTGCTCCGCCGGTTGACGAAGGTGAAATCCGAGACGTAACGATCGAGTCAGTCGGCGACCAGGGAGACGGTATCGCGAAAGTCGAACGGGGGTACGTCGTGATCGTCCCCGGCGCTGAACCCGGGGACGAACCGACCGTCGAAATCGAAGAGGTGCAACAGAACGTCGCATTCGCGAGTGTGATCGACAGCGACACCTCGGCGCTGTGAAAACAGGAACGCCCGAGAGGATCGATTCTGAACCGTGATATCCACCCGGTATTTTGCCGCCATCCGCTCTATCACTCACTGTCGCTGCCCCCGAATCCGTGTTTGGATGTCTCTTAGTCGTGGAGCAGAGTGGGTATGGCTGCGTAGACTAACTCTCTGAGTGGGAGGGTGTGTTTCGACAGTGGAGGTAGATACAACCGGTCAGCGCCGCAGGTCCAGAGTTCGACGAGATAGCGCCGCACCGACCAGTATGACGCTGAGGCCGATGAAGACGATCGGAACACCCCTCTCGACGCTTGCAGTTGTCGTACCGACGAAGTCGACGGGTGTCGCCCCGTTGAGCGGTCCGATGTACCACACCAGCAGGTACGTCATCTCGAACAGCCACGATGAACGACTCCATATCCCCATTGCGACTGCGAGCGACGGAGCAAACAACGCACCGCTTGCGATCCCCACGAGTACCCCCATTTGATCGGTAACCACGAACAACGTGAGCAGCCCGCTGGTGACACCGACAGCCACGACGACGCCGCCGAACCATTCCGCGACGAGTTGTTTGACCGGGTGGTTCGACGACAGTACGAGGTCAGCCACTCGGTGCTTTGTGACGCGAACGCCCAGATCGGACCAGACAAAGATCGGCTAGATGAACGCGAGCGGTAGCAACACTCCTCGTACGAGTTCAACCGAGGTACTCGAGGTACCGGGCCTCACGAGAACGCCGATGGGAGCCACGACCAGAGCGACAGCGCAGACGTACCACCACCAACGGTGGCCACGAACTGCAAGCCGTATCTCTGCGGCGACCAGTCGCCAGAAGCTCCAGTTGGTTCGGTCTTCGACGCGCGTCAGCGACATCGAATCGACGGTCGGTGTTTCGGCCGTCTTCTCGGTTACTTCGTTGCTTTGACTGACTGCGGGAACCAGGGACCCGAGACGGGACAGCCAACCGGATCCCTCCGAATCGGTACTTGACGATCTTCGTGTGAACGGTATCGTTGCGACGAGAACGGTGCCAATGGCCGGTAAGAAGAGCCCAGTTCGCTGGACGTATATCCACAGCGGCCACGTCCGACCACTGTAATGGAACATCTGCTCGTCACCGTTGAGTGCCCCGAACGACGGGAGTACACCGCTCGCATCTGGAACCACGGTGTGCAGCGCATCTGCAGTCAACGAGTAGACGGCGAGGTGCCCCATAATGTCGATCGACTTGACCCAAAGCGGCAGTTCGCTCGGGGTGTGTCCCTCGGCCGACTGCAGACCAGCGAGTGCGAACCCTGCGAGGAAGAAGTACGCGATATTTCCGAGCGTTCCACTCAGTCGGTCAACGGTTTCAAAGAGGAGCGCAACCGCACCGACCAGCGCGCTCAGTGGAAGCGCGAGGACGATGATCGGCCCCACCAGCGTCAGCAACTCGGTCGGTCCGACGCCGTGGACGGCGTGGTTGATGACCGTCGCAACTCCGAGTGTGGTCAGGATGACGACGCCGAGACCGATATTGCTCATCCACTTCCCGAGCAGATACGTCCGGTCGGTGATCGTGCTGCAGGCGACCAACTGATCGACATCGTGAACTCGGTCCCGTTCGAGCGTTCCTTTCATGAGATAGAAACCCCCGAACAGCAACACCATTGACCCGGTCATTCCCGCTTTCAATCCGACGAACGCAGACGTGTTCGCCCCGTGGACGTTCGTCACGGCGTCTCCGTTCTCGATCTGGTATGCGAGTTCGATCTGTCCGACGTTGACGAGATAACCGAAGAGTGCAACGATAGCGAGGACGACCAGAAGTCGGCGTGACCGCACTCGCTGGAGGAAATCCGCCCGCGCAACGTGATATATTCGTCGCATGTCACACCTCAGTGGGTTGGTCGACCGTGTCGAGATACGCGTCCTCAAGTGTAGCCGGCACTTCCTCGGCAGTTTCGGTCGGACGACTCTCGGCGATCAATCGAACCTTGACGCCGTCCGAGCGCTGAACGGTGCTACACACCTGATAGCGCTCCCTGAGTTCGGAAAGCTCCGACCTCGGGACGAGGCACTCGTAGACCGTCCCTGACACTCGGTCGATGAACTGATCGACTGTCGAGTGTGTCACCAGACGGCCATTCTCGAGGATAGCCAGTTTGTTCGCCGTCGCCTCGACGTCCGGGACGATATGCGTCGAAAGGAGAACGATCCGGTCCGTAGCGGTGTTTGCAAGCGCGCTCCGCAAGCGAACGCGCTCTTCTGGGTCCAATCCGACCGTCGGTTCGTCGACGATGAGCAGGTTCGGGTCGTTGAGTAGGGCTTGTGCGATCCCGACTCGCTGTCGCATCCCACCGGAGAACGTCTTGAGTTTCCGCTTCCGGACGTCCGTGAGGTTCGTGAGCGCGATCATTTCGTCGATACGAGCGCTGGCGGTCTCACTGTCGAGACCGCGCAACGCGGCGACGTATTCCAGGAACTCCTCGAGCGTCAGGTCCGGGTAGACACCGAACTCCTGTGGAAGATATCCGAGAACCGAGCGAACGACGGCGGGCGACTCGACGATATCGGTCCCGTTCCAGTACGCCGTCCCCGTCGTTGGCTTCACTACTGTCGAAAGAATTCCCATCAGCGTCGACTTCCCGGCACCGTTTGGCCCGAGAAGTCCGTGAATTCCCTCTTCAAGCTCCAGCGATACGTCTCGAATTCCCCACGTTTCCTCCCCGTACTGTTTTCCGAGGTTCTCAATGCTGAGTTTCATACACGACCCTCGCGGGCGGACCGGCAGCGTTCAGTTGGCAGCACTCGATCCGTCCGAGAAGACCGTAATCGGAGTGTTGGTGACGAATTCGTGATCGTGTGTTGGAGGGAAGTCACAAGTGGAAGATGTGAAACTACCATCATAATACTCACGGAATTAACCACGCAGTTCTGTCTAGCTGGCTCTGGGAGCACGTCCTGAATATCCAGCCACCGATTTCTAATCCGGCCCCGGTGGTATGCGGAGGTAGCACCCGAAACAACCAGTGAACACCTACTCGACCCAACATGACATCCTCCGCGCCGTAAACGGCGCAGTTTCCTCCGTTGAATAATTCACGGTCCTCATACAGGTATTGCTCGCCGGTCGTCCTGGTACAGGATTACTAGTGCACATCACCCCCTCCTACGTCGTCCCGAAGCGAACGCAGACCAGCGAGAACGCCCAGGCCAAGCGCCTTCTGTAACGCAACAAGGATCGGTAGGAGGCGACCGGAAGTTGCACCTGGGGATAACGAGCGGCACTCGACGACGCTGACCTACCGCCGAAAGGAAAACTCCGAGCATGACGACTACAGACAGTAGTCGGTGTTCATGACGAACCGAGGCAGCGGCCTTCTCACGGAGTACGGATACAGGTGGGAGATCGAGAGCGGCTACAAATCGATCAAGCGGGTCATGGGCGCCAAACGTCGAAGAATTTCGGGCTACCCTGCTATTTCGCGGTCGCGTGTCTGCTGTACTCAATCTGGCGGACGGTGGACCTGCGTATACAAGTCGAATTGACCGGTGAGTACGAGCACTCGCCGATCGTGACGACTGATAACGCGCTGGTGCTGTTGAAGGAGGAAACCGGAATCGGGTCGAGAGACACTCAGGCCGGGTTAGCACGGCGTGCGGGCGGCTACACTATCCGAAATCTCAAAATACTCCGAGTTAGTTGACTCCACAAAAAGAACGCCCGTTTGGAGAGCGATCTGATGTAGATACTGCCCGTCGATTCGCCCGAAACCACGCATCACAGACCCGCTGTACCAACTGTAGTCTCAACCTTCGAGGAGAAATTTCTGTATAGCGTTATTCAATATATACGCTACGTATTACAGTGAATCGTACAGCCCTACGGTGGTTTTTGCCCAGAAGTTCGCCGGACCCGCCCACTCACGTTTAGGGCGGTAAACAGCAGTGAACACCTACGGGGCGACGCCGTACGGGACGCTGCAACGAGTCGAACACCGCTACTCCCGGAGTCAGTGACGAGAACACGCTACGTGCGCGCTCTTATCGACAAACATCGCCGGTCGACGAACTCGGGACACTCGCTGATCCGAAATATCCTTTCTCGTACGCGTGCAGTTCGAGTACGTTCGGGTATCGCGAACTTTCCCTGACCTCGCTCGGTTGCTGATCACGCTCGTCAAGCACAGAGTAGCGAGCTAGATGTTCGGTGATACGAGCTATATTCGTGTTCAGATCAGCTCTATCGTTTGTTTGGACGGATCTGCCAGAATTGGCTTTTAAGTATCCCCGCTATCACCGAGTGCAATGTTCCGAAATAACTTCACGACGGCGTTGCTCGCGCTCCTGGTTCTCACCGCGGGAGCCGTCCCGGCGGCAACAGCATCGGGCGGGGCCGCGGACGCAGGAGTCGCAGTCACCGTCGAGACGAACGAGGAGTGGACAACGGTCACAGTCGAACAAAACGGGGAGGCTAGCGCGGACGCCGAAGTAACGGTCGACGCAGTCGGCGAGGCGGGAACCGACGCCGAGGGCACCTATCGGACAGACGCCAACGGAACGGTCCGAATACCGACGCCCGACGCCGACACACAGGTCACGCTGACCGTCGAGACGGACAGCGCAACCGCCTCGGGAGCGCTCACGCTCTCCGCCTACGACGGCGAGGAGCGGACGGTCCAGGTCGAACTCGACGCCAACGCCAGCGCCGGAGGAGACGGCGAAGCATCGGTCGACGACGCGAACGACTCCGAAAACGAGAGTGAAACGAGCCACGACGGCGGAGCCGAGGGCGAAACCGAGAGCGATACCTCGGTATTCACCGACTTCGATAGCACCGTCGACCTGCTTGACGCGGTCACGGCCGACGTTTCGGTCGGAGTCGACGCCGTCTTGGACGCCGATGACGACGCTGACGGCGACGACGGCGGCGAGACGGCCACCGAGAGCGGCTCCGAGGCGAGCGCCGACGCGTCGGGTGAAAGTAGCGCC
Source organism: Halostella pelagica (assembly GCA_005954745.1). Taxonomy (GTDB): domain Archaea; phylum Halobacteriota; class Halobacteria; order Halobacteriales; family Natronoarchaeaceae; genus Halostella; species Halostella pelagica. The sequence continues at coordinate 65,652 of CP040681.1, forward strand.
GACGTGAATGTCGAGAACGACTCCGACGACGGTTCGACCGTCTCGGTCTCGGCAGACGCTGATGCCGATATCGAGGCGAGCACAGAGGCGGAACTCGGCGGCGAGTACGAGGCTGACGCCGAGAGCGGGACGGATGCGGAGTCCGAGGGCGAGTCGAGTGCAGAGTCTAACAGCGACAGCGAAGCAGTCGTCGAGGCCGACGGCGAGGCGAACGTCGACACCTCCGCAGCGGTCGACGGTGACGACGGCGGTGACGAGGCCGACGCTGCGGAAAACAGCGTGGTCGCGGTCTGGACTGACCTGTCCGCTACGGTCAGCGCTGGGTTCGCCTAAACCGGTTCTTCACGTCCACAAGACCTATTATCGACGGTTTGAACCTCCTGACTACGAAGCGCGTCGACGCGCATAACGGCGGACGGGGTCATTTCCATGCAACGTATCACCGAAACACTGCTCGCGGCGGTCGTCGTTTGCAGCCTTCTGGCACCAGGAGTCGTCAGTGCTGCAGCCCCCACGTCCGGTGCCCCCGCTGACGCGACCGGCGAGGAGCAACCCTCTTCGTTCGCTGAGTCCGTCCAGTTCCCCGACAACGAATCGGATAACGAAACGACGGAGCTGACCGATACGGCTGACGCCGTCGACGAGACGACTGCCACCGTCGAGAACACTATCGATTCGACCGCCGAAACGAACGGTACCGTCGACGAGACGACCGATGCTGTCGACGATGACGCGAAAGAGACGGCAGATACTATCGGGAATACGACGGGCGACACTGACGAAGGAGACCGCGGCTCCCTCGTCGTCGATGTCGATGGGGACGTTCATCTGCTCGATGGCGACACGGCGGACGAGCAGGCCACGGAGACCGTCGAATCCACGGTGTCGAACATCACCGTGGTTACGGCCGTCGGACCGGACGGCGGTCGGCTGACCGCCGACGCAACCGTGGCGCGCGTCATCGACGGCGAGGTCTCGGCCGACGTCAGCAGTGATAGCGGTTCGAGCGAGCCCGTCGGCAAGACGGACGAAGGTGACGTCGGGTCCTCGGACGCCGAGAGCCCCACCTCGGGAGAGAACGGCGACCAGGCACAGGCGTTCACGCCGCTAGGGACGCCCCCGCTGCCCGGCGGCCCGGTCGGGAGTGGAACGGCGGCGTTCGGCGGTGCGCTCGCGCTAGGCCTCGGTTACGCTGGACGGCGGGCCGTCGCTGGAGCGAGCGCAGCTCCCGCGCCCGCTACAACCGTCACGCAGGCACGATTGTTCGCCTCGCTGCTTGCAGATGCGGTCCGGGCGCGAGAGCTTCCGGACTGGGTCCGGTGGCTCCCGGTCGTCGGTGGCTACAGCCGCTACGACAGTTCCGATCCGCTGGAACACGAGAATCGCGCGGCCATCGTCGACCGTCTGGAGGCCGAACCCGGGACCTACCTCTCGGCAGTCGCCGACGAAACCGGTATTCCCCTGCCGACGGTGCGGTACCACATGAAGATCCTCAGGCACGAAGAGCGCGTTACGTCGGAGGTCATCCGCGGGAAGCGCCGGTATTTTCCAGCGGGCTTCGAGGCTACCGAACTCGCCGCGGCACTCGACGATGCGGCCACCCGGGATGTGCTCCACGCCCTAGAGGCCGAGGAGCCGGCCACTGTCACAGACCTGGCGGACGTGCTAAACCGGGACCCCAGTACGGTCACCCACCACTGCAAGCGCCTCGAGGAGGACGGACTCGTCGAGCGCGAGCGCGACGGGCGGGCCGTACTGACATCGCTGTCGCCCGAGGTACGCGATGCTTTCCGGACGGTCCCCCCGGCCGAGACGGGCGAGACGCCGATACCTGCCGACGACTGAGAGGCGCATCCCCGACTCGGCTCGCGTCGGCTCTCGACCGGTGAGTCTTCGATTCCTCCGGCATCGCCCGCTGCCAGCGACCCGTGCCGGCGAGTGCGGACAGGCTGTGAAGGCCGTCGAGACGGTCCGATGTCCGCCGCGGCCGTGTACCACTCTAGTATGTTACTAGTTAACGATATACAGGTTCGCCTCGGATAGTTACACATGGACAGCAGACGCTACGAGTTCGAGGGAACGGGACCTGACATCGATCCGACGGCGCGGGTTAGCCGAGAAGCGACGCTGGTGGGCGAAGTACATATCGGCGCAGACGCGAGTGTCTGGCCGGGTGTAGTTCTCCGGGGTGACGTTGCGCCCGTTCGCGTCGGGCGGGAATCGCACGTCGGGGACACGGCAGTGCTACACGCTTCCGCGGTCGGGGAGCGAGTTATGGTCGGCCACGGTGCCGTGTTGAACGACGCCGCCGTCGACGATGGGTCTCTCATCGGCTTCAACGCGACGCTCAACTCGGAGGTGACGGTCGGCGAGAGAAGTATCGTCGCCTCCGGCACGACGGTTCCGGATGGGTACGATATCCCGGCGGAGTCGTTCGTCCGCGGCGTTCCGGCCCAGGTCACGCCGCTCGAAGAGACGACGATCGACCCGGAGGAGATATTCGAGGCCCACTCGTCGGGCGAGTACACTGACTTGGCAGGTCGCCACGGGGACCTGTTCGGGTGATTCCCACACCGTGCTGATTTGCCTGCTACGGACGCTTTTCCACCCGTTCTACAGATCCTGTGTGGCGGATGTATCCAGCCCTTCGTACTCGGCGATCTCCGACCGCACGCGGTCATCGATAGGCCGGGTTTCGCCCGTCTCGCGGTCGACCGACACCTGGACTGTTTCGCCGGTCGCCATGACCTCGTCGCCCGCCCGAATCTCGTACTCCATCGAGAGGCTAGAGTCGCCGATCTCCGGCACTCGCACCGCGACCCGCACGTCGTCGTCGATCGTGATCCGATTTCTGTAATCGATCTCAACGTGCGCGAGAACGGCCTCGATCTCCGACAGTGATACGTCGAGTACGTCCGAAAAGTAGTGTTTTCGGGCCTCTTCGAGGTAAGTCGCGAAAACAGCGTTGTTTACGTGCCCCATGAAATCGATGTCGCGGACTCGAACCGCCAGCTCCGTCTCGTACGAGTACTCGGTCATCGGTTCCGAGTTCCGCTCCGGGAGATTTCCGTCTATCGAAACCTATCCGCTCCACTCGCCGCCGATGTCGCTGCTGACGCGGTCTTTCCACAGGTCGAAACTCGTCTCGCAGGCGTCGCTCGCGTCGAGGTGGTCAATAAACCCCGCACCGGGGTCTGATAGTTCACCGTCGCAGAACGGACAGGTGTTCGGGTCGCTCCACGTGGGTGCGTCCGGGGCGTGCTGGCTCTGAGACATTGTAGTCGTAGATCCAACGAACCAGTTGATAAAGGTTAGTCTATTATGTATTACTTGGATATAATGTGATAATATACCATGCAATGACCAATAACGACATACGATCAATCACTACCCGACCAGTAGACGTTCGATCTCGTATCCCCGTTGACAGACAACCGTCGGATCGAGAGATGATGCTCCACGTCAGGGTTATGTGCACTCTGTGGATCGACCCGATACCGGAAGGCACGCTCTCGTCGTTCCTGTATCCAGATCGAAAACCCCTACCTGTCGCCGTCCGAAGTTGTGGTCATGTCAACTGTCCGCGCTCGACAGCGAGCGAAGGAACGACCGCTCGTCGTCACGGCGCTCCTGTCCGCTCTCGGATACGCGCTCGTGATCGGCGCGTTCGCCGGTGCCGTCCCCATCTTCCCCGACATCGGCCGCGAAACCGTCGATCTGCTCTCGCACGCCATCGCCGTGGTCAACACGCTTGCGACTGCGTCGCTCGTGCTCGGGTGGTACTGGATCCGTCAGGGCGAGGTGCGGAAACACCGAGCGGCGATGCTTTCGGCGTTCGTCCTCATCCTCCTGTTTCTCATGCTGTACCTGCCGAAGGTCGGGGGAGGCGGTGAGAAACACTTCGTCGGGCCCGAGACGGTGCGTCTCGCATACCTGGTCATGCTCGCTATCCACATCGTACTGTCCGCCGTTTCGGTCCCGGTAGTGATCTACGCAGTGGTGTTGGGACTGACTCACTCTCCCAGAGAACTCCGGGAGACACCTCACGCCCGGGTCGGACGAATCGCGGCTGGAACGTGGATACTCAGCCTCGTTCTCGGCGTGGTCACGTACGTGATGCTCAATCACGTCTACGACGCGACGTTCGTCCCGTCGTAGGCGAAATTCGTCTGCTGCGGTGGTCGTGTGCGTTCGCGACACGTCCGCGGTGTGGTTTAGTGGCATCCGAATGAACATCTGCTAATGAGTCAGTCAAACGACGACGTCGCCGACCTCGCTCCGAGCGCGAAACTGGTTTACAAAGTTCTCGAACACAACGGCCAACTGACCCAGCAGCAGATCGCCGAGGAGTCGCTGCTCCCCGACCGCACCGTCCGCCACGCGCTCTCGGAACTCGAGTCGAACGAGGTCGTCGAGGAACAGATCCACTTCGCGGACGCGAGACAGCGTCTGTACAACTTACAGTAGCCCGTCCGCTCTACCCTAACCGCTTCAGTTCGACGGCGTGCGGTCCGTCCTCAGTCTCCAGCGTGACGCGGTCGAGCATCGTTATCGCCGACCGCCACTCCTCGACCGCTTCGACGTGTCGGTCCCGGTGGCGGTCCGGCGTGTACTCGACGTCGTCCGCCGCGCGGAGTTCGTCTTCCGTCTCCTCAGGTTTCGGATACGGGGGTACCTCGGCGACGATGTCTCTCGGGTCGAGATGGACAGGATCGCCCTCGCCGACGAACTCGCCGGCATCGGATTCGTGGACCCGGGCTCGCATCCGACCGCTAAACGGCGGCGTCACTCGGAGCACGACCGTTCGCGGGCTCCGCAACGTCGCTTCCAGCGCGGCGACGATGTCCTCCCGAGTGACGGCGATCGAACGGATCGCTGTCGGGTCGTCTGGCGCCATGTCTGTCGATCCGCGCCGCAGGTAGTTCAGATTCACGGAAGTGGTTGCCCGGACGGCGGTTCGGAATTCGCGCTCTACCGGGTACCTCGGTTCCTGGCTCTGTGGGTGCTCTCAGGTTTCCCCGAGCCGTCCGAACAGTGTACACACTGTGCGCCAGAGCCGTGTGAGAATTCCACGCAGTCCTGAGCATTGAGCACAGTTTAAACATTGTACACATCTTAAACAGTGTACACATTCTAAACATTCTATACAGTCCAAACACTGTCCACTGCCTATTCTCTGAGAACTGTGTGGCTGCATCCTCCGACTGGAGTCCACTTCGACGCGTTTTGTCCTCTCTCGTTAGACCGCCCCGGCCACACAACAATGTCTACACATTCTACAATTTCTTAACATTCTCGGTGGTTTAAAATACCCAGAATGTGTGAGTACGGCGTATGAAACCTCGCCTGAATGCGCTGGACGGTCCGCACACTCCGAACGTTTCCCACGGTGTAGACTGTTCACACGTTCTAAACACTCCACACAGTCCACAATGTGTAGATGGCCGGAGCGGGGATCCACGATGGTAGGGACGAACGCAGTCAGCGTCGCCCTGCAGAAAGGCGGCGTCGGCAAAACGACGATAGCGATCAACCTGGCCGAGCGTCTCGCGAACAGGGGCAACGAGGTATTGTTGGCCGACCTCGACCAGCAGGGTAACGCGACCGAAGGCGTCGGACTGGCGGACGCGTACGAGGCCGAACGTCATCTGGGTCATCTCCTCGACGACGACGATCCGACGACGCTCGGTGGAATCATCCGAACCACGGACGCGTTCGACGTCCTACCGGCGAACGCCGACCTCGACGAGGTGGAAAACACGATCCGGAGCAACACCTTCGGCGCACTGTGGATCCGTAACCAGGTTGTCGAACCGGCCGTCAGCGGGGACTACGACTACGTCGTCGTCGACTCGCCCCCGGACATGGGACCGCTCTCCGACGCGTCGCTCATCGCGACCCAGAACGTCGTCGTGCCGATGCGGATGAGCGAACAGAGCGCGAGCGGGTTCGAGCGCATGTTCACGCAGCAGGTCGCGCCGATTCGCCAGGAGATGGAACTGGACGTGCTCGCCGTCGTTCCGAACGTGCTGGAGGGCGACAACGAGGAAAAGCGGATCATCGCGGACCTCGAGGAATCGCAGTTCGGCGACCTGCTGCCGGCGTTCGCACGCTCCGACCACTTCGACGACCCGTCGTCGCCCGGTCCGGGAATTCGCAAGCGTGTGGCGCTGAAACGCGCCTGGCGGGACGGTCAGCCCCTCGCCGCGTACGACTCCGAGAGCGACATGCTCGAACGGTTCGACCGTCTCGCAGCCATCGTCGAGGAGGGGACGACGGATGCCTGACGAGAACCGGTTCGCGGGTATCGCCGACGCGGTCGAGAACGAGGGCGACGGGAGCGGCGCGGCCGGGGAAGAAAACGAGTCATCGACCGCCGAAAGCGACGTGGCCGGCGGTCGCTCGTCCGAAGACGACTCGATAGATGGGGAATCGCCGTCGGACGATGCGTCGGCAGACGACGCCTCTACACCGGACGGCCCCGTCGCGTTCGAGTTCGACGACACCGTTCAGAAGTCGGTGTACGTCCGGCCGGAGACGTTCGAGGCGCTGGAGGACGCCGAAGCGCTCGTCGACGCCCGGTTGCGAACTGACCACGAGGTCAAAAACCTCACCCGTCGGGAGTTTTTCGACGCAGTGTTTGCGGAGGCTGCCGACGACACTGACCGCCTCGTCGAGCGTATTCTGCGGATGCGCGAAAAATAGCCGACTGCCGTCCTACTCCGTCAGGCGTTCGTACTGCTCGTCCGTGAGGTCTATCTCGGTGGCGGCGACGTTCTGTTCGAGGTGGTCGACGCTCGACGTGCCGGGGATCGGTAGCGTCACGTCCGAGTGTTCGAGTAGCCACGCCAGCGCGATCTGTTGGGTGGTGGCGTCGTGCGCCGCCGCGACATCGTCGACGACAGACTCTTTCTCGCCGAGGTCGCCCGCGCCGAGCGGGAAATACGGGATAAACCCGATGTCGTACTCCTGGCAGGCCTGGAGCACGTCTTCGTTCTCGCGGTTTCCGACGTTGTACTCGTTCTGTACCGTCGCGACGTCGACGATTTCGCGGGCCCGGTCGAGTTGCTCGACGCTCACGTTGCTGAGACCGACCTGACGGATCTGGCCCTCGTCTTTGAGTTCGGCCAGCGCGGTCACGGAGTCTTCGAACGGCGTGTCCGGGTCCGGTCGGTGGTGCTGGTACAGGTCGATAGTGTCGGTTCGCAGGCGGTCCAGACTCGCGAGGACGGCGTTGCGCAGGTAGTCCGGGTCGCCGTGTGGTAGCCAGTCACTGTCGGCGTTTCGAAGGAGGCCGCCTTTCGTTGCAACTACGACGTCGTCCCTGTCGCCGAGGGCCTCGCCGATGAGGCGTTCGCTGACGCCCGGGCCGTAGGAGTCGGCGGTATCCACGATATCGACGCCGATATCGACGGCGCGCTCTAGCACGTCTTTCGCGGCCTCCTCGTCGTCCGGCGGGCCGATGATATCTTCGCCGGTCAGTCGCATCGCGCCGAACCCGAGGCGGCGGACAGTGAACTCGCCGCCGACGTCGAACGTGTCGCTTCTGTTTTCGACCATGTTCACCGGGAAGTACCGCACGGCAAAAGACCTAGGAGTACCGGAAGGGAGTGCGGCCCTGGTAAGCGTTCCGGGCCCGAGTATGAGCGTCGCGTACACCGGCCCGTCGGAAAGGCGCGCTCGTCCGCCGGGAGACTGCTGGACGATTACGTCGTCAGTTCGGTCGCGCACTTCGTCAGTGAGCGTCTGAAAACGCTCGCACGAGAGCGACCGCACACCCATTCGGTCGACGGGCATGGAGATGAACAACGGAGTCGTTCGCCGACTGGGACAATCCCGACGACAACAGACCGGAAACGCGGCGACCCGCCCTCTACATCAGTACTTCTTGAACAGGATGGCTTTCACGTCGTCTTTAGTCTGTACCTCTTCCGAACCACCGTCGGGCAGGTCGACGACGTACCGCGTCTCCTCCGAGTCGGCCCGTTCCCACTTGTCGTCGTGCGTATCGAGGAGGTTCATCATCGCAGAGAGTTTGTCGTCGCCGCCGTCCTCGGACGCATCGTCGTCGGCCACTTCCTCGTCGGCGGAAGCGTCGGTCGACGATCCACCCGTCTCGTTCGCGTCGTGACCGTCCGGTTCGTCAGCATCGTCCCCCTGAACTCCGTCCGCCGCTGCGGTCGCGTCGAGACTATCGTCCTCGGCGGCATCCAGAAGGTACTGGAGGGCGTCCCTGGGCCTGACGTGGCCGTACGTGACATCCGCCGCGAGGGACTCGCGTAACGCGTCGAGTTCCTCGTACTGCTCGTCGGTCACCTCGATGCTCTTCATGGTCAGTACGGTTACACTCGTCAGTAATTAATCTACCCGAGCGCGCGTCATGCGACCGCCTCGACCGCACGGCGCGTTGTTTCGAACGATCGATCCCCCATACGGAGAGAGTTTCCCCTCGGAAATCGACGGACGGCGGGATGTCTTACGGGGAACAGGACCGGAGACGCTGCAAGCGCTGAGTTCTCACTTGGAGTGTCCGACAACGCCCCTGTTACTGTCTGACAGGGGTTTAATGTATTGGCCGTCTTGAGAATACTTCCACGTGTTCGCACGGCACTGCGACACGGACCGGAGGAAAACGCATGATAAACGGTGAGGACGACATCGACAACTGGGAACCGTACCCGGAACCGGGCGTGTACTGCAATCGCTGGGATCCGGCTGAGCCGGAGGAACTGACCGAACAGATCGTCTTGGCTGTCTCCGCGCTCTTGGGGGAACGACCCGAAGAGATGCAACCGCTTCACAATCGCGTCGACGTCGATGCGCTCCAACAGATGTTCGCGGACCGAGCAACTGGCCGCGCTCGGTCTGATGGGTGCCTGTCGTTCGTCCACGAGGGGTGTCAGGTCCGGATCCACGGCGACGGCCGTCTGTACGTGAGCAACCTTCCGGACGGCAGCAGTCCCCCGTCGCTCGTGTAGCTGGTAACGGTTACTACGGATTGAACAGGAACTGATGACGGTTCCCACGGATGGAATAGGGAAGGGACGGCTACTGTCCGAGACCGGGACGGGGCGCCGTTGTTCGTGCACGTCTCGTCCACCAAACCCGAACGGCCGAAGTCAACGAGTCGCGGTTTGTAAGGTGGTCGCGGTCGAACGGCTGTTACATGGCAGCGTCGACGGTCACGGTGTACACGCGCGAGAACTGTCATCTCTGTGAGGAAGCGCTGACGACGGTCCGATCCGTCGCCGAGTCGGTCCCCCGAACCGTCACGATAGACGTCGTCGACGTCGACGAACGGGCTGACCTCCGAGAGGAATACGGGGACCGCGTCCCGTACGTGCTGGTCGACGGGACGCCGAAGTTCAAATACCGGGTCGACGAGTCGGAGTTACGCGGTGTACTCTCGGGTCCGTAGGGGTTTGACGCGCAGTAGTCAGGCCGAATACATCGCTTTAGCCCTTCCTACACCGCCTTCACGGCGTCCAACACGTCTTCGTAGGGAGGTTCGTTCGTCGGATCGTCAGCGACCCACGAGTACGTGATAGTACCCTCGTCATCGAGGATAAACACGGCCCGGTTCGCAATTCCGAACAGGCCGAGTTCCGGGATGTCGGTTTCGAGGTCGTACTCCCGAATCGTTTCCCCGCTCATGTCACTGACGAGGTCGAACTCGATGCTGTGTTGGTCACGGAACGCCCCCTGTGAGAACGGTGAATCCGTACTCACGCCGAGTACGGTCGCGCCGGCCGTTTCGAAGTCGTCAAGGCGCTCCTGAAACGCGACCATCTCGTTCGTACACGGCGGCGTAAACGCGCCCGGGAAGAACGCGAGGACGACCGGGCCGTCGCCGAGGTGCTCACTGAGGTCGAAGTCCTCGTGATCGCTCGTTCCTTTCGTCGCCGAAAATACGGGTGCGGAATCGCCGGTGGAGAGCATCGTCCGAGAGTACGTTCCGGTACCAGTTAAAGCCGGACACGAACATGATATCGCCTTTTATTTTCCTAATTTTCCGCCTGAAATAATTAGCCAACACCGCAGCACACGAGCGACGGAAGAACCACCTCGACTGCTATGTCCCCTGTTCGACGAGTCGGGCGTAAGCGAACAGACCTCACGAAGAGGTTCGCCAAAGATCCTATTCGGGTCCCCTCGGAAACAAAAAGACGATGTCCACCGATCTCGATCTCCGCGATCAGCCGCAAGCAAAACACCGTGAGCAGATATTTGATGCCCTTGACGGCATCGACAGCGGTGATTCGGCGGCAATCGTTGGAGGCCAGGAGACGGATGTGTATCTCCACTGGTACCAGATCAAACGCGGGTGCCGGTTAGAGTGGCAGACGAACCAAACGGCTACTGAAACGGGAGAGATCCGGGTCACGAAAGCGGGCCAGATCGGTGAAACAGAACTGGCCGAGTTCGACGTTCGGGAGATGCCACCGCAACGCCGCCACGAGACCCTGAACGATACGTTCGACGCTCTCGACCCGAACGAGGGGTTCGTCCTCGTGAACGACCATGACCCCAAACCGTTGTATCACGAACTGCGTTCAACCCGTGGAGAGACGTTCGACTGGGAGTATTTGAGCCGAGAACCGCAGGAATGGCGGGTCAAGATCCTCAAGACGGAGCCGTCTGACCCGGCTGACGATGACGTGATCACGAAGTTTGACGTGCGCGAGATTCCGAAACAGGAGCGTCACCCGACGATTCATCACCGATACGGGATGATACCGGTTGGAGAGACGATGGAGATCGTCGCTCCGCACGAACCGCGGCCGTTACGCGGTGAGTTTCGGGACCGGTACGGAGAATCGTTCACCTGGGCGGTAGTCGCGAACGAGCCTGGCCGCTGTCGCGTACAGATCACCAAAGACGGAGACGCGGAAACCGACACTACGGACGAAAGCAGTGCATCGTCGGCACCGCATCGCTCGCTAACCGTGAAAACGGAGTTGGACGTTCGCGATCTGCCACCCGCTCAGCGCCACGAGAAGATCTTTGAACAGTATGACAGCCTCCAGTCCGGTGAAGCGTTCGTTCTCGTGAACGACCACGACCCGAAGCCACTCTATCACCAGTTCGATGCGGAGACGGGTGACGAGTTCAAGTGGGAGTATCAACAGCAAGAGTCCGGTGAGTTCAGAGTCTTGGTCGGGAAAGACGAAGCGAACGAGTCTGAGACGGACAGAAACGAGAGCCCCAACGCACCGTTTTAACCGCAGCCGAAGCGACTCGGACCGCTGTCGACCCGGATTCGAACGGTCGACAGCGCGTTCGCCTCTCGGCAGTCGCTGGCCAAACAGGTCGGGGAGCCGATGGGTCCACCACACAGGGAGAGTCAGTCGTGGAGACCACGTTCGCGTGATCAATCGGAAGTCGCTGCGCCACCGGGCTGGATCTCCCGTACGTCAGTCATGTACTCTTTCAGGACGCGTTCTTCGGCCCGATGGAGGATTTCACTACACGTCGATTTCGCGATGTCCAAGTCGTCTGCGAGCGCCACCAAGGAAGTCCGTCTCGGTGTGTCGTAGTACCCGCGGTCGATCGCTTCGTCAAGCAACCACAGCTGGCGGTCGGTCAGGAGCGAGTCCGACTCCACCTCCTGTTGGATCCGTTCGACGGTGTACGCGATCCCGAAATCATCGAGCGTTTCCCCGAGTTCCGAGAGGTTCTGCTGCGGGATCGTTGCTTCGAGCGTCATCTCGCCGTCTCGGACCTCGAAAGGCATATCCAGCGGAACGCCAGAGCTCTGGAGCGAGGTCATCAACAGCGGAACGGTCGTTTCGACCTGTATCCGTCTGCTATCGGCGTCGGCCTCAAATACCGTCAGATCGATCACCGAGTCGTACCCCCGGATCGCTTCGCAGATGGTGGTAGGGTCGTCCCCGAGTATTTCGATCCGTGCGACTCCAGTCGCGGTGTTTGCGGTCGCCGCGAGAACGCGAAATCCGGTGTCCGGATTCGCCCGGGAGACCTCACCGATCCATATGGAGTCCGGGATCGTAATCCCGAGTTCTGTGTAAGGCATGGTATCGTGTATTTCGGTCCTCGGCCCGTCCGCCGTCGAGTCGGTCCGATTCCCTTCACCCTCGGATTTTCGGCCGGCCTAAAAATATGTTGATGGGAATATCTTCGGGGTTGTTTGAAGTACTGCGTCACACTCGTCGTCCTCAGTTCAGTGTCCTATCTGTCGGTCCCGGTTCGATGTCCAATTCCCCCTCACAGTACGAGAACGGGTTCTCCCGAGGATCTCAAAACGGGGCGTCCGGCGATCCCCGACTAGTGCTTTCGTTCTCCCTGGCTCGCTCCATCGGATTAGAGCCGACTGCTGCGCTGTCCGCTGGGTCGGCAGACACGTCGCCGGTCGCCAGATACATCTCCTCGAGTTCCGCGAGTTGGTCGTTGATCGCATCGCTCTGGTGGTGCATGGGTGCCGCACGGACTCGGACGAGATCGTACTCGTGGCGGTCGGCGAGGCCGTTCCAGGCGCGAAACGACCCGATCGTCAGCGTATGGGTCTGCGGGCAAAACGGCGTCGTCGGCGTGAACTCCGCGCGCAACACGCGGTCGAACCCGGCCTCGTCGATGGCGTCGTCGACGTCGTCCCGTTCGACGGCGTAACGATATCCGGCGTTCCTGTGGCGCGTGTCAAGGTTCAACCGCGCGAGATTGTAGTTGAACGTCATGTCGTAGACTTTCCGTTCTTCGAACAACTCGCGAGTCAGCCGGTGGAACGCGACGTGATCCCTCCCTTCGAGGACGGCGTGACCCTCGAGAAACCGCTCCGGCCTCGGAGCGTTGTCGGGGACGAACTCGTCGTAGCTATCGAACAGCGTGTCGTCGTTCCCGCCGAACGGGGACGGAATGGTCGGCATACACGGGTATAAACCGCCAATCGGGGTACTACTGTTGCCGGAGATATTCGCGGGCGAGAGACACTGACGGACAGCCCTCAGTTCGAGTCACATCCGCCCCGGTATAAACGCTGAGGCTTCTCGTACGCAGTGCGGGGTGGGAATCTGAGAGAACCCTCATTCGGAGTGGATTTCGAGGTACGTGGTGTATTCTCTCCTGAGGAGTCGTGTGCGGTCGGATTCGATAGCGATGAGTTCGTGTGCCGTCTGTTCAGCTAGCTTCGGGTACTCCTCTTTGGCCCGCTTGTCAGTGCTTTTGATGGCCAGTAGTGAACCCGCCGGGAGATCTTCGAGAGCACGTTGAACACGCGCGATACCGCTCGCACAGCCGCGGCCGCGGTTGTCGACGGTCATGTCCGGTTCGACGTCGGGAGCCGAATCGGGGATGGTGGTTTCAGTCATCGTTTGGCACCCCCGGTCCCTCCGTCTGCTCGCCGTTGTCAGTCACCGTTCCTCCGAGGTCGTCGAGGTCACAGACGCCGTCGATCGGGGAACACGCTCGCCACATCGGACAGAGCTTGAAGATGACGACCAAGACCCCGACGGAGCCGACTTTCGCGAGGACGGCAAGCCCCAGCGACGTTCCGAGGTACGTACTTCCGGTCGTCCCGAGTACGTCGACTGCCTGATACACCCCGGTCAGGAAAAGCGTCGGGATGATGACTCGTACGGCCCACCGAAACCGTTCGAGTTGTTCGCCCGCCGCCCGTGCGACGGCCGCCGTCGGTCGCTGCCTGCCGGTGGGGACTGCGACGAAGATGTTCCAGACCGCGCCGCCGATCCAGACCGCGAACGCGAGCAGGTGGAACACGCGCACGCTGGCGGCAACAGGGCCGAACCCACGAATGCGGACCTCCATGATGGCGGTCCCGACAGTGACTGCGAGAGCGAGTCCCAGAACAACGACGCCGAGAACACTCCGAAACTGAACCTCGACGGACTGCGTTCGCCCCGTCGTTACCGTCATAGCCGTCACCCAAAGCCCGAGTACAGCGCAGTAGACACCCACTGCCGGCCCCCAGTCGAGACGCGACGCGTACGTCCAGGAGACGACGGTACCGCTGACTGCGAGAACGACGAGCGCCCCAATCGCAATTCGGTCGAACCGCTCGTACATCTCCGCGCAGTAGTCCTGTGCCCCGGTTTCGAGGTCGTCCGGCCGAACGAAGACGTGTTTCCAGAGGAGCCCACCGGCGAGAATGCCGAGAGACACGAAGTACGCCCACCGCACCGCGGCGAGCGCGACGCCGCTCCCGGTCAACCGCGTCGACACCCACGCCCCGACGAACGACGCGGTCAGGATAACACCGAGCGCGATCTTCGGAAGCGTGTATTTGTCGAAGAGATCATCTGCTCCGTGGGCCTCGGCCCGAGACGGTGAGTTTGACATGGTTGACGGACGCCTCCCGACGTCGGTTTAGGTCTCCCAAAACTAAGTCGTGGGGCCGGAGATATTCGGACGAAGACACACGGAGAGACACTGTGAACGGGCGTGGTATGGAGATTGTTTCGGTCGGTCAGTTGTTCGAGGCATCGTGCGGACCCAGTTGCTCCCCCGGCGAAGCGGCTGAGAAACGACAACGGCGGCAGGAGTTCAGTACCAACGAGAACCGCCGTCCCCACGAAAACAGAGTGAGTCGGACGGCAGGCGGTCGAGAGGCGACGAGGAAACAGATGAGCAACTGCACCGGCGGACGGATGGCAGCGTAATGTCCCGACCAAACGCGTACGCGGACCGCGAACCGGTCACGATGCGAGTTCACGACCGAGCGTGGACCGCCGATCTGGAAACGGATCGACACGCATCCGATCGCCGGTTTGTCGTCGACGAGGCGATAGAGGCTGTCGAGCAGACGCGACCGGACCGGTTCGTCGATATCGTTACGCACGAATGCCACGGACATCCGTCAGCCTATCTCTACCGGGCGCTGGGTTCCGTAGATAGCGATCTCGATCTGTCGGATAGAGGGCGGTGTTCCTGCGGAGGGTACGTGACACGAGTGACGATACTGGCGGACGGCAGTAACGGTACTGATGGATGACAGTGACGATACTGGCGGATGGCAGTGACAAAGTTCGCTGGGTATCGCCCCAACATAGCTGAAATAGGTACGTTCGAGAGTGTATCCGGAAGAGATCTTCGGACCGAGGCGTTTTGCGTCTCGGTCCGAGAGGCGAGCAACGGTGATACGGACATGACTGAGACAGATTCGACGGCCACCCCGTGGCGACGATACCCGCCAGATTCAGTCGCTACCCCTATCGTACAACGGGTCCCGTACCTCGAACTCAAACTCGAACACCCCGATCTGGAACCCTCTGGCCACGGTGAACAGTTCTATCCGGATGCCCTTCCGTACGAGATAGATGGCGATAGACGGGTGTTCTACTGGCGGCCCACGTTAGAGTCGTCCACACCCGATGCCGCCGACTGGGTGCTCGCGTGCGCGACGACCCACGAACTCGGGGGCGTGAAAAGCGTTCCCGCGTCGAGTCCGCAACTGACGACTGACGCGGCTGACGGGACAGTAGTCGTCGTTGACGGGACGGTCGCCGGCGACGCGACGACGGCGAAACTCGGCTCGTGTACGGTCCCGAACGTCCGAATAGAGGACGCCCCAAGTTCGACAGTCGAACTGACCGCGAACGAAACGACGTACACGGTTCCGAGCGGTGAGCGCCGCGAGATCGAACTCTCGCAACAGCAAGTCGACGTTCACGGAGGGAACGGAACGACGCAAACGGTCACTCCGGTACTCACCGCCCGGTATCCCGGGCGTCGAGAGGTCCACCATCCGGCACAGGGAGCGATGTATCGGCTGTTTCCCTCGTTCGGACTGTCCCTTGACGAAGTCCCGAACCCGCTGACGGCCCCGTTGACCGCCGGAGAACTCGATGAAAAGAGCCTGGCGGAAGCGCTTGGCATCGATCTGTCGAAGCGGCCCTACGCCGAACGCGTTCTCTGGCAAGCGTTCGCACACACCGTATTCAGTCCGCACGCGGACGCGAAACCGGAACTAACCCAACTTCCCCAGGGCCATGTCGTGCTTCGGACGAGCCAATGAGAGGAGACGGCAGCCTGCGGGGAGGCGGATCGCGTGAGAGGAGATAGCCGCGTGAAGAAAGGAAACAAATGAGAAGAGGACTGGGCCAGTGGGGGTGGCTACCGGATGTAGAGGGATGGGCCGCGAGAGGGGGAATAAGCCGCGCGGGGAGGGCTGTGACGCGCGGGAGCGATAGGTCTGTGCGTCACTACTCGCGTTTGTGGGAGTGGCCGATCAGGAGCATAACCAGATTCAGCCCGAGCAACGCGAGAAACGTCACGGTTTCGGAGGGGTTGGAGAGCCCCGTCGCGAGCAGGGGAACGTGCAAGAACGGGAGAGCGATAGCCGACCAGAACGCGAGCATCTGGAACGGCGTGGTGAGGGTGTGTTCGTCAAGCTGTGCGAGCAGCGACGGGACGGATCGAGTCGCGTCGCCGTCAGCGGCGATGTTGTCGTTGTGTGCGGAGGGGGCGGACATAGTGTGACACCTCGGTGAGTGTACTCAACCGTAGACACTACACCATCATATAACGGGGCGAGGCTTCGGACCATTTCGAACGAATTTACCAGAATAGAGAGTGTATTAGTCGTTTTATAACAGCCTCAGAAACCCTCTAACAATTCATAACCCCATCTAAGGCCGCAATACCCGATCGAAGCCGAAATGAAATATTCGTTACTTCACCGGGCATATCGCTCGTCAGTGGAACCGATCAGACGCCGGACTGGTCAGACGCTGTCCAGACCGCAACGCCGTCCGGTCGAAGCGACTGCTCAGCGTGTGGACAGGTGTCCGAGTCGTTTTGCTTTGACCGGACGTACGTGGAACTATGACCCGTTATCGCCGATTGGGTCTGACCGGCGACGTGATGCTGGGTCGAAAGGTGAACGAGCGCCAGCGCCGACGTGACGCGACGGCAGTGTGGGGCGATACGCTCGAACAGTTGCGCTCGTTCGATGCGCTCTGTATCAACCTCGAGTGCTGTCTCTCGGGCCGTGGTACCCGATGGACCCGTACGCATCGCCCTTTCCACTTCCGAGCGGATCCGGACTGGGCAGTCAGGGCCCTCGAATCCGCCGGCGTCGACTACGCCTGTCTCGCCAACAACCACGTCCTCGACTTCGAGGAGCCGGCGCTTCGAGACACGCTCGACGAACTCGACGCCGCCGGTATCGGACACTCCGGCGCAGGCCGGACTCGGTCCGAAGCTCTGGACCCCGCGACAGTCTCTCTCGGAGAGTTGACCGTTGCCGTCGTCGCGTTCACCGATAACACACCGGAGTACGCTGCGGACGAAGACAGCCCCGGGACGGCGCGCGTCGAGATAGACGTTGACGACGAGCGAACCCGTCGTCTCGTGACGGAATCGCTCGACCGCGCACGCGCGGCGGACCCGGACCTGATCGTCGCGTCGCTCCACTGGGGACCGAACATGGTCGAGGAACCGCCGGAGTCGTTCCGTGAATTCGGTCGATGGCTCGTCAACCGCGGCGTCGACCTGATCCACGGCCACAGCGCGCACGTCTTCCACGGGGTCGAACTGTACGACGGCGCACCGATCATCTACGACACGGGTGATTTCGTCGACGACTACGCCGTCGACCGGACGCTGCGTAACGACCGGAGTTTCCTGTTCGAAGTACTGGTCGACTCCCCGGAGGGGAACCCGCGTGAACTGCGACTCGAGCCGATCGAGATCGAGAACTGTACGGTCAACCGGGCGGACGACGAAACCGCCGACTGGAGCCGCGAGCGGATGCGTGATCTCTCCGCGCCGTTCGGTACGACGTTCGATCGGGACGGCGATGCGCTGGTGACGGCGGTCGACGGCGACGCGTCAGGTGAGCCGAACGACGGTACATGATTAAGCCAGTTGGGGTGGATCGATGGACTATGGGCGACACGAAGGAAGGGCGAGAGAAACAGGCCCGCGACGAGGAGCAACGCCAGCGCGAACGGGAGCTACAGGAAGAACAGGACCGTGGCGACGAGGAGGAACCGGACGAGGAAGAGGATGACGCGAATTCAGCGGACGAGGAGTAAAGGCCGGAAGAGAGGTGACGCGAATTCGGCGGACGGGGAGTAAAGGCCGGAAGAGAGAACCGAACCGGGACCGACAGAGGGAGGAACGAAAAGGCGAGACAGCGCAGAGAGGAGAACGAGACAGCAGCGGACGGACACGACTGCGTCGGTGTATTTTCGCGAGGGATTTCCGATGCCTCAACCCTTATTCCGGAGCCGAGAGGAATGCTATCTATGGAGTACACCTCACTCGGAGCGACCGGAACGAAGGTATCGGAGATCTGCTTCGGCACGTGGCGATTCGGCAAGGAGTCGAACGGTGTCGTCGAGACGGACCGCGAGGAAGCGCACGAACTGCTCGACGCCGCCTGGGATCAGGGAGTCAATTTCATCGATACCGCCAACGTGTACGGCGATCCGAACGGGACCAGCGAGGAGTATATCGGCGAGTGGCTAGACGACTACGACCGTAACGACTTCGTCCTCGCTTCGAAGGTGTACTTCCCGTTCGACGGATGGGGCGACCCCGGCCCGAACGACCAGGGACTCGGCCGCAAGCACATCCGGACCCAGGTCGAAGGGACCCTCGACCGCCTCGGTACCGACTACCTCGACGTTTACTACATCCACCGCTGGGACGACGAGACGCCGGTCGAGGAGACGCTTACCACGCTGACTGACCTCGTCCGCGAGGGCAAGGTAAACCATCTCGGCGCGAGCACTATGGCCGCCTGGAAGCTGACGAAGGCGCTCTGGAAGAGCGATGTCAACGACTGGGAGCGCTTCGACGTGACCCAACCGATGTTTCACGCCGCCTACAGGGACGACGTGGTGGACTATCTCGACGTCTGTGCCGACCAGGACCTCGCAGTGTGCCCGTACTCGCCGCTTGCCGGCGGCTTTCTCACCGGCAAATACGAGCGCGACGGCGACAGCGTCGTCGCTCCCGACGACTCCCGCGGCGACATCGACCCGCAGTTCGAGGAGTACTACGTCTCTGACCGCGGATGGGAGGTGTTAGACGAGATCCGCGCTGTCGCCGACGAGGCCGATGGGACGCCCGCGCAGGTCGCCCTCCGCTGGCTAATGGACCAGGAGAAGTTCACCTGCGTGCCGATCGTCGGTGCGCGCACGACCGATCAGTTGGAGGAGAACGCCGGCGCGACGGACATCTCGCTGTCGCAGGACCAGTTCAATCGTATCGCCGAGGCACGTTACGACGAGGAAGGCCGTCGGTGGGGGCATCGGGACTAATACATCCCGTCATCGTCAAACTGCGATACAGATGCGCTGAATCGACAGCGCGGGATCGCAACGAGATCGTTATCCGCCTCTCAAGGTATTCTGGGAGGGTGCGTGGTTGATATAAACAATGTCAGTACGTACTAACAGCGGAACTCATGGTGTGGACTAGGCATCGTCCGGCAAGGTTGTCAGTCCAGCACGGATGCTCGTGACCGATTGATCCAACGAATGCTGTTTGTATTTCCCACCTTCAACGCCGCGGTTTACGATAGTTGACGAAGTAATACCGAGTTGATTGAGTTCAGCAAGGTGTTCCCGAACAGAACGGGTCGAAATAGGATCGACTCCGTGGCGTTCGCAAACAACCTTGTAGATCTCGCGGACCTCTTTCGTCTTGGCTGGCGTTTTCTCGTCCTCGTGAAGCAACGTCAACGAGTAGAGGACGTACTGACCATGTTCGGGGGAGTTCGAAATTCCCTTCTCAACTTGATCGGTCTGGAGCTTTTCGCGCGCCCGGTCAACGTGATCCTCAGTGACTGAATCGGCGTCCTCAGCTCGGGCCATATCCCCCGCTTCGAGTAGGAGATCGAGCGCCTGCCGGGCGTCACCAGAATCTTTCGCACCGAATGCAGCGCACAGTTCGATTACACCGTCTTCGAGAACATCGTTTTCGAATGCGACATCCTTCCGCTGGCGGAGGACTTGCCGTAGTTCCTGAGCATCATATGCGCTGAACGAGACCTCTTTCTCACAGAGGCTCGATCGGACCTTCGACGAGAGCTGTTCGCGGAACGTGAGATCATTCGAAATCCCGATGACCCCGAGTTTCACGTCCTGTAGATCTCCGTTCGACCGGGCCCGAGGGAGTTTGTACAGCAGCGAATCGTCGTCAATGTGGTCAACTTCGTCGAGGACGATCAGTACGGTGCCGCCGAGATCGCCGAGTTCCTCGAACAGGAATCGGTAGACAGCCGCCTGCGGATGACCGGTGTCGGAAATCTGGTTCCGAGGCGTGCGGAGTTTATTTACCAGTTGTACGGCCGTCTGATACGAGGAATTCAATCCGTCGCAGTTGATTTCGATTGTATGCAAGTTAAGATCCTGTACGTCCGCTGCATCACGCTTGAGACGTTGAAGGAGAAACCGCGTTGCGGCTGTTTTCCCGACACCGCTTTTTCCGTAAAGGAAGACATTCGACGGAATTTCGTTCTCGATGATGGGCTGAAGAGTGGTATGATACTCCCGGAGTTCCTCATCTCTCCCGACAAGTTGGTCCGGAGTCCAATGTTCAGTCAGTGCATCTCTGTTTTTGAAGATAGACGAGGTGGGCTTGAATTCAAAGTCACTCATATGTCCGTCGTCTCAACGAGGGCACTTAACCATTGGTTCCGCTGTTTCCGCTGTCCGTGTTTACTTTTAAACCCCCGACACCATAGGTTCCGTTGTCGGACAGTCGACCACACACCCACACCACGGGTTCCGCTGTCCGTCCCGAAAGAAGAGAGACAGTGAGTTCTAACGCCGACATCGTAGAAAAAGCACACCACCGCTTCTGTTATCTCCGCATTAAACTGCTCCCGTTACCTCCGTACTAAAATCGTCCAAATTATAGTCGCGGCATTATTATACAGAAATTTTAAATAGTAATAGCGTTAAACTCAACTAAGACCCCGTGATTTAATATATACATAGTCCAGATTTTACCGTATAGGTACTGCAGGTGACAGCGGAACCCGTGGTGTGGGTGTGTTTCAGAACCACCATGGCAACATTTTGCCGACCATGTAATGATCGGCGCTATTGATCCGGGAGAAAGCGATTGAAACCCCAGTTTGGTGTCCCTTCACCCCTAGGTCTCTCTCACCGTTCTAAAGCAATATCGTTCCAGGATGCCACAACGATGGTTCTTTCCCAATACGTCACCACGGATGTGTGTATCGGAGCGGGAGAAATTCGATAAATGACCGCCTCGGAGAACCACTCAATGACAGACACCCTCGCAGTCCGAATCATCCTCTCGTACCCGGAGGACGAGCGGAGCCGCAACGAACTGGAGATCGACACATACCGCTCGTATCTCCGTCGAGCGAGAGACGGTCCGGTCTCGCCAGGCGACGAGTGGAAAGAGTTCGTCAGTCGTGGGTGTGGGGCAGTTCGAGATGTTGTACTCCGCGTCGAAGCCGTCGACGGGGGGACGACAGTCGGCGATACAACCGAGTTCGAGTTCGTTTCGAGGTAACCGCTATCGATTACGGCGGTTCACGGATCGGTTCCGCAATTCGTCTCTGGTTCAGTGCTGTGTCGGGTTTAGATCGACCTGTGCTTTACTACTGCTGTACGATAACGACATTCGGTTACGCTACCTAAACGCTTTTTTACCTACGGAGGGATCGATATTTCCATGAAGATACAACGACGCGAGTTCGTCGCGGCACTTGGAGTCGGGACCACGGGACTGGCGGGATGTACGGCGTTCGGACAGAACGACGGGGAGGCTGGCGTCACCGGCGAGACGCTCACGCTCACGACGACGACGAGCACCTACGACACTGGGCTGTTGGACGAACTGAACGCGCCGTTTCAGGACATGTACGGCGTGACTGTCGACGCCATCTCCAAGGGAACGGGTGCCGCCCTCGAAACGGCACGTAACGGCGATTCCGACGTGGTGATGGTCCACGCGCGTTCGCTCGAAGACGATTTCATGCGAGAAGGGTACGGCGTCAACCGGCGTGACATCATGTTCAACGACTTCGTCATCGTGGGGCCCGAGGACGATCCGGCGGGAATAGCGGGGATGGAGTCGGCGACGGAGGCGCTAGCGACTATCGCCGAGGAAGAAGTGACGTTCGTCTCCCGCGGCGACAACTCCGGGACCCACACCAAGGAGTTAGCGCTCTGGGACGAGGCGGGCGTCGATCCCGGCGGCGACTGGTATCAGGAAACCGGACAGGGGATGGGCCAAGTGCTGAACATGACGAACCAGCAGTCCGGGTACACGCTTTCCGACCGCGGCACCTACCTCTCGCGGCGTGCTGATAGCAACCTCGTTATTCTGGTCCAGGGGCCGATCGAAGGCGGTCCGGACTCGCTATCGAACCCGTACGGGATCATGGCAGTCAATCCCGCAGTTCACGAGAACGTGAACTACGACCTCTCCATGGCGTACATCGGATACATCACCAGTCCCGAGGGACAAGAACGCATCGCGGAGTACACCGCGAACGGCGAACAGCTGTTCTTCCCCGAAGCACTTTCCGAGGACCCGGATTTCGAACAGTACGTTCCGGAAGGTTGGAGTGCTGACGATTCAGACGAGCGTGCATGAGCGTCGAGGCGGCCGTCGATATCGGGCCACTGATCGTCGATCTCTCGGTCGGAAGGGGACCACTCTTCGCTGACTTCCCGTTCGAGAGCCAGTACGTCACGAGCATCATCCGCGTCTCGCTGTACGTCAGCGGTATCGCGGTGTTTCTCAGCACGCTCGTGAGCCTCCCCATCGCGCTGGTCGTCGGATTCACCGACTTCATCGGGAAGCGCCTCGTGACGGCTGTCATCAACACGGGGATGGGGTTTCCGAGCGTCGTCGTCGGACTGGTCGTCCTGTTTACGGTGTCGAATCAGGGCCCGCTCGGCCATCTGAACCTCGTTTTCACGAAGGAGGCGATGATCATCTCGCAGGTCATTCTGGCGACGCCGCCTATCACGGGGATCAGTCTCGCAGCGGTGTCGAGCGTCGACGAGAGCGTTCGCGACGCCGCCTACGCGATGGGCGGCACGCGACTCGACGTCGCCCTGGTCGTCGTCAAGGAGGCGCGCTACGGACTCGCGACCGCAGTACTCGCCGGGTTCGGCCGGGCGATCAGCGAGGTCGGGTCGGTACTCATCGTCGGCGGGAACATCGCCGGCGCGAACGGCATCTCGAAGACGCGAACGCTGACGACGGCGATCCGACAGGAGGCGCGCCAGGGTCGTTACGACACCGCAATGGTACTCGGGGCCGTGTTACTGGTGCTGGTTCTGGTCGTGAACGCGCTAGTCATGCGTCTCGGTGACGGGGGGACGGTACGGTGAGTCTCCGCGCCGCCGGTATCGAACACGGATACGACGGGACCCCCGTCCTCCAGGGTGTTTCCCTGAACATCGATGCTGGCGAAGTCGTCGGGATCGTCGGCCCGTCGGGTGTCGGGAAGACGACGCTGTTGCGGATCCTGGCGCTGTTCGAACGGCAAGACGAGGGGACGGTAACGTACGACGGGACAGACGTCTGGACGGCGACCGAGAGCGAGCGTCTCGCGCTCCGAAGACGTATCGGGATGGTGTTCCAGGATGCGAGTCTCTTCGACGCCAGCGTGAGCCGGAACGTCGCGTACGGCCTCCGAGTGCGGCGCTCGTGGCGGGAACGACTGCGGAGCAGCGTCCGCGGGGCGGTCCGGAAGAACGGAACTCCAGACGCCGTCCGAGAGGCGCTCGACGTCGTTGGGCTCTCCGATAAGACAGACCAGCACGCCCCCTCGCTCTCCGGCGGCGAGGCCCAGCGCGTCTCGTTCGCCAGGGCACTGGCGTACGACCCGGACGTACTCCTGTTGGACGAGCCGACCTCCGACCTGGACCCACGTAACACGTCGGTACTGGAAGACGCGGTCCTGGCGGCCAGCGACCGGAACATCGGGGTGGCGGTCGCGACCCACGACATGCACCAGGCCCGGCGGATCGCAGACCGCGTCGCAGTGTTGCTCGACGGGCGCATAATCGAAGTCGGGCCGACAGAACAGGTGTTCGAGAACCCTGACGATATCCGCACGGCGAAGTTCGTCGATGGCGAACTGGTGTACTGAGTCTGGTACGGCAGACGAAGTGCCGGATTGACCGTTGGAACGGTAGGCGGACTGCCACTGGGACGGCAAGCGGACTAGTGGACCGACACCGGGACAGCAGACGGACTGGCACCGGAGACGCCAGCGATATGTACGGCGGCGCGGTACAGTCTCCGAAGGAATGGAGCGGAGTTTCGAGACGCGGCTGACGGTCGACGGCGCGACGGTCGACGAGCGAGACGTCGAACTGCTCCGTGGTGTCGACGAACACGGGTCGATCCACCGCGCCTCGGGAGAACTCGGACGGTCGTACGCCCGGATGCAACAGCGGATCGTCGACCTCGAAGCCGCCATCGGTCCCCTCGTAGACCGCCAGCGAGGCGGGGCTGACGGCGGCGGCAGCGAACTGACGGAGAACGCCCGCTCACTGCTGTCGCGGTTCGACCGCCTCGAAGCGGCGTTTGCGGGCGTCGCCGCCGTCGAGGAGTCCGTGTTTTCTGGCCGGGTCGTCGAGCGGACAGGGGAACTGGCGACCGTCGATACCGACGCGGGACGGATCTGTGCGCTGGTGCCGCCGAACGTGACGGCAGTCGCGGTCAGCGTTCGCTCGGATGCGGTCACGCTCACCGCGCCCGACGACACGCCGGCACCCACGGAAACGAGCGCCAGAAATCAGTTCACGGGGAGCGTTCTAACCGTCGGTGAAGGCGAAGCGGTCGCGAGCGTCGAGGTGGACATCGGCGCAGAAACGCCCCTGTTAGCGCTGGTGACCTGCGGTAGCGTCGAGAAACTCGGACTCGAGCCCGAACGGACGGTCGTCGCATCGTTCAAGGCGACGGCGACCCGGGGCGTCTCGGAGTAACGCCGGAGCAAGGAAGTTCCGGTACGCCGATACCTATCGGTAACTACCCTTTCCGATATTGTTGAGGGCCCCCAGAACCGTTTTCACCGGAAACTAGGAGTGTCGGTGTCTCTCTTTCACGACACGTTCACGAACTGCCGTCCGACTTCATATTTTCGCGAACTGGTACCCGACATGATAATCTCACGAACTGCGTTGCGATATCTCACTTCGTTCTCGGGCGATAGTTGAGATAGCTTCGGAACCGGTGGGGTTCCGGAGATTCCAATGCGTGGTACGTGCCCGCCATTATTTCAGAGGGGAACCGAGAGAGCCAGAACGCGGATGAGGCCAGATCGCTCACGCGATATCCCGGCTCGTGTCGACCGCAACCTCCTCGCCGAGGTCGAGTTTGATCGTCTCGTCGGCGGGGTCGCCGCCACGGAGTTTCGACACCCGCAGGAAGTTCTCGACGGAGTTACCCTTCACCGTCATCTCAAGTCTCCAGACCGCGTCGGCGATGGTGAGCGTCGTTTCGCGCAGCGCCGGTGCGTCCAGTCCGGTGCAGTGGAGCACGCCGACGCCCCCCGTGTTGACGAGATGTGTTTTGAACTGGTTCAGGAAGTTAACGTACCGGTTCCGCTCGCCGGTAGCTTCGAGCGGGTTCAGGGTATCGACGACCACGTTCGCCTGGCCGTCGACCTGCTGAACGACGCGGTTGGCGTTGTCGATAGGCGTGTCGATACCCGCGTACTGGACCGTGTAATCGTTGTTTCGAAGGCTTCGGTCCAGGTCGTCGCGAACGGCCGCTTCCGTGCGAAGTGTCGTGATATAGGCGGTGGGACGCTCCTCCATGAACTCGTGAAGCAACGGCTCGCTCTGGCTGTCGGGGTCCGCGAGCAGTACCACGATACTGCCCGCGAACACACCGCCGCCGATGTTCCGGTCGATGGCCGTTACGCCGGTCGAGAGCCGTTTCGCCATCGATGGCCTTTCACATCCGCGAGATATAACCGTGTCGACGGTTCACCGTTGTTATCGGCGTTCGGTTCGGATATATCGACATCCCCTTCTCGGGTAGTTTCGGGTCTTTGAGCGAGTGAGAGGCCCTACTAGCACTCGAAGAGATTCGTACAGGTGTCACAGTTGGTCAGTTAGTGTTTTGACCGGGAGACAGCGGAAACGGTGGTGTGTCTCGTACTGCCTTAACCAACGTTCGTTCGAAATGTTGGTTAAGAGTGCTTGCCGTATCCGCTCTGACTAGAACTCGGTGATCCAGCCACAGACACACACCGTGTATCCGCTGTTAGCTTCGGAGAACCCGTCCTCGACACCGTCGTTCCCGGGTCACAGTTCAGAGAATGCGCTGTCGAAGTCCTCGTAGCGGGTCAAATCAGAGAGCAGACGGTCGAGACTGTCCCGAAGCTCTTCGGCCTGTTCGACCAGTTGTGCGTACTCGTCGCTCGCGGACAGTTCCTCTTCGGTCAGTTCCGTCTCCAGCGTCGCTCGCTTCGACGCGACCGCGAAATACTCTTGTAGCTGTTCGCCGTAGTTGCTCCGTGCGATCATCGTCTCGACGGTTTGGACGAGTTCCGTCTCGGAGACGGGTTTCGTAACGTAGTCATCGAACTCCATGTCGATGATATCCATATCGGGATCGACCGCGGTCAGCATGACAACCCTGCAGTCGTGGCCGAGAGTTCGGACTTCTGTCAGTACGTCGTCACCAGGCATATCAGGCATCCGACGATCTAACAGCACCACGTCGACACCGCCGTCGACTGTCTCCAGAGCCTCGGCCCCGCTTTTCGCGGTGTGGACTGTGTACTCCTCGGCCAGCCACGTCGTGTACAGATCTCGCACCTGATCGTCATCGTCGACGACGAGTACAGTCGGCCGCGGAGAGCCCGGTTCCATGGCATCAATGATTATATCCTAAACAAATATTGTTTTCGCAAAGTGTGAACTTTATTACCACTCATTCAAATATAGTCCTAGGTAAATAGAGTTACCATTTTCACCGGACGAAACTCTGTTCGGCCCGGGTTCGGCTTATTCGGCCGTTTCGGCGTCCTGTTCGCGTACACGGATTCCCTTCGCGGAGAGGTGTTGGACCTGTCGCTTCGCATAGTCCTCTTCGGTGGTCCCCCGCGTTGCGAGCACGTACACGAGAGCGTTGCCCGCCGGACGCATCGCACGACCCGCGCGCTGGGCACCCTGTCGGCGTGACCCGCCGAGACCGGACGCGACGAGTACGAGGTCAGCGTCGGGCAAGTCGATCCCCTCGTCGCCCACCCGCGAGATGACGAGCGTATCTCGCTTTCCGTGCCGGAACTCGGAGAGCAGTTTCTCGCGGCGAGCGTGGCGGGTCTCGCCACTGAGGAAGGGAACGTTCAGCGCCTCCGCGAGCGCATCGCCGTGGTCGAGATACTCGACGAATATCAGCGCCTTCGCGTCGCGGTGAGTCGCGAGCAGATGGCGAACTTCCCGGAGTTTAGCGGGGTTAGTCGCCGCTATCTGGCGGCGGTCGTGGCCGCTGGTGTTCGCGTGGTCCTGCTGTCGCTCGTCGGTGTCCCAGGGGACGTACCGTATCTCGACTTCGGGTTCCTGCACGAACCCGGCATCGAACAGCGAGTCCCAGTCGGTACCGATCGGCGGACCGATGAGCGTGAAGATGTCCTTCTCGCGGTCGTCCTCCCGGATTGGAGTCGCCGACAGGCCGAGGCGGTGTCTGGTCTGTAAGTCCGCGCTACGCCGATACACCGTCGCCGGCACGTGGTGCACTTCGTCGTACGCGATGAGTCCCCACTCGCGCTCGTCGAACAGCTGTCGGTGTCTGTCCATCCCTGCGGTTTGGTAGGTGGCGATCGTGACTGGCCGGATCTGCTTTTTCCCGCCGTGGTACTCGCCGATCTGGTCCGCGGTGAGCGTCGTTCGCGCGAGCAGTTCGTCGCGCCACTGGGTAGCGAGTTCCCTGCTCGGCACGAGTATCAGCGTCTCGCCGCCGACCGCCTCGAGTATCCCCATGGCGGCGACCGTCTTTCCGCTACCAGGCGGACCGACGAGGACTCCAGACTTCACGTCGGTGAACTCCCGAACCCACTCCCTCTGATAACCCCGAAGGTCGACGTTGAGATCGATATCCAGTTCGTCACCCTCGTCCAGATCGCGTTCGTCCTGTACAGGGTAGCCCGCTTCGTAGAGGATCCGCTTGACCGCCGCGACGCGCCCCTCCGCGACCCACGAGATGTCGTCGTCGATGGGCGCGCGCAGTTCGTCGTCGGTGAGTTTCTGGCGTGCGACGTTTCCCATCAGGTCGTCGCTCGCGGCTTCGAGGACGGTGTAGCCGTCCTCGTGGGTCCGCAGGGTGAACTGGTGGGCCCGCTTCCACTGGTCCTCGATCCACTCCTCGACGTGGGAAGAAGAGTTCGGGACGACCTGACGGACCGTTTGCAACAGGCCGGAAAGCGAGTCGTACGGCGCTTGCCAGATATCCTCGCGGCGGAGTTCGTACACGTATCCGCCTTCCCTGTTCGTGTCCGCGAGGTGTGCGAACTGCGACAGTTGCGCCCGCGTGAACTGCGTCGGGTTGTCGACGACTATCTCTCGACGTTCGGGGAAGAGCACGACTCGTTCTCTCTCCGCCACTGCCGCCCAGTCGGTCGGGAACCAGATGACCGGGTCCGTCTCCACGTCGAGACGTTCGACATCGGACCCATCCGCGAGGGCCGCGAGGGCGTCGACGGCTTCGGCCTGCGAGCAGTCGAGCGTCTTCGCGACCTCGCTCGCCGTCACGACTGGACGGTCCGCGTCCTCTAACACGTCGTGGAACGCGTCGAGCGTCACCGCGTCGAAATCCGCTGAATCAGTCACTACCGACCGTTACGGCGGCGGAAACAAACGGCTTGCGGGTTGCGGCGACCGGACCCTACCGCGCTAATCGAGCGGGCACGGAGTGAGGTATCCTAGCGTGTAGTATCCCGAGATCGGACTGGATGTATCCGTAGCGTCCTCGGAAACGGGTTTGACTTCGGCTGTTCGACGGGGGCGTGACAGTCGGCTGTTCGACGGGGGCGTAACGACCGGCTGTTCGCCTAGGTCACCTGCTCACCTGTACGCTGTGGGCTCGTTATCGGTCCGATCGCCTCGGGAAAACAGGAAGATCGCGAAGGCGATAGGCGAGAGGAACGCGGCGAGCATGCTAGCGCCGATCAACATCGTTTCGGTCGAACCCGTATTGCCGCCGTCTTCCTGTTCACCGTTCCCTCCCTCGTCGCCCTCCTGGTTACCGTTCGCCGCGGAGCCCTCGTCGACCTCGATGTCGCCGACGACGACAGCGCCTTTCATCCCAGTCTGTTGGTGGGGGGAACAGAAGTACAGGTTGATACCCTCTTCTTCGAACGTCTGCGTGAAGGTAAACCCCTCCTCGTTGGTGAGTTCGCTCTCGAAATCGCCGTCTTGGTGAACGACGTTGTGGCTCCCCGCACGCCACTCCCAGACTATCTCAGTCCCAGGGTCGACCCGGATAGCCGCCGGGTCGAAACCGAAGTTCCCGCCGTTCGCCTGGCTCCCAACGGTGACGGTCACCTGGTCGGTTCCGGTCTGGTCCTGAATTCCGTCGTAGTTGCCGACGTTCTCGAACCAGTTTCCGAAGCCGTCCTCCTGCGCTCGTGCCCGACCGGCCGCCGCTGGCGCGGCCGTTGCGATACCGGCCGCACCGGTCGCCTTGAGCAAATCCCTGCGGCCCATACCGCCGCGCGTACCGTTTTCGGTCATGGTGTATCCCAAGATACGTGACGGGACACTAATACCGTCATCGGAATTCTCATACACTGGGAACATCGAGGTTCCTCAGCCTCGGAAGTAGCTGGGTTTCACACGCTGAAGCCGTCATATCCCACGGACTGGGAACGTCGGTCCGGTGCGATAGCCACTCCAACACAGCTCAGGAACCTCTCTGTATGGGTTCGAAGGGCCTCGGACGAGTTCACAACCGAGGTCGGAACAGCGGCTGGGCGTGGGGCATCGGGACCCGAAACGACGGCTGGGCGTGGGGCGTCGGGACCCAAAACGACGGCGGCGCACTCGGGTATTACCCCGGCAGATTTCGGATACGGATCGAACCCCAGTTCAGCCGATGACGCGGAACTGGATCCGTTCGAACTGGGCACGAGAGACCGCAGGGAAGTGCTCTCAGAGCTGGTGAGTAATCGAGACGTACAGAACTACTGGTACAGATCTGCACCGACAGATGAAGCGTTGTGGGGGTTCTGGACGGCATTTCACGGGAAACGTGGTGTGTTCTCCACTCTACTATTAGTCGTCTTGTGTTCTCAGCTTACTATTAGTCGTCTTCCTGATCCGTCTCGATGAGGACCTTCTTCACCACGTCGGGGTCTTCCAGAAGTTGGTGTTCCGTGTAACTTCCTTCGGCGCTTCCACCGCTACGCCGGGACTGTTCGAGGATATCGAGGAAGGCGTGTTCTTTCAGCAGGTCGCGGACGCGCCGGAGCGACAGCGGTTCCGACCCTTCCTGTCGGCAAACCTCTTCGTAAACGTCGTAGATGCGCGTAGTCCGAAACCCGTCAGCTTCCGGCTGGTTGAGCGCGAGGACGGCGAGTGCTTGCAAAACGTATCTGGAGTGAGGCGTCGAACCGCGGATGAGTTCGCGGAACCTGTCGGTTTCGGCCCGCTCTCGTGCCTGCACTACGAACTCCTCTCGGACCGTTTCGGACCCACCGGACTGGGCGATCTCGCCCGCGTACCGGAGGATGTCGATCGCCTTCCTGGCGTCGCCGTGTTCGCGAGCGGCGAGCGCCGCGGCGCGCGGTATCGTCGACGAATCGAGAACGCCGTCCCGGAAGGCGTCGCTTCGAGCTTCCATGATCGACCGAAGTTGCGTTGCGTCGTACGGCGGAAAGACGAACTCGCGTTCACAGAGACTGCTCTTGACTCGTTCGTCCATCCGGTCCTTGTACTTTATCTTGTTGCTGATACCAATGACACCGAGCTTACAGTGGTCGAGTTTGCCGGCCTCGCCTGCACGGGAAAGTTGCATCAGAATGTCGTCGTCGTCGAGCTTATCAACTTCGTCGAGGATGATCAGAACGACGTCGTACTGTTCGTCGAGCAGTCCCCAGAGGCGCTTGTAGTACGTCGACGTACTGAGACCCTTGTCGGGGATCTTGACACCTGTCGAGTCGGGTTCGTTGAGCCTGCTCGCTATCGTTTGGACCGCCTGTGTCTCTGTACTGTCCTGCGCACAATCGACGTATGCAAACGCCGCACCGATGCCCTCGTCACTTGCGACGCGGACGAGTCGCTGAGAGATGTGTTTCGCACAGAGGGATTTCCCAGTCCCGGTTTTGCCGTAAATGAGAACGTTGCTCGGGCTCTGGCCGAAAATAGCCGGGTTTACTGCGTTCGCGAGATCCGCGATTTCGTCGTCTCGGCCGACGATACGACCCTCTTCGGGGAGGTGATTGATCTCTAACAGTTCCTTGTTGGCGAATATCGGGTCCTCCCGTGTGAAGAGGTCGTCGGCAGATTCGGACATAGTTGAGTTACACACCACGTTTCCGGTGAAACGCACTTATAGTTATCCCGGGAGACACACACACCACGTTTCCGGTGAAATGGGGTTTTGGGTGGGGGTGGGGGAGCCGAAACGGGGGTTTTCGTTCATCGGAAACGAGGTCTGTTCATCAGAAAACTGCGTCAAACCACCGGAGTGAGAACTGATCAGTCCCAAACGCACGCTGTTTACCGGGTTTTTCTTGACAATGGCAGCGATTCACCGGAAACGTGGTGTGAGAACGCGACCGGAGACCGTCTCGAACTCGCGTAGGTTTCGTATTTGTGCTAGCACGTCCGTTACGAGAACTGCAATGAAGCGCCGTAGGCCGAGACCGCTGTGAAAGACCGTAGGTCAATAGAGAACACCATAGGCCGTTTGAAACACCGTGGACCACGACACATACCCGGAAGCTCGTTTCAAGGAATCCACCCGTTGTCTAGAGTCACTGTCTGAGGGTTTCTTTCGAGTGGAAATGGAGTCAGTCAATCGACTAAAAGTCTCTTTTTTCTCTAAAATCGATTAAGTTAATGGACTGTAGGCTATGCAGGCACTTATAACCACTTGGTTAAGTCAGCTGAGGATATTGACAATACCTAGAAGGTTTGCGATAGCTGCTTTCCATTTGTCCCTTGCATCGTGTCCACCCCACCCCGCCCCCGTCCAAACCCTATTTCACCGGAAACGTGGTGTGTGTGTCTCCGTGAGAAAGCGGCACGTGATTGTCTCGGTTTACAGGTACACTCCTGTCGATACTCGACTCGTCGATTCGTTGCTGTAGTAGCCGAGTCGGGACACCAGCACCGACGAAGATCCGCCTTTCACCGGAAACGTGGTGTGTGCGTCTCTGATCTGACACCTGGTTAGCGGTGAACAGTACGGATTTCACCGGAAACGGGGTGTGGCAGTATCTGGGAACACCGGACACCGATTACTGGCTGATTATATTTACAAATATATTACTGTAATACGGTGCCCCCGGTTCAGTTCGAAGTTCGGAGTCCTTCAACGTGGTTTTCCCGTTTGTCCGGGGATAGCAACCGCGATTTTTCTGAGTAAGAGGAGCTTACAGTACCGGGGAGAACTGGTTACACCGGTAAGACATCAGTACAGACGGTATCAGGGATAGACTCCGCTCGGATCCCTCTTCGTCAAACAGACCAAAGGTCAGTCCGCTCATGCGGATCCGGATAGATCATGCTCAGCGCAGGAAGTCGCGCTTCGCTTAAGTGAAGGTTACTCGACTATGGACGGCACTTCTCGAAACGTATACCTTACCTTTGATACCATTTCGGGGGGTTCGACGAGATATATTGGGGAAGTTTTATAGGAGCACTCTAAAATACCAAGGAGTGGACCACGACCAGATCATCTATGATTAACGACATAACTGCCGACACTCGACAGACAACAGCTGACGATTCGAGCGACAGAAATCGAACGACTGTATCGTATGACCCGGTTTCTGGAGGGAGTGATATCGGGACTTCCGTCGTAATGACTGTCGCAGAGGCGTTAGATGTCGATCCACTTGACCTCTCCCCGTCTCTCAACGAAATCCTCGACCCGGACGCGCTCAACTCCCTCTTCGATTCTATGGACGGAGACAGTATGTCCTCGCTAACGTTCTCCGAATGGGACTGTACTGTTACTGTCTACTCGGACGGGCGTATCCTCGTCGAACACGACGAATGAATCCCTTCAGACGGGGTCTCTCGTTCGCTCATAGGTACCCGTAGCACCGCAAATACGCTTCAGACACACCGATGAAGGACGTTTCAGTCATACCGGTGGTAGACGAAAGTACCATGTCGCGGTCCGAGTAGTAACTCCCTGTGGAGGGTTTGTCCCTCTTACTACCCTGAACCACCATTACCCTTTTTTACCGAAGGGGCGAAATCCGAGTCTAATGACGCAGCGATTGTCACGAGGCGATTGGGAACGGATCCGTCAGTTTGCAGAGACTCCAACCTATAAGCGCGAACCTGAAATGCTCGTTCCTGATGCCGATGACGAGGAGGCAGGAGACTGAACGGGGCCCCTCTATCTGTATCTAAATCCCTGATGAAATCTAGAAACTATTCTTTAATCTTTATCTGTGCTCTCGCGCTGGTACGACGCTAATTCTAGTAGTGCTTGCAATCCCACACCGACTTAGATCTCCCTCGTGAGCATGGCCAGTGGTATAAATCGTTGCAAGCACTACTATCAGTGTGCAAGTGATAGTGACGCTACTCCTGCGGTAATTCTTCGCCCGTGAAAGACACGAGAAACCGCCGCTTCTGCGATGCTGTCTCCTTCGAGAACGGGCAGGGGCTGATGCTAACCATTGTTGAACGTCGCTGATGCATTGCTGAAACTCTATTCGGGCGCACGTCAGCGAAGACTGTCGCGATGTCGCGCGAAATATCTGACCCGAACCCGCCTGACAGGATACTCGTCACGATACTGCCGGTTACGTGTCGCTACTGTGTTCTGATACGATATACAGGACGACGCAGAAAGCAAGACGGGAACTAGGAGCCACTCTCCAGTCGCCTTTTATTCTTCGAGCATGTTCTCGGATTGGATCTGACTCCAGATCTGTTCGCCGCGGTCCGTAATCCCGTACACGCGTCCTTTCTTCCTGTCCTCTGAAACGAGAAGTTCGACGAGATCACGTTCCCGCAGTCGTCGTAGGCTCCGTGAGATATGCGCGATCGATAGCTCTGAGTCAGTGGCGATCTGGGACGGCGTTGCTGGGCCCTCTGCTAATCGTTCTAAGACGGCGACGCGATACCGTGAGCTAATAACGAACCCGATCTCATCCCATACTTCAGTCATATTGTCCGATGTTAGCGTCTGGTATCCTTAATTCGTGTGTATAGTCAACCTTGAATTACCCGCTTACTTCCAGTTTAATCGAAACGTAATTGTGCCACAGTTACGGAACCAGACCAATTCCATCACAGTTTGTTACCTGATACTGCGCCGTTCCACCGGGACACGATACGATTGTGTTTCCTCGTGGTTCTCCAAGTAACTCCGGCCCTATTTGACTGCGTGTGGTTACAACTTTAAGCAGATGTTCCATCCGGATCGACCTATCGCTGCATCCGCACTGACCTCTCTGAGTTGATTCGACCTTGGCATCTACGATCAACGGAGTTC